>CAVSQK010000035.1:0-45126 GCA_963729885.1 uncultured Actinomycetes bacterium
GACGCCCGGGCCCGTGCCGCGTGGAGCGCCGTCACCGGCACGGCAACGCCGCCGCGGCGTCATCGCAGAACACGACCTGGTCCGGCCGGTCACGCGCCCCGCGGGGATCGTCCCGGTCGCGGGCCAGCAGCTGGGCCAGCGCCCCGCGCTTCTCGGCGCCGGTGACCAGCCACAGGACGCCTCGGGCGCGCGCCAGCCGGGGGTAGGTGAGGGTCATCCGGCGCCGGCCCTGGTACTCGCCGGTCAGGGCCACGTCGGCGATCGGTCACCTCCAGCACCGGGTCGCCGGGGATCAGCGAGGCGGTGTGGCCGTCGGAGCCCAGGCCCGAGGTGGACCAGGTCCAGCGTCGCCGGCAGCGCGCGCGGCGTAGGCCGCGCAGGCCGCCCGTCGAGGTCGTCGGCCTCGACCGGCATCGGCACCACGACGCGCCGGGCAGCCCGGCGGCAGGGCGCGGCAGCAGGCCGGTCAGGTTGCGCTGCGGGTCGTCGGCCGGCACCGATGCGCTCGTCGACCTGGAAGATCGTGGTGTGCGGCCCAGGGCATGTCGAGGTCGGCGAGGCGGGCGAGCATCACCACGGGCTGCGCCCGCCGGAGACAGCCAGCGTGAAGGACCCGTGGTCGGCGACCGCCTCGCGGGCTCGGCGGGCGATCTCGGCGGCCGCCTCGGACGCGGCCGCCTCGGCGGTGGGGCTCACCGCGACCCGCAGGCTCGGGCGTGGGTCACTCGGCCTTCTCGTGGTGGCCGCCGAACTCGCTTGCGCATCGCCGAGAGCACCTTGTTGGCGAAGCCGCCGACCCCTGGGAGTCGAACCGGGACTGCAGCGCCGCGGTCAGCACCGGGCGCGGGCACCCCCTCGTCGATGGCGGCCACCGCGGTCCAGCGGCCCTCGCCGGAGTCCGAGACGCGGCCGGAGAACTCGGCCAGCTCCGGGGAGGCGTGCAGGGCCGAGGCGGTCAGGTCCAGCAGCCAGGAGCCGACGACCGATCCGCGCCGCCACACCTCGGTGATCGCCGGGAGGTCCAGCTCGTACTGGTAGTGCTCGGGGTGCTCCAGCGGTGCGGTCTCGGCGTCGGCAGTCCCGGGTGCGCAGGCCGGCGTCGGCGTTGGCCAGGATGTTCAGGCCCTCGGCGTAGGCGGCCATGAGCCCGTACTCGATGCCGTTGTGCACCATCTTCACGAAGTGCCCGGCCCCGTTCGGGCCGCAGTGCAGGAAGCCCTGTTCCGCCGCGTCCGGGTCGCCCGGAGCGCCCGGGGGTGCGCGGGGCCGGACCCGCGCCGGGGGCCAGCGAGGCGAAGATCGGGGTGAGCCGCTCGACCGGCTCCGGCTCGCCGCCGATCATCAGGCAGTAGCCGCGCTCGGCGCCCCACACCCCGCCGCTGGTGCCGCAGTCGATGTGGTGGATGCCCTTCTCGCCGCAGGGCGGCCGCGTGGCGCAGGTCGTCGGTGTAGTGCGTGTTCCCGCCGTCGATGATCGTGTCCCCGGGTTCGAGGACCTCGGCCAGGGCGGCGATCGTCGCCTCGGTGATCCGCCCGGCCGGGACCATGACCCACACCGCGCGCGGCGCCGGCAGGTTCGCGGCGAGTTCGGCCAGGGAGTCGGCCCCGATCGCCCCCTCCGCCGACCAGCGTCGCCACGGCGGCCGGGTCGATGTCGTGGACCACCGCCGAGTGCCCGTCGGCCATAGCCGCCGCGCGATGTTGGCGCCCATCCGGCCCAGGCCGACCATGCCGAGCGTCATCGGCGAGTCGGTGGTCATGTGCGCTCCTCGCTATTCGGGTTCATGCCAGTGGTCGTCGCCCAGCAGGGCGTCGGCGTCAGCCGGTCCCCAACTGCCCTGCGCGTACGGTGTGGACCGGCGTGGGATCGTCCAGCGCGGGCTGCACCACGCGCCACGTGCACTCGACGGCATCCTCCCGGGCGAACCGTCGGGAGTCCCCCGCGATGGCATCTCCGAGGAGCCGCTCGTAGGCCTCCCTGCGCGTGCCCAGGGACGCGGCGAAGTCGACCGACAGGTCGATCGGCTGCGAGATCAGCTCCGGCCCGGGCTGCTTGGCCTGCACCGTCATCGTGACCCCGTCGATCGCGCCCAGGCGGAACCGGATCAGGTTGGAGTGGGGACGTGGCATGGCGGGATCCCCGAAGAGCATCCGGGGAGGCTCACGCAGCTCGACGAGCGCCTCCAGCCCTGGCCGGGCCATCGCCTTGCCTGCGCGCACGTAGAACGGCACGCCCGACCAGCGCCACGAGTCGATCTCGAAGCGACAGGCGACGTAGGTCTCCACCGTGGAGTCCTGCGCGACCCCGCGCTCCTGCAGGTAGCCCTCGTACTGCCCGCGGACCACCGATGCGGCGTCCAGGGAGCGCATCGCCCGGAACACCTTCACCTTCTCGTCGCGCAGGGCGTCGGCGTGCGGGCTGACAGGAGGCTCCATGGCCAGGATCGCGACGACCTGCAGCATGTGGTTCTGGACGACATCGCGAAGGGCGCCCACACCCTCGTAGAAGGCGCCGCGACCCTCGACGCCGATCTGCTCGGCCATCGTGATCTGCACGCTCTTGACGTAGTTGCGGTTCCAGATGGGCTCGAGGAACGTGTTCGCGAACCGGAAGACCATGAGGTCCTCGACCGCCTCCTTGCCCAGGTAGTGGTCGATCCGGAAGATGTCGCGCTCGGCGAAGTGCTGGCCGAGGAGCTGGTTCAGCGCGACGGCCGTGTCCAGGCTGCGTCCGAACGGCTTCTCGACGATGATCCTCGAGCCCTTGTCCAGGCCCTCCCGGGAGAGCCCCTCGATCACCGTCGGGAACAACCCCGGCGGGATGGCCAGGTAGAACGCCGGGCGGACCGACCCCAGGCCCGCCAGCTCGGAGCGAAGGCGCGCGAACGTCGGCTCCTCCGAGTAGTCCCCGCCCACGAGGTGCGTGCGCGCGAGAAGGGCCTCGAGGACGAGCGGGTCCACATGATGGACGGTCTCACCGACCGCGGTCGCAACATGGGTGCGGAAGCGCTCGCTGTCCCATCCGGACCGCGCGATGCCCACCACGGGCAGGTCGAGGGTGCCGGCCTCGGCCATGTGGTAGATCGCCGAGAACAGCTTCTTGCGCGCCAGGTCGCCCGTGGCCCCGAAGAGGACCAGGGCGTCGGCGTGGTCGGCCGGGGCCGCCGTGCTCCCCGGTGGTTGCCGGTGATCCTCATCGATCTCCATGCGCGCTCCTCGGTGGCAGCCTAGGGGGTGGAAACTGCGGGGCGCCCCGCTCGCGCTCCACCCCCCGGCCGGAGCGGCACTGCGTTCGATCGCCCCAGGATAGGTCCAGCCCGTGGGCAACTCCCGATCGAGCTGTACCGGCACGCTCCCCCAGAGCCACCAGGTTCGGGAAGTCGGCCATGGTGACGGCCTCGCCAGCGGCCTCAGCCGCCCCGGAGGTGCTCTCGTCGACGGGACCCACCGGGCCGAGACTCGTCTCCTGGATGACGTGCCCGTAGACGTAGCTGTCCAGGAGCCAGAAGGCATGCGCGGCATCGTCGAGGGAGAAGCCGGCCGACCGCAGGTTGCCCAGCACCGCCTCCAGTGGAGCGCATCGTCGCGGGGCCCATCGAGCGGCGACTCTCGAGGAGCCCGATCGCCCAGGAGTGCCGGGACGAGGACCTCGCGGGCTGAGACAGCGCCCGGCGGCGCATCGCCTCCTGCCACGGCTCCCCCGACCGGGGATCTCGATCTGGCCGACGATGAGCTCGACGACCCCATCGAGGATCTCGTCCTTGTTGGCGACGTGCTTGTACAGCGACATCGCCTCGACTCCGAGCTCGGCACCCAGGCGACGCATCGTCAGGGCGCCCAGTCCCTCACGATCGGCCAGGCCACGGCAGCGCGCAGGATCCGGTCCTTGGTCAGCGCGGCGCGGCGTGGGGCCCGATGGGGTGCTCATGTGGACAAGCTTACTAAGTAATCGGTATGGTTACTAAGTAAGCCACAGGATCAGGAGCCCATCATGTCCAGGCCCTAGCAACCGGCTGACCCCGCCCGGTGAACGTGCGCGTCAAGATCTCCGCGCTCTGGAGCGACCATGCTGTTCGTGTTCGCCTACGTCGACCTCTTCAGCTTCTACCGGCCCGACTTCCGGGCCGACGTCGAGGCGGGCGTGATCAGCGGGTTCGCCGTCAACCAGACGTTCCTCCTGGCCACCACGGCCTACGTGGTCCTGCCCACCCTGATGATCTTCGGAGCCCTCGTCCTGCGGCCACAGGTCAACCGCGTCGCCAACATCGGGCTGGCCGTCGTCTATGCGCTGACCATCATCGGCGGGGCCATCGGCGAGTGGGACTACTACGTCCTGGGCAGCGCCGTCGAGGTCGCGCTCCTGGCGGCGATCGCGTTCTACGCCTGGACCTGGCCGAAGCAGATCCAGCGCTGAGCCCCGGGCCCGGCGCAGCCAGATCGGGCTCGGATGTGGGACCACTGGGGACAGGCCGGCAGCCCTGCCGCTACGGTCACGCCCCATGGACGTCGAGGACCTCCGCCTGGCCGTGTATCGCACCTTCGCGCGCGAGGGCCGGGCGCCCGCTGTGGCTGATCTTGCCGTCGAGTCCGACTGCTCGACCGAGCAGATCCAGGACGGACTCAGGGCAGCTTGCGGCTGCCCGGCACCTGGTTCTCGACGCGGACGGGCGCATCCTGATGGCCCACCCGTTCTCCGCCGTTCCACTGGGCTTCTCGGTGATGGGCACGGCCACGCTCTGGTGGGGAGGGTGCGCCTGGGACTCGTTCGCGATGGCGCACCTGCTCACCTGGGAGCCCGACCTGCTGGTGGCCACACGATGCCCGGCGTGCGAGACGCCACATGCCTGGAACGTCGGCCGCACGGGACCCCCGCCGGGGGACCAGGTCGCCCACTTCCTGAGGCCCGCAGCGCAGATGTGGGACGACGTGGTCGATACCTGCGGCCACCAGCGCATCTTCTGCAGCGAGGCGTGCGTCGAGCAGTGGCTGCAGCGCACCGGCAACGACCGCGGCTGTGCGATGGACCTGTCGACCCTGTGGCACCTCGCGTCCGGCTGGTACACCGGGCGACTGGAGCGCGGCTACCAGCGGCGCGAGCCCGCGGCAGCGGCCGACTACCTGCGCAGCGTGGGGCTCTCAGGCTCCTTCTGGGGGCTGTGAACGGCGCTGACGGGGTCACAGGAGCCGGAGCGTCACCTCGACCGGATCGCCCTCGTCGACGCCGTTGGCCTGCCGGACAGCCCTCTTCACCGGCAGGACGAAGCACCCGGAGGCCTTGTCCGGGAACAGGGACGTGCGCCACGAGCTCGGGCCGATCCGCACCTCGACCCGCACTGAGCCGAACCCGGCCCGTGGTCCCCGGCCGTCCGCCTCGTCCTCGACGGCTGAGCTCACCTCGGGCGGCAGGGTGACGAAGGTCCAGGTGTCCTGGCGCCGGGCGTCCCACACCCACAGCTCTGCGATGAAGTGGTGGTCGGTCATCGGCCCGGGCCCGTCGCGGCCCACCAGACGTGTGACCCCGGCCAAGGGCGCGCGGCTGGCCGCGCCACCATCGGTCCCCTCGGTATAGCGTCCACCACTCTGGTCACGATAATCCTTCCGACGCCGGGCGGGTGCGCGACCACGAACGACTCCGGCACAGGAGCGGGTATGGGTGAGCAGGCCGACGCGCTCTCGGAGCGCCTCTTCACATCGCTGGTCGGCACGGCCGAGCTGTTGGAGGTCTACCTCGGGGACAGGCTCGGACTCTACGAGCACCTCACCGACGGGTGGCTCACCGCCTCGGAGCTCGCCGAGCGCAGCAGCATCGCCGAGCGCTACGCACGCGAGTGGCTCGAGGCGCAGGCAGTATCGGGGTTCCTGGAGGTCGCCGACGTGGGCGCCCGGGCCAGCGAGCGACGCTACCGGCTGACGGAGGAGCACGCGCAGGTGCTCCTCGACCGGGACGCCCCCACGTATCTCACGCCCTACGCCCGCATGTTCGTCGCAGCCGCCCAGCAGCTTCCCGCGATCATGGATGCCTACCGCACAGGCGGCGGCGTGAACTGGCGGGAGTACGGCCGGGACATGAGCGAGGGCCAGGAATGGGGCAACCGGCCCGCCTACCTCAACTCCCTGGCCCAGTGGCTGGCGAGCGTCGATGACCTCGACGAGCGGCTGTCCTCCGGCGCCCGGGTCGCGGACGTGGGCTGCGGCGGGGGCTGGTCCTCCATCGCGATCGCGCGGGCCTATCCGGACGTGTCGATCGACGGATTCGACCTCGACGTGCCGGCCATCGAACGTGCGCGCAGGAACGCGGAGGCTGAAGGCCTCTCCGACCGGGTGCGGTTCCACGCGGTGGATCCCGCTGAGGCCGGACACGGCGACGTCTACGACGTCGTGACGGCATTCGAGTGCATCCACGACATGCCGCAGCCCGTTCCCGTGCTGAGGACCATGCGCTCCATGGCAGCAGGGGACGGCATCGTCCTGGTGATGGACGAGAACGTCGCACCCGAGTTCATCGCGCCGGGGGATGAGGTGGAGCGCATCATCTACGGGTTCAGCACCCTGGTGTGCCTCCCGGACGGCATGTCACATCCCGGCTCGGTGGGCACGGGTGCCGTGATGCGACCTTCCGTGCTGGAGGGGTACGCGCGGGAGGCCGGGTTCGCCGGAGTGGAGATCCTGCCGATCGAGGGTGGCTTCTGGCGGTTCTATCGGCTCCGCTGATCCCGGCAACCGGGTGAACGCACTCGCCCGACCACGGGCGCCTGCCGATACTCCCTGCCTCGGGACTCTGCCCGACGCCCGGCCCCCAGGAGGAGCCATGATCGCCTCCCGCACCCGCACCGTCTCAGCCGTCACGCTCATGGGCCTGCTCGCCCTGGGCCTCGGCGGCGCGGCCGACGCGTCGACCGTGTCCACCCAGGACAAGGTCGCGACGTGCCAGGGGGTCACGGCGACGAAGGTCTCCGGCGCCCGACACATCAGGGGAACCCGCGGCGACGATGTCATCGTGGTGACCGGGACCGGACGGCACGTGGTCCATGCGCGTGGGGGCAACGACCTGGTGTGCGGCTCCGACGGGGTGGACATCATCTACGGCGGCGCGGGGACCGACCGGCTGTTCGGCAAGGGCGGGAAGGACCGCCTCCACGGTGGCGCGGGCGATGACGACCTCAGCGGCGGCGACGGGGACGACCGCGAGTTCGGCGAGAAGGGCGATGACGACCTGACGGGTGGCGCCGGGGATGACACGCTGCGTGGTGGCCGCGGGCAGGACGAGATGGACGGGGACGACGGCGACGATCGCGCGTACGGCGGAGCGGGCAGGGACAAGCTGCGTGGCGGCTTCGGTGTCGACCTTCTGCGCGGCGGCGACGACGACGACGACGTCGACGGCGAGGATGGCGACGACCGGTGCTTCGGCGATCAGGGGGATGACCAGGTCGACTCCGACCAGGACGACCGCGATGACGACGGCGAGGACACCGACGACGGTGACCACGGCCCCGACTCCCCCGACCTGGATGACGACGACTCCGACGAGGTCGACGGCCCGGACGACGACTCCGACGACGTCACGACCGCTGCCTGACCCTCAGTCCGGCGCGACCCGGGCGGTCATGCTCGCCACACCCTCCTCGACTGTTGTCGACCACGTGAGGCCGGTCGTCCCGAGCAGGTGCTTCATCCCCGCGTTGTCGGCCAGGACATGGGCGACGACGTGGGTGAACCCCATCGTGGGCGTGACCTGCAGCATGCGCCGCAGGAGGGCGGTCCCGACACCGGTCCCCTGATGGGCGTCCTCGACGATCAGCGCGATCTCAGCCGTGGTGGCATCGTCCGGGGACTCCGGGAAGACGTTGCCGAGGGCCACGATGGCTCCGTCGCGGCTCATGGCGACCAGCGTGGCGCCGCGATGACCGCCGGACAGCCGGCGCAGCTGGATGTCGCGCCACTCCGTCAGCGAGAAGTAGCGCTGGAAGCGGCTGCGCTCCGAGCAGCGCTCATGCATCTCCGCGACCGCGTGGGCGTCCTCGGGCCGGGCCAGCCGGATCCACACCGTGCCGTCCCGGACCGTGTCGATCCATCCGGTCGAGTCCGCCTCGCCGGCCAGCTTGGCGATCGCCGACGACAGGCGCAGCAGCGCCGAGGCCCGCGCCTGCTCCGCCCCGGCGAACGGCGCCCAGCTGCGCTCGAGCAGGACGTGCCGGTCGGCGGTCCACTGCAGCCGCAGGATGTCCGCGCGATCATCGACCCCCTCGGTCGCGGAGATCACCTCGACCTTGTCCGCCTCGACCAGCCCCGCCGCCACCGTCGGGGCAGCCTCGGGGTGCTTGACCAGGAAGGTGGCCGCGTCAAGCATCCGGGTGGGCAGGTCGCGTCCGGCATCCGGTGACCCGACCGTGATGTGGGCGTGCTCGCCGGCCGACTCGGCCGCGGCCAGGATGACGTCGGCCGACACGTGCGGCGGGGCGATCAGGGCCAGGTCGACGGTCCGGGTGTCGGCGCCGTGGCCGACCACGCCCAGGGAGACGGTGTAGACGTGCAACGCACCCAGGGCCCGGATGACGCGCGACATCCCGCCCGGACGGTCGGGGATGTCCACGCGGACCCGCCACCGCTCGCTGACCTCGTACGCAGGCTGGAGCAGGAGCTCCGAGGGGGCCACGGCCGCCCCGATCCGGGCGATCATCGCGTCCCACTCCAGCGGCGTCGGACGGTACTTGGCAACCGGATCGAGCATCGCCATCCCGATGGACAGCGCCATGGACAGGTGCACGACGGCGTTGTCCGACAGCCCCGGGTCCAGTCCCCCGGCCTGACGGGAGCTCTCGGAGATGGCCTTCACGTTCTCGCTGCGCCGGGCGATCCGCTGCGTCCCGATGACCCGCATCCGGTCGTCGTCCCGGGCCCGGGCCAGGACCTCGAGCTCCAGGGGATCCCAGCTGGCTCCCGGCGCCTGCTGCAGCCGGTGGGCGGCCTCGATCAACGCCGACAGCGGCGGGGTCCGATCCGGGGAGTCCGCAGCCCGTTCGACGAGCTCGGCGACCAGCGACTCACCGCGCGCGGCGAGCACCTCGACCAGGAGGTCGTGCCGGGTGCCCACCAGCCGGCCGACAGCGCGGGGGCTGACGCCGGCACGCGTGGCCACCTTGTCGACGGAGGTCGCCCCGAACCCGTGGGCGGTGAACTCCTCGGAGGCGGCCGCGATGATCCGCTCCCGCTTCGCCCCATCACCGGCCATGGGCTCAGGCTAGGCGGTCAGCGGGTTCCCCGCGGGAGGGCCTCACCCCGCCGCGACGGTCGGAACTGGGATGGGCGCGTTGGCGTCGGCGCCCCACTTGGCCAGTTGGGCCTTGACCTCGGCCTGGGCGTCGGCGAACTGCTGGTCGATGACCCGCATCTCGGCCCACTTGAGCTCGCGAGCGGCCAGGACCTTGTTCAGCTCGGCGATGGTGTCGTCGTCGGCGGGCAGGCCGTAGGCCAGGGAGGTGAACCGGGCCAGGCTGGCCCGGTAGTCATGGCCGTTGGCGACGAACTGCCCGGGGATGACGTTCATGGCGTTCTTCACGTCGATGAACGTGATCAGGAACGTGATGTAGGGCCGCCACGCGGTCTCCTTCGGGACCCCGGGTTCGCGGGTCTCGGCCGGGCCCATCCAGTCCGGGGCCTGGACCGCGAGCGGGAACCAGAACTTGGGCATGGAGTCGTTGTGGTGGGTCAGGAAGAAGTACCGCGCGCGGGCCTGAACGTCGGCGGGCAGGGCGAGGAACTCGGCGTAGTTGTCGACCTCGACGATCTCGCCGTCGGGGTCCATCGCCGCCGGGTCCGAGAGCCACTTCTGCCGGAACTTCGTGGCCGCCGGGGTACCCAGGAACAGGCCCCGGTCGATGCCCACCCGGTGCAGGCCCTCGGTGCCCTCCTCAGCGAACACATCCTCCGAGGTCTGCGCCCCCAGGGACTCCCCGAAGATGTGCAACTTCGGGCGCTTGTCCTCCGGGATCGCCGCCAGCCGCCACTTCAGGGCGTGCAGGAACGCGTTGTTCTGGTCGATGCCGATCCCGACCCGGAACAACGACAACGGTGACGGGCGCAACGAGTACTGCATCGCCACGCACGCGATGTCCCCGCGGGTCAGGAACTCCAACGACTCCGCAGTCACGTAGTTCAGGTACCCGGTGCCGGTCGGGGACATGAACACGATGTGCTTGCGCTCGAACGCCCCCAGGGTCTCCAGCTCGCGCATCGCCATGTCAGCCCGCTCGCTGGTCGTGGCCTTGGTCTCCAGGCCGACGAACACCCGGATCGGGGGCTTGGCCGGGCCACCCATCACCGCCTCGATCTCCTCGACGGTCAGCGCCATGTTCACGAACCGGCGGCCCTCCCGGCCGATCGTCTCCAACGGCACCGCACTGCGCGGACCCGCGCTGACGAACTCCGAGGTCGGCGCCTTGGAGTACGCAGCCTCGACCGCGTCCCCGCTGGTCTCCGCGGAGGCGAACACGTGCTGCAGGCCCTTGAACCCGGCGAAACCCAACAACCCCAGCGCCGTCGCGTGCCCGACGGGGCGACCGATCAGCTCCAGGCGCGGGTTCATCGAGGTCAGGACCGAACCCACCCCGCCGGCGAACAGCTTCTCGCCCTTCGCCGCCACGAACAGGGCCACCGAAACCCCGGCCCCGATACCCACAGCCTTGCCGACCGCGACACCCTGCGAGTCATCCAACGCCTCACCCTCGGCGTCGTGAGTCACACCCTCCTCGGTCATCTTCGAGCGCAACCGGTGGTACTGCCACGCCGCCAGGCCCGCACCCACCGGCAGCGCGATCGGGGCGTTGCGGGTCCAGGAGCGCTGGTCGCCACCGATCGCCTCGAACAGCATGTCGGCCAGTCACGATGATCGCCCCAGCCATCCCACCCACAGCCAGACGCCAGCTGAACGTGCGCCCCCACGCCCGGGCGATCGGCTCATCCTTGCGATGCGCCAGGAACCGCTGCGCCGCGACCCCGATCCCCATCGCCGCCACATCACCAGCCAGGATCACCCCACGCTGGGTCATCCGCCGCTCCGCGGAGTCCGGACCCCGCCCAGCCACCCGCAACGCCACCGACTCGATCACCGACTGCGACGTCGCCGTCAAGCCGTAGTTCAGGCCGAGGAGACGCCGGTGATGATCGCCTGATCCGAGGTCGTGCGCGGCATCAACCCACGACTGAACGACCGCCCCACCACCGTCGACCCCGCCAGGATCCCCGCCCGCTCCGGCACACCCAGACCCGCACGCGCCTCGAAGAACCGCGACACCACACCCGCCATGAGCCCCACCTTCATCCTGGAAGCGGCGACCCGCCGTCACGGGCCACCGTGGTCGATCGACGCCACCGTGCGGTCGCGGTTGTGCAGCGGGTGGCGCCCCGCGAGGGAGCGCCACCCGACGTGTGCCGTGGGCCTAGAGGCCCAGCGCCTTGGCCTTGGCCGCGGCGAACTCCTCGTCGCTGAGGATGCCCTGGGCGTGCAGCGCGGCCAGCTGGTTGATCTTCTCGACCGTCGGGTCGACGGCGGGCTCCGGCGCCGGCGGGCGCGTACTGCTGCGGCGGCGGGGCGTACTGCTGCGGCGGGGGCGCGTACTGCTGCTGCTGGTAGGCGGCAGCCTGTGCGGCCTGCTGATCCTTGGCAGCCCACTTCTGCTGCTGGTGGTGGTTCACCGCACCGGCGGTTCCCACAACTGCTGCTGTGCGGGCCATCCCGCGGACAAGTCCTGGCATGTCTGTACCTCTCAGCTCTCGATCTCGGGGTCTTCGGCTGCCTCAAGTGCGGCGATGACGTCAGTGACGGGGATCCGGTCGAACGCGACGACCTGCCCACCGGCCCGCAGCATGGCGGCGGCGAACGGCGCGGCCCACGTGTTCTCGTACATGATGATGGCCGCGGCGGCGCCGGGCTTCAGGATCGCGCCGACGGTGTCGAAGTCGTCCTGGCCCAGGACGTCGGAACTCCAGCCGCTGACGAGGTCCCACGCACCACCCTTGGCGTCGAGGTCCTCCACCGACAGGCTCACGAAACTGCCGTCATCGTTGGCCTTGATGACCACGGCGTCGATGATCCGGATCGTGCCCTTGGCCACCAGGTCCAGCAGGATCGGCAGACCCTCGCCGGAGAATTTCGCGTCCGCGAACTCGATGACCACCACATCGACGGGACCGACTTCGATCCCCCCGGCACTTTCGATCTGAGCTTCAGTCACAGCGTGACCCTTTCCCGTTCGTCCGACCGAGACCCTCCCGGTCGGCGTATTGGACAACGCGTGGAACCCTACTAGGAACATGCGGTCGCGTCGCGTCGACCTCGGCGCTGGAGCAGCCCGTAGCGTGGCCCCCCATGGACCTCGCCTCGCTGGCCACCCTGCTGCTCATGGCGCTCGCCCTGGCCGCGCAACCCTGGTCGGTCCTGGCCGGCATCCTGCTTGTGGCCACGCGCGGCGGGGTGGTCAAGGAGATCGCCTACGTCGTGGGCTGGATCGCCGCCCTCTCGGCCGTGATGGCCATCACGGTGGCCATGGCCCCGGAAACACCCAGCACGTCGGGGTCGACCGCCACGGCCGCGGTCGAGATCGCCCTGGGACTGCTGCTTGCCGGCTTCCTCGCCGTCCGGTGGCGCAGGGCCGACGGGGACGACGGCCCCCACACCCTCCTGGATGGGTCGCCTGGACGCGATGCCCTGGATCCTCGCGCTGGTCCTCGGGGCCTTCCTGCCGAACTACTTCATCGTCGTCGCCGCCGCCACGGAGATGCTCCAGGTCGGCCTGACGGGGACGTCCCTGGGCGCGTCGTGGGCGTGGTGTTCGTCCTGTTGGCCTCCCTCGGGGTCGCCGCCCCGCTGGGCGTCCTGGTGGCCCGGCGGGACCGCGCCCCCGAGGTGTACGCCGGGTGGCGGACGTGGATCATGACCCACAGCAGGACGGTCACCTACGGGATGGGCGCGGTCGTCGCGGGCGTGCTGGTCGTCAAGGGGCTGTGGAGCCTGGCCACCTGAGCCGAGCCACCTGGCTCACTCATCGGCCGCGGGCCCGCCGACGGGTCAGCTGCCCGGGAACTCCTTGGTCCCACCGATGACGAGGGTGACCCTGGTGTCGACGGGGCCAGCCCGGCAGCGTCCAGGTCGGCGCGCAGGGCGTCGGCATCAGCCTCCGGTGGCGAGCCGATCGCCTGGATCACCAGGGCGCCCTGCTGGTAGGCGACTCTCACCACGATCCAGCCCTGCTCCTGCGCCCACTGCTCGGCGACCGGCTGCGCCCTGGTCACGACCTGCTGCTCGTAGGCCGCCAGCACCGTGCCCCAGGCCAGGGGCACGGCGATCAGCAGGACGGCTCCGACGACCACGGCCAGGGTCCGCTTGGAGAACGCGGGGATCGGTCGGCCCGATGCCGCCACCGCGTGGCGGACCCGGAAGAACAGCAGCACGATCGTCCCGGTGGCGATGATCGCGGCCACGTTGGTCGAGAACAGCAGCAGGGCCCCAGCCGCCTCAGCGGGCGCGCCCGACTCGAGGGTCAGTCCCACGACCGCCAGCGGTGGGACCAGCGAGATCGCGATCGCGACGCCCGGGAGCGTGTCGGACACGTCGGAGCGGACCAGGGCGAACGCGCCCACCACCCCGGTGGCCAGCGCCGCCGTCAGGTCGATGAGCTTGGGGCTGACCCGGCCGGCGACCTGGGTGTTGGTGGCCGCCACGACGTCGTTGACGTGCACCGCACCGATGAGGTAGCCGATGGCGACGACCACGAGGGCGCCGGCGAGGACCAGGCCGACGTTGTGCAGCAGGTGCTGGCGGTCGGCAAGCACCAGCGCGAGCGCCGTGCCCAGGATCGGGGTCATCAGGGGGGCCACGATCATGGCGCCGATCACGGTGGCGGTGGAATCGGCCACGACTCCCGCGGAGGCGATGATCGCGGCGAGGACCAGCAGGACCCAGAACGCCGACTTCTTCCTGGCGCTGTCCTGGCTGGCGGTGATGTAGAGCCGGTCCTCCATCCGGTCGACGTCGGCCACCGTCACGTTCCTGCCCAGATCGATCATGGGCACAGGCTAGGGGCATCCCCCGTCCGGCGGCAGGCATCTGCAGACCGAGGTCGGGCCTCAGCGGTCGGGTCGGGTGAGCCACCAGGTGGTGTAGGGGCGCAGCGAGTAGAGCCCGTCGTGGGGGCGGACCTCGCGGCCGCTGAGCCGGTCGAAGGTCAGCCCGTGCGCGTGGGCCTGGACGTCGGCTTCGGGGATCGTGACGTTCCAGTCCGAGACGTTGTAGACCTGCACCATGTCCCCGGCGGGGTGGGCGCGGACGAACAGCACGACGGCGGGGTGGCTGGTGGCGTGCACCCGGGTCGGGCACCGAGGCGTGCAGGGAGTCCAGGTCGCGGCGGGCGTCGATCAGCCGGCGCAACCCGGCCCACGTGCGCCCGGCGTCGGCGCTGCGGGTCGTGACGGGCTTCGGCCACGTCCCAGGGCATGACCGGGCGGTGCATCCACCGGTTGTCGTCGGCGTGCTCGGGCACGGTGACGTAGTCGTCGTCGTTGAGCAGGGCGAGCTCGTCGCCCATGTAGATCAGCGGGATCCCGCCGAAGCCCGAGGACCATCGCGTAGCCGAGCAGGACCCGGTCGATGGCCATCTGCCGCTGGCCGGGGGTCCGGGCCGTGCCCAGCCCGGCCAGGCTGGCCGCGACTGCCCGAGATCCGCCGGTCCCCGGTGGCCGGGTTCTCCTGGAAGGCCGCGCCCTCGGCGAACGACGCCGGGTGGGCGCCGATGTAGAAGTCGGACAGGAACCCGCGGTGGGCGTAGCCGTTCCAGCCGATCGCCGCGCAGTCGTCGTCGTCGATCGCCCAGCCGATGTCGTCGTGGCAGCGCAGGTAGGTGGCCCACCCGGTGGTGGTCGGGATGTCGGGGAACCGGGACATCGCCACCGCCATCAGCCGGGCGTCGCGGGAGGCCAGCGCGGACCAGATCTGCACCATCAGGGAGTTGTGGTAGGCGATGTCCGAGACCCGCCCGGCATGCCGGCCCGCGGCCCAGGTAGGCCACCAGCTGCGACGGGGCCACGATCGCCTCGGCCTTGAAGATCAGGCTCGGGGCCGCGATCCGGGCCGCGGCGCGCAGCACCTGGGTGATCGCGTGCACCTCGGGCTGGTTCTGGCAGTCGGTGCCCAGCCGCTTCCAGATGAACGCGATCGCGTCCAGGCGCAGGCAGTCCACGCCCCGGTTGGCCAGGTCCAGGATGATCGCGACGAACTCGCACAGCACATCCGGGTTCGACCAGTTGACGTCCCACTGCCAGGCGTTGAACGTCGTCCACACCCAGCCCGCCAGGTCGTCGTCCCAGGTGAAGTTGCCCGGCGCGAAGTCCGGGAACACCTCCGGCAGGCGACACCTCGAAGGCGTCGGGCTCGGTGCGGTCGGGGTAGACGTAGAAGTAGTCCCGGTACTTCGGGTCCCCGGCCCGCGCCGCCACGGCCCACGCATGCTCGGCGGCCACGTGGTTGAGCACCAGGTCCAGGGTCAGCGAGATCCCGTTGTCGTGCAGGGTCCCGGCCAGCGCCGTCCAGGTCGGCCATCGTGCCCAGGTCCTCGCGGACCCGGCCGTAGTCCATCACCGCGTACCCGCCGTCGTTCTCCCCGGGCCGGGGCGCCAGCAGGGGCATCAGGTGCAGGTAGGTGACGCCCAGCTCACGCAGGTAGTCCACCCGCTGCGCCACGCCGTTCAGGGTGCCGGCGAACCGGTCGGCGTAGGCCGCGTACCCGACCGCATCCGGGCGCTGGAACCAGTCCGGGCCCAGCACCCGATCGCGATCCCGCGCCCGCAGCGACCGCCGAGCGGCCCGCATGCCCGTCGGCGATCAGGCCCACCACCCGCTGCGCCACCCCCGGCTGCGGGTACGACCTCGGCCAGCGCCGGCCACCAGGTCCGCGCCCCACCGATCCCACCGGGCCAGCACCTGGGCCGCATCCGGATCCGCGCCGAGCTCCTCGGCCAGCAGGGAACGCAGGTCGACGGGAGCTCCATGGCTGTCACAGCCCACGACAGTACCGTCGTCGGTCGACTGACGACGGTACGTGTGGCCATCGCCCGGGCAGGAGTGGCATTGTCCGGATAGCGGCACATCGGCCGCACGAGGGAGACGACCATGGTTCAGCTCAGGCTCGGGGTGCTCTCGACGTCCAGCAAGGAGAACGAGCTCCGCCTGCCCATCCACCCGCACCACATCGAGCGGATCGATGCGGACCTGCGGGAGCGCATGGTCCTGGAGCGCGGCTACGGCCAGCGGTTCGGCGTCTCCGACGAGCACCTCGCGACCCTGGTCGCCGGCATTGCGTCCCGCGACGAGGTCATCGCCGCCACCGATGTCGTGCTGCTCCCGAAGCCGACCCTGCACGACCTGCGGGAGCTCCACGACGGCCAGGTGCTCTGGGGGTGGCCGCACGCTGTCCAGGACCCGGACCTGACCCAGATCGCGATCGACAGGCACCTGACCCTCATCGCCTGGGAGGCCATGAACCACTGGACGCCGTCCGGGGACTTCATGGTCCACGTCTTCCACATGAACAACGAGATGGCCGGGTACTGCTCGGTCCTCCACGCGATGACCCTGGTCGGCTCCACCGGTCACTACGGCCGTCCGCTGAAGGCCGTGGTCCTCGGGTTCGGCAACACCGCCCGCGGGGCGATCACCGGCCTGCAGGCCCTCGGCGTGCATGACGTCACCGTGCTCACGATGCGCAACGTCACGGCGGTGGCCTCCCCGATCCCGTCCGTCGTCCTCGGACACCTGGACCGCACCGAGCTGGACCCCACCCGGACCGCCGTCCTCACGCCCGAGGGCCCCATGCCGGCGGCGGCCTTCCTGGCCCAGCACGACATCGTCGTCAACTGCGTCCTGCAGGACACCGACGCCCCGCTGATGTTCGTCTCCGGGAACGAGCTGGACGCGTTCGCCCCGGGCAGCCTGCTGGTCGACGTCTCCTGCGACCTGGGGATGGGGTTCGACTTCGCCCGGCCCACCACGTTCGAGGAGCCGATGCTCACCGTCGGCGACGGCGTGGCCTACTACGGCGTGGACCACAGCCCCAGCTACTTGTGGAACAGCGCCACCTGGGGCATCAGCGAGGCGCTCATCCCGTTCCTGCGGCCGGTCATGGAAGGGTCGGCCGCGTGGGACGCCGACACCACGATCAGCAGGGCGATCGAGATACGTGACGGGGTGGTGGCCAACCCGAAGATCCTGTCGTTCCAGGGACGCTCAGCGCAGCACCCGCACCCCAAGTTCTGATCCCGGAGCGCCCTGGGCTGGTCGGGTGCGTCGATCAGCCGCGACCCTCGGCGCGGCGCTTGATGCCGAGGAGCATCTGGCGCTCCATGACGAAGCCGATGGGCTCGACCACGTGCCACATCACCGCCATGTTGTCCGGGTAGGTCAGTCGCTGGCGGGCGAGCAGGCGGGTGCCGCGCCCCTCGTCGGTGGGGCGCAGCTGCCACTGCCAGGTGGAGGCACCGCCGGGCGACTCCGCGGCGGCGACCTCGTGGGGTGGCATCGGGTCGGCCCCGATCAGCACCAGGGACTCGGTCCGTGCGCAGGCTCGCCACGCGGAAGCACGGATACCCCGCAGGGGCGCCCAAGCGGATCAGGTCGCCCTCGGCCAGGGACTGGAGCTCGGGGTGGATCCGGTCGGTGCTGTGGATGTCGCAGCGCGCCAGGTTCTCCAGTCCGTCGAAGCTGTACAGGCCGCCACGGCCCTGGCCGATCTGGACCAGCCACGACCACACGACAGCCGGCGGTGCGTCGATGCTGATCGCCCGGGTGTAGCCCATCCGAGGGCTGGGCACGAGCTCGTCGCCGGGCATCGGGGAGCCGACCTCCGCGGCGGTGGCCCCCCATGCGTTGTACCGGCGGCGCAGCACCGGGGCCCCGATCGTGGTGCCGAGCACCTGCGCTCCACCGATCAGGACGTCGCGCACCTGGGGTCCGATCGCTGACCCGCCCTCGCCACCTCGTGCACCCACGTCCCGCACGCTACCGCGTGGGCGGACGCCCCCTCCGGGGAGCCGGGAGTGCGGCCACTAGGGTCGCGGCCATGGGTGCAGATCGGGATGGCCGCACGGAACGGCTCGACCTGGCGGACGCGACGCTGCGCGAGTGGGAGGCGGTGGTCCTCGACGTCGACGAGGACGGGATCGTCCTGGACCGCTCGGCCTTCTACCCGGGTGGGGGTGGCCAGCCACCGGACCACGGCGTCCTGCTCTGGGGCGGGGTGCAGACGCGCATCGTCGGCTCGCGCCGGGGGGACGACCTGCGGCTCGTGGCCCACGAGGGCGACCCGGTGCCGCCGGCCGGGACACCAGTGCGCGGCGCAATCGAGGACGCGCGCCGCACTGCCCTGATGCGCACCCACTCCGGGCTGCATCTGCTCAGCGGTGTGGTCTTCCGCGACTTCGGGGCGCTCGTGACCGGCGGCAACATGGAGCCCTTCGAAGCGCGGATGGACTTCAACCTCCCCGAGGTTCCCCAGGGGTTCAAGGACGCCGTCGCGGCCGCATGCGCCGTCGAGGTGGCCGCGGACAGGGCGATCGAGGTCAGCGTGCTTCCCCGCGACCAGGCGTTCGCGATCCCCGACATCATCCGGACCGCCACCAACCTGCTCCCCCCGGACCTGGAGATCGTGCGCATCGTGGACATCGTGGGCCTGGACACCCAGGCCGATGGCGGCACGCACGTCGCGTCCACCCGTCAGATCGGCGACATCGAGGTCGTGAAGGTGGAGAACAAGGGCAAGGGCTTCCGCCGGCTGCGGATCCGGATCAGGCCGTAGCGGGCGCGGCCTTCGGCGTGGACGTGCGGGGGGTGGATGCCCGCCGGCGCGGGGCGCGGCGGCCGACCTGCAGCATCAGGGCGACCTGGTCCAGGACCAGCTGCTTCAGCCGGTCAGGGTCGGGCATCAGCTCGGCGTCGGTGGAGAACCCGACCGTGACCTGCCCGGCGTACGAGGAGATCGACACCCCGAACCCCATGTCGCCGGCGCGTGGGACCCAGCCGATGAAACCGGCGACCCTGGCCCCTGCGAGGTAGACGGTCTCGCGCGGCCCGGGCACGTTGGTCACGACCCCGGCTGCCTTGCTCCCGAAGAACGCGACCCCGATGTCCTCGACCACCTTCGGCGAGGCTCCCAGGCCCGCCAGCACGCCGAAGGCCACGAGCGCCTCCGGCGATCCCTTGATCTCCTCGACGCGGCGATGCATCTCGTCCAGCCGCTCGCGCGGGGTCATCGGGCCCGTGGGCAGGTCGACGAAGTAGAAGCCGAACTCGTTGCCGAGCTCGGGGGGCAGGGGCGCGTCCAGCGGGCGCAGGTTCACCGGCACCATGACGCGCACGTCGGGCAGGGGGGTGCCGCGCTGCTCCAGGTAGTCGCCCATGGCCCCGGCCAGCGCGGCCAGCAGGACGTCGTTCACGGTCGTCCCGGCGTGCCGGCCGATCGCCTTGATGTCGGCCAGGGGGATCGGCGGGGTCCAGGTCACCAGCTTGGTCTCGACGACCTTGCCGCTGAGCACCGACTTCGGCTTCGTGGGCAGCGTGGCCAGGTGCACGAGGCGAGTGGTGTCCTTCAGGGCGGTGCGGGCCAGTCCGGCGATCCGCGAGGGGTGCCGCACGAGTCCCAGTCCGTTGGAGACCAGCCACTCGGCCGCATCGAGGAGGCTCTGGGTCGAGCTCGGGTCCCGGACCGGGCGGAAGGCGTCCTGGGGGCCGTCATCGGTCAGCGACAGCATCACGCGGGTCAGCGCGATGCCGTCGGCGATCGCGTGGTGGATGCGGAAGAACGTCGCCGATCCCTGGCCGAACCCGGAGATGAAGTGGACCTCCCAGAGCGGGCGCGCGGGGTCCAGGGGGATGCCCGTCTGGCTGCTCACGTAGGCCTGGAGCGCCGCCTCGTCGCCGGGTGGCTCGAGGGTCACGTAGCGGAAGTGACGTTCCACGTCGAAGTCCTCGTCGTCCACCCACTCCGCACGGCCCATCGGGATCCGCGAGGATCCGACGCGCTGGCGGAACCGCGGGAACCGGTCGACCATGCGTTCCCCGATCACGGCGCGCAGCGCGTCGAGGTCGGCGGGCTCGCCGGTCCAGAAGACCGCGTTGACGACCAGGAGGTTGCCCGGCGAGTCCATTCGCAGCCATGCGCTGTCCACTGCTGACATGTGATGAGTTCCCATGGGTCCTGAGGCTAGGCACCCGCGACGCCGGGCCACAGGGTCCTTCGGCCCCTCCTTGTGCGCCTGCCCCTCCTTGCGCCCACGGGGCGGCGGTGCGACGGTGGGGACATGCGCACTCCGCGGATCCGGGTCGTGCTCGGGCGCCCCGAGGACACCTCAGCCGACATCGTCGTGCGCGCTGGGGCCCGCGCCCACCAGGACGGCCGGGTCGTCACCGTGTGCGCGCCTCGATGGCATCCACCCGCGGGGGCCGAGCACCTCCTCGCCGGTGCATACCGGGATGCCGTCGCGGCCGCCAACGCCCAGCAGGCCGCGACCATGGCCCTGCCGGCGATCCTTGCTCGTGGCCCGTGGCCGCTGGAGGAGGTCACGCGGATCGCGCTCACCGTCCTGAAGTCGACGCCGACCACCGTGCATGAGGTGGTGATCGCGGCGGGGACGCCCGCCATGGTGGAGCGCTGGGCGGAGGCCCTCGTCCGGGAACCGTCCTACTGAGGCCCCAGTGCCCGACGGGCCACTCCTCGATCGCGTCAGTTGGCGAGGAGCTCCGGGTGGTTGGCCGCCTCGACGGTGAAGTCAGCGAGACCGGCCGCGAGGACTCGGGCGAGGCCCAGATCGATGTTCGTGAGATCGTCGCAGGGCTGGTGGTAGCAGTCGTCGGCGGGCCGACCGGTTTCTGCCCCGGAGGCATCGGCCTGCTCGACCGAGACAGGGTCCAAGGCTCCCGAGAAGACGCCGGCCGTGGCCACGCCTGCCTCCACGAACCCGTAGTGGTCCGATCCGCTATGGAGGTCGACTGGGACGGCTGTCCCGCCATTCCTGGTCACGGCAGCGCGCAGCAGTCGGCTGGCGTCCGATGAGCCCACTGGCGCCGTCGGCTCGTCGTACACGCCGGCGAATCCGTTGGGAGAGGCGATCATGTCGACGTTGGCGTAGACCAGGATGGCGTCCTTCTGCCTCTGCGACAGGGCCTCGACGTAGCGGAGCGAGCCGTGGAGCCCGAGTTCCTCACCGCTCCAGAACGCCAGTCGAATGGTGGCCGATGGGCGCGTTCCGCTCAGCGCCCGGGCGATCTCCAGAAGTGCTGCAACACCCGACCCGTTGTCGTTGACCCCGGGTCCGTCGATCACCGAGTCGAGGTGCGCTCCCAGCATGATCACCTGCCCGTCCCGGACCCCCCGAAGCTCGGCGAGGACCGTGCGAGTGGGGGCCTGTTCGGTGTGGGCGTTGGTCACCAGACGCGCGGTCAGGCTGCCCGTTGCTGCTGCCACAAGTGCCTTCGCAGCCTCTTGGGAGGCTGCGGCGGCTGGGATCGCCAGGCCTCGGGGATCGAGGAGGGTCGGACGCAGCACGATGCCGGGCGGGACCTCGGGGGAGACGGCGACGAAGGCGGCGGCTCCGGCCTGCTGAGCGGCGATGACCTGGTCGCGGCGCAGACAGTCACCCGGGCCAACCAGCACGATCGCGTCAGCGGGGAGCGCGCCGTAGTCACCAACTCGGCAACCCATGCCCGTCGATTCGGAGGCGTTCGCGCCGATGGCGACGACCGGTCCTGCAACGTCGCCGGCCGGGGCGAAGATGAGGGGCCGGAGGTCCTGGACCCCAAAGACCTGATGACCGACTTCGAGGGACGATCCGCCTTCGTCGACGAACGTCACATCGTCATAGGTGTCGGACTCAACAGACCAGCCTGCGGCAGCCAGCTCCCGTTCAACAACAGCCGCCGCACCGCCATAGCCCGCACTGCCCACCGACCGGAACCGGTCGGAGCCCTCCATCGCCTGGGCAAGCTCCTCGAGTCGCGCCCGCAGGCCCTCCTCAGTGATGGCGGCCGCTACCTTCTGAGCGTCCGGCTGGCCGGCGGTCGCAGCGTCGGGGCCGGTGCACGCACCTGTCAACAGCGCCGCCAGGGCAACAGTCACGAGGGCGCCTGGCGCGGCGGCTGTCCCCAGCCGCGGGCGACGCACACGGAGCGGCCTGCAGCTCCTCACCACATCAGCCTAGGCCCCCCGTGGCGCCGTGAGCTGGCCGAGTGATGGAGCGTGCCAGCGATTCAACCCGCAGCCGCTGTCGGGGTCCTCGTCGCCTGGGTGGTCGAGTGGGGGCATGGGGCCAGAGGGACGTGGGACGTGGTCTCAGCGCCGAGCGCGGGCCTCCCGCCGCAGGATCTCGATGTCGCCCGCGTCGGCCGGTCCACCCCACCACGAGCAGGGGGAGACGGACCACACGACCCCCGAGGTGGTCTGGACCTCTGTTCCCCCACGGAACCGGGACCCGGGCTCGAACCCCTCGATCTGGGCCCAGGGGATGCGACGGGTGCGGAGGACCGTGACCTCGAGGTGGTCCTCGGTCAGCACCATGAGCTGTCGGAGGCGGAGGATCGTGTACGCGAACACGAAGACGATGGCGAAGGCCCAGGACCCCTCGGTGGGGAAGATCAGCCCCAGCAGCACCAGGACGCCCGCCAGTGGCAGGACGGACGTCAACCGCGGGCGGAAGCCGACCCTGGCCCGCCCCTGATCCGCACGACCCGCCACCGCGACCCCTCTCGAATGCGCCACGGCCTCCGACGGACGCCGCGACCCGGCCAGTCTAGGGCGCACCTGCGTCGCGCGCGCCCCCGTCAGAAGTCGCCCTGCGCCACGTCGATGTCCACGCGCACCGACTCCGGGCCCCGGCCCACATCCGGGTCGGTCAGGACGGCCGCCAGGAGCGTCGACCCGAGCAGCACGACCCAGTAGACCAACAGGCCGGTGAACAGCGCGAACACGACTCCGATGGGCCCGTAGGCCTCGGCCTGCCGCGTCATCGACCTCGTGAGGAAGAGCGCCGACCACACCACGATGCCGAGGCGGCCGACGGTGGCGAAGCCCGCAGCGAGCAGGATCCTCGCTGCGCAGGACGTGGCCCCGCGTGAGGATCGTCTGGGTCATCACCTCCGCGCCCATCCAGGTCACCAGGATCACCGCGCCGGCCAGGAGCGCCAGCACCGGTCCCGCGTCCCGGGCGAACCCGCGCAGCTCGGTCACCATGACGATGAGGATCAGCTGCACCAGGATCCACACCACCGATCGCCACTGATCGCGCACGGGCAGCTGGGGCGTGCCCCAGACCGCGTTGTACGCCCGGGACGCCCGCTTGGACAGGGTGAATGCCGCATACAGGGTCAGCGCGAGGCCGATCCAGTAGATCCCCTCGCTGCGCACCACGATCAGGTCCTGGACGGACCTGGCTGCCGCCCCCACCAGTCCGAACCGCTTGATGAACTCCTCGGCCACGATGTTGGATCCCGGCGAGGCCACGGCTGCGGCCAGGGCCAGGATCAGTGGCAGCAGCGTGACGAACGTCTGCGCCGCCAGGGTGTAGGCCCGATCGAGCAGCTCCAGCTGCCCGATCCGGGCCACCAGGTGGCGCCCCCGAGCCACCATCCATCCGGTTCGATCCTCGGCAAAAGCAACCATGGGCTGATCCTGTCCGACTCCCGGCGCCGATGTGCGCAGGGCGGACACAGGGGTCCTTGGATGGTTGAGGACGGGACGATCGTCACACGATCGTGTCGGACCCCGGGGTTACTCTGGCCGCACCCGCCAGGAGTGAGGTGCGCCATGAGCAAGCTCGCGAGCCACTGCCTCCTCCGAAGCGCGCCCGCGTCGCGTTCGACGCCCTCCCCCGTGCCGGCCCCCGTCGACGTCGACCTGTGGTCCGGCCTGCCCTGCCCCATCCCTCCCTCGTAGCCCTGGATTGGCCCCATGTCTGATCAGCAGCCCCGCTTCCCCGGTATCCCGAGCGTCATCAACGGCAACGGCGCGCTGGCGCACGTGATGCGCCACGTCTGCGGCGGCGTGATCGGGTACCCGATCACCCCCTCGACCGAGATCTCGGAGCTCTTCGAGGCCGCACGCGCCGAGGGCGGGGTCAACGTGTGGGGCAAGCACCCGTTCTTCTTCGAGCCCGAGGGCGAGCACTCGGCCCAGAGCGGGGCACTGGGCGCAGCGCTGACCGGCGGGCAGTTCATCTCCAACGCCTCCTCCAGCCAGGGGATCCTCTACGCGATGGAGTCGCACTACGTGACCGTCGGCAAGAAGACCGGCGGCTTCGTGCTCCAGGTGGCCGCGCGCGTTGTCTCCAAGCACTCCCTGAACGTCATGGCCGGCCACGACGACGTCTACGCCCTGCTCATCGCCGGGTACACCATCCTGTTCGGCTCGAACCCGCAGGAGGCAGCCGACTTGGCCGCGATCTCCTACCGGTCGGCCGCACTCTCGCTGATCCCGGTGGCCAACGCCATGGACGGCTTCTCGACCAGCCACATGCTCAGCGAGGCGCTCATGCCCGAGCCCGAGCTGCTGCGCGAGTACCTCGGCGACCCCGCGGGGCGCGTGAAGTGCCCCACGGTCGCCCAGGAGATGCTCTTCGGCGCCAAGGGCCGGGTCTACCAGCTCAACCAGTACCTCGACCGCCACCGCGACGACCTCCGGCCAGCCGACCTGGGCGCCCTGCAGGCCTACCTCACCGACAACGCGGAGAAGGTCGAGGCCGACAACGCCGGCGACCACGTGGCCGAGACCCTCGCGTGGGTCCCCGAGGAGCTGCACGGGCAGTGGCGCCGGCAGTGGCGCAACTCGCTGGAGAAGGGCACCCGGCAGATGGTGCCCGCACTGGTGGACGTCAACAACCCCGGGCTCACCGGCCCGGTCCAGAACCAGCCCGACTTCCAGGCCGGCGCGGTCGACCACCGCACGCACTTCGCGAACGCCGTGCCCTCCCTGGTGCGCCAGGCGATGGCCGAGTACTCCGAGCTGACTGGGCGCACGTACGCCCCGGTGCTGACCTATGACTGCGACGACGCCGACTACATCATGGTCGGCCTCGGGTCGATCACCGACGACGTGCGCGCGGTGCTTCCCTACCTGCGCTCCCAGGGGATGAAGGTCGGCGTCGTGTCGGTCAAGATGCTCCAGCCGTTCCCCGAGGCTGAGCTGGTGGCAGCACTTGCCGGCGCCAAGGCCGTGACCGTCCTCGAGCGCTCGGACCAGACCGCGCTGACCAGCCTGGTGACCTCCGCGCTGTTCAAGGCGCGCGCCAACGCCGAGCCCGCCGGCGACGGCGGACCGCAGTACGACGGGATCCCGGGGCTGGCCGCCACGCCGCGGCTGACCACCGCGATCTTCGGCCTCGGTGGGCACGACGTCCAGCCGCGCCACCTCATCGCGGCGTTCCAGAACATGGTGGACGGCAGCACCGCGCCGCTGATCTACCTCGGATCCCAGTTCTTCAGCACGGACGCCTCCACCGCGATGGCCGAGGTGCAGGCACGCATGCGGGCCGCCTACCCCGAGACCGAGCTCATGGCCCTGGAGACCAAGCCCAACCCGCGCCTGCTCCCCGAGTCGGCCATGCGGATCCGGTTCCACTCCGTCGGCGGCTACGGAACCATCGCCACCGGCAAGCTGCTCACCGACATCCTCGCCGGCGTGCTGGGCATGCACTCCAAGTCCGCACCCAAGTACGGCTCGGAGAAGAGCGGCGCCCCGACCAACTACTACATCACCCTGAGCCCCGAGCCGGTGCTGATCACCAACGCCGAGCTCGAGGAGGTCGAGGTCGTGATCTCGCCGGACCACAGGGCGTTCATCCACACCAACCCGCTCAAGGGCCTGGTCGAGGGTGGCACGTTCATGCTGCAGTCCGACCTGACGCCCGAGGAGGTCTGGCGCGAGCTGCCCCGCTACGCCCGCCGGGCCATCCGTGAGCGCCACATCAGCTTCTACGTCGTCGATGCGTTCGACGTGGCCAAGAGGCATGCCCCGACCCCGGACCTCGAGACCCGGATGATGGGCATCGCCTTCATCGGCGCCGTCGCCGCGCACGTCGACCGGGTGTCGCAGGGCGCCTCCCAGGAGGCGATCCTCGAGAAGGTCCAGGCCCAGATCGTCAAGAAGTTCGGCGGCAAGGGCACCAGGGTCGTCGAGGGCAACATGGCCGTGATCCGTGAGGGCATCGAGGCCGCGCAGGTCGTCGACTACGACGCCCCCGAGTTCGTCGCCATCGACGACCTGCCCCCGGCGCTGACGCTGCACTCCATCACGACGTCCTCGGACATGTGCGGCAGCTCGTCGGGCGCCAGCGCGCTGTTCGACCCGGCGTACTACGAGGACCTGATCGCGCGGCCGTTCCGTGAGGGAACCATCGGCGAGGCCCCCGTCCTGCCCGGCATCGGCCTGTTCATGCCGGCCGGCACGGCGGCGGCCAAGGACAAGGGCCTGTTCCGGCGCACCGTCCCCGAGTTCCACGCGGATCTGTGCACCGGGTGCATGGAGTGCGCGCTGGTCTGCCCGGACGCCGCGATCCCGAACACCGTGCACGAGATCCACGACCTGCTGCTCACCGCGATCAAGGACCTCGACGTCACCGAGCCCCAGCGCGAGGCGCTGCGTGGCCTGGTGTACCCCGTGGCCGAGAAGGTCCGGGAGTCCTACCGAGCCGACAAGTCCGACCGCGCGTTCACCGACGTGGTGGCAGCAGCGGTCGCCACGCTCGACGTCGACCAGCCCTCGCTGCGCCGCACCCTCGACCAGCTGGTGACCGCCCTGGCGATCTATCCGGTCGCCCGCACGCGGCCATTCTTCGACGCGATGGAGAAGACCACCCCCGGCACCGGCGGGCTGTTCTCGGCCACCATCGACCCGTGGAAGTGCACGGGCTGCCTGGAGTGCATCGAGGTGTGCGGCCCGAGCGCCCTGACCCCGCTGGACCAGGACGCGGAGGTGCTCAACACCCTGCAGGAGCGCTTCGAGTTCTCCACCGCCCTGCCCGCCACCCCGAAGCGCTTCTCCGAGGGGGCCATCGGCGAGGACGGCGAGCTCAAGCGCCTCTGCTCGAGCGCCCCAACTTCTACTCCACCGCCGGCGGGCACGGGGCCTGCCGCGGCTGCGGCGAGGTCACCGCCATCCGCCTGGTGATGGCCACCAGCCACGCCGTCGGCGACGAGCGGCGCCGGACGCACCTGCGCCAGCTCGAGGACCTGTCCGCGCGGCTGCAGGACAAGCTCGACTCGCTGGACTCCTCCGAGTCGCAGCGCCGTGCGCGGATCGAGTCGATCCTCTCCACGCTGGAGACCCGGCTCTACCTGTACGAGGGCGGCCCGACCGGCAACGGTCCCGCGCCGATCGTCATCGCCAACGCGACCGGCTGCAGCAGCGTCTACGCCTCCACGATGCCGTACAACTCCTATCTCGACCCGTGGGTGAACAGCCTGTTCCAGGACTCCTCGCCCCTGGCCAAGGGCATCTTCGAGGGGATCTCGGCACAGACCGTGCCCGATGTCCGCGCGATGCGCCTGGCCGAGCTGGAGCTCGCCGACGCCTACGACCCGGCCGACCACGAGCTCGAGCTGCGGATGCTCTCGTGGGAGCAGTTCACCCCCGAGGAGCTGCACCTGCTGCCCACGGTCATGACCATCGGCGGCGACGGCGCGACCTACGACATCGGCTTCGGCGCGCTGTCGCGGGTGCTGGCCAGCGACACCCCGATCAAGGCGCTGGTCCTGAACTCCGGGGCCTACTCCAACACCGGTGGCCAGGCCTCGACCTCGAGCTACACCGGTCAGGACTCCGACCTCGCCCGGTTCGGCGGGGCGCACCACGGCAAGCACGAGTCGCGCAAGGAGCTCGGCCTGCTGGCCTCGTTCCACCCCAACGTGTTCGCATGCGCGACCTCCACGGCGATGCACGCGCACTTCATGGCCGCGACCATGCAGCTGCTGGACTACCCGGCGGCCGCCGTCATGGACGTCTACACGCCCTGCGGCTCCGAGCACGGGATCCCCGAGGCGTCATCGAACGCCCGGGCGCGCCTGGCCGTCGAGAGCCGGATGCACCCGCTGTTCGTGCACGACCCGCGCCGCGGCTCGACCCTGCACGACTGGTTCTCGCTGGACGGCAACCCGGACATCGACAAGACCTGGACGAACTCCACCCTGGAGTACGTCGACGAGTCCGGCCAGGTCCAGCTGCTGACCACGGCGCTGACCCCGGCCGTGTTCGCCCTCGGTGAGGTCCGCTTCTCCAAGCAGTTCTCCCGCCTGACCCCGGAGCAGGAGGAGACGGCGGTCCCGATCGAGGAGTACGTCGAGATGTCGGCCGCCCAGCGCGGCGACCGGATCCCGTTCATCCACGCGACCGACGGCGAGCGGCGGCTGATCAAGGTCGCCTGCTCGGACTCGATCGTGCACCTCGTCGAGGATCGGCGTCGGTACTGGCAGACGCTGCAGTACCTCTCCGGCGTCCACGAGGCACAGCTGACCGCGCTGCACCGCTCGGACTTCGAGGAGCTCAAGGCCAAGTACGAGCAGGCGACGTCGGCCCGGGAGGCGTCGCTGGACGACATCGCCCGCGCGATGTCGGACCTCGCGACCTCCAGCCGCGCACCCAGTGGCGCGGGCATGGCCGGCGGGCTCGCCGGCGGGTTCGGCGGCGGCGGCGCCAGCCAGCGCGCCTGCCCCGGCGGCCGGAGCGGCCGTCGGCGTCATGACCGGTCCGGTCCACCTCGACCCGGCCGACGAGCCCCTGTGCAACGACTGCGGCACCTGCTACCAGGAGCTCCCGCAGTTCTTCGAGAAGGTCACCGTGGTCATCGACGGCGCGACCCGGCAGATCGCCCGGATGATCCCCGGGGCGGCCGAGCGGGTCGAGGTCACGCCGGAGATCGCCAAGCGGATCGAGCGGGTGAAGGCCACGTGCGACGCGGAGATCATCCGATGAGCACTGAGCAGCCGGCCGGCGCGGACGACCTGCACCGCTACGTCGAGGCCAGCACCACGCTGGAGGACAGCCGCGCGCAGGTCGAGGTGCTCGAGCACTCCGAGTCGGTGGAGACCTTCACCCACCAGATGGACCTGCTCAAGCGCCGGCTGCTCGCCGATCCGCGCGCGTTCCGCGAGCTGTTCATCTCCGAGGGCATGCAGGCCGTCGCCTGGGAGTTCCAGCAGCCCGAGCTGGGCCCGGAGTTCACCCGCACCCTGTGGTCGATGCTGCTGCGCGAGGACGATGCCGGCACGGTGCTGATGCGGTTCCTCTGGAACCTGCCCCTGGGCAAGAAGCGGATGTTCATCCGGGCGATCGACGCGCACCTGTCCGATCGCTACCCGATGTTCGACGGGCTGTCCCGGGACTGGCCGGCGGGCAACAGCATCCCGCCCTACGTGCGCGGCCCCGAGGACCGCGCCCACGACTTCGGGCTGGTCAACCAGGGCTACCTGGGCTACATGAACCTGGGCTACACCGCCCGCGACATCGACCTGCTCGTGTGGCTGGAGGCCATGCGCGACAAGCAGTGCTCGGACAAGCCGTGCGAGCTGGGCATCTTCCTGTCCGACTGCAAGGAGCCCACCGGCGGCTGCCCCGTGCAGATCCACATCCCGGAGATGATCGAGCTGGTCGGCAACGGCCGGTTCCGCGAGGCCCTGCAGCTCATCGAGTCGTGCAACCCGCTGCCCGACGTCACCGGCCGGGTCTGCCCGCAGGAGCTGCAGTGCCAGGGCGTGTGCGTCCAGAACAAGCTGCCGATCGCGATCGGCCAGCTGGAGTGGTTCCTCCCCCAGCGCGAGAAGCTGGTCAACCCGGGTGGCGCAGCCGCGGCCCTCTCCGGGCGCCCCGACCCCTGGCGATCTGCGACCAAGCCGCCGGTGGCGATCGTCGGCTCCGGGCCGTCCGGGCTGATCAACGCCTACCTGCTGGCCTCCGAGGGCTTCCCGGTGACGGTGTTCGAGGCGTTCCACGCGCTCGGCGGGGTGCTGCGCTACGGCATCCCCGAGTTCCGGCTGCCCAACGAGCTGATCGACGACGTGGTCGGCAAGATCCGCCTGCTCGGCGGCCGGTTCGTCCAGAACTTCGTGGTCGGCAAGACGGCCACGATCCAGGACCTGCAAGGACGCCGGGTTCCACCGGATCTTCGTGGGCACGGGTGCGGGACTGCCGCGGTTCATGAACGTCCCCGGCGAGCACCTGCTCAACGTGATGAGCGCCAACGAGTTCCTGACCCGCGTGAACCTGATGCAGGGCCTGCGCGCGGACTACGAGACCCCGCTGCCCGAGACCAAGGGCAAGGAGGTGCTGGTCATCGGCGGCGGCAACACCGCGATGGACGCCGCCCGCACAGCCCAGCGCCTCGGTGGCAACGTCACCATCGTCTACCGCCGCACCCGCTCGGAGATGCCCGCACGCGTCGAGGAGCTGCACCATGCCCTCGAGGAGGGCATCGCCCTGCGCGAGCTGTGCGCGCCGTCGGAGTTCCTCGGCGACGACAGGACCGGCTTCGTCACCGCCGCCACGCTGGAGATCATGGAGCTCGGCGAGCCCGACGAGTCCGGGCGCCGGCGCCCCATCTCCACGGGCCGCACCGAGACCATGCACGCCGACCTGGTGATCATGGCCCTGGGCAACGCCGCCAACCCGATCATCAAGGACTCCGAGCCCCGGCTCAACACGTCCAAGTGGGGAACGATCGTCCTGGACCACGCCGGCTCGCAGGAGACCACGCTCGAGGGCGTCTTCACCGGCGGCGACGCCGCGCGCGGCGGATCGACGGCCATCGCCGCAGCCGGCGACGGCCGGGCCGCGGCCAATGAGATCCTCGGCGAGGCCTCGCTGCCGCCCGAGGTGGTGCGCGACATGGTCGCCCGTGCCCTGGAGTACACCGAGCTGGGCACCACCGCGCAGCGGATCCTCGCCCGGTCGCACCTGTCCGAGGGCATCGAGGAGTTCACGGTCAGCTCCCCGCTGATCGCGGCCGCCGCCCAGGCCGGGCAGTTCGTGCGCCTGCTCCCCCGCCCCGACGGGGAGCTGATCCCCCTGACGCTGGCCGACTGGGACGTCGAGGCGGGCACCATCTGCCTGGTCGTCCAGGGCGTGGGCACGTCCAGCATCGAGATCAACGCGATGGAGGTCGGCGACGCCTTCACCGGCATCGCCGGGCCGCTGGGCCGCCCAGCGACATCCACTCGTACGGCGCCGACGAGACGGTGGTGTTCACCGCCGGCGGCCTGGGCCTGCCGCCCGTGTACCCGATCATGCGCGAGCACCTGCGGCGCGGGAACCACGTCACGCTCATCTCCGGCTTCCGCAGCGCGGACCTCATGTTCTGGACCGGCCCCGACGAGCGCGTAGGGCGGCTGCAGGCCGAGTTCGGCGACCAGCTGGAGGTCATCTACACGACCAACGACGGCTCGACGACTCCACGGGCGACGGCGCGCGACCGCCGGCGACGGGGCCCTCGCCGACGGCGCGTGGCCCGCGACCAGCGCTCACGTGCTCGCCGATCAGATAGCCCTGCTGCGAGCGCCCCGGAGGGCGCCCACACCGCCCAGTAGGACGCGGCATTGAGCCTAGCGCGTCACCCCGACGAACCCGATCAGCGGGACATCCACCCCCAACGGAGTGAGTCGCCCGGCCGGCCGAGGACGGCACACCCAGGTCGAACGATCCCTGCGCACTGCCCCCACACCAGCTTTCGGGGTGAAGGATGAGCGCCTACCCAAGACGCGAAACACAACAAAATTCCTAAACGGGGATGGACAGACGCAGGCTCATGCAGGACAGTGGGGGCCGTCGAGTCTGAGGTTGGAGCACGAGATGGGTTGGCGCTGATGATTCCGCCCCGTTTCTTGGCGCAATAACAATGGAGGTCGTGTACTGGTATGGCTTAAGAGGGAAGTTGGCGGCCGCAAAATATCGGCGACTTCTTAAGTCCACTGGATACTGGATCATAACGGCCGCGATGGCAATCGTTGGTGGTATCGGCAGCCTTATTTTGGCGGGACGGCAAAGTTGATGCCGGGAGATTGCTTATAATTGGCGCTGCATTTCCAAGTCTATTTAAGGAGTTGGCGGGCGCCAAGCAAGCAGGGGGCGAGATGAAACTAGGCGAGTACGACAAATCCACGATTCTGTCCGACTACTTCTCTCCTGGCCGTGCAGTGATTCATGGGTAGGCGCCTTCGGTTGGTTTTGGCCCTCATTCTGCTCGTCGCGAGCGGGGGTTGTTCTGGAGGAGGGGGTACCACAGCTTCACGTGCGGTCCTGAATCTTGAAAAATTTGCGGCAGTGGCTACTCGCGCTGATGAGTTTCGCAATATTTGGGGTGAACTGCCCAGTGTGACGGAACTCAACAAAGCGACTACGGCTGCTGGCCGAGCCTCCACGCTAGGATTCAGAATCCCCGCTGCGACCCAGACAAAGACCGCTGCGGCAGCCTTTCTTGACGATTATCGCACATCGCCCGCCGACATTGTCTCTCTAGTAGGCCATAACGACAAGGGAACGTTTCGCTTCGCGGATGGTAGTCCCCTACTTCTGTCGGACTTGTCCTCCATGGACGGCCCGCCAATCGCCATGATCTCCTGCAATTCAATGACCTACGCAAACGGACAGGCATTCGGTGTCCCGAGCGCCATTACTTTCACCGTCGCGTACGCGACCGAGGCCAACTTTGCCGCCAAGCTCGCCTTGCACGAGAGCGTCCCTGCCGTGCCAGAGTTGCAGGCAATGCTGGTCGAGGCTCTAAACGAAGCAGTTTCCGAGGCCAACACGCAGTTGAAGTATGTTGCCTTTACAGTAGGCGCAGGCGGGACCGGGATTGCGATCTGGCAAGAAGTATCCTGAGGGTCGAACGGCCGCCTATCGCGCGCGTGAGGCAGGCATCACCACCCACTGTTGGGCACCTCGTCGATCCTCTGGCGCACCTACACACGCGCAGTACGCTCCCGCCGAGTCCGTGGCAGTCAGGGCAGTCTTCGGGGCGCGTCTCGGTCCTTGTCGAGATCTAGCGCGGCGAGGGCCGCTGGTAGCTTCGTCAGGGATCGGATGCTGATCTTCCCCTCTGCTGCCCGGCCCGCCTGATCGCGGTCAACGAGCACTGCGTGGAGCAACTGCGGCACGCGCACCCGCACCCGCACGTTAGTGGCCGGGTCATCGCCGACGAACATGATCGACCCTGGCGCAGTTCCCAGGCGCTGGCATAGGACGGCGAACGCCCCGGGATCTGGTTTCCCAGCGGTCGGCTGTCCCGCTGGAGGCAACCACGACCGCGAACCGGTCGAGCAGGCCGATGCGCGCGAGCTTGGCGACCTGCTGCGTGCGCTGTCCGTTCGTCAGAACCCCCAGGACGTACCCGGCGGCTGCCAGGTCGGCCAACACCCCTCCAACGTCGTCGAAGGCCACCCAGTGCGACTCGTAGAACGTCACGTACTCGGCGAACAACTCATCGAGATCCTCCTCGCCAACTCCAGCACTGGATACCAGCTGCAAGAAGGCACGCACACGCCGGCGCCGCTGCTCCTCGAAGCTGATCGCCCCGGAGGTGAACGCGGCGAAGTGCTCGCGCTCTAACCTCAGCCAGTGCCCTGCGGCGTCCTCGGGGGCCTGCCCGCCTCGGGCAGCTACCTGGCCTTCCGGATTCGCGTCCCCCGGCTGCCCGGTCATGGTCGAGCAGGTGGTCATCCAGATCCAAGACAACCGCGGTGATCACGCCCGCAATACCGGCACCCCCACCGACCCGCCCCAGGCAAGGCGACCATCCCTGACCGACCACGTCGACGAGGCGCCCACATCGCCGCGTGCGGACGCGCTGCAGCATGAGGTCGGGCCGTTCGGCGAGCCGTCGCTGAGGCTCGATGGTATGACCCCGGCGCAGGTGAAGACGTCTACCTGCCACACCCAGGGTCCTCACTCAGGAGCCGTGTGCGGTGGGTTCGGTTCGCGGTGGGTTCGGTTCGCGGTGGGTTCGGTTCGCGGCTCGGTAGTTCGTTGCGGCTGTCGTCTTGTTGGTGATGTACCGCGCGTACCCGGCTATGGCCAGGGACGTCGACGCTGTCAGCGTCAGCGTGATCGATGCCGCCGTGTCTGGCGTCCACGATCCGGGCCGATGGGTGACCGGCTCCATGAGATGCCCGACGATGCTGGCCAACCCGATGGGTGGAGGCGACAGCAGCCGGGCCCGGCCGGCCGGCCCCTTGGCCCAGTGTGCCGTCAGCAGGGCAGTCAGGGGCATGAACCATGGTGGGGCGATCCCGGCTCCCCAGCCGACGACGAGTGCGGTTCTCACAGAGAAAGGGGCTGTGATGCCGAACGGTTCGCCGGGGACGTTGTCGCGAACGGCCACGTAGCTGCTGAACACAGGCGATCCTGCGTAGGCCAGGGCGGTACGTGACCGTCGAGCGCCCTGAGCCATTAGAGCTCCCTCGGGAGATCGCACCGGGCATCCCAAATCCCCTCTGCTCGGGCCACGCGACCCCGGTGTGGGTGCCCGCACGAACGCGCTGGATGCTAATCGAAGTGGGCTGGCTTCTTGCGCGTGGGCTGTGTTCGGCGGGGTTGGCTGGGGTCCGCGGCGGGTCATGGCGATCCCGGCGGCGAGGATCCAGATGAGCGCGAGCAGGAAGAACGGCGGGCCGGTCATGGCCAGGGGGATTCCGGCCAGGAGCAGGGGTGCGGTCAGCGCCGCCCACCAGCCGAGCCAGCGGGGTAGGCACCGGGTGGGCAGGATCACGGCTGCGGCGGCGGCGAGCATCCCGGCATCGGCGGCCCAGGTCAGCACGAACGCCATACGCGTTCATGTCGACCAGGGCGGCTGCCAGGTCGTCGGGGATCGTGTCTGCGCGAGCGCCAGAGCCAGCATCGGGGCGCCGGAGCCCAGCTTGATGGCGCTGGAGAGCAGCCCGAAGCTAGGACGGCGGCCGGTAGCCAGGTGTCGTGGTGTTCCGCGCGGTGCAACGTCCAGGCCAGGGTCGCGACGAAGACGGGGAAGGCCAGCAGCCCAACAAGTTCGACCATCCACACGGCGCCCATGCCCGGGGTCACCGGGTGGGAGCGCCACCACTGGCCGATGACGGCGGGGCTGGCCGTCGAATCGGGGGAGCCGGCGCCCAGGGCGTCGTTGCCCAGGACGACCAGGATCACGTAGAGCGGTCCGCACAGCGCGCCGAAGCGATACAGGTTCTTGTTCATGGTGGGAAGCGTCGCCCCCGATGACGGGGCCGGGGAACCGCCCAGCGGCGGAACTTCACCCTCCCCCGTGCGGGGGAGACCAGGCCGGGCTGTCCGCCGTCAGGACTATGGCCACCTCCGCGGAGTTGGGCGTACCTTGCCCAGCATGCTGCCCAGCCCACGCACCCGCGACAGGCTCCTGGTCGCCGTGCTGTTCATCGGGTCGGTGGCCGAGGTCCTGACATCCGACCTGCCGCGCTGGTTGGTGCTCCCCGCCGCGATCGGGGCCCTCGCGCTGCTCTGGCGGCGGCGCGCCCCCGCGCTGACGGCCGCGATCGTGGTCACCAGTGCCACTCTCGTGGCGGTGGTCGCGGCCCCCGCCCAGGGGTCGTTCACCGGGTTCGTGGCCATGGTGATCGCGCTGTACTCGGTCGGCGCCCACGAGCCGCGTCGCTCTGGGTTCGTTGTCCTGGTGACGGCGATCGTGGGCATCGCGGCCGCGGGCGTGGCCACCAGGGCCCTGGTCGCCGGGGTGAACGTCGGTGACTGGATCCCGGTCGGGGTGTGGCTGTCCCTGGCGTGGGTCCTGGGCGCCGAGGTGCGCCGCAGCCAGATCCGCAATGAGCAGTTGCGCGTCCTGGCGCAGCAGTTGGCCGACGAGCGGGATGCCCGGGCCCGGGAGGCGGTGTCCCGGGAGCGCTCCCGCCTTGCGCGCGAGCTGCACGATGTGGTGGCCCACAACGTGAGCCTGATGGCGGTCCAGGCCGAAGGGGCCGGGCGGGTGCTCGACGGGGACCAACCCCAGGTGCGGGCCGCGCTCGCCGCGATCGCGACCACCGGACGGGACACGATCGATGAGCTGCGCAGGTTGCTGGGAATCCTGCGCTCGGACGGGGCGCAGGCGGAGCTGGTGCCCCAACCGGGACTGGCGGACCTGGACCCGCTGCTCGATCGTGTCCGCGGCTCCGGGTTGGCCGTCGATCTGACCGTCACCGGGGACCCGATCACCGTGCCCGCGGGGGCGCAGCTGTCGGCCTACCGGATCGTCCAGGAAGCCCTGACCAACACCCTCAAGCACGCCGACGCGTCCCACGTTGCCGTGGACCTGTCCTACTCACCGGAGGTGGTCGAGGTGCGCGTGGCCGACAACGGGAACCCCTCCGGACCGGGAGCACGGTACCGGCCAGGGACTCGTGGGCCTACGTGAACGGGTCGCCCTCTACGGCGGTTCCCTGACCGCGGGACCGGACACGAACGGGTACACCGTGCGAGCCCTGCTGCCCCTGGGAACCACCCCGTGATCCGCGTCATCGTCGCCGACGACCAGGACCTCGTCCGCGCCGGACTGCGCATGATCCTGCAGGCCGAACCCGACATCACCGTGGTCGGCGACGCAGCCGACGGCCAGGCCGCCCTCGAGATGGTCGCCGCGCTCGACCCGGACGTCGTCCTGATGGACGTGCGAATGCCCCGGATGAGCGGGCTGGAGGCAACCCGACGACTCACCAGACGGCTCCCGGGCCGAGTCCTGGTCCTGACCACCTTCGACCTCGACGAATACGTCTTCGAGGCGCTGCGCGGGGGGCGCAGCCGGGTTCCTGCTCAAGACCTCCCCAGCCGACCAACTGATCACCGGCATCCGGGCCGTGGCCGCCGGCGACGGGCTGCTCGCCCCCTCCATCCACCCGCCGGCTGATCGAGCAGTTCGCCCACCAACCACTCTATCCCCGACCACCAGGCTGTACAGGCCCCTGACCCCCCGCGAGCGGGAGGTCCTCACCCTCGTGGCCCGCGGAATGAACAACTCCGAGATCGCCGCATCCCTGCACGTCGAGGCCTCCACCGTCAAGTCCCACGTCGCCAACATCCTGGCCAAACTGGGCCTGCGGGATCGGACCCAGGCCGTGGTCCTGGCCTACGAGTCCGGACTTGTCCGCGCCACCAAAGCCTGACGCCAGATCCGTTCTCGGGTCCGCTGAACAACAGCCGCAGGGGCGAGCCCCCGGGATCTGTCCAACCTGGTACCTCCCGCCCGCGGGGCACGATGGCAAAACCGACCCGCGTCTATCCGCCGCGAACCGGGCGCGGGAGGGTTGCGGCGCTGATCAGCAGATTCTGCCCGGGCAATCCCTAGTGGTAGCGGCATGCAGCGATGCGCACTTCGTCCCCGGCGATCTTGTTCACCAGGCGGTGTTCATCGGTGATGCGTCGTGACCAGTACCCGGCGAAATCGTGCTTGAGCGCCTCAGGCTTGCCGATTCCGTCGTTGCCGTTGCGCTGGAAGTCGGCCAAGAGGGCGTTGATTCGTTTGAGGACCCTGCGGTCCTGGGCCTGCCACCGCAGGTAGTCCTCCCAGGCGTTCTCGTCCCAGACGAGGAGCACGTCAGTCAGCCTCAGCCAGGTCGTGGGCGACGCCCCGGCCGGCTTCCAGCCGCTCCATCGCGTCAAGCAGGCGGCGGGCATTGGCTGGCGAACGCAACAGGTAGGCCGTCTCCTTGAGGGACTCCCAGCCCCGCCGGCGAGCAGATGGACCTCTGCGTTCGTGCCCGGGTGAGGGACCCGCTCACCTTCGAGTCGGCACGAGGAGACCCGAGCACCTGTCGGTGGGGGCGCCCATGACGGCGAGCGCCAGCGAGACCGCGACTTCTCGTGGGTCAGCGCCAGAGGCCTCAGAGTGGCGATCCGGCTTAGGTCGGGGTCGCCGGTCCCGTCGCCGCGCTTCGGGAGGCTGCCAGCGGGCCCAGCGTCACCATCGCGGACAACCGCGGGCGTAACCCCGGGGCCCGGCCGCGGACGGCTCCGGGCGCCAGTAGCGTCCGTCCCGGCGGCTCGGCGGACCTCACCGGCCCTCCACGAATTCGTCGGCGTCCCCGGCAGCCCTGCGTTGCGCCTCTTCCTGTGCCACCTGCGCCTCGCTCCACAGCACGTGCTCACGCTGGGCCCATTCGCGATCGACGGAACCCGTGCGCAACCCCCGGCGCGCCTCGGGATCGTTCCACGCCATCCAGATGTGCCCCAGGCGACCACCACGACGGCACTGGCCACCAGGTCATGCACGAAGGTGGCACCGGTGCGGATGCTGTCGGGGAACACGTCGAAGTAGTGCAGCATCAGGCCCGTGGCCACCATCACGACCACCGAGCCGAGCACGAAGGCCGAGTTCAGCTTCTGCCCCGCGTTGAACTTGCCCGAGGGCTGCCGCCCCGGCCCAGGTCACGCAGCCAAGCCCCATCGGTGGGCAGGAACCGGTTGAGCCGACGCACATCCGCCCGGAACGCCGCCGAGGCCAGGTAGCCGACCACCAGCGGGACAGGCAGCAGCAGCCCTGCGCCGTAGTGGACGCTCGCCACCAGCCGGCGCCGGCCCACCAGCGCGCTCAGCGGGTCCACGTAGAGCAGCGCCGCCGTCACGATGCACACGCCCATCAGCACGCCGAGGGTCAGGTGGATCCAGCGCTCGCCGGCGCTGAACCGGCGAACACGCTCAGATGACCGGGTCATCGTCGCGGCCGTTGGAGCGCCCCACCCAGGCGTCGACGTCGTAGCCGTGGCCCTCCCAGTACCCGGGGACCACCTCGTCGGCCACGGTGATCCGGTCCAGCCACTTCAGCGACTTGTAGAAGTACATCGGGGCCACGTAGAGGCGCACCGGCCCGCCATGGTCGTGGGTGACCGGGCCGCCCGCCATCGCCGTGGCCACCAGAACGTCGTCGCGGCGGGCCTGCTCCGTCGTCAGCGACTCGGTGTATCGGCCGTCGAACGATCCGAACAGCACGGCACCAGCCGAGGGCGCGGCACCGACGTGGTCGAGCAGGTCGCGCATCCGCACCCCGGACCACGTGACATCGGGAACCCGCCAGCCGGTCACGCACTGCACGTCGCGGGTGAGGTCCGTCTGAGGCAGGGCGGACAGGTCGGCCATCGTCAGGGCGCCCGGCCTCGCCACCGAGCCGTCGACCTTCAGGCGGTACTCGGCCATCGAGACGGGCGGGATCGACCCGGCGATCGAGTAGTAGCGGAACCGCCCGCTGCCCGGGATCAGCCCGGTGAGTCCCGTGGGGTCCTTGGCCACCACGGTGCTCAGTGCGGAGTTCACGCGGCTGCCGAGCAGCACCCCGAGGCCGGCCAGCCCGGCCATGCCCAGCACGACCCGCCGACCCACGGGCGTGCCGTGCAGGTCCGGGTCCTCGCGTCCCGCAGCATGGTGCATGCCTGCCCATCGCCCAACCATGGGCGCGCGGCGCCCCAGCCGCAACCGGTCGCGCACCCGCCCCAGCCCGGACCACCCCCAAGGCCCCCGACCGCGCCCTCACGAGCGAACCTCGCGCACGGATCTGTTGTCTCGCGGGTGGCGGCCACCGCTGCCGGGCAACCTCGCAAGCGCACCTGTCGTTCGAGGCGTCGCGGGGCCACCCAAACAACGTGGTCGTCTGCGGAGTTGGGCGGCCATCGGTCCCTGCATCCCCGAAACGACGGATCCGTACACGAGGCCGAGGCCAAGTCTGCTCGCGCGCCGGCCCCGGCCCCCCGGGCCGGCCCTCGCCCCCCCCCCCCCCCCCCCCCCATCGCCCCCATCGCCATCGCCCCCGATCCATCCACGATCGCGCGCCCAAGGCGATCGCCCCGATCCATCCAGGATCGCCGGCCTCGAAGGCGATCGCTCCAAGTCCGCTGGCCATCGGACCCTTCAGACTTGGATCGATCATCGACGACTATGGGGCGCGGGGCGGCGCGGGGCGGCGCGGGGCGCGCGGCGCAGGCGCAGGTCTCGCGCCCGCCTCGGTCAGCCGAGGGCCAGCCGGGCCACGTCGGCCGGGGTGTCGCACCAGTCGTCGTGCTCGGTGATGTCGGGCACCTGCTGGCCTGACCCGGCCACCACGGCGAGCACACCCGCAGCGCGCGCGGCAGCCATATCGGCCGCACTGTCCCCGACGTACCACACCTCCGCCGCGGGCAGGCCGAGCTGGGCGAGCGCCAGGAGCATCGACCCGGGGTCGGGCTTGGGCTCGTCAACCATGTCGGAGGTGACCACGAGGTCGACCTGCTCGTCGAAGCCGTGGGTCCCGAGCACGATCCGGGCCGACCGGTCGTCGGAGTTGGTCACCACGCCCAGGCGCAGGCCCGCCGCCCGCAGCTCGTCGAGCAACTCGGGACCCCCGGGTAGGGGCTGATCCCCGCCACCCCTTCGGCGAGGGCCTCGTGGAACAGGTCGTCGTCGGCGTCGGTGGCCTCGTGGCCCAGCAGGGCGCTGAGCAGGTTGCGCGCCGCCCCCAGGTGGGCGACCGGCCGGATGTCCTCGTAGGTGATCTCGCGGCCGACGGTGCGCGAGTAGGCGGCGATCGCGGGGCCGAACGTGTTCAGCAGGGTGCCGTCCTGGTCGAACAGGATCGCGCGGGGCCGGGTCATACGGTGAGTATCGCGGCGAGCGGCTCCCCGACGCTGGACGGCGCGGGCCATCCGCTGCTGCGCCCGGGACTGGCCGCGACCCGCCCTCAGCCCAGCTCGGCCAGGGCCGCCGCGAGCAGGTCCCGGGAGTCCTCGAGCAGCATGACCAGGGTCTTGGACCCGGCCACGCTGGTCATGAAGTTCGAGTCCCCGCGCCAGCGCGGCACGATGTGCTGGTGCAGGTGCCCGGAGATCCCGGCGCCGGCCGCGGAGCCCTGGTTCAGGCCGATGTTGAACCCGTGCGGTGCGCTCGCCGCGCGGATCGCGCGCATCATCCGGGCCTGGAAGTCCGAGATCTCGGCGGACTCCTCGGGCGTCAGGTCGGTGAAGTCCGCGACGTGGCGGTACGGGCAGATGAGCACGTGACCCGGGTTGTACGGGAACAGGTTCATGATCACGTACGTGTGCTCCCCGCGGGCCACCACCAGCGAGTCGTCACCGTCGTTGACCCGGCAGAACGGGCACTGCGGGCCGGCCTCGGAGTCCGTGGGCCGGCTCTCGCCGCGGATGTAGGGCATGCGGTGCGGGGTCCACAGCCGGTCCCAGGCGTCGGCGCCCACGGGCTCAGACCTGCCGGTGATCGTCGACGGCGGCCCGGATCTCGGCGATCGCCTCGGCCAGGGCACGCCGTTGCGCTGGGTGCCGTCGCGGAAGCGGAAGCTGACACGCGCCGGCCTCCATGTCCTCGTCGCCGGCGATCAGCATGAACGGGATCTTCTGCTTCTGGGCGTTGCGGATCTTCTTCTGCATCCGGTCGTCGGAGGAGTCCACCTCCACCCGGATCGCCGAGGCGCGCAGGTGGCCGCGACCTCCTGCAGGTAGTCCACGTGCCGCTCGGCGACCGGGATGCCGACCACCTGGACCGGGGCCAGCCAGGGCGGGAACGCCCCGGCGTAGTGCTCGGTGAGCACGCCCAAGAACCGCTCGACCGAGCCGAACAGCGCGCGGTGGATCATCACCGGCCGCTGCCGGGTGCCGTCGGCGGCCTGGTACTCCAGCTCGAAGCGCTGCGGCAGCTGGAAGTCCACCTGGATGGTCGACATCTGCCAGGTCCGCCCGATCGCGTCGCGGGCCTGGACGGAGATCTTCGGGGCCGTAGAAGGCCGCGCCGCCCGGGTCGGGCACGAGGTCCAGCCCGGACTCCTCGGCGGCCCGGCGCAGCGCCTCGGTGGCCTCCTCCCACTCGTCGTCGCTCGCCGACGGACTTCTCCGGGTTGCGGGTCGACAGCTCGAGGTAGAAGTCGTCCAGGCCGTAGTCCCTGAGCAGGTCGAGCACGAAGCGCAGCAGGGACTGCAGCTCCTCGCCCATCTGCTCCTTGGTGCAGTAGATGTGCGCGTCGTCCTGGGTCATGCCGCGCACGCGGGTCAGGCCGTGGACCACGCCGGACTTCTCGTAGCGGTACACCGACCCGAACTCGAAGAGCCGCAGCGGCAGCTCGCGGTAGGAGCGTCCGCGCGAGCGGAAGATCAGGTTGTGGAACGGGCAGTTCATCGGCTTCAGGTAGTAGTCGGTGCCCGCCCGGCGGACGTTGCCCTCGGCGTCGCGCTCCTCGTCGAGCGCATCGCCGGGAACATGCCCTCGGCGTACCAGTCCAGGTGCCCCGAGGTCTCGAAGAGCTGGGACTTGGTGATGTGCGGGGTGTACACGAACTCGTAGCCGGCCGCCTCGTGCTGGCGGCGCGAGTAGTCCTCCATCGTCGCGGCGGATGGTGCCGCCCTTGGGGTGGAACACGGCCAGGCCGGAGCCGATCTCGTCGGGGAAGCTGAACAGGTCCAGTCGATGCCCAGGCGGCGGTGGTCGCGCTTGGCGGCCTCCTCGAGGAACGCGAGGTACTGGCGCAGGCCGTCCTTGGTCGGCCAGGCGGTGCCGTAGATCGCGCTGCAGCTGCTCGTTGGCCTGGTTGCCCAGCCAGTACGCCGCAGACGAGCGCATCACCTTGAACGCGTTCGGGGCGATCAGCCGGGTGGTGGGCACGTGCGGCCCGCGGCACAGGTCGCCCCAGACGCGCTCGCCGGAGCGCAGGTCGACGTTGTCGTAGATGGTCAGCTCGGCCCCGCCGACCTCCATCACCTCGGCCCCGCCGGCCTTGAGCCGATCAGCCGGCACTTGTACGGCTCGCCCGCCAGCTCGGCCAGGGCGTCGGCCTCGGTGACGGTCCGCCGGACGAACCGCTGGCCCTTCTTGAGGATCTCGACCATCCGCTTCTCGATGCGCGCGAGGTCCTCGGGGGTGAACGGCTCGGGCGGTGTCGAACTCGTAGTAGAAGCCGTTCTCGATCGGCGGGCCGATGCCGAGCTTGGCCTCGGGGAAGACGTCCTGCACGGCCTGGGCCATGACGTGCGCCGTGGAGTGGCGCAGCACCATCAGGCCGTCGGGGTCGCTGGCCAGCACAGGCTCGACGGTCGCGCCCTCACGCACCGGCTGGTCGAGGTCGACCAGCGCACCGTCGACACGGGCCACGACAACGCCGCGCAGGCCCGGCACGACCTCGGCCAGGACGTCGGCCCACGTCGTCACGCCGTCGAGGTCCCGTGCCTGTGGCTGCCCGGCGACGACGACGTTGACCTGCGCTGACATGGTTCTCCTCGGTGCTGCCCGGCGCGTGTCAGCCGGGGGGTCTGGGTGCGGGGCCAGCCTACCCAGTGGGTGGGTGCCCCGGGGAATGCGCCATTTCGGGGCCCGGGCACCACGGAACTGCGCGCGGGGCCGTTCCAGGCTGTCGTGGCTGGTCCTACCCCGACCGGACCGCCGGGGCGCGCCCGGGGCCCGCCGGGAGTAGCGTCCGGCCCAGGGACCCCGGAGGAGTTCGTGATGCGCGAGTACGTGCTGGTCGTGGGGGTGTACCTCGACGAGGAGGACGCCGCCGCGGACCTGCGCGCCGTCACCGCGGGGGGTCTGGCTGAGGGCGCCGTGGGGGGTGCCGCGCTTCTGCACCGCGGCTACCGCGGCGCGTCGCTGACACCGGGTCAGGGGGCACGCGTGCCTATGGCATCGGCACCGGGGCGGCGGTCGGCATCGCCGGCGGCGGACTGGCCGGCTATCCCTGGTGGGGCGCGGCCATCGGGGCGGTGGCCGGCGGCGTCATCGGCCACCGCAACAGCCGCCGTGAGGTCGAGGCCATGGTCGCCATGCTCGATGACATCCTGCCCATCGGCGGGATCGCCCTGGTGGCCATCGTCGATGAGGACTGCGTGCCGTTCGTGCGCGCCCGGATGGAGAACTCGCTGCGCACGACCGGCCGGGTACTCGATGACGGGCCCTGGACCCCGCTGGCCCGTGCCATGGTCCGCGGCAATCCGGCTGTCTCCGAGGCCCTGGCCCGCCAGGCCGGCCGCGAGGACGCCCGCTGAGGCCACGCCCAGCCCGCCCACCTCCCCTAGCCCAGCCCGGTCAGTGAGCGGCCACCCAGCCGGTCGGCTTGCGCTCCCCCGCGGCCGGGCCCAGCAGCCGCGTCGTCATCAGCGACGCCACCGCCTGGGCCAGGATCAGCCCGACCAGGACCAGCAGCTGCACCTGTGCCGCCGTGGCCGGACTCGCGCCACCCAGCAGCAGCCCGACGAACGAGCCCGGCAGCAGCACGAGGCCGGCGCTCTTGGTCTGGTCCAGCGCCGGCGACAGGGACGCGTGCACCGCCACCCGGCCCAGCGGGGCCACCGCCCGGGCCCCGCTCGCGCCGAGTGCCAGGTAGCCCTCCACCTCGTCCCAGCGCTGGATCGCGTCGTCGCGCATCCGCGCTCCGGCCAGGAGCGCGGCGGTCATCGCCCCGCCGATCATCTGCGCGGTGAAGGGCAGCACCACCTGCACGTCCCAGGCCAGCGCGCCCGTGAGGCAGACGACCCCGACGGTCATGGCCGCGCCGGCCACGATGGCCATCAGGACCGAGCCGGACCGCCGCCACCCGCACCCGATCCGACGGACTGCCGTGGCCGTGGCGGTGGCCAGCATCACCGCCACGTAGGCCACGGCCCCCTGCGGGTGGACGAAGATCCAGCCGATCACCAGCGCCACCGCCGCGCCTGGACCATCGCCCGACCCGCGGAGACGAGCAGCTCGCGCTGGACCGGGATCCGACCCAGGCCCAGGACGGCCACCGTGACCACGAGCAGGATCGCGATCGCCGTGGCCGTCCTCCACACCTCGACCGGCTCGCTCATCCGCCGATGGTAGGCGCCGCACCACGGATCGGGGCTGGGCCGCACAGCCGTCAGCGAGCGCGCGGGCCGCCCCGTGTTACCCGCGGCGACCGGCTCCCTGCCGGGCTGTGACTCCTGCCCGGAACCACGGCGCCTCAGGTCGTAGAACTGCATCGTCGTGCCGGCGAAGGCCACCGGCAGGAGGACGGCGGCGAGCAGGAGGGTGATCAGCCCGGTGACCCAGAACGGCCACCCGGTCAGCAGCAGCAGCAGGGCACCCACCAGGCCCGGCAGAGCCAGGCCGATCGCCAGGAGCATGGTCTGGATCGCCA
>CAVSQK010000036.1:0-17161 GCA_963729885.1 uncultured Actinomycetes bacterium
CGTCGGGGAGGAGGGCGGCGGCACCCGCATGCTCACCCTCGAGGTCGCCCAGCACCTGGGCGACAACCTCGTCCGGGCGATCTCCATGCAGCCCACCGACGGCCTCGTCCGCGGGGCCGAGGTTCGTGACACCGGCGACTCGATCACCGTCCCCGTCGGGGACGTGACCAAGGGCCACGTGTGGAACACGCTCGGCAAGCCGCTGGACGTCCCGGAGTCCTCCCTGGAGATCACCGAGCGCTGGGGCATCCACCGCCAGCCGCCGGCCTTCGACCAGCTGGAGAGCAAGACCGAGGTCTTCTGGACCGGCATCAAGGTCATCGACCTGCTCACCCCCTACGTCAAGGGCGGCAAGATCGGCCTGTTCGGCGGCGCCGGCGTGGGCAAGACGGTCCTGATCCAGGAGATGATCACGCGTGTCGCCAAGAACTTCGGCGGCGTGTCGGTGTTCGCCGGCGTGGGGGAGCGCACCCGTGAGGGCAACGACCTCTTCCTGGAGATGACCGAGTCCGGCGTCATCAACGACACCGCCCTGGTGTTCGGCCAGATGGACGAGCCGCCGGGCACCCGCCTGCGCGTGGCGCTCTCGGCGCTGACGATGGCCGAGTACTTCCGCGACGTGCAGAAGCAGGACGTGCTGCTCTTCATCGACAACATCTTCCGGTTCACGCAGGCCGGCTCGGAGGTCTCCACGCTGCTGGGCCGCATGCCCTCGGCCGTGGGCTACCAGCCGACGCTCGCCGACGAGATGGGCATGCTCCAGGAGCGGATCACCTCGACCCGTGGGCACTCGATCACCTCCCTGCAGGCGATCTACGTCCCCGCCGACGACCTCACCGACCCCGCCCCGGCCACGACGTTCGCCCACCTGGACGCCACGACGGTGCTCTCGCGGCCCATCTCCGAGCTGGGCATCTACCCGGCCGTGGACCCGCTGGACTCCACGTCGCGCATCCTCGACCCCCGGATCGTCGGCGACGAGCACTACGCGGTCGCGGCGCGGACCAAGGAGATCCTGCAGCGGTACAAGGACCTGCAGGACATCATCGCCATCCTGGGCATCGACGAGCTCTCGGAGGAGGACAAGGTCCTGGTCAACCGGGCGCGTCGCATCCAGCGCTTCCTGAGCCAGAACATGTTCGTCGCCGAGCAGTTCACGGGCATGCCGGGCTCGTTCGTCCCGGTCGAGGAGACCATCGCCTCGTTCAAGGCCCTGGCCGAGGGCGAGTACGACCACATCCCCGAGCAGGCGTTCTTCATGTCCGGTGGCATCGAGGACGTCGAGCGCAACGCCGCCAAGCTGAAGGGCTGAGGAGCGGGTCATGGGTGAGCTCAAGGTCTCCCTCGTCGCGATGGACCGCGAGATCTGGGTGGGCCCGGCGCGCATGGTGGTCGCCACGACCCCCGAGGGCGAGATCGGGATCCTGCCCGGGCACGAGCCGGTCCTGGCGCTGCTCATCGACGGACCCGTGCGCATCGAGACGCTGGAGGGCGAGAAGATCGGCGCGGCCGTGCACGGCGGCTTCTTCTCGGTGGCCAACAACGAGGTCGCGATCCTCGCCGAGACCGCTGAGCTCGACAGCGAGATCGACGTGGCCCGTGCCCAGGCGGCCCTCGACCGGATCATGGCCGACGGGACGGTGAGCAAGGCGGAGAAGGCCGCGGAGCTGCGGGCCCGCACCCGGCTCAAGGCCGCACTCGGCGTGGAGCACAAGACGATGCACATGGGCGGCTGAGCCACACGGTTCGCGCACCGCCCCAGCGTGCCGGCGTCCCCCTGGATCGATCCTCTTTCGCGCGGCTCGATCCCGGTTTCATCCGGAATCGCGAGTCCCGTTAGTCCGAGATCCGGATGAACCAGATCGAGGCGCGGGCCCGCAGCGCTGGAACGCGGGCCTCGGGACGTCGAACGCGTGGAGCGGGGGTCAGCCCCGCTCGCCTCCGGGCTTCCAGAGGATGTCGCCGGCGTCGAGGTTGGCGTGGCGCGCCAGGACGAACAGCAGGTCGGAGAGCCGGTTCAGGTACGTGGCGGGCAGGGTGGTCATCTCGGCGCCGTGCTCGTCCATGGCGGCCCAGGTGGCCCGCTCGGCGCGGCGCACCACGGTGCGTGCCACGTGCAGGTGCGCCGAGGCGGCCGTCCCCCCGGGCAGGACGAACGAGCGCAGCGCGGGCAACTGGGCGTTGTACGCGTCGATCTCGGCCTCGAGGCGCTCGATGTAGTCGGTCTCGACCCGCAGCGGCGGGTACGCCGGATCGGGCACCACCGGCGTGCACAGGTCGGCTCCGACGTCGAAGAGCTCGTTCTGGATGCGCAGGAGCACCGCCCGCACGTCGTCGGGCAGGTCGCATTCGGCGATCGCCACCCCGATGACGCAGTTGGACTCATCCACGTCGGCGTAGGCGATCAGTCGAAGGTCGTTCTTGGTGGTGCGGCTCATGTCGCCGAGGGAGGTTGTCCCGTCGTCGCCGGTGCGGGTGTAGATGCGGGTGAGATTGACCATACGGGCAGCCTATGCCCCCGGCCTCAGGCCCGCAGTCGGCCCTACGATGGCCCCCATGCAGCAGGTGTTCCGGGTCACGGGCGGTCAGCGCCTCGAGGGCGAGATCGGCGTCGTGGGCGCGAAGAACAGCGTCCTGAAGCTGATGGCCGCCGCCCTGCTCGCCCGGGGCCGGACGACCATCACCAACGTCCCCGACATCCTCGACGTGGCGATCATGGCCGAGCTGCTCCGCCGCCTCGGCTGCGAGGTGGAGCACGACCGTCCCGGACCGACGCTGGGCGGCACCGTCACCATCGACGTCCCCGAGGTGCCCCACCACCAGGCCGACTACGACCTCGTCCGCCGGATGCGCGCCTCGATCTGCGTGCTCGGCCCGCTCATCGCGCGCTGCGGCGCTGCCGACGTCGCGCTGCCCGGGGGCGATGCCATCGGCTCCCGGGGGCTCGACATGCACATCGCCGGCCTGCAGAAGCTCGGAGCGACGTTCGAGAACGAGCACGGCTTCCTCGTGGCCAAGGCAGGCGCCCTGCACGGTGGGCAGATCTGGCTGGACTTCCCGAGTGTCGGCGCGACGGAGAACATCCTCATGGCCGCGGTGCTGGCCAGGGGCACCACGGTCATCGACAACGCGGCCCGCGAGCCGGAGATCGTCGACATCTGCCAGATGCTCGTCGGGATGGGTGCCCGGATCGAGGGCGCGGGGTCCTCGACCCTCACGGTCGAGGGCGTCGAGGAGCTGCTACCCGGTGGAGCACGCCACGGTCCCGGACCGGATCGTCGCCGGGACGTGGGCCGTTGCCGCGGCCATCACCGGCGGGGATGTGTTCGTCAGTGGCGCCATCGGCAAGCACCTGGAGATGGCGCTGGACAAGCTGGCCTCCGCAGGGGCCACGGTCCACATCGAGGACGGCGGATTCCGGGTCAGGATGGACGACCGGCCGCGCGCGGTCGACATCGTGACCCTGCCCTACCCGGGGTTCCCGACCGACCTGCAGCCGCAGTTCATCGCCCTCAACGCGATCGCCGACGGCACCGCGATGATCACCGAGAACCTGTTCGAGGCACGGTTCCGCTTCGTCAACGAGATCGTGCGGCTCGGCGCGGACGTGCGCACCGACGGCCATCACGCCCTCGTCCGCGGCAGGGTCGCGCTGTCCGGGGCCCCGGTCGAGGCGGCTGACATCCGGGCCGGCGCCGGCCTGGTCCTGGCTGGGCTCGCTGCGCACGGCTACACGACCGTGTACGAGATCCACCACGTGGAGCGCGGATACGCCGGGTTCGTCCCCAACCTCGTCGGGATCGGCGCGCAGATCGAGCGGCTGGACATGCCCAGCCCGTTCGACGTCTGACCGCCTGCGACGTCCGACCCCCGCGACCCCCGCTGCACGTGGTCTCCGAGCACCCCCAACCTGCCCACCCCCCGCCCCGACGACGATCCATCCGGATACCGGACGAGTGGCGGTCCGACGAGCGGATCGGTCCGGGATCGAGCCGCACGATGGCGGATCGAGCGGTCAGGCACGCCGGTCGGGGGAGGGCGCGGATCGGGCGCTGCGTGGGCGATCGGGGGCGGCCCCCCTGAGGTTACCGAGCAGTAACCTCGGGCGATAGGATCGAGGGAATCGCCGTCCGGAGGAGGTCGAATGTCCACTGTCATGGTCGTCGGAGCGGGGCTCATGGGCTCGGGCATCGCGCAGGTCAGCGCGGTCGCCGGGCACGAGGTGATCCTGCGCGACATCTCCGTCGAGGCGGTCGCCAGGGGACGAGACGCGATCGAGGCCTCGCTGGCCCGGTTCGCCGAGAAGGGCGCGATCAGCCCCGCGGACGCCGAGGCTGCCCTGGCCCGCATCACCGGCACGACGGACCTCGACGGCGCGTCCGGGGCCGACGTCATCGTGGAGGCGATCATCGAGGAGGTGGACCTCAAGGCCTCCCTGTTCACCGACCTGGACCGCCGTGCCCCGCAGGGGGCGATCCTGGCGACCAACACCTCGGCCATCCCGATCACGCGGATCGCGGCGGCCACCCAGCGCCCCGAGGCGGTCGTCGGCACCCACTTCTTCTCGCCCGTCCCGATGATGAAGCTCTGCGAACTGGTCCGGGGCCTGAAGACCTCCGACGAGACCCTGGCCGCCGCGCGCACGTGGGCCGAGGGGATCGGCAAGACGTGCATCGTGGTCAACCGGGACGTGGCCGGGTTCGTCACCACCCGGATCATCACCGCGCTGGTCAACGAGGCGATCCGCCTCGTCGAGACCGGCGTGGCCACGCCGGAGGACGTCGACATCGCCTGCAAGCTCGGCTTCGGCCACGCGATGGGTCCGCTGGCGACCGCCGACCTCACGGGCATCGACGTCATGCGCCGGGCCTCGATGTCGATCTACAACGAGACCGCGGAGCAGGCGTTCTACCCGCCGGAGCTGATCACCCGCATGGCCATCGCCGGCGACCTCGGCCGCAAGTCCGGCCGCGGCTTCTACACCTACGGAGGCTGACATGCCCAAGGACAAGCCCTGGATGATGCGCACCTACGCCGGGCACTCCTCGGCGACGGCGTCGAACGAGCTGTTCCGGCGCAACCTCGAGAAGGGTCAGACCGGACTGTCGGTCGCCTTCGACCTGCCCACCCAGACCGGCTACGACCCGGACGCCGAGCTGGCACGTGGCGAGGTCGGCAAGGTGGGCGTGCCGATCAGCCACATCGGCGACATGCACAAGCTGCTCGACGGCATCCCGCTGGACCGCATGAACACCTCCATGACCATCAACGCCACCGCGATGTACCTGCTGTCGCTGTACGTGGCTGTGGCGGAGGAGAACGGGATCGCGCCGGCCGCGCTGTCGGGCACGACCCAGAACGACATCATCAAGGAGTACCTGTCGCGCGGGACCTACGTCTTCCCGCCGGCCCCGAGCCTGCGGCTGATCACCGACATGATCGCCTACACGGTCACCGACATCCCCAAGTGGAACCCGATCAACATCTGCAGCTACCACCTGCAGGAGGCCGGTGCGACGCCCGTGCAGGAGATCGCCTACGCGTTGGCCACGGCGATCGCCGTGCTCGACGCCGTGCGCGACTCCGGGCAGGTGCCCGCCGACCGCTTCGGCGAGGTCGTCGGCCGGATCTCCTTCTTCGTCAACGCCGGGGTGCGCTTCATCGAGGAGATGTGCAAGATGCGCGCCTTCGTCGAGCTCTGGGACTCCCTGACCCTGGAGCGCTACGGGGTCACCGACCCCAAGCAGCGCCGGTTCCGCTACGGCGTGCAGGTCAACTCCCTGGGCCTGACCGAGGCGCAGCCGGAGAACAACATCCAGCGGATCGTCCTGGAGATGCTCGGCGTGACGCTGTCGAAGGACGCCCGCGCCCGCGCCATCCAGCTGCCGGCCTGGAACGAGGCACTGGGCCTGCCGCGGCCCTGGGACCAGCAGTGGTCCCTGCGGATGCAGCAGGTGCTGGCCTACGAGTCCGACCTGCTGGAGTACCCGGACCTGTTCGAGGGGTCGGTCGTCGTCGCCGAGAAGACCGCCGCCCTGGTGGCCGGGGCGCGCGAGGAGCTCGAGCGCGTGCAGGCGATGGGCGGGGCGGTCGCGGCGGTGGAGAGCGGCTACATGAAGTCGGCCCTCGTGGGGGCGCACGCAGCCCGGCGCGGGCGGGTCGAGTCCGGCGAGGACGTCGTGATCGGGGTGAACATGTTCACCTCCTCGGAGCCCAACCCGCTGCTGGCCGACCTCGACACCGCGATCCAGGTCATCGACCCGCACGTCGAGCAGGCAGCAGCAGACGCCGTGCGCGCAGTGGCGAGCCGGTCGCGACGAGGCCCGTGCGACCGCCGCGCGGGCGGCCCTCGCCGCGGCAGCGGCCGGCACGGGCAGCCTGATCCCGGCCTCCCTGGAGTGCGCCCGCGCGGGGGTGACCGTGGGGGAGTGGAGCCAGACCCTGCGCGAGGTGTTCGGCGAGTACCGCGCGCCCACCGGGGTGTCCGGCGTGTCCGGCTTCGTGGCCGGCAACGAGGCCCTGGCGGTGGTGCGCGAGGAGGTGCGGCGCACGGGTGAGGAGATCGGCGGCGGGCACCTGCGCTTCCTGGTCGGCAAGCCCGGCCTCGACGGCCACTCCAACGGGGCCGAGCAGATCGCCGTGCGTGCCCGTGACGCCGGGTTCGAGGTGGTCTACCAGGGCATCCGCCTGACGCCGGCCCAGATCGTGGCTGCGGCCGTGGCCGAGGACGTGCACGTCGTGGGCCTGTCGATCCTGTCCGGCTCGCACATGGTCGCGGTCCCCGAGGTGCTGGCCGGCATGCGCGCGGCCGGGATGGCCGACGTGCCCGTGGTGGTCGGTGGGATCATCCCGGACTCCGACGCGGCGGCGCTGCTCGGGCAGGGCGTCGCGGCGGTGTTCACGCCCAAGGACTACGACGCGACCGCGGTGATGGCCGGGTCGTGGCCGACGATCCGGGAGGCACACGGACTGGCCTGAGGTTCAAGGGATCCCCTCACTGCCCTCTCCGAAGGTGCCCTGTCGGCTCGACGCACGCGAAAGGGCTCTTCACAGGCGGCTGGGCGGGGCTCGGGCCGACGGCGCACACCGGACCGCCCGTCTGGCCGTGATCCGGGCGCCCAAACGGGCGGTGTGATGTGCGCGGAGCGGGTGTTGCGCCGTCGCACCCGGGTGTATCGGCCGGTTTCGTGTGCTCGGAGCCTCGTCGCCGCTGCCGTGTCGCGCTGCGTGGGTCCGTGGGTCGACGGGTCCGACGGCTGTCCGAGCCATCCCGGCTCCGAGGCCAGAAGGGGGCTCTCCCGGCTTCGAGGCACGCAGGCGTACGTGCGGCGTGCTGGACGACAGCGGAGCTTGTCCACAGAGTCCACCGCGCCCCTTGGCTGCAGCCACTGGATCGCACGAGATTGGCCACGTGCGAACTCCAGACCCCTGGTCCCCTCCCAAGCACCCCGTTCACCGCCGCCCACGTGGCGCCGCTCGGGATCACCGAGAAGCGGCTGAGATCCGCCCGTCGCCTCGGGCAGGATCACCCGGCTGCGCCACGGGGTCTACGTTGCGGCGCGATGCCGTCCCGGAGGATCCCGTGCAGCTGCACCTCCTGCGGGCGCTGGCCGAGCAGGTGGCCGCACCTGGGCCGTGTCGCCAGCCACGAGACCGCGGCCCTGGCGCTCGGACTCCCGCTGTTCGACACGGATCGAGTGGCTGCCGGGCCGGTGCACCTCACCCGCCCGGCGTCGGCCTCAGACAGGAGCCGTACGTCCTCGGATCGCCGGATCCACCTCGGGTCGCTCCCTGGGCACCACGTGGTGACGCTCCCGTCGGGGTTGGTTGTGACGACACCCGCGAGGACTGCGCTCGACGTCGCTGCGGGAGTTCCGCTCCCGATGGGTCTGATGGTGGCCGACGCAGCGGCTCGCCTGGCCTTCGCTGACCTCGCAGGGTCCCTTGACCGCCGGCACTACGACAACGCGCGCCTGCGCACAGCAGCCCTCGTGCCGCTGATGGAGGCGGTGGCTCACGTCCGGGTGCCGGGTGCTGCGAGTCGGCTGCATGGACCTCCTGGCCCTGGTGGACGTCCGCCGGGAGTCCCCGCTCGAGTCGTTCAGCGGCGGGCACATGCACCTGGCTGGCCTGCCCACGCCGCAGCTCCAGGCTCGTGTCCGAACGAGCGGCCGGCACCTACGCCGTCGACTTCCGGTGGGAGAAGTACCGGGTCATCGGGGAGGCCGACGGCGAGGGCAAGTACCGCGACCCAGACGGAGTTCGTCCGGGAGAAGGAGCGCGAGGGGCACCTGCGCGACGCCGGGAACGACGTGGTGCGCTGGACGGGGCGCGAGACGTTCCGGACCCCGCACGTCGTCATGGAGCGGATCATGCGCGCACTGGTGGCTGGCGGCTGGACACCCTGACGGTGGGCGCGCCGTCGCCGCCCCGGCTCGCGTCGCGGTGGGCTAGGTCCGTGACGCGTGTCGGTGCGGCACGCCCGACCGCGTAGACCGAGTCGCGCGCACGAAACCGTCCTTCTGCGAGGGCAGCTGCGGAGAGTGCCGAGCCCGTCGACGCACGTGGAACCGCCTGCATTGAGCCTGGTGCGAGGCGGCGCATTGAGGGCGATTCCGTGTGCGTCGCCCTGCTGGGCGCGGCGTTGACCGCAGTCCATACGGACGGAGTCCGTGTGCGTGGGAGCATCGGGGCGCCTGATCGTGGCCGCCCAGCGGGTGGACCACCGGTCGGCGCATCCACGCCGTCCCGAGGGCGACGGTCAACGCATGCCGCCTCTGCTCAGAACAGCCGGGAGTCCGGGTCGTCGACCCCGCGCAGGGCGTCGTAGTCGACGACGACGCAGCGGATGCCGCGGTCCTCGGCCAGCGTGCGGGCCTGCGGCTTGATCTCCTGGGCGGCGAACACCCCGGCGACCGGCGCGAGCAGCGGGTCGCGGTTGAGCAGCTCGAGGTAGCGGGTCAGCTGCTCGACGCCGTCGATGTCGCCGCGGCGCTTGACCTCCACCGCGACCGCGGCCCGCCGGCATGGTCGCGGAACAGGATGTCCACCGGGCCGATGGCGGTCATGTGCTCGCGGCGGACCAGCTCCCAGCCGGCGCCGAACACCCCCGGCTGGTCGGCGAGCAGCGCCTGCAGGTGCGCCTCCACGCCGTCCTTGACCAGCCCGGGATCGACGCCGAGCTCGTGGCGGGAGTCGTGGTGCACGGCGCTGATCGTGATGATCAGGTTCTCGCCGGCCCGGTTCGAGACCGTCCACGTGCCGCTGCCGGCGTCGTCGACCTCCTCGCGCACCGCGCACGGCGGGCTCATCCAGTTCAGCGGCTTGTAGGCGCGGTCGTCGGCGTGCACCGACACCGAGCCGTCGGCCTTGGTCAGGATCAGCCGGGTGGCCATGGGCAGGTGGGCCGAGAGCCTGCCGACGTAGTCCACGGAGCAGTCGGCCACCACCAGTCGCATCCGCACAGGGTACCTGCGGCGCCTACTGGGATGGGGGTCGCTGACCAGCCCCGACGTGCTGGTGCAAGACTGGACGGTGGCGTGGATCCAGCCATGCCGTGGGCATTTCGGGCGTTCTTCTCGGGAGGATGAGCATGGGCCAGATCAGCAGGGTGGGCGTTGTCGGACTGGGCACCATGGGCGCCGGCGTCGTGGAGGTCCTGGCCCGCGCGGGCGTCGACGTGATCGGCGTCGAGGTCTCGGATGCCGCGCTCGCCCGGGGCCGGGCGTCCGTCGAGAAGTCCACGGCGCGCGCCGTCGAGCGGGGCAAGCTCACCGAGGAGGAGCGTGCCGCGCTGCTCGGGCGGATCCGGTTCACCACCGACATCTCCGAGCTCGCCGACCGGGAGCTGGCCATCGAGGCCGTGACCGAGGACCTCGAGATCAAGGGCCCCGTCGTCGCCGACGCTCGACAAGATCCTCGTGCCGAGGCGATCATCGCCACGAACACCTCCAGCCTGTCCGTGACCCAGATCTCGGTGGTCACCGGGCCGCCCCGACCGCGTGCGTCGGGCATGCACTTCTTCAACCCGGCGCCCGTGCTGTCGTTCATGGAGATCGTGCGCACCGTGGTGACCGCGCCGGACGTCGTCGACCAGGCAGTGGCGTTCGCCGAGTCCCTGGGCAAGGAGCCGGTCGTCGTCGGCGACCGCGCGGGCTTCATCGCCAACGCGCTGCTGTTCGGCTACCTGAACCATGCGGCGACCATGTACGAGGCGCCGGTACGCCTCGCGCGAGGACATCGACGCCGCGATGCGCCTGGGCTGCGGCTACCCGATGGGCCCGCTGGCCCTGCTGGACCTGATCGGCCTGGACACCGCGTACAAGATCCTGGACACGATGTACAAGGAGAGCCGCGACCGGCTGCACGCGCCGGCGCCGATCATCAAGCAGATGGTCACCGCCGGGATGAAGGGCCGCAAGTCCGGCCAGGGCTTCTACACCTACGAGGCGCCCGGCTCGTCGACGGTGGTCGCCGATGCGCTGACCCCGGCCGCGGGCGGTGCGTTCGGCGCCGGGCGCACCGATCGAGAAGGTGGGCGTCGTCGGCTCCGGCACGATGGCCACGGGGATCATCGAGGTCTTCATCAAGTCCGGGTACGAGACCGTCTACGTGGCGCGCTCGCCCGAGAAGATCGCCGCCGTGCGCGCCGCCCTCGAGCGCTCCCTGACCAAGGGCGTGCAGCGCGGGAAGCTCACCGAGGAGGCCATGGCCGCAGGCCCTGGCGCGGGTCTCCGGCACGAGCGTCGCTGGACGACCTCGCCGACGTGGACCTCGTGGTCGAGGCCGTCGTCGAGGAGATCGGGGTCAAGACCGCGCTGTTCGCCAACCTCGACGAGATCTGCAAGCCGGGTGCCGTGCTGGCCACGACCACCTCGAGCCTGCCGGTCGTCGAGATGGCCGCCGTGACGAGCGGCCGGCGGACGTCGTGGGCATGCACTTCTTCAACCCCGCGGCGATCATGCGCCTGGTCGAGATCGTCGCCCACGTCTCGACGGCGCCCGACGTCATCGCGACCGCCGCGGAGGTGTGCCGGCGGACCGGCAAGCACGCCGTGCACTGCGGCGACCGTGCCGGGTTCATCGTCAACGCCCTGCTGTTCCCGTACCTCAACGACGCCGTGCGGATGCTCGAGGCGCACTACGCGACCGCCGACGAGATCGACGTGGCGATGAAGAAGGGCTGCGGGCTGCCGATGGGTCCCTTCGAGCTGCTCGACGTGGTCGGCAACGACGTCTCCCTGGCGATCCAGCAGACGCTGTACCGCGAGTTCCGCGAGCCCGGGTTCGCCCCGGCGCCGATGCTCGAGCACCTGGTCACCGCCGGGTACCTGGGCCGCAAGACCGGCCGCGGGTTCCGCTCCTACGCGAAGTAGGCGCACGCTGACGACGTCAGGTGCCCCGGCCGCGACCGGTCGGGGCACCTGCGCGTCGGCGCCCTCAGGCGTCGCGGTCCATGTGGGCGAACGGGGGCACGTCGCTCCAGCGCTCCATCGGCCCGTGCCAGGTGGTGGGCAGCGGGGCGGCCGCGGGCGCGACCGCCCGCGACGATCCCGTCCAGGGCGATGCGGGCGTAGGTCTCGCCGACCCACAGGTGCTTGGCCCCCGGGACCGCGATGACCTCGGCCTGGGGAACCCCGGCGAAGCGGCGGGCGACGACCTCGGGGGAGGCGAACTCGTCGAACTCGGGGACCAGCGCGGTGAGCGGCCGCCCCGAGGCCGCCCAGCCGGCGACGTCGGCGGTCGTCGGACCACCGGCCCGGCGGGGAGAGCAGCACCGCCCCGGCCACCGGGTCGACGTTGCCCCAGCGCAGGATCACGTCGGTGCCGAACGACCAGCCGACCGCCCAGGGGTCCACGAACCCCTGCGCGGTGACCTCGGCCACGGCCGCCAGGAGGTCCTGGCCCTCGCCCCGGTTCTCGTCGAACGCGCCCTCGCTGGTGCCCGCGCCGGCGGTGGTCCCGCGGGTGTTGAACCGCAGGACGCCGATCGCCGGCCAGCGCCGGGAGCCGCCACGCGGCCTTGCGGATCAGGTGGCTGTCCATGGATCCGCCGTGCGTGGGCAGCGGGTGGCAGAACACGATGACGGCGCTGCGGGTCGTCCTCCAGCGGCAGCGACCACTCGCCGACCAGCCGCACGCCGTCCTCGGTGAGCAGCGAGACGGGGTACCGGCGGGCGGGCAGGACCGAGTTGGCGGCGATCGTGGTCACAGGGCAAGGGTAGGCGCCGGTCGTCGGTTCCGGCGTCGTGCCGGCCGGCGGCTCCAGCCCGTGCCGGGACGCTCCTACCGGGGGCGCCAGCGGGAGCGGTTGGTCCAGCAGGGGGTGTGCCAGTGCCGGCGGAACTCGTCGCCGTCGTGGCGGTCGGCCCGCCAGGCCACGATGTGCGCCACGCCCGGGCGGATCTCCTGCTCGCACCCCGGGCACCGGTAGGCCTTCGTGGCGCCGGCGCCGGTGATCGTGCGCACGTGCCACTCGCCGTCGGGGTGGGACTGGGAGGCCTGCACCGACCCCAGGGGGCGCATGCGGCGCTTCATCGTCGCGTCGACGGTTCCTCCGCGCCACGTGGGCAACGGTAGCCCGCGTCACGGGTGCCGCTCACATGCCCAGCCGGGTGCCCCGGAGCGAGCTGCGCGTCGTGACGCGGGCCAGGGCTCAGCACTCAGCGGCGTCGCCGACCTCGACGCGAGAGAGGTCCGGGTCAGGCGACCGGGTCAGACCGGCGAGGTAGAACGTGAGGAGGTCGGCGGTCTGTGGTGGGAACAGCGCCGCCATCAGCTCGCCCTGGCTGCCCAAGTAGCAGTCGGGCAGGCGTTCGGCCAGGCCAGTCGCGCCGTGGGGTCCGAGCACCAGCTGCGGCCAGGCGTCGGGCGGCAGGCCTGACCCCCCGAGGCTACCCGGGGACTGCAGCGGGCCGCCCTGGCTGCACGGTTCCCATGCCCTCGGTCCGATCGTGAACCGCACGTGTGAGCGGAACGACGAGATGAGGACGTCGTGCGTGGCGTCCCCGAGTCCGGCGTCGCGCAGGCGTCGCGTCAGCACCGGTCCGAGGTGCTCGAGAGTGGACCCGGCTGTTCGACTCGGGCGTAGTACCACTCGGGCCGCCCATGGGGCGGTTCGAGGAAGGGCTCGATGGCGTCTCCAGCGCACGGTCGCTGGTCGATCCTGGACCAGCAGCTCGACCACCGCCGATCCCAGCCGCATGGGCACCACCGACAGGGCGCTGGCAGGGTCGTCTGCTGCCAGCTCGCCCAGGGCCCCGCCCTCGTCGGGTGGTGTCGATCGCCCGGTGCCCGTGACCTTCCCATCGCGCTCGGCCACGACTGGGTGCTCCCCTCCCGGGCCAGCAGCCACCGCCAGCAGGCCGGGGAGTGCGGCATGCGCACGCCGGCGCCGTCCTGCGCGGCGTCGTGCAGGCGCATGAGATCCACGATGTCTGCAGGCGCGGCCGGCCGAACGGTGATCGAGGGATCGGCTCAGAGTGGGGTCGAGAGCGCTCGCCACCGGCTCATGGGGATGGAGTAGGCGTAGCCGAACTGCCGGTAGAAGTACGGGATCCCGATCATCACCTGCAGCAGGTCGCCCCGCTGGCGGGACTGCTCGTGGGCCCAGGCCATCAGCGTGCGCACCAGCCCCCGTCCCTCGTATCCGGGGTGGGTGGCCACGAGCTCCACCTGCCCTGCGGGTACGGCGACCTCGTCGACCCAGACGGTCTCGCGCAGCAGGGTGGCGGTCGACACGACTCGGTCGCCATCGACCACGACCGCGCACGACAGTGAACCCCTCGTCGGGATCGTGGACGACCAGGTCGAGGTCGGCGGCGTCGGCGGGGTCCCCGCGCTCGGCGAGCAGGTCGTGGAGCTGCGCCAGGTCCCCCGGCGTGGCGTTGCGCAGGGTCAGACCGCCAGGCAACTCCATGGCGGACGACCCTACTCCCCGGCCCTTCGGGAAGGTCTCCACGTCGGGTCGCGCGCGGCGTAGCCTTCACGGCATGCTGCATCACATCGAGAGCGGATCCGGTACCGGCCGTCGTCCTCCTGCACGCGTTCCCGATGGACAGCTCCCTGTGGGCCGCCCAGCGCCAGGCGCTGGCCAGGCGGGCCATCGGGTGATCACCCCGGACCTCCCGGGATTCGGCGGGAGTGCGCTGGCCCCGGAGCCGCCCTCGCTGGACGTGATGGCCGATGCCGTCGTGGAGCTCCTGGATCACCTGGGGATCGAGCGGGCCGTCGTGGGCGGGCTGTCGATGGGCGGCTACGTGACGATGGCGCTGCTGCGCCGGCACCCCGACCGGCTGTCGGCGATCGTCCTGGCCGACACCAAGGCGGGTGCCGACACCCCGGAGGCGGCCGCGAACCGCGAGGCGGTCGCCGCCGCGGTCGAGGCGGCGGGGACTGCGGCCGGGATCGCCGACGGGATGCTGCCCAACCTCCTGGGCGCCACCACCCGCGACTCCCGGCCCGACGTGGTCGCGACCGTGCGCCGGTGGATCGGCGCCCAGCCGGCCGCCGGCGTCGCGTGGGCCCAGCGCGCGATGGCGGCCCGTCCGGACTCCCTGGCCGACATCGCGGCGTTCGGCGGGCCGGTGCTGGTCCTGTACGGCGCCGAGGACACGATCTCGCCGGCCGCCGATGCGCGGCGATGGCCGATGCCGCGCGATCAGGGGGCAGTGCCACGACCGTGGTCGAGATCCCGGCCGCCGGGCACCTGACAGCGGTGGAGGACCCGGACGCGGTCACCGACGCCCTGCTCGGCTGGCTGGCCACCCTCTGATCGGCTCGAGCGGGCGGTCGCCGCGTGTGGACCGCGTCCTGCGCGAGCCGGGGTCGGACGCGCCGGAGCGTCACGGCGCGCCCGACCTGCTCGGGGATCAGATGCCGCGGAACCTGTTGATCGCGTCGAGGTGCTTGGCGCGCTTCTCCTCGTTGCGCACGCCGAGGCCCTCCTCGGGTGACAGGCACAGCACGCCGACCTTGCCCTGGTGCAGGTTGCGGTGCACCTCGTAGGCGGCGTCGCCGGTCCGGTCCAGGGGGAACGTCTTGGACAGCGTGGGGTGGATCAGCCCGCGGTCGATCAGGCGGTTGGCCTCGTAGGCCTCGCGGTAGTTGGCGAAGTGCGAGCCGATGATCCGCTTGAGGTTCATCCAGAAGTACCGGTTGTCGTACTCGTGCATGTACCCCGAGGTGGAGGCGCAGGTGGCGATGGTGCCGCCCTTGCGGGTCACGTAGACCGAGGCGCCGAAGGTCTCGCGGCCCGGGTGCTCGAAGACGATGTCGACGTCCTCGCCGCCGGTGAGCTCACGGATCTGCTTGCCGAACCGCTGCCACTCCTTGGGGTCCTGGGTCTGCGGGTCCTTCCAGAACCTGTAGTCCTCAGCCCTGCGGTCGATGATCAGCTCGGCGCCCATCTTGCGGCAGATGTCGGCCTTCTCCGTCGCTGGAGACCACGCACACCGGGGTGGCCCCACCGTTGAGGGCCATCTGCGTGGCGTAGGAGCCCAGGCCGCCTGAGGCGCCCCAGATCAGCACGGTGTCGCCCTGCTTCATGCCCGCGCCGTTGCGCGAGACGAGCTGGCGGTACGCGGTGGAGTTGACCAGCCCGGGGGCGGCGGCCTCCTCCCAGGTCAGGTGCGCGGGCTTGGGCATGAGCTGGTTGGACTTGACCAGGGCGACCTCGGCCAGGCCGCCGAAGTTGGTCTCGAAGCCCCAGATCCGCTGCTCGGGGTCCATCATCGTGTCGTTGTGGCCCGACCGGGCTCTCCAGCTCGACGCTCAGGCAGTGCGCGACGACCTCGTCACCGGGCTTCCACGCGTTCACGCCCGGGGCCGGTGCGCAGCACGACGCCGGCGAGGTCGGAGCCGACCACGTGGTAGGGCAGGTCGTGGCGCTTGGCCAGCGCGTGGGTGCGGCCGTACCGGCTCAGGAACCCGAAGGTGCGACACCGGCTCGAAGATCGACGGACCAGACCGTGTTGTAGTTGATCGCCGGAGGCCATGACCGCGACCAGTGCCTCGCCCGGGCCGAGCTCGGGGACGGGCACGTCGTCGAGGTGCAGCGACTTGCGCGGGTCCTTGTCCCGGGTCGTCATCGCCGGCGAACATCTGCTCCTCGTCCTTGTGGACGGTGACGCCCCGGTAGGACTCGGGGATCGGGATGTCGGCGAAGCCCGGCTCGAGGTGGGCATCGGCCAGGATCGCGTCGAGGATCTGCTTCACGGGGGACCTCCAGGGATGTCGGACGGGGATCGGTCCCATTCAGGCTACTGCTCGGTAACCTGCCGACGACACCCGGGGCAGGGTTGCCCGGCTGGGCGGTCCGGCATGCCGGGATCGCCCATGGGCTGGGCGATCCGGCACTCGGTGCAGGTCAGTGCGCTGGGGCGTCCTTGGCCGGCTCGACGAGCTCGACGAGCACGCCGCCGCAGTCCTTCGGGTGCACGAAGTTGACCCGCGAACCGGCGGTGCCGCGCTTGGGGACGTCGTAGAGCAGGCGCACCCCGGCCGCGCAGGCGCTCCCGGCGACGTCGATGTCGGTGACCCGGAAGGCCAGCTGCTGCATCCCCTCGCCGCTGCGCGCGAGGAACTTGCCGATGGGGGAGTCCGCGCGCAGGGGGGCCAGCAGCTGCAGGAACGAGCCCGGACCCGGCGATGTCGATCATCGCCTCGCGCACGCCCTGCTCCTCGTTGACCTCCTCGTGCACCGAGTGCAGCCCGAAGGCGCGCTCGTAGAACGCGATGGCGACGTCGAGGTCAGCCACGGCCAGGCCGACGTGGTCGATCCGCTCGACCAGTGGGCCGAGGGCTGCCACCGGCGACGGGGCGCGGTGGTGGGGGTGTCCATCCGGAACCGCCTTCCTGCCCGGTGCGAGCCGGGCGTGTGCGGGGGCGCTGGCGGCCACAGTGGGACCCCGCGCGCAATCAGCCTACGCCGTGGGCGATCCCGGCCGCCGGCCGCCGTCGGCGACGCCACCTCCCGCCCCCTGGACACCTGCGGCCGGACCCGTCGACCGCTGCCGAGGCGGTGTTCCGTCGGTGTGGGCGCGTGGCTATCGTGGGGCGTGAACAGCACCGCAGTTCCCACGACCGAGAGGTACGCCATGTCAGCCGGTCCCGCACCAGCCCTTGCATCGTGGCCCCTCGAGCAGTCCGACCGAGGACCAAGA
>CAVSQK010000037.1:0-106434 GCA_963729885.1 uncultured Actinomycetes bacterium
ACCCGTGGCAGATCAAGCGGGCGGTGCATGATGTGCAGGCCGACCAGGCCCTCGCTCGGGTCGCCGAAGGCCGCGGGACCGTCGCCAGGATGCGGAACCCCATCGACTCCCAGAGGGCGACCGCCCCGGTGTTGGTGGACACGACCGCGTTGAACTGCATCGCCCGGTAGCCGGCCGCCGCGGCGTCGGCCAGGAGCGCCGCTCGGCCAGGGCCCGGCCGACCCCCGCCCGCCTGCTGCCAGGTCGACGATGAAGCTGGCGTTCGCCACGTGCGACCCCCGCCCCGGCCAGTCGGGCCGTACTTGGCGGTGCCGAGGATCCGGCCCCCCTCCTCGGCGACCAGCACGACCCACGGCTCGGCCAGCATCCAGGCGGCCCGGGCCTCGTCGGGACCCATGTCCTGGGGGTAGGTGTAGGTCTCACCCGCCGCGATGACGCCGGACATGAACGTCCAGATGCCCGGCCAGTCGCTCGCGGTGGCGGTCCGGATCAACACGTCCCGGATCGTAGCGAAGCCGCGCGCGCCCCACTCGGCCCCACCCACGGGGTGCGTCCGGATCTCGGAGCACGCGGGCTCAATCCGGACGAGGGCAGCCGGGGCGCAGCGACAGCGGACCGGAGGTGGTCGGGGCGGCGGGGATCGTATACCCTTGGGGGTATGCGTCGACTCCTCGCACTGATCGCGATCCTGCTCGGTACCACCGCCCTGCTCGCGGGCTGCTCCTCGTCGTCCGCGTTCCGTCGAGAACGTCTCCGCCGACCAGTTCATGACCACAGCCGCCGAGCCGGGCACCGTCGTGGTGGACGTGCGCACCCCCGGCGAGTACGCGGCGGGCCACGTGGACGGCGCGGTGAACATCGACGTCGAGTCCGCGGACTTCGCGCACCCAGATCTCCACCCTGCCGAAGGACACCACGTACGCCGTGTACTGCCGCTCGGGCCGCCGGTCGACGCTGGCCACCGACCAGATGGCCGACGCGGGCTTCACGTCGCTGGTCAACCTCCAGGGCGGGGTCGCGGACCTGCAGGCCGCCGGCGCGCCCATCGTGACCGGCTGACGACCAGCCGCACCACGATCGGCCCGGCCCGAACCGGGAGCCGGCGCCCGGGTGGGACGCCCCACGCCCTCATCCGCAGCACACGGACGCGCGGATCTCAGGGCATCCGGCGGTCCTCGAGGGCCGGGAACGCCCCGCGCCAGGCAGCCACCCGGTCGGGATCGATCTCCACGGACAGCACCTCCTCGCCGGCGCCGGCCTCAGCCAGGACCTCCCCCTGGGGGTCGACGACCATCGAGCATCCCCCGATCGGGACGCCCCCGTGGGTCCCCGCCTCGTTGCAGGCCAGCACGTAGGCCTGGTTCTCGATGGCCCGGGCCCGAGCCAGCACCTGCCAGTGCCCGACGCGCCGCTCCGGCCACCCGGCCGGGATGACGAATGCCTCGGCCCCCTCGTCGACCAGCGCCCGGAAGAGCTCAGGGAAGCGCAGGTCGTAGCAGGTGGCCAGCCCGGTGGGCCCCAGGGGCCCGTCGACCACCACCACGTCGCCACCACTGGTCATCACCGAGGTCTCACCGCCGTTGAACCCGAAGAGGTGGACCTTGCGGTAGGACCCCGCCAGGGCGCCGGCCGGGTCGAACGCCACCTGGGTGTTGAAGTAGTCGATCTCCCCGGACTCCGACTCGACGCGCTCGGCGAACGATCCGCCGAACACCCAGGCCCCCGTGTCCGCGGCCACCGCGGCCAGCGCACGGCACAACGGGCCCGTGAGCGGCTCCGCATGCACGGGCATCAGGTCGATCGCGAAGGCGCCGATGGGCCACAGCTCGGGCAGCACGACCAGGTCGTGGTCGGCGGCGACCTGGGCGGTGAGGGCAGGCACCCGCTCGATGCGGTCGGCGACGGGCTCATCGTCGGTGATGCTCACCTGGAGCAGAGCGACGCGCACGGCCATGATCGTCAGGGTAGCCCGCCCAGGCGCACACCCGCTCACCCCGCTAGGCAGCGGCCACCGCTGCGCGCAGCCGGCCTCGTCCACGTTCCAGATCCCGACGACTCCGCGCCGTCGACCAGCGTGACCGGGATCTGCTCCCAGTAGAGGTCGGCCAGCCCCGGGTCGTCGAGGATCGACACCTCCTGCCAGTCGACAGCCAGCTCGGCGCAGACGCGCTCGACCACGACACGCGCCTGGTCGCACAGGTGGCAGCCGGGCTTGCCCACCAGCTGGACCCGCGAGGTCACTCCCGGACGCCCTTGAGCTTGCCCTTGGTGATCTTGCCGGTCGCCGCCCGGGGCAGCCGGGGGGCGAACTCGATGAGTGACGGGCACTTGAACCGGGCCAGGCGGGCCTCGCAGAAGGCACGGAGGTCGTCGGGCTCGGGCACGCCCTTCTTGAGGACCACCACGGCCTTCACGGACTCCCCGGTGAGCGGATGCGGCACCCCGATGACGGCGACCTCGGCGACCGCCGGGTGGGTGGACATCACCGCCTCGACCTCCCGCGGGTAGACGTTGAACCCGGAGACGATGATGAGGTCGCGCCGACGGTCGACGAGCCGGTAGTCGCCGTCCTCGTCGAGGATCGCGACATCGCCGGTATGGAACCACCCACCGTCGTCGACCCCTCCGGCGCCGTCGGGCCAGTACCCGGACAGCACCGACTTCGCCTTGACCCACACCTCGCCCGGATCGCCCTCATCGACCTCCTGCCGCGACGTGTCGCGCAGCGAGACCTGGACCCCGGACAGCGGCCGGCCGACCGAGCCCGGGCTTCGGCGCGCCGGGACACCAGCGTCGAGGTGACCACGGGGCAGCACTCGGTGAGGCCGTAGCCCTCCCAGATCGGCTTGCCGGTGATCGTGCGGAACTGGGCGAAGACGTCCGGGGGCAGCGCCGACGCGCCGCTGATCAGCAGGCGCACGCCGTCCATGGACTCCCGCAGCGCACCCTCCGCACTCCACGAGACGTACATCGGCGGGGCGCCGGCGACGGTGGTCACGCCGAGCTCGCGGATCGCCGCGAGGGAGGTCCGGGACTCGAAGCGGTCGAGCAGCACGCACGTGGCGCCCACCTTGGCCACGAGTCCCAGCCCCGCGTTGAGCCCGTAGATGTGGAACATCGGCAGCACGAGCAGCAGCCGGTCGTCGGCCTCCATCGCCGCCGGCCGGCGGATCTTGGCCAGCGCGTCGATGTTGGCCCGCATGGCCCCATGGCTGAGCATCGCGCCCTTGGGCTGGCCCTCGCTGCCGGAGGTGTACATGAGGACGGCGAGGTCCTTGGCCACCGTCCTCGGCGGCGAGAACGCGCCCCGCCCACCGGGTCCGGCGCCGACCATGGCCGGCGCCCTCCTCGGAGTCCACGGCGATGACGCGGGTCCCATGGGCGCGCTTCGCGACGGAGGCCCCGACCTTGGCGGCGGTGGCGTCGTGCAGCAGGATCTCGGCCCCGGCGTCGTTGCACAGCCGGCTGACCTCGGTGGCTGGTGTAGCCGGTGTTGAGCGGCACGGCGACCATCCCGGCACGCAGCACGCCGAAGTAGGCGATCGCGAACTCGGGGCGGTTGCCGATCATGAGCGCCACCCGGCTGCGCGTGCGCCAGGCCGGCCTGGGTCAGGGCGCGTGCCGCCCGGTCGACGCGCTGGTCGACCTCGGCCCAGGTGAGCTCGGTGGTCCTGGTCACGAGCGCCGGATGGTCCGGGCGGGCAGCGGCCGAATCGCGCACGAGGTCAGCGATGTTCGTCACACGAGCAGTGTGGCATGTCGGATCCGGCTAGGCTCGCCCCGTGGCCGAATCCCTGAACGCCCCGCAGGACCGGGCGACAGCTGCGGATGTGGACGCCGCAGGAAGCTCTCGGCCCGGGTCCATCCGATCCTCGGGACCCCGATGAGGAGCCCTCGGCGGACGAGCGCCGACGGACGCCGACCACCACGCCCGACGACGAGGCCTCCGGTGACGGGGCCGCCGCGCCCTCGAACGACTGGCTGACCGAGGGGATCAGCGCGCTCGCAGCCGGAGAACGCCGGTCCGGGAGCAGCCGCGTTCTTCGACATCGACAACACGATCATGCGCGGGTCGAGCATCGTCGCCCTCGCGAAGGGCATGGCCGACCGGGACTACTTCACCACCAGCGAGGTCGTGGACTTCACCTGGAAGCAGCTGAAGTACGTGCTGTCCGGCCGCGAGAACATGGACGACATGGCCCAGGCCACCGAGAACGGGCTGCTGTTCGTCAAGGGTCGCGAGCCGCAGCGAGATCGAGGACATGGCCGAGCAGGCCTACGACGAGCGGATGGTGGGCCGGCTGTGGGCGGGCACCGTCGAGCTGGCGGAGGCGCACAAGGCCCTCGGCCACGAGGTGTGGCTGGTCAGCGCGACCCCCGTCGAGGTCGCCGACGTCATCGCCCGTCGCCTGGGGCTCACCGGCGGGCTCGGGACGATCGCCGAGGTCGCCGAGGGGCGCTACACCGGCCGGCTCGACGGGGTGCCCCTGCACGGCGCGGCGAAGGCCGAGGTGGTCGAGCGGCTGGCTGCCGAGCGCGGCCTGGACCTGACCCGGTCCGCGGCGTACTCCGACTCGTCGAACGACATCCCGATGCTGTCCTCGGTCGGCTGCCCGGTGGCGATCAACCCCGACGGGGCCCTGCGGTCCCACGCGAAGGCGCAGGGGTGGCCGATCCGCGACTACCGGATCCGCGGCAAGGAGTCGGTCCGCAAGGGCGTGCCGGCTGCGGCGGCCGCCGGGCTGGTCGCGGGCGCTGCCGTGGGCGTGGCCAAGGGGATCGCGGTCTACCGCGGCCGCGGCTGAGCGCCGCGCACCGCCGGTCGCCCCAGCTCGCGCGCTCAGCGGAAGATGCCGCGGCGGCGGACGAGCATCCGGTAGAGGTTGTGCTGGATCGTCTCGCGCACCTGGTCGGTGATCTCGAAGACGAGCATCGGATCCTCGGCGGCCGCATCCCCGAAGCCCTCGGTGTCGATGGGCTCCCCGAACTCGATGACCCACTTCGAGGGCAGCGGCACCACGCCCAGCGGGCCCCAGCCAGGGGAAGGTCGGGGTGATCGGGAAGTACGGCAGGCCGAACACCCGGGCCAGGACCTTCACGTTGCCCAGCATCGGGTAGATCTCCTCGGACCCGACCACCGAGCAGGGCACGATCGGCACGCCGGCCTTCAGCGCGGCGGACACGAAGCCGCCCCGACCGAAGCGCTGCAGCCGGTAGCGCTCGGAGAACGGCTTGCCCGTGCCCTTGTAGCCCTCCGGCCAGACGCCCACGAGCTCACCGGAGCGCAGCAGCCGCTCGGCGTCGGCGTTGCAGGCCAACGTGGCCCCCGCCTTGCGCGCCAGCATCCCGACGAACGGCATGTCGAAGACGATGTCGGCGCCCAGCGGTCGCAGGTGCCGGCGGTTCGGGTGGGTGTCGTGGATGGCCATCTGCACCATCACCGCGTCCAGGCCGATGGTGCCCGCGTGGTTGGCCACCACCAGGGCCCCGCCCTCGGCGGGCACGTTCTCGATCCCGCGGACCTCGACCCGGAACCAGTGCTTGTACAAGCGGGCGCAGCGCGGCCAGCAGGACGCTGTCGTTGAGCTCGGGGTCGAAGCCGAACTCGTCGACCTCGTACTGGCCCAGGGCGCGGCGGCGCAGGAACTCCAGGGCCTGCGCCGACCTGCTCGGCCCAGCTCGGGTCCGTCGCCGATCACGGCCACGTCCGTGCCGGCCGGCTCGTCGGAACCGGGCATGCGCAGGACTCGTGCGTCGTTCACGCCGACCACCCGGACAGGATCCGCCCGGCCACCGTCTCGGCGCCCGTGACCAGCTCGGGGGTGATGACGTTGTTCAGCCGTCGGGCATGGACGAAGTCGTCGAAGGTCTGGGCGGTGGTGAAGCGCGGGGTGTAGCCGAACCTCTCCCGCAGGCGGGTGGTGTCGACCGCCCGACCGTGGGTGAGCAGGCGGATCTGCTCGGGGCTGAAGTCGGCGAAGCCCCCGCGGCGGACCCAGCGGCCCGTGACGCCCACGAGCGGGGACCAGACCGGGACCCCCACACGCCCCGCCCGACGGATCGCCTGCGACAGCGCCAGGACGCCGTCGCCGGCCACGTTGTAGGTGCCGGGGTGGTCCTCCACCGTGGCACGGCGCAGCACCTCGAGGCCGTCGTCCTCGTGGACGAACTGCAGGCGGGCGTCGTAGCCCAGGACGGTCGGGATGACCGGGAGCGAGAAGTACTGGGCCATCGGGGTGTTCGCGGTGGGCCCGAGGAAGTTGGCGAACCGCAGGGTGGTCACGGTCAGGTCGGGGCGGCGGCGGGCCAGGCCGCGCACGTAGGACTCGACCTCGACGGAGTCCTTGGCCCAGCCGGAGGTGGGCAGGCGTGGTCGGCTCCATGTCCTCGGTGAGCATCGCGGGGTCGGCCGGCCCCGCGCCGTAGACCGAGGTGGAGGACTTCACGACCAGCTTCGCGACCGACGGGGCCTTCTGGCAGGCGGCGAGCAGCTGCATCGTCCCGATGACGTTGATCTCCTTCATCGGGGCGCGCCCGCCGGCCTGGCGGGGGGTGGCGATGACCCCCATGTGCACGACCGTGTCGACGTCCGCGGTGGAGATCACCTTGCCGATGATCGGGTTGCGGATGTCGGCGCGCACGAAGTCCGCGCCACCGATGTCGCCGGTCGGGGTGACGACATCGACACCGATCACCCGCTCCACCGTCGGGGTCGTCGGTGAGCAGGCGCGCCATCCTGCCGCCGAGGTAACGGGAGACCCCCGTCACGAGAACGACCCGCGCCATGGCGCTACTTGGCGTTACGGCGCTGGACCCGCGTGCGCTTGAGCAGCTTGCGGTGCTTCTTCTTCGCCATCCGCTTGCGACGCTTCTTGATCACAGAACCCACAGGGAGACCTCACTGACTTGCCGGGAATTGGTCGCCATGCTACCGCTCGAGGGCGCGTGCCGGAAACCACGCCGACCGCCGTGGACCGCTCGGCGCGGCAGACTCAGGCGGTGTCGACGAAGGAGCGGCGCAGGTAGTCGTCCACGACGTACTCGGGGATCCGGACGGATCGACCCACCTTCAGCGCCGGCAGGGTCCCGGAGTTGACCATGCGGTAGACGGTCATCTTGGACAGGCGCATGATGGCCGCGACCTCAGCCACAGTCAGCAGGCGCACCTCGCCCAACGGTCGATCGGTCATGTCGGATCACCTCCCCTCAGCGGGTATCGGATACCTCATCGCTACGCCCGAGCAGGTCCGGAGGAAATGGGGCGAGAGCGGTTTCCGGAACACCCTGCCCGTCTCCCCGGACTGGCGCCGCGGCTGCTCAGAAGGCCCCGAACGGGTCGGCCAGAGGCCCCAGTGCGGGAACACCGCCCGCCGGGTGTCCATGATCGCCCGGTCCAGGGGGTCCTCGGGGTGGTAGCTGCGCTCGAAGGGCTGGGCCCACGGGTCGTTGCCATCGGTCATGCGACCGGGGGCGGCGCGGCCCAGGAGGTCCAGGACGAACACCCGGAAGGCCTCGGGGGTCGGCGGTCTCCGGGGCGATCGGCCGGTGCAGCGCCTCGGCGATCAGGTGGGTCCACGCCCGCGGGACCACGTCGACCACCTCGTAGCCGCCCGCCGCCGACAGCCACCCAGCGCCCACCGGCCAGGCGGTGGGCCAGCCGGTGCACGGCCGAGTACGACGTGCGCTGGCCGTCGACGCTGAGCAGCAGGTGGGCCATCGCGTCCTCGAAGTGCGAGTCGCACCCGTGCTGGCTGACCAGGAACTCCGGGTCGAACTCCTCGAGGACCGCGGGGACGACCGCGTTGAACGCCCGCAGCCACTGGTTGTCGGCCGTGCCCGCGGGCAGCGCGACGTTCACCGACGTGCCCAGCGCCCCGGGACCGCCGATGTCCCCGGGCCAGCCCGTGCCCGGGAACAGGGTGCGGCCGCTCTCGTGCAGGCTGATCGTCAGCACCCGGGGGTCGTCGTAGAACATCGCCTGGACGCCGTCGCCGTGGTGGGCGTCGACGTCGACGTAGGCCACGCGCTGCACCCCGCGGTCGAGCAGCCAGCGGATCGCCACCCCGACGTCGTTGTACACGCAGAACCCCGCAGCGCGGTCCGCCATCGCGTGGTGCATCCCGCCGAACAGGTTCACCGCGTGCTGCGCGCGCCCGGAGTGCACCTCCTCGCACCGCCCGGACCGTGGCGCCGCACAGGTGCGCGGCGGCCTCGTGCATCCGGGGGAACACCGGCACGTCATCGGTGCCCATCCCGAACCTCGGATCGCCCGGATCCCCGGTGTGCCCGGCGGTGCGCACGGCCGTGAGGAAGTCCGGCACGTGGACCTTCACGAGGTCGTGGACACCCGCGGGCTCGACCTCGCGGATCAGGTCGACGTTGGGCGCCGTGCAGGAGGCCGAAGTCCTCGGCCAGGCGCAGGGCCAGCTGCACGCGGATGGGCGCCATGGGATGGCCGTGCCCGAAGTTGTAGGCCGACAAGGAGGGGTCGGCGATCACCGCCACCCGATCGCTCACCCGCCCACCGTAGCCCCCGCGAGGCCCGAGAGGGCGCGCGGGAGGCGGCCAGAACGGGCATGGCCGGCCCCCGAGTGAATAGCCTCGCCACATGCACCGCGTCGGGCGCGCAACGAGCCGCGACGCCGGATGCTCCGCGCGCGGCGCAGGCTCGAGACAGGCGCGCGGACGCCCGACAGGGCCCCCGTGACGGCGGCGCACCAGCAGGGCGCCTCGGAGGTCCTGGCCCGCGTCCCAGGCGCAGCAGGCCCGGATCGGGCGCCGCTCGCCGGCCCGCTCCATCACGGTGTCGTTCGCGATCCTGTGCGGCGTGGGCACGCTGCTGCTCATGCTGCCGATGATGCGCACCGGGGCGGGGTCGGCCAGCCCCGGCGTCGCGCTGTTCACCTCGGTCAGCGCCACCTGCGTCACGGGGCTCGCCGTGGTCGACACGGGGACCTACTGGACTCCCGCGGGCCAGGTGGCCATCCTGGTGCTGATCCAGGTCGGCGGCTTCGGCATCCAGGCGCTGGGCACGCTGTGGATCCTGCTGCTCAACCGCAGGCTCGGGACCGCATCACGGCTGGCGGCCCAGGCGGAGACGGGCGTGCTCACCCAGGGCGACGTCCGTCAGGTGCTCACCGCACTGGCCGCGATCACCGTCGATCGTCGAGTCCGCCGTCGCCCTGCTGCTGGCCGCGCCGGCTCTGGGTGCACTACGACCAGTCGTTCGGCGCAGGCCGCGTGGAACGGGCATCTTCCACAGCGTCAGCGCCTTCAACAACGCCGGGTTCGCCCTGGCCCGGACTCCCTGATGTCCTACGGCCGGGACCCGCTGATCCTGGGGCCGATCGGCCTGGCCATCGTGCTCGGCGGCCTGGGCTTCCTGGTGATCGTCGAGGTGTTCCGCCGTTCGACCGGGGCACGAGCGATCAGGCCGGCGCCCAGGGCCGCGGCGATGACCCCCGACGAGGTGCTCGCCCGGGGCCGCGAGCTGGCCCGGCGCTCGCGCTACCGGATGGGGGCGTTCCACCCGGAGCGCTTCGGCTTCGCCAACCCGATCCCGCTGTCCCTGCACACCCGCCTCATGCTCATCGGAACGTCGGTGATGCTGCTGGTCGGGACGCTGGGCTTCGCGCTGTTCGAGTGGTCCAACCCCGAGCACGCTCGGCGCGATGTCCTGGTGGGAGAAGGGCCTGCAGGCGATCTTCTCCGGGGGCATCACGCCGCGCACCGCGGGCTTCAACACCGTGGACTACGGCGCCGTGATCCCCGAGACACGTCTGCTCACCGACGCCCTGATGTTCGTCGGCGGCGGCAGCGGCAGCACGGCCGGCGGCATCAAGGTCACCACCCTGATGATCCTGATCGTCGCCGCGAGGGCCGAGATCCGCGGGCACAAGGACGTGAACGTGCTCGATCGCCGGATCCCGGACACGACGGTCCGCGTGGCCATCTCCGTGGCCATGATCAGCCTCGGCGCCGTGCTGGTGGGGACCATGGCGCTGCAGGGCGCTGACCGACCTGAGCCTGGACCTGGCCCTGTTCGAGGTGACCTCCGCGCTGGCCACCGTCGGGCTGTCGGCCAACGTGACCCCCGGCCTGCCCGCAGACGGCGCAGCTCCTGCTGGTCGCCCTCATGTTCCTGGGCCGCGTCGGCCCGGTCACGCTGGCCTCCTCGTTGACCCTGCGCAGCACATCCCGCGACTACCGGCTGCCCGAGGGCCGGCCGATGATCGGCTGATCGTCATGAGAGGAGAACCCCATGTCTGCTCGCGAGGTTGAGCCGGTCGTCGTGCTGGGACTGGGCCGGTTCGGGCAGTCGGTCGCCCTGGCGCTGACCCGGGAGGGCTGCGAGGTGCTGGCCATCGACCGCAACCCCGACCTGGTCCGCGAGGTCAGCAAGCGGGTCACCATGGCGGTGGAGGCCGACGTGACCAGCAAGGAGGCCCTCGAGCAGCTCGGGGTCCGTGAGTACACCCGGGCTGTGGTCGCGATGGGCGACGCCGTCGAGGCCTCCCTCGTCTGCGCGCTGGTGCTCAAGGAGGACTTCAAGATCCCGGAGATCTGGGCCAAGGCCATCAACGCCCAGCAGGCCAAGATCCTGCGCAAGATCGGCGTGACCGAGGTGGTCTACCCCGAGCTCGAGGTGGGCCGCCGGGTGGCCCACGCCCTCCTGGGCCACCGCACCGAGTACATCCCGACGGTCGACGGGCTGGCCTACGCCGCACTCCCGGTGAGCCGTCAGCTCTCCGGCCGGCGACTGGCCGACGCGCACGAGCTGAACGAGAAGGGGATCCTCGTGCTGGCCGTCAGTCGCCGGGGCCGGGGCATGCCCGAGCTGGCCTCCGGGGACCTGGTCCTGGGTCCCGACGACGTGCTGGTCGTGTGTGGCCCCGAGGATGAGGTGTCACCGCTGCTGATGTGACCGGTGGCGTCAGGACCGGCCGAGCTCGGCGGACCGGTCGCGGCAGGCGCGCATGGCATTGGCGAACGCGGCCTTCACCGCGGCGTCGTCGAGGACGTGCAGCGCCGCGGCGGTCGTGCCCCCCGGGGAGGTCACGTTCTCGCGCAGCACGGTCGGGTGCTCGCCGGAGTCACGCATCATGGTGGCGGCGCCGAGCAGGGTCTGGACCGTGAGGTCGTGGGCCAGGGGCCGGGGCAGCCCGAGCATCACACCGGCGTCGATCATCGCCTCGGCCACATAGAACACGTAGGCCGGGCCCGACCCGCTGACCGCCGTGACGGCGTCCTGCTGGGCCTCCGGCGTCGTGCGCACCTCACCCACCGACCCCAGGACCCGCTCGGCGAGGGCGAGCGACTCCGGCGGGCAGCCGGGCGCCGGGGACATCACTGACATGCCCATCCCGACCAGCGCCGGCGTGTTGGGCATGACCCGCACGAGGGGGGTGCCCGCAGGCAGGTGCCCCGCGAGGCGGTCGGTGGAGAGCCCCGCTGCGATCGAGACCACCGTGGCCCCGTCCTGCAGGTTGGGCGCGATGTCGTCGAGCACTGCGGTGACGTCGTGGGGCTTGACGGCGACCACCACGAGGTCGGCGCCCACGACCGCCTGAGCCGCGGGACGGAACTCGATCCCGTGGCGCTCGCGGACCGCCCGGGCGGTCGGCTCGTGGGCCTCGGCGGCGACGATCCGGGCGGGGTCCCAGCCGGCGTCGAGCATGCCGGCGAGCACGGCCTGCCCCATCCGGCCGACCCCGAGCATGGCCACACGGGGGTACGGCGACACGGCGCTCACCGGCCCAGCGCGGCGCGTGCCGCCTGTCCGACGGAGTTGGGCTTCAGGGCGATCCTCCGCGACATGTACCGCGCCCAGTCAGGGCCGAACGGCACGAGGATGCTCACCTGCGACCCCGCCGCGACCAGGTCGGCGGCAGCATCGGGGCGGACACCGAGGCGGAACTGGAAGCAGTGGTGCCCGGGCTCCCGGCCCGAGCGGACCGCCAGCGCCGTGGCGATCTCGACCAGCCGCGGGTCGTGGGTGGCGACGATGGTTCGCGCGCCGACCCCCATCAGGATCCGCATGCACCGCACGTAGGCCTTGTCCACCTCGTGGGAGCTGGTGAACGCCAGCCCCGGGGCCGCCGGCGCCTCCTGGCGCACCAGCCGGACACGGGCACCGGCCCTGGCCAGGTCCCCGCAGTCGGCCTCGGAGCGCAGCAGGTTCGCCGCGATGGTCACCCCCAGGTCGGGGTGCTCGCCGCCGAGCGCGGCGTGGATCGACAGGGTGTCATCGAGGTGATCGGGCGCCGCGCGCCTCGAGGGTCACGGTCATCCCGACCTCCTCGGCGGCCGAGCACAGGATCGCCAGGTCGGAGCTGACCGACGCCGGGTCGATCCCGCGGGACAGCCCGAGGGCGGCCAGGTCCACCATCAGGTCCGCCCCGTGGGCGAGGTCCGCGGAATCCAGGGCCTCGATCGTCTGCATGTGGACCAGCAGGCACGAGGCCAAGGCCTGGGGATCGGGCAGGTAGGCGACCGAGGCCGACATGCCCGGCGGCCGCCACATCCCCCACGGCCGTCACCGCGGCGGCGACCGTCTCACCGGGCACGAACGGGCTGACCGCGCTGCGGGTCGCCGGCGCCGACTCGAGCGCCGCGGCGATCGAGTCCCGGTTGGGCATCCTCTTGAGCAAACCGCTGAAGTCCACCATGGGTCCACACACCTCCGCGCCGAAGGCTACGCGGGCCCACGCCACCCCGTCGCCCCAGCGGCGTCCTGCGGCGGGTGCCCGCCCGCTCGTCCACTCGCCGTCGCGCACCGGGGACCGATAGCCTTGCCGGCACCACGGGAAGGGCAGGGCAGATGAAGAGACCCAGTCTGTCCGGGCTGCCGGGCGCATCCACGGTGACCGGCGTGCTGCAGGGCATCGAGTCGCGCGTCGTCGGTGCCCTCGAGGACGTCGACTGGGTGAATGTCGCCCAGACGGTCGACAAGTCCCTCAACGCCGGCCGGATCGAGCTCAAGACCCGACGTCAGGCGCTGCGGCCCACCGTCGTGGTGACCTACCGGGGCTGGTACGCCGACGGAGTCGCGCACCTCACCGCCCGGACCATCGAGAAGCCCCTGTTCGACGCCGGTGAGATGTCGATGGGCCTGGGCTCGACGATGCGCGCCAACCTGCGGCGGTTCCTCGTCCTGACGATGTCCGGGATCACCGTGCGGGCGTCGATGGGGGCGGTGTCCGGCGAGTTCACCAGCGACGCCGACGGGTACCTGCACATCGAGCTGCCCGTCGGACCCCTGTCGGCCGGGTGGCACGTCGTGGACATCGACCCCGTGGACGTTCCCGTGGCCCACACGACCGGGCGGGTGCTGGTCCCGGATCCGCGCGGGGGCATCGCGGTCGTGTCGGACATCGACGACACGATCATGAAGACGGGGCTCACCCAGGGCTGGACGGCGGCCGGGCGGACGCTGTTCCGGGACGTGGCCGACCGCAAGCCCGTCCTGGGCATGTCGACGTTCTACGCCGGGCTCGCCCGCGGCGACGGGACCCAGAGCACGGTGCCGTTCTTCTACGTGTCGACCGGGTCGTGGAACCTCTACGACTACCTCGTGACCTTCGCCAACCTGCACCGGTTCCCGCGTGGTCCCCTGTTCCTCACCGACTGGGGACCCACCTCCGACCGGCTCATGCGCGACGGTCGCGAGCACAAGCGCGCCACGATCCGCGCGCTGCTCGAGGGCAACCCGACCTACACCTTCGTCCTCGTCGGCGATGTCGGCCAGGGCGACCCGGAGACGTACGAGCTGATGGCCCGGGAGTACCCGGGGCGGATCGCCGCGATCTTCCTCGTCTACGTGGGATCGCACCTGGCCGAGCGCAGCGAGCAGGTGGCGGCGCGCGCGGCCTCCCTGCGCGAGGAGGGCATCGGCATGTACTACGTGGAGAACGCCGTCGAGGCCGTCACCGTGGCATGGCAGCTCGGACTTGTCGACCAGGCGACGACCATCGCCGTCGCCCGGGAGTTCGACGCCCACTGAGGACACGCGCCGCGCGGCCCCGCGGGGGCAGCGACGCCCGCTGACTCACAGGCCGCTTGACATAGGGCCTCAGGAGGGCGCGGGGTCGGGGGAGTCCTTCGCGTGCTTCGGGCCGGAGGCGGATGAGGCCGCGGCCGTCGTCGGAGAGGCCTTCTTCGCGGGGGGCTTCTTCGTCGGGGGCCTTCTTCGCGGGGGCCTTCTTCGACGGAGACTTCTTTGCCGAGCCTTCTTCGCGGGAGCTCGTGTCGCCGGCGCCTTCGCGGTCGGGGACTTCTTCGCAGGAGCCTTCGTCGCACCGGACCTCGTCGGTGCAGTCGTGCCGGATTCCCTCGTCGCCGGGGGCGTCGTCGGGGAGCCCGAACCCGTTGGCTGCCCTGCGGGCGTCGAGGACGTGGTCGCTGCCACGGTCGTGGCCGTCCTCGATGCGGCCTTCGTCGCCGCGGACGCTGCGGCCCTCGTGGTGGACGTTGCCGCGGACCTCGTTGAGCGGGACCTGTCGGGCGCTTGCGTGCCACCGGAGGTCGCAGGGGCGCCCGGGCGCGACGCCGCCGCGGCCCGCCGCGTCGACGCCGGGTCGGGGTCGAACGTCCGGGCCCTCGGGCCGGGGGTCGGCGGCGCCGGTGAGTCCGGCTGCGGCGCGCCGGACCGGGCACGCGCCCGTGCGGAGCCAGGGATCGGCCGGCGGGGATCGAGCAGGTCCTGGATCACGGGCGCGACCATCCTGATGACCTCCTCGTCGCTGGCCGACGCCAGCGGCTCGAGGCGCACGCCGTACCGCATGGTCGCCACGCCCATGAGGTAGCTGGTGATCAGCGCCGAGCGCATCCGGGCATCGGGAACCCCGATCATGCCGGCCACACGGTCCACGACGCCGGTCTCGATGAAGTCCTGGAGCCCGGTGACGGCCTGGCCCGCCGAGACGCCCGTCCGGGCAAGCGACATCAGGTCGTCGCGGGCCTCCGGGTCCCGCAGCGTGTCGAGCGTGAACCGGACCAGGCGCTCACCCATGCCCTCGATGCCGGGGGCCATCAGGGCGGGGATCGCCGACACCGGGTCCACCGGAAGGCGCATGGCCGCCGCGAACAGCGCCTCGCGGTTGCGGTAGTACCGCAGGGCGACATCCTCGGTCACGCCCGCAGCAGCGGAGGCCGTGCGCATGGTCAGGCCGACGTACCCCCGCTTGGCGATGATCTGGCGCGCCACATCGAGAAGGGCATCCCTCGGGTCCTCGCTCACGGAGCCAGACTAGGGCCGGGCAGGGCTCCCGGGCACGACCAGCGGTGCGGCCAGGTTCAGCCGGGCGAACGCGAGCGCCTCGGCGAGGTCGGCCTCACGCTCCGCCCGGTTGGCGGCCCGGCGTGTGGTCACCTCGAGGACGACCGTGCCGGTGAAGCCCTGCAGCGCCAGTCCCTCGAGCACCTCGGCGCACTCCTGGTTGCCGCGCCCCGGCACGAGATGCTCGTCGCGGGCCAGGCCCGTGCCGTCTGCGAGGTGGATGTGCGCCAGCCGGTCGCCGAGGTCGCCGGCCATCGCCACCGCGGACGTCCCGGAGACGGCGGTGTGGGACAGGTCGAGGGTGACGTGCGGGTAGTCCTGGTTCCGCGGGTCCCAGTCGGGCTGGTATGCGGCCCATTCCCGGCTGCGCGCACGCCACGGATACATGTTCTCCACGGCGAACACGATGTCGGTCTCATCGCGCATCCGGGCCAGGCCGAGCTCGAACTCCCGGGCATAGTCGCGCTGCCACCGGAACGGGGGGTGCACGACCACGGTCGAGGCCCCCAGCGTCTCGGCCGCCGCCTGTGCCCGCCTGAGCTTCTCCCAGGGATCGGTGCTCCACACGCGCTGGGTCACCAGCAGGCACGGGGAGTGCACGGCCAGGACCGGGATCCCGTAGTAGTCCGACAGTGCGCGGACCGCGTCCGGGTCCTGGCTCACAGCATCGGTGAAGACCATGAGCTCGATCCCGTCGTAGCCCAGCCGGCGGGCGATCTCGAAGGCCGCGGCCGTGGACTCGGGATAGACCGAGGCCGTGGACAGCGCCACCTTGGCAGCCGGGACCCGCACCGCCGGGGCCACGACGTCGGAGACGAAGATCCGGCGTCCAGGTGCCGGTGCCGGGGATGTGTTCCCGCTGGCGGCCGGCGGCGCAGGCGGCGTGGTGGGCGTCTCGCCCGGCGTCCTCGCGGTGGTCCTCAGGGAGGCCGCGACCTTCGGGGCCGGCGTCTTGGTGGTGTCCGCCCTGGTGGCCGTCGGCTTCCGGGCGACGGCCGCTTTCCGGGCCACGGCCGGCGTCTTCGTGGTGTCCGCCCTGGTGGCCGCCGGCTTCCTCGCGGCAGCCGGCTTCCGGGCGACGGCCCGCTTCTTCGCGGTGCCCTTCGTGGCGGCCGTGGCGGCGGCGTCCGTGGCCGGACCCGCCTTCTTCGACGGGCGCTTCCGGGTGGGACGAGCGGGTTCCGTGGGCGCCTGCGGCACAGGATCAGGGGGGACCACAGCGGACTGCGGGACCTCCTCCTGGGGGTCCTCACCCCGACGCGCTGGCACGTCACAAGGGTAAGCCCTCCCGGGATGCGACGGGCTCGCGCCGGTGAGTGGCTGACCCCCTACGCTTGCGGCCATGGTGGAAGTGCCCCTCGGGGGTGCCCGGCACTGGGTGGAGTTCCCCGATCCGGGCGAGTCGGGCCAGGACGCCCAGGTGCACTACCGCGCGGACCTCACGTGGCTGACGTCGAACTGGACCTGCATCTACGGCAACGGCTGCCAGGGGATCTACGCCGACCGGCCCGACGACGGCTGCTGCACCCTGGGGGCGCACTTCTCCGACGACGAGGACCGTGAGCGCACCGAGAAGCTCGCGCGCCGGCTGACCGCGAAGCAATGGCAGCTGCGCGGCGAGGGGCGGTCCCACGGCGTGATCGAGGTCGATGCCGACGGGGAGCCGAAGACCCGCGTGGTCGAGGGGGCGTGCATCTTCCTGAACCGACCCGGGTTCGCCGGCGGAGCCGGGTGCGCCCTGCACACGCTCGCCCTGGACACCGGGGTGCCGATCACCAGGACCAAGCCCGATGTGTGCTGGCAGCTGCCCATCCGGCGGACCTACGAGGACGTGACCCGGCCCGATGGGACCACGGTGCAGGTGATCGTGATCTCGGAGTACGACCGGCGCGGATGGGGCGAGGGCGGCCACGATCTCGACTGGTACTGCACGACCGCCCCGGCAGCGCACGTCGGCGCGGAGCCGGTGTTCCTCTCAGCCCGCGACGAGCTGGTGGAGCTCATCGGCCAGGCGGCCTACGACGTCCTCAGCGAGCACTGCCGTGCCCGGCAGGAGGCGATGAGCGCCCTGGCCGCGCGCAGCCTGCCGCTCGTGGGCCTGGCACCGCACCCGGCCGGCGGGCAGTAGCCCCCAGGGACCCCACGAAGGGCGCGCACGACTCCTTCCAGCGCACACGTGGCCCACCCCCTGGCTCGGAGGCGTGGCCCCCCCGAGCCGAACGCCTACAGCTCGGGGACGACCGCCAGGGCCCTGGGCCCGGACCTCGGGGCCTGGCGGACCAGGTCGGGGCGCGACCACGGCATCAGGCGCAGCGCGCCGGACAGGTCGTCCACTGGGTGCAGCCGGACCCCCAGATCACCCAGCGAGGCGTGGTCGCCCCGCGGCAGGATCACGTCGGTCATGCCCAGGCGCGCAGCCTCCATGACCCGCTGACGGGCCCCGGGGACGCGTCGCACGTCCCCGGCCAGGCCGACCTCGCCGAATGCGACCCAACCCACCGGGACGGACATGTCCCGAACGGATCCGTTCACGGCCAGGGCCACCGCGAGGTCGCAGGCGGGCTCGACCAGGCGCGCCCCGCCCACGGGGGCGATATAGGTGTCGAAGCGCGACATGGGGACGGACTCCCGGCGCTCCAGGACCGCGAGCACCATCGCGATGCGGGCCGACTCCATGCCGGACGTCGTGCGCCGCGGAATGGACCCGGCTGCCGGCACGACCAGGGCCTGGATCTCGGCCAGCAGTGGACGGCGGCCCTCCAGGGCCACGGTGACGCATGTGCCCGGCACCGGCTCCGAGCGATCGGTGACGAACAGGCCGCTGGGATCGGCCAGGGCGACCAGACCCTCCTCGCCCAGCTCGAAGCAGCCCACCTCGTCGGTGGGCCCGTAGCGGTTCTTGACCGCGCGGACCATGCGCAGCCGGGCGTGCCGATCGCCCTCGAAGGACAGCACGACGTCGACCAGGTGCTCGAGGGTGCGGGGCCCGGCGATCCCGCCGTCCTTGGTGACGTGGCCGACCAGGATGCAGGCCATCCGGCGCTCCTTGGCCAGCCGGATGAGCGCGGAGGTCGCCTCCCGGACCTGGGTGACGCCGGAGACGACGCCGTCGACCCCGGAGCTGGTCATCGTCTGGATGGAGTCGACGACCAACAGTCCAGGGGACACCTCCTGCGCGTGCGCGACCACCGCCGCGACATCGGACTCCGCAGCCAGGAACACCCCCGGGCTGACCGACCCGACCCGCTCGGCGCGGGCGCGGACCTGCTCCACGCTCTCCTCACCTGTCACGTAGAGGGCGCGCACCCCCCGGGCCGCCACGGAGGCCACCACCTGAAGGAGCAGGGTCGACTTGCCCACCCCGGGCTCCCCGGCGAGGAGGATCACCGCCCCGGGCACGACCCCGCCCCCGAGCACGCGGTCGAGCTCGGTGATGCCCGTCGGGCTGGCGGCCGACCGGGTGAGGTCGATCTGGTCCATCGGCTGGGCGGAGGCCGACACCGGGCCCGCCTGCGGGGTGCGGCTGCTGGTGCCCACCTCGCTCACGCTGCCCCAGGCCTGGCACTCCCCGCAGCGTCCCACCCACTTGGGGGCGCGCCAGCCGCATTCCGAGCACCGGAAGGCTGTCTTGACCGCACTGCTGGACGTCATGGCGCGACGCTACCGGGCCGGTCCGACAACGGCTGGACCCCAGCGATCGCCACTGGCCCGCGCCGCTGGACCTTCGTCACCTACACTCGCCCGGGGAGCACACGATCACGGAGCATTCATGGCAGCAATCGATCCGGAACTGGCAGCCGCCCTGGCACGGGTGGCACCAGGCACCGAGTTGCGCGACGGCCTGGAGCGCATCATGCGCGGACGGACCGGGGCACTCATCGTGCTGGGTCACGACAAGGGACTCGACGCCCTGATCAGCGGGGGCTTCCCGCTGGACATCGACTTCACGGCCACCCGCCTGCGTGAGCTCTGCAAGATGGACGGTGCGGTCATCATCGACTCCGCGACGTCCACGATCGTGCGCGCGGGCACCCAGCTGGTCCCGGACCCGACGATCCCCACCGGCGAGACCGGGACCCGGCACCGGACCGCCGACCGGGTGGCACGCCAGACCGGCTACCCGGTGGTGAGCGTCAGCAAGTCGATGCACATCATCGCGCTGTACCTCAAGGGGCGGCGCTACGTGCTCGAGGACCCGGCGGCGATCCTGTCCCGGGCCAACCAGGCCCTGGCCACTCTCGAGCGCTACAAGCAGCGCCTCGATGAGGTCTCCCGCAGCCTGTCCGCCCTGGAGATCGAGGACCTGGTCACGGTGCGCGAGGTGTGCGCCACGCTCCAGCGGCTGGAGATGGTGCGCCACATCGCCAACGAGATCCGGGCCTACCTGCTCGAGCTGGGCACCGAGGGCCGGCTGGTCTCGCTGCAGCTGGCCGAGCTCGTCGCCGGGGTGGAGACCGACCGGGAGCTCGTCGTGCGCGACTACCTGCCGCGCAGGAAGTCCAGCCGCAAGGAACGGACCGTGACCGACACGTTGGAGGCCCTGGACCTCATCGGGCCCACCGACCTGCTGGACCTCACATCCGTGGCCCGCGCCCTGGGCTACCCGGCCAGCACGGACGGCCTGGAGACCAACGTCAGCCCGCGCGGGCACCGTGTCCTGTCCCGCGTCCCGCGCGTCCCCGAGGCTGTTCGCGACCGGCTGGTGCACCACTTCGGGACGCTGCAGGCACTGCTCGGGGCCTCGGTCGAGGACCTGCAGGAGGTGGAGGGGATCGGCGAGAACCGTGCCCGCTACATCCGCGAGGGCCTGTCGAGGCTGGCCGAGTCCTCGATCCTGGAACGCTACGTCTGAGCGTCGATCGGCGCCTACTGGACGGCGAAGGCCACCGGCTCGGACTCGACCGCGCCGTTGCGGGCCACCACCTTGTAGCCGCCGGCCTGCGCCTGGGGCTGGTCGGCTGGGCAGCCCTTCTCGGTGATGGTTCCCGGCCAGGTCGCTGACGTCGTGAACGGCTTGCCCGGCTCGAGGACCTGGACGTCGCTGGCCTTCGAGGGGTTGCAGAAGTCCGACGACCACACCAGGACCGAGCCGGAGGTGATCCGCAGCTCGTTGGCACCGGCCCCCAGGTCGCGGTTGCAGGCCGTGGATCCGGTGTTCGTCACGGTCAGCGTCAGGGGCATGCCGCCGCCGACCGACGTCGTGGCGCTCGCCGTGGAGGCCGCGACCTCGATGTCCGCGTCGAGGCAGTCCGAGCTCGCCGAGGGGCTCGGGCTCGGCGACGGGCTGGCCGACCCACTGGCTGAAGGGGCGGCCGAGGGGTCCGCGTCGTCCGTGGGCTCCCCGTCGGGCGAGGGTGACATCGTCAGGCCGAAGCTCGGCGAGGGGCTCGGCGCCTGCGCCCCCGGCTCGTCGTTGGACCCGAAGGCCGCCTGGAGCAGCCACCACCCCAACCACAGCACGACCAGCAGCCCCACGATGACGGCAGCACGCCGACGCCAGTAGGTGCTGGGCTCCTCCGGGCCGACCGGGTTCACGACCGAACTCACGGGAGAACCGTAACCCGTGCGGTGACATGCACCGGCCCGCGGTCCCCGTCCTCAGGGGCCCGCGGGCCGGATGCGTGCTCTGGATCAGCCCTCCGCGACCTCGCCACCGGCGCCTGCCGGCTCGACCGGCGGGGCGTCGGGCAGCGTCACCTTGTCCGTGCCGGTGAGCGTGAAGGTGGCCGACGGGCCGCTGCCCTCGACGTCCACCACCACGATCTGGCCCGGGCGCAGGTCGCCGAAGAGGATCTTCTCGCTCAGGGCGTCCTCGACCTCGCGCTGGATGGTGCGACGCAGCGGCCGGGCCCCCATCGCGGGGTCGTACCCACGCTCGGCGAGCAGCTCCTTGGCGGCCATCGTCAGCTCGATGCCCATGTCCCGCTCGCGCAGGCGGTCCTCGAGGTTGTTGGCCATGAGGTCGACGATCTGGATGATCTCGTTCTTGGTCAGCTGGTGGAACACGACGATGTCGTCGATGCGGTTGAGGAACTCGGGGCGGAAGTGCGACTTGAGCTCCTGCTGCACCTTGGACTTCATCCGCTCGTAGCCGTCAGCGTCGCCGTCGCCGGCGAACCCGAGCATCACGCCCTTGCTGGCGTCCCGGCTGCCGAGGTTGGTGGTCATGATGATGACGGTGTTCTTGAAGTCCACCACCCGACCCTGCGCGTCGGTGAGACGTCCTTCTTCCAGGACCTGGAGCAATGAGTTGAAGATGTCCGGATGGGCCTTCTCCACCTCGTCGAACAGGACCACGGAGAATGGCCGGCGGCGCACCTTCTCGGTGAGCTGTCCGCCCTCCTCGTAGCCGACATATCCCGGGGGCGATCCGAATAGCCGGGAGGCGGTGTGCTTCTCCGAGTACTCGCTCATATCCAGGGCGATGAGAGCGTCCTCGTCACCGAAAAGGAATTCGGCCAGGGTCTTGCTCAGCTCGGTCTTTCCGACGCCGGAGGGCCCGGCGAAGATGAACGAGCCACCGGGGCGCTTCGGGTCCTTCAGGCCGGCCCGGGTGCGCCGGATCGCCTGGCTCAGCGCGTGGATGGCGTCCTGCTGGCCGATGACGCGCTTGTGCAGCTCGTCCTCCATGCGCAGCAGGCGCTGGGCGTCGTCCTCGGACAGGTCGGTGACCGGGATCCCGGTCATCAGGGCCAGGACCTCGGCGACGAGCTTGTCGTCCACCTCGGCCACGACGTCCATGTCGCCGGCCTTCCACTCCTTCTCCCGCTGGGCCTTCTCGACCTGCAGCTGCTTCTCGCGGTCGCGCAGGGATGCGGCCTTCTCGAAGTCCTGCGCGTCGATCGCGGACTCCTTCTCGCGGCGCACGTTGGCGATGCGCTCGTCGAACTCGCGCAGGTCGGGCGGCGCGGTCATCCGGCGGATGCGCAGCCGTGAGCCGGCCTCGTCGATGAGGTCGATGGCCTTGTCGGGCAGCTGGCGGTCGGAGACGTAGCGGTCCGACAGCCGCGCGGCGGCCGCCAGGGCCCCATCGGTGATGGAGACCCGGTGGTGCGCCTCGTAGCGGTCGCGCAGGCCCTTGAGGATCTCGATCGTGTGGGCGACGCTGGGCGCCTGCACCTGGATCGGCTGGAACCGCCGCTCGAGGGCCGCGTCCTTCTCGACGTGCTTGCGGTACTCGTCGAGGGTGGTGGCCCCGATGGTCTGCAGCTCGCCGCGGGCCAGCATCGGCTTGAGGATGCTGGCGGCGTCGATCGCGCCCTCGGCCGCCCCGGCACCGACGAGGGTGTGCATCTCGTCGATGAACAGGATGATGTCGCCGCGGGTCTTGATCTCCTTGAGCACCTTCTTCAGGCGCTCCTCGAAGTCACCGCGGTAGCGGGACCCGGCCACGAGCGCGCCGAGGTCGAGGGTGTACAGGTGCTTGTCCTTGAGGGTCTCGGGGACCTCGCCGCGCACGATCATCTGGGCCAGGCCCTCGACGACGGCGGTCTTGCCGACGCCGGGCTCCCCGATGAGCACCGGGTTGTTCTTGGTGCGCCGGGACAGCACCTGCATGACCCGCTCGATCTCCTTCTCACGACCGATGACGGGATCCAGCTTGTTCTCCCGGGCGTCCTTGGTCAGGTTGCGCCCGAACTGGTCGAGGACCAGCGAGGTGGACGGCGTGCCCTCCTGCGGCCCGGTGCCCGCACCCGAGGCCGGCTCCTTGCCCTGGAAGCCCGACAGCAGCTGGATGACGGTCTGGCGGACCTTGTTCAGGTCGGCGCCGAGCTTGACCAGCACCTGGGCGGCCACGCCCTCGCCCTCGCGGATGAGGCCGAGCAGGATGTGCTCGGTGCCGATGTAGTTGTGCCCGAGCTGCAGCGCCTCGCGCAGGGACAGCTCGAGGACCTTCTTGGCCCGCGGGGTGAACGGGATGTGCCCGCTGGGTGCCTGCTGGCCCTGGCCGATGATCTCCTCGACCTGCTGGCGCACGGACTCCAGGGAGATGCCCATGCTCTCCAGGGCCTTGGCGGCCACACCCTCGCCCTCGTGGATCAGCCCGAGCAGGATGTGCTCGGTGCCGATGTAGTTGTGGTTGAGCATCCGCGCTTCCTCCTGCGCGAGCACCACAACACGACGAGCGCGGTCAGTGAACCGTTCGAACATGGGGCTCCACTCCGTTCGTACTTCCCTCCCGCTCGCACGGGATGGAACGAAACTGTAGCCGCAACCTCCGACACGCACACGCACACAGCGGCCCGGGCACCCGGTGGGAGCAGCCTCTCATCGGAGCAACGTCGCCCCAGCCGCACGCCATACCCGCGCCGGATCAGCCCTCGGCGAACGGCGCGAGCGGCGTCCCCGTGGGCCGGGGAGCCGGAACCTGCCTAGTGGGCGGCCTCGTAGCGTGCCCGCAGGTCGGCCGAGATGCGGCCGCGGGTGGACACGGGGATGCCGTTCTCGGCTGCCCAGCGGCGGATGTCCGCGGTGTCCTCCGAGCGGCGCGCCGGCCGCCGACGGGTCTCGGTCGCGGCCGGGACTGCTGACCCGGCGCCCGGCGCCGATCCACGGGGCGAAGGCCTCGCGCAGCTTCTCGGCGTTCTTCTCGGAGAGGTCGATCTCATAGGACTTCCCGTCCAGGGAGAACACCACCGTCTCGGCGCCGGGGGTGCCGTCAATATCGTCCTCGAGAAGGACCTGGACCTTGCGCGCCATTTCGTGCTCCTGGAATTCGATGTCGGAAAAGACCGGCTACCAGCATAGGACAGATCCGTCGTCATGGGAATACGCAGGCGACCGGAATGCGGGCTCACGGAATTGTCGCCGGCGCCAATGCGGCACACGAATCCATCGCCGCATCAATCCGAGATCGAGTTGCCCCAGCAGCGGCCACGGAATCCCACAGACCCCTGGCGAAGGCACTGTCCGACGCCGCCGTGATGCCGCGGCGCCGGGCCCCCGGGCATGGGCCTGCGCCCGTGTCGCGCCCGTGCGCGCCACTCGTGCGCTCACTACGCTGGGCCCCCATGAGCCCCCTGGCAGCGCTGACGTCCTCGCCCGCGCTGCGTGAGGACATCCGCCGCCTGGGCGACCTGCTCGGCGAGGCGCTGATCCGCCAGGAGGGGATGGCGACCTACGAGATCGTCGAACGGATCAGGTCGCTGTCGCGCGACGACCCGGAGGCGGCGGCCGCACTGATCGACGAGCTGCCCCTGGCGCAGGCGACCACCCTGGCCCGGGCGTTCTCGCTGTACTTCCAACTGGCCAACATCGCCGAGCAGGTGCACCGCTCCCGGGCTCGGGCGGCCGCGCGGGCCAGCAGCGGGGGACCCCTGGAGAGGCGGGCGTGGCGATCCGGGCCGCCCTGGAGGCCGGCGACGTGACCGCCGCGGAGGTCGCCGAGGGGTTCGCCCGGATCAGCGCGCGACCGGTGTTCACCGCCCACCCGACCGAGGCCTCCCGCCGCTCGGTGCTGGTCAAGCTGCGGCGCATCGCCGAGCTGCTCGACGAGCCGCGCACCGAGCGAAGCGACCGCGCGATCGCCGAGGCCATCGACCTGCTGTGGCAGACCGACGAGCTGCGCCTGGGCCAGCCCGAGGTGACCGACGAGGCCCGCAACGCCCTGTTCTACCTCGACGACCTGGCGGCCGGGGCCGCCGGCGACGTCGTCGGCGAGTTCGCCGCCGCCGCCCGGGCCAACGGGCTGGAGGTGCCCGCGGGACGTCCGGTGCTCACCTTCGGCTCCTGGATCGGCGGCGATCGCGACGGCAACCCGTTCGTGACCCCGGCCGTGACCGCCCGGGTCCTGGCCATCCAGCACGACCACGCCGTGCGCGACCTGCTGCCGCACATCGAGGGCCTGAGCGCCCAGCTCTCGGTCTCGGAGCGGATCGCCCCGGCCTCCGCCGGAGTTCGCCGAGTCGCTGGCCGCCGACCTCGCGGCCCTGCCCGACCTCGACCCCCGGTTCCGCCGGCTCAACGCCGAGGAGCCCTACCGGCTGAAGCTGACGTGCATCCACGCGAAGCTGCGCAACACCCGCGCCCGGCAGGCCGAGGGCCGGCCCCACGAGCCGGGCCGGGACTACCGCACCACCGCCGAGCTGCTGGCCGACCTGGAGCTGATCCGGTCCTCGCTGGCCGCCAACCGCGGGGGGCTGATCGCCGCTGGCTCGGTGGCCCGGACCATGCGGGTCGTCGCGGTGTTCGGGCTGTCGCTGGCGACCCTGGACATCCGTGAGCACTCGAGCGCCCACCACCACGCCGTCGGCCAGCTGCTCGACCGGCTCGGCGAGTCTCGACACCCCGTACGCCCGGCTCAGGGCCGGGCAGCGGTTCACGGTCCTGGCAGCCGAGCTGTCCGGCAAGCGGCCGCTGGCCCCGGCGCCCCCTCCGCTGGACGCCGCGGGCCTGACCACCTACGAGACGTTCGTGGAGATCGGTCGGGCGCTGGACCGCTACGGCCCGGAGACCTGCCAGTCCTACATCATCTCGATGACGAAGTCGGCCGCCGACGTGCTGGCCGCCGTGGTGCTGGCGCGCGAGGCGGGCCTGGTGGACCTGCCCGCCGGGGTCGCCCGGATCGGCTTCGTCCCGCTGCTGGAGACCGTGGCCGAGCTCCGGGCCGCAGGCGACGCTCGTCGGCCAGCTCCTCGACGACCCCGGGTTCCGCGAGCTGGTGCGGCTGCGCGGGGACACCCTCGAGGTGATGCTCGGCTACTCGGACTCCAACAAGGACGCCGGGATCACGACCTCCCAGTGGCAGATCCACCTGGCCCAGCGCCGGCTGCGCGACGTGTGCCTCGCGCACGGCGTCGTCCTGCGGCTGTTCCACGGCCGCGGGGGCACGGTCGGGCCGCGGCGGCGGCCCCACCTACGAGGCCATCCTGTCCCAGCCCTGGGGCGTGCTCGACGGCCAGATCAAGGTCACCGAGCAGGGCGAGGTCATCTCCGACAAGTACCTCCTGCCGCAGCTGGCCCGGGAGAACCTGAGCCAGACCCTGGCCGCGACCCTGCGGGGCACCGTCCTGCACCGCACCTCGCTGATCGACCCGACGACGCTGGCGGCCTGGGACGAGGTCATGGACCTGATGTCGCAGGCCGCGTTCGGCGCCTACCGCGCGCTGGTCGACGACCCGGACCTGCCCGCGTACTTCTCCCACGCCACGCCCGGTCGAGCAGCTCGGCGACCTGCACCTGGGCTCGCGCCCCGCGCGCCGGCCCACCACCGCCGGCGGGCTCGACGAGCCTGCGCGCGATCCCCTGGGTGTTCGGCTGGACGCAGGCCCGCCAGATCGTCCCGGGCTGGTACGGGGTGGGCACCGGCCTGGCCGCCGCCCGCGCGCCGGGCACGCCGACACGGTGGCGCAGATGGCCGCGCGCTGGCCGTTCTTCGCCAACTTCCTGTCCAACGTCGCGATGACCGCCGCCAAGGCCGACCTCGCGGTGGCCGACCGGTACGTCCAGCGGCTGGTCCCCGAGCACCTGCAGCGGTTCGCGACCAGGATCCGCGCCGAGCACGCGCTGACCGTCGCGGAGCTGCAGCAGGCCATGGGCACGGACTCGCTGCTGGGCAACCAGCCGGGGCTGGCCCAGACCCTGATGGTCCGCGACGCCTACCTGCGCCCGCTGCACCTGCTGCAGGTGTCCCTGCTGGCCCGGGTGCGCTGGCACGAGGGTGAGGGGACCGCCGGTGGAGCCCCAGCTGCGCCGGGCCCTGCTGCTGACCGTCAACGGCATCGCCACGGGCCTGCGCAACACCGGCTGACGCGCCCGGGGCGGGAGGAGCCCGGTCCGCAGGGGCAGCCGGCCAAACCGCGCGTTCCCGGCCACTCCCCACGCCCTGTGCGCATTGCCGGCCTCATGTGGCGCGGAACGCGCGCGGGTTCCGCAGGTGGCGCGCAACGCGCATCCTGCACCGCACCAGCGGGTCAGAGCGGGGTCCCGGCCCGCCCAGAGCGGGACCGGCCGGGGGTCAGGCCGCACCCGGGCTGCGGTGGTCAGAGGATGCGCAGCATGCGGTGGTTGCCCAACGTGTTGGGCTTGACCCGCTCGAGGTCCAGCAGCTCGGCCACGCCCTCGTCGTAGGACTGCAGCAGCTGGGCGTACACCTCCGGGGTCACCGGGGCGCCCTCGATCTCGACGAAGCCGGCCGCGGCGAAGAACCCGGTCTCGAAGGTCAGGCAGAAGACCCGCGCGACCCCCAGCGCCCGGGCCCGCTCCAGCAGGGCCTCGACGAGGGCCCGCCCGATGCCCGAGCCGGTGAGGGCCGGGTCCACGGCCAGCGTGCGCAGCTCGCCGAGGTCCTCCCAGATCACGTGCAGCGCCCCGCAGCCGACGACCTGCCCGTCGAGCTCGGCGACCAGGAAGTCCGGGACGTCCTCGAAGAGCGTGACGGTCGCCTTCGACAGCAGGATCCGGCGCTGGGAGTACAGGTCGACCAGCTCGCGGATGCGGCGCACGTCCGAGGTGCGCGCCGGGCGGATGACGACGTCCATGGCGGCAACCCTAGAGCGGGGGCCGCACGAGACGCCGACCCGCGGTCGCGCACACGCGATGCGCCGGGGCGCGGGCGACGGGCGACCACCGGGTGCAGGATGCGGGCCAGCCGTCACGTGGGTCGGCAGGGCAGGTACACGACGGTCCGCGGCTCGGCGACCTCGGGACCGTCGAGGAAGGCCTCCCAGGGATCGCCGGTGGCGATCCACCGGTTCGCCGCGAGCCACTCCTGACCCGCCCGCAGGTCCAGCGCGACGTCGTCGTACGAGCCGCGGTGCATGATCACCAGGGCGGGGCCGCCCGGCAGCTCCGAGGCCTCCACCCGACCGGTCGGCACCACCGGGGCGGTGGTCGGGAGACCTGCCTCCACGTCGAACGTGCGGTCGCCCATGCCGTACCGGGCGAAGGGCGGGCCGGAGGCGCTGAGGCCCTGCGCGGCCAGGACGGCGAGCACCTCCGCGTAGGCGCCGGCGAGGAAGGCCGGGATCCGGTCGACGGCGACTCGGGCCCGCACGACCGCGGCCGGCTGCACCTCCAGCCGTTCGATGTGGTGCTCCACGCACCCCAGCCTGCCAAGCCTCCCCGCCGCGTCGACCCCGGCCCACGGCCGCCGGGCCACCTAGAATCGAGCGCCATGGACGCCCACCCCTCACCGCCGGGCGGGCAGCCGATCCGCGGCGTGATCTTCGACCTGCACGCGACCCTGGTGCACGCCGGCGAGCCGTCGGGCTGGATGGCCGCCGCACTCGCGCTGCTGGAGCAGGACCCGACCCTCGGCGGGAGGTTCGACCCGGCCGAGCCGCACCGGACGCGCTGCCGCGAGCTGGCCGACCTGGCCCCGTGGGCCGAGCGCATCTGGGACCACGCCCGCGTGGTCGACCCGGGCAGCGAGCGGGACCTCTCCCCGGCGCTGCACCGCCAGGTGTACGACCGGATGCTCGACCGCATCGGGCATCATCCCGCCCGCGCTCGGCGAGGCGCTGTACCGGACGATGCTCGACCAGTGGCAGGCCTACCTCGAGGCGCCGTCCGTGCTCACGGCCCTGCGCGAGCAGGGCGTTGCCACCGCGATCCTGTCCAACATGGGGATCGACCCCCGCGGGGTCCTCCAGCGCACCGGGCTGGCCGGTCTCTACGACGCCGAGGTGTTCTCGTTCGAGGTCGGGGTCGTCAAGCCCGATCCGGCGATCTTCGCGATCGCCGCCGAGCGGCTCGGGCTGCCCGCGCACGAGCTGCTCATGGTCGGTGACACCGTCGACGACGACGGCGCCGCAGCGCACCTGGGCATGCGCACGCTGATCCTCCCGCGGACGCGGGGGACCACACACGGGCTGGAGCAGGTGCTCCGATTGGTGCAGACTCGATGACCGATCCGATCCACGACGACCCGACTCCGCCGGTGGGCGGGACCGGAGCGCAGAAGTACGACCGCTGGGTGGCGCGCACAGGGCCGTGGCTGGACCGCCTGGCCCTGGTCTTCCTCGTCACGTTCCTGATCCAGTGGCTCTACCTCAACCCGCCCGAATGGCTGACCAGGATCCTCGTCGGGATCCAGTTCCTCGTGTGGGCGGCCTTCGCGGTCGACTACGTCAGGCGGCTGACCCTCGCGGAGGACAAGACGGACTTCATCAGCCAGCACAAGGCCGACCTGCTGATGGTGCTCGTCCCGATGCTGCGGATGCTGCGCGTCGCCCTGCTGCTGCGCAAGTCCCTGCGCACCATCTCCACGGACAGGATCGCGGGATCGCTGTTCACGATCGTCGCGGCAGTCGTGTTCACCGCCGCGGTCCTCCAGTGGAACATCGAGCGCCAGACACCGGGCGCCAACATCCAGACGTTCGGCGAGTCCCTGTGGTGGGCGGTGGTGACCACGACCACCGTCGGCTATGGCGACTTCTACCCCGTCAACGCCACCGGCCGCATCGTGGGCGCGGTCCTCATGATCGTCGGCATCGGCCTGATCGGCACCGTGTCGGCGACGGTCGCGAACTGGTTCCTGTCCCGCAAGGTCCAACCCGCCTCCGACGGGAGCGAGCAGGCGCCCGGGCCGGAGCCGGACCCCTCGACCGCGGGCGCGACCAGCGACCAGGTCCAGCTGATCCTCGACCGACTGGACGCCCTTGCCGCCGAGCAGGCCTCGCTGCGGGCGCTGCTCGAGGCGCGTCCGACCGCACCGGAGCAGCGCGCCTGAGCCTCGGGGCTTACACGACCCGAACATGCGCGGCATCGGCGCTGAACCTGCGCGCGCGAGTCTGAGGTGAAGGGCCGGGGCCCGCCCGGTCGGAGCAGGAGGCACCCATGAAGCGCCGCGTGTCCGCAGCAGTGGCCGGGGTCGCACTGGCCGCCCTCATCGGCGCGGGGGTCGCCGCCGCGGCCGAGGGTTCCGGGCCAGCCGGACGGGTCGCCGAGGTGCTCGCCGGGCTGGTCGAGCAAGGGGACGATCACCCAGCAGCAGGCCGACGCCGTCAGCGAGGCGCTCACCGACTCCTGGGAGCAGGAACGTGCCGAGCGGGAGGCCGACCGCGCCGCGCGCCGGGCCGAGGTCGATGCCCTGCTGCGCAGCACCCTGGGCATGGACTCCGAGGCGGTCCGTGAGCAGATCCAGGGCGGGAAGACGCTGCGCGAGGTCGCCGGGGACTCCGCGGACGAGCTGGCGGCGGGCATGCTCGACCTGCTCGGCAAGCGGCTGGACACGGCGGTCAAGGACGGGCGGATCACCCAGGACCAGGCCGAGGAGACCCTCAGCCGGGCGAAGGCCCGCACCGATGCCTGGGTGGCTGGCGAGGACACCGCGATGATGGGCCGCGGGCTGGGCCTCGGCCTGCTGTTCGGGCCCGGGATGGGCCGCGACGAGGGCTTCGGGCCCGGTAACGGCATGGGGCCGGGGATGCACCGCGGACGCGGCCCGGGCGGCGGTTGGGGCCCGATGTGGGATGGGGACGAGGGCACCGATCAGTCCGGGAGCGCCGACTCCTCCGCGCCCTCGTCGACGAGCTGGCGGGCCTGAGCAACGGCCTGGCTGCGGTCGCGGCCCGGGCGAGCCCTTTCCCCGGGGCCACCGCCTACCCCTCGGTGACCTCTGCCTTCGGGATCCGGTCCTCGGCGATCGCGCGCAGGAACGCCTCGTAGTCGCGCTGGTTCTGGTCGGCGTACGAGTCGGCGAACTCCTGCATCGCCCGGGTGAACGTCCGACCTGACCCCAGGTAGGCCGCGATCGAGTACCGGTTGCCGCTGCGGGCGTGGGCCCGGGCCAGGGTCCAGCCGCACACCCGCGCGTAGACCCCCATGGCCAGGTCGTCCATGGACTCGAGGTCCGGCGACGTCTTCCAGTCCCACATCTGGCGCACGTAGAAGTCCCGCCAGACGCCGTCGATCCCGGGGACGCGGGTCCAGCCCAGGAGCATGTCGCTGGAGGCCTGCATCAGCCGCTGCCCCTCGACGACCCGACGGCCGTGGTTCTGGTAGGCGCTGGCCGGCGCCACCGACTCCAGCACCGAGGCGTTGGCCTCCTTCATCTGCAGCACGAGGTCGTCGGTGGGGTCGTCCTTGCCCACGAGCAGGGCGATCCAGCACCTGGTCCCGACGGAGCCCACGCCCACGACCTTGCGGGCAGCGTCCACGACCCGGTAGCCGTCGAGCAGGACCTTGAGGTCGTCGGGCAGCGACTTGCGGTACTCGGCGAGGATCCCCTCCACCGCCGCCTGGACATCGGTCTCCTCCATCCCCGTGAGCTGGCCGATGGGCTCGACGAAGGGGGGGTCGCTGATGATCCGCAGCTCCCCGTCGGGGCCCTGGGTGGTGTAGCGGGACACTGCTCGGGCGCTGGTCTTCTTGCGCCCCTTGGCCAGGGTGCGCTGGAACGACGCGATGCGGTCGGGGTGGGCCGTCCCGACCCACCGGTTCACGATGTCCTCGGCCTGGATGCGTGCGTACCAGACGTCCAGCCGGGGCATGGTCGCGAACTCGGCCATGGCATTGCGGTACTCCGAGGCGACGGCGGCGGTGATCTGCGTCCGTTGCTCCGGGGTGAACCCGTTGTGCCGGCCGGCCACCTCGAAGCTGGCAACCAGCCTCTTGACGTCCCACTCGAAGGGCCCGGGCAGGGTCTCGTCGAAGTCGTTCAGGTCGAAGATGAGCGTCCGCTCGGCGGTGGCGAACCCGCCGAAGTTGGCCAGGTGGGCGTCCCCCGCGAGCTGGACCGTCAGCCCGGTGTTGCCCTGCGTGCCCAGGTCGTTGGCCATCAGGGCTGCCGCACCCCGGTAGAAGGTGAAGGCCGAGGCGGCCATCCTGGCGTATCGCAGGGGGACGAGGTCCTGGAGCCGTCCCTGCGCCTGCTCCTCGAGGATGGCCACGGGGTCGCGCCGGTCCTCGGAGGCCACCCACGCCCCCAGCTGCGACCGGGGGACCTCCTTGCGCACGGACTTGCCCGCCGCGACCAGCTCCGGGGCGACGCTCGGCCTCTTCACCGCCGCCGTGTCCGGGGCCGGCCTCGGGGAAGCCGGCGCACCCTTCTCGGGACCGCTCTTCTTCTTGGCCATCTCATCCCTCCGATCGACTCGGATGGTACCGTCCGGTCGCGCAGTTCACCCGGTGACGTTCTTGGCGTAGATGAGATCCAGGCCGATCAGGGTCAGGTCGGGCTCGTGGTGGGTGATCGTGCGCGACTCGGCCACGACGATCGGCGCCAGCCCCCCGGTCGCGACCACGGCGGTGACCGACCCGCCCAGCTCGGCCGTGATCCGGTCGACCAGCCCGTCCACCTGGCCGGCGAACCCGTAGAGCGCGCCGGACTGCAGGGCCTCGACCGTGTTCTTCCCGATCACCGACCGCGGGCGCACGAGCTCGACCTTGCGCAGCTGGGCCGCCCGCGAGGCCAGCGCGTCCAGCGAGATCTCGATGCCCGGCGCGAGCGCGCCGCCGAGGAACTCGCCCCTGGCGCTGACCACGTCGAGGTTGGTCGACGTGCCGAAGTCGACCACGATCGCCGGCCCGCCGAACAGGTGGTGGGCGGCCAGCGTGTTGACGATCCGGTCGGCCCCGACCTCCTTCGGGTTGTCGGTGAGCAGCGGCACGCCGGTCTTCGTGCCCGGCTCGACGATCACGGTGGGGACGTGGTCCCAGTAGCGGGCGAACATCGCTGCGCATCTCGCGCAGGACCGAGGGCACCGTGGAGCACAGGGCGATCCCCGTGACCTCGGGGACCTCGGTGAGCAGGCCCCGGAAGGTCAGCGCCATCTCGTCGGCGGTGCCCCGCGCGTGGGTGGTGATCCGCCAGGAGTGCGCGAGCTCGTGGTCCTCGAACAGCCCCAGGACGGTGTTGGTGTTGCCGACGTCGACGGTGAGCAGCATGGGTCAGCCCTCCACGGGGCGCAGGTCGGCCCCCAGGTCCAGGACGGGAGCGGAATGGGTCAGGGCACCGACCGCGAGGAAGTCGACCCCCGTGGCCGCGTAGGCCTGGGCCACGTGCAGGCTCAGGCCGCCCGAGGACTCCAGCTGGCAGCGGCCGGCCACGAGCGCCACGGCCTCGGCGGTCTGGGCGGGCGAGAAGTTGTCGAGCAGGACCAGGTCGGCCCCTGCCGCGACCACCTCGGCGAGCTGCTCGAGGGAGTCCACCTCGACCTCGACCGGGACCCCCGGGAACCGGCTGCGGACGGCCTGGAACGCCTGCGCCACGCCCCCGGCGGCGACCACGTGGTTGTCCTTGACGAGCGCGGCGTCCCACAGGCCCATCCGGTGGTTGACGCCACCGCCGCAGCGGACCGCGTACTTCTCCAGCGACGCGCAGGCCCGGGGTGGTCTTGCGGGTGTCGCGCACGCGGGCCCGGGTCCCGGACAGCGCATCGGCCCAGGCCGCCGTTGCCGTGGCCACCCCGGAGAGGTGGCACAGCAGGTTCAGGGCGGTGCGCTCGCACACCAGCAGCGAGCGCGTGCGGCCCGTGACGGTGAGCACGACGTCGCCGCGCTGCACCCGCTCGCCGTCGGCGCGCACCATCGTCACGTCGCTGCGGCCGCCGGACTCGACCTCGAACACGCGCGCAGCGACCGGGATGCCCGCGACCACTCCTGCGGCCCGGGCGGTCAGGTCCATCGTGGCGACCTGGTCCTCGGGCACGGTCGCCACGGAGGTGACATCGACCCCGCCCCCGAGGTCCTCGGCCAGGGTCGCGCGGATCAGCGCGTCGATCGCCGTCGGCGTCGAGCCCGGCCGTGACCAGGGCGTCCAGGGTTCCCATCAGTGCCCTCCTCAGGTCCCGGGGGTGCGGTAGTCGTGCGGCGGGACCGGCTCGCGGCGCGTGTGCACCACGCCGTCGGGATCGGCGGTCGCGACCAGGCGCACGCGCCAGGTGCGGTCGTCGATGTCGGGGAAGTCCTCGCGCCAGTGCGACCCCCGGGTCTCCTCGCGGGCCAGCGCGTGGGCGGTCAGGACCGAGGAGATCGCATGCAGGTTCGTCGTCTCCCAGGCCTTCTCGCTGCGCCCCTGCGGCAGGTCTCCGACGACCATGTCGGCCAGCCCGTCGCCGGCGGCCGTGAGCGACTCGGCCGTGCGGATGACCCCCACGCCCTCGGTCATCAGCGTCTGCATCGTCCGGCGGTTCTCGTCGGCGACCAGCCCCCGGTGCTCCGAGCGGACCACCGGGTCCCGGCGGCGCGGCAGGCCCTCGGCCAGGACGGACACGATCCGCTCGGGGAACACCAGGCCCTCCAGCAGCGAGTTGGACGCCAGGCGGTTGGCGCCGTGCACCCCGGTGCAGGCCACCTCGCCGGCCGCGTACAGCCCCGGGATCGGTCGTGCGGCCGAGCAGGTCGGTGCGCACGCCGCCGGAGGCGTAGTGCTGCGCCGGGGCGACGGGGATCAGGTCGTGCGCCGGATCGATGCCGTGCCGGCGGCAGGACTCCAGGATCGTCGGGAACCGGGTCTCCCAGCGGTCGCCGAGGGCCCGGGCGTCGAGCCACATGTGCGCCCGGCCCTGCTCGCGCATCCGCCGGGTGATCGCCTTGGCGACCACGTCGCGCGGGGCGAGGTCGGCCAGGGGATGCACGCCCTGCATGAACCGGACGCCGTCGTCGTCGACGAGGAACGCCCCCTCGCCGCGCACGGCCTCGCTGACCAGCGGCTGCTGGCCGGTCGAGTCCGGTCCGAGGTACATGACGGTGGGGTGGAACTGGACGAACTCGAGGTCGGCGACCTCGGCCCCGGCGCGCAGGGCGAGGGCCATCCCGTCGCCGGTCGCCACGGCCGGGTTCGTGGTCTGGGAGAAGACCTGGCCCAGGCCCGCCGGTGGCGATGACCACGGCCGGGGCGAGCACGGCACCGACCCCGTCGTGCTGGCCCTCGCCGATGACGTGCAGGGTGAGCCCCTGGACGCCGCCCTGGGCATCGGTGAGCAGGTCGAGGGCCAGGGCGTGCTCGACGAGCTCGATCCCCGGGTCGTCGGCGATGGCGGCCACCAGGGCGCGGAAGATCTCGGCGCCCGTGGCGTCCCCGCCGGCGTGGGCGATCCGGTCGCGCAGGTGCCCGCCCTCGCGGGTCAGGGCGATCCCGCCGCTCGTGTCGTGGTCGAACCGGGCGCCGGCGGCGATCAGGTTGCGCACCGCGGCCGGGCCCAGCGTGCACAGCTCGTGGACCGCCGCCGGGTCGCACAGCCCGGCACCGGCGACCAGCGTGTCGCGCTCGTGGTCGGCCGGGGAGTCGCTGTCGTCCAGGGCGGCGGCGATCCCGCCCTGGGCCCAGCGGGTCGCACCCTCCTCGACCCAGGACTTGGTGACGATCAGCACCCGATGGCCCAGCCGACGGATGTTCAGCGCCAGCGACAGCCCGGCGACCCCCGAGCCGATCACGACGACGTCGGCCGAGGTGAACCATCCCGGGTCCGGGGCGGCCACGGAGGTGGGGATGACCAGCCGTTGCGCGCCCGGCCCCGCGATGCTCATCTGCGCAACGTAACCGGTGTGTTGTCGATCAGTCGCGTCTGGCCGACCCGGGTGGCCAGCAGCAGCCGGGCGGGGCCGACCTCCGGTGCGGGGCCGAGGGGCGGATCGGTGAGCGCGACGTAGTCCGGGGTCAGCCCCACGCGCATCAGCTCGAGCTCGGCGGCGCCCACGACGGCATCGGCCGAGCGGCCCAGGTCGGCGGCCGTCACGCCCGCGGCCAGGGCAGCGGGGACCGCCGCGGCCAGCGCACGCTCCTCCTCGGAGAGGTAGTGGTTGCGGCTGGAGCGGGCCACGCCGTCGGCCTCGCGCACGGTGGGGACGCCGTGCACCTTCACCGGCAGGTCGAGGTCGGCGACCATGCGGCGCACCAGGGTCAGCTGCTGGTAGTCCTTCTCGCCGAAGAACGTGGCGTCCGGGCGGGTCATGTGCAGCAGCTTCATCACCACGGTGAGCACCCCGGCGAAGTGCCCCGGGCGCACGGCCCCCTCGAGGATCGAGCCCATCGGGCCCGGGTCGATGCGCACCTCGGGGTCGCCCGTCGGGTAGAGCACCTCGGCCGCGGGGGCGAACACGAGGTCCACGTCCTCCGCGGCGCAGACCTCCAGGTCGGACTTCAGGGTGCGCGGGTAGCGCTCGAGGTCCTCGCCGGCACCGAACTGCAGGGGGTTGACGAAGATCGTCACGGTCACGTGCCCCGTCGGGCCGACCTCGCCGCGGGCGGCGCGGATCAGGGCCACGTGCCCCTCGTGCAGGGCGCCCATCGTGAACACCGCCGCCCGGGCCGCGCGCGCCGAGCGCACCGACGGCACCGGCAGGCTCGCGTACGCGTCATCCAGGGACTCCCGGGTGCGCACCACCCGCATCACCGGCGGCGGACCCGCCTTGGCCTCGGTCTCGCTCATGCTGCTCCTCCCACGATCGACCATGCGGCGCACGGGCGTCTCGCTGGTCGATCCTGCACCACGCCGGCCGCCCCTCGGCACGGACCAGCCATTCCCGTCGCCGACCCTAGTGCGTCGAACCCGGGCCCGTTCCCCCAGCCCGCCCCGCCCGCCGCCCGACCCGGCGCCGCCCGGCCCGGCCCACTGCCGTCCCCCGTCCCCCCGCCCGTTCGCGAGATCCGCTTTCGCGCGGCCCAATCCGAGGTTGATCCGGATCCGCGACCGGCGAACGCTCGGGAATCCGGATCGGACTCGCGGGATGCCGGGCGCCGTCGGGCGGCGACGGGGCGCGGCGCGGTCAGCCGAGGACGTCGAGCAGGGACTCGGCGGCTGCGGGATCGAGCCGACCCGCGGCCAGGGCCCGGTCTGCGGTGAGCCGGGCCATGGCCACGTAGGCAGCCCGGGCCTCCGGGGCGGCCCGGGACAGGGCCTCGAGGTGGGCGGCCACGGTGCCGGCGTCCCCGCGGGCCACGGGGCCGGTCAGTGCCTCGTCGCCCATCGCCAGGACGTTGTCCAGCGCGGCGGTCAGCAGCGGGCGCACCAGCCCCGACGGGTTCTCGATCCCGGCGATGCGCCAGCAGGTCCAGGGTCTGGGCGACCAGGGTCACCAGGTGGTTGGCGCCGTTGGCCAGGGCCGCGTGGTAGAGCGGGCGGGCCTCCTCGGGGACCCACATCGGGTCGCCGCCCATCTCCACCACGAGCGCCTCGGCCACGGGGCGCAGGACCCGGGGCGCGGTCACCCCGAACGGGCATCCGGCCAACCGGTCGAGGTCCGACCGCGAGCCCGTGAAGGTCATCACCGGGTGCAGCGCCATGGGCAGCGCCCCGATCCGGGTGGCCGGTTCGAGCACGCCGGTGCCGTAGCGGCCCGAGGCGTGCACGAGGAACTGCCCCGGGGTGACCGCCCCGGTGTCGGCCAGCCCGCGGACGAGGTCGGCCAGCACGTCGTCGGGCACGGTGAGCAGGACGAGGTCGGCCGGCGGCCATCACGCGCGGCCGCTCGACGCAGCGGGGTCCCGGGCAGGAACTCCGCCACCCGGCGCCGGGAGCGCTCGGAGACCGCGTGGGCCCCGACGAGCGGATGCCCGGCGCGGGCCAGGGCCGCCGCCAGCGGTGCCCCCGCCCGGCCCACGCCGATCACCCCGACGGCGAGTCGGGGTGCGTGCGTGAGGTCCGCGGGCGATCGGTCAGCGCTCATCAGATGGCAGCCTGCCACCGGGCGCGGCGCCCGCCGCCCGCTGGGGCTGGGGATCGGCGTCCGGGGCGTCGGCGGTCGGCGCTACCGTCCGGCGGAGCGTGCGCGCGGGATCCGGCCGAAGTCGGCGCCCACACCGAGATCCGACCTCCGGGCAGGCAGACCATCAGTCCGCCATCCATCCCGCGGATCTCCCACGCCTCGTGGGCTGCCTCGGCTGCGACGACGAGCTGATCTGCGCCGAGGCCCAGGTTCAGGCCGCCGCCCTCATCGACGCCCAGCTGCGTCACGCGGGCGCCCCACCCAACCCGGCAAGCCGTCGCCACCGCCGGCCGCCGTCCAGCGTCAGCCCTGGGCCCGCAGCGCCCGGCTGGCCAGCCACGCGCACCGGGCCGGAGAGGACCACCAGGTGGACCGGATCGGCCGCGATCGACAGCGACGATCCGGTCCAGGGAGGTGTCCACGTGCGTCAGGGTGCGGCCGATGAGGCCAGCGAGCCTGGCCGTGGCCGCGGCCGGGTCCAGCAGTCCGCGGGGCTCGCGCGTGCGCAGGGGAGTGGATGACGCCGGTCCTGGTTCCGGTCGGCGCGGGGGCTGGGTCGTGGACCTTGCCCCTGGCGTGGGGTCATCACCTCGGTCATGGCCCGCATCCTCGCCGATCGTCACCCCCCAGCGGGGGACCGTTGCGTGTCGCTAGGGCGAACCCTGGCCGAACTCATGGGCGTGGCCGTCAGCGGATGCCGCCTCAGGCACCCCGGGGCTGCCGAGGTCGGGACGCCGAGGGTCGGCCGGAGCTCGGTCGGGGCAGTCGGCGGCGGTCGGGCGTCGGTCGGCCGGCCGGCTCGGTCGGCGCTCTCGCGGTGGGGCGGGGCCGTCAGCGGGACGTGCGCGGTCGGGCCGGGTCATCCAGCGCTCGCCGGGTCCGCTCGCCCGGCTGGCTCCGGCCCGGACGCAGCTGCTCCTCGGCGATCCGGCGGGCCTCCCCGGCCGTGCGGTGCAGGGCGACGATGGAGACCGGGCCCGGGGGTGGAGTCCACCTGGACCGACGCCGAGCCCGAGGCGGCGCTGCCAGGGGCCCTGCGTGACCCCCACGGACTGGGTGCGCGCATGCGGGATCACCGCGACCCGGCGGGTGAGGAAGCCGCGCCGGGCAGCCAGGACGAGGCCGTCGTGGGCGACGCCAAGGTTCCTGAACTGCAGCCACGCCCGGCGGCGGGCCCGGTCCGGGGCCGGCAGGAAGTCCATGGCTGCCGGGGTCCACGCCGGGCATCACCCGCGAGATGATCTGGCGGGCCACGTCGTGGGGCGCCACGGGCAGCAGCACGTGCTCCAGCTGGCCGCTCTCGTCGGCCTGGAGCCCGGCGACGTTGAGCGGTGACCCGCACCCAGCCCTTGCGCCGCCAGAGCAGCGGCTCGGAGATCTCGATGGCCTGGACCCGCCCGGGCGGGACGGTCTGGCTCTGCACGTTGACCAGGCCGTGGCGCAGCCGCAGGCCGTCGGGGGAGTCGGCGACCGTGAACCCGAAGAACCGGGTGAACTGCCCGAACAGCGCGAGCAGCGGCAGGCCACCGGTGACGAGGATCAGCAGCAGCCCTGCGGCGCCCTCGGTGAGGGTCACGGACACGACGATGAGCAGCGGTGACGACGAACGAGGAGCATCGGTCTCGCTGCGCAGGAGCAGGCTGACGACCAGGTCGCCGGTGGGGACCGTCGCGAGGACGGCTTCGGGCGCCTCCCCCACGTCCGGGGACATCCCGGCGGCCCGGGCGATGATCTCGGCGCGCAGGGCCTGCGCCTCGGCGTCGGTGAGGTAGGACAGCAGGACGCGCGAGTCCCCGCCGCCGGCCACCTCGATGCGCACCTGGGACAGCCCCACGACCCGACCGAGCAGGGGGCGGTTCGTGTCGACGCTCTGCAGGCGCGAGAGGGTGACGCGGCGCTCGTTGCGCTGCAGGACACCGGAGTCCAGCCGGAAGTCACCGGACTCGTCGAAGAAGTACTCCGTGCGGGTCCAGGCCAGGTAGTTGTAGCCCAGCGCGATCGCGAACAGCAGGACCGGAGGGCGCCCAGGAGGAGCAGCGACCCCGAGCAGCCCCCCGACACTGCGAGGCGAGATCCCGCAGGCCACCCGTGCCGAACACCACGATGATGCCGACCAGGACGCCCAGGGAGCGCACGGAGGCCACCAGCGGCGTCAGCGGGTGGGTCCGGCGGCGCGGGGTCGCCAGCGAGGGCGGAGCCGGGCCCGTCGCCGACCCAGCTGGGGGCTGGGTCACAGTCCGGCGCTCCGCTGCTCGCCACGGGCCGCGAGCCGGTCGCGCAGGCCCGACGCCTCAGCCGGCGGCAGGCCGGGGATCGTGGCGTTCGTGGAGGCGGCCGCCGTGTGCAGCTGGACCGTGGCGACGCCCAGGCGCCGGTCGAGCGGGCCGGCCGTGATGTCCACGAGCTGCATCCGGCCGTAGGGGACGACCACGAGCCGGCGGAACATGATCCCGCTGGTGACCAGCAGGTCGTCGGTCCGCTCGGCGTAGCCGAAGGAGCGGACCCGGCGGCCGATCAGCCACCACATCCAGATCACGGCGACCAGCCACACCGCCACCAGGATCACCGAGGCGGGCCGCGTGCCTCCGGGAGCCAGCCCCAGGAGGACCGATCCCCGCCAGCAGGAGCCCCATGACCAGCGACCATCGTGATCCGGCGGGCCGTGGCCAGCCTGGGCGACACCGGGTTCCAGGCCTCGCCGGGCGGGGCGAATGCGTCGTCGACGGACAGGGACTCGACATGCTGGCCAGCCTAGGCCAGCGTCGTAGGGTTGGCGGGTGCACGCTCCCGACGGCGGCGGGAACCCATCGGCTGGTCGACGCCACCGAGGTGCTCCCGGCGACATCGCCCTCGGTCCGGACCACCCGACGCTCGACGGGCTGCCCTCGCTCGCGCTGGAGGTCGCGGCCGGGGTCGTGGTCCTCCGCCGAGTGGATCCCGGGGACGGTCCACCGCGGTGCGAGAAGCTCTTCGAGTCCCGTGACTACCGCCAGATCCTCATGCTCGTCGACCGCCACGACTGGCTGTCCGCGTTCTGCTCGGAGATCGGCGTGGTGGTCGGGGTGGAGCGGGCACTGGGCCTGACGCCCGCGCCGGCGCGCCCAGCACATGCGGATCCTGCTGTGCGAGCTGACCCGGATCGCCCATCACCTGGCCTTCCTGGCGCCGTTGCCCGGCGCCCTGCCCGGACGCCTGGCGGGCACGGGCGTGGGCCTGGCGCGCGCGAGATCCTGGACCTGATCGAGGCGGCCACCGGCCACCGGGTGCACCCGATGTTCTGCCAGGTGGGCGGTGTCCGCGCCGACGTCGGCGCCGACGTGGGTGGCCCGGGTGGCGGCGGCCGCCGCGGACTGGTCGGCCTCCGAGCCGCGGCTGCCCTGGCCTGGATCGACGGCCCGGAGCTGGCTGGGGCGCTCGACTCCGGCGTACTGCCGGTGTCGCTGTGCTGAGCACGGCGCAGGCCCTGGGGTTCGGGGCGTCCGGTCCGGTGGCCCGGGCCAGCGGGGTCGACCTCGACCTGCGCCGTGACGACCCCTACCTGCCCTACCCCCCGTTCGAGGTGCCCACGGGCACAGCCGGCGACGCCCGGGCGCGCGTCCGGATGCTCGTCGACGAGCTGGCGCCCAGCATCGGCCTGGTCGCGTGGGCGGCCGAGCAGCTGGCGGCCTCGGCCGGGGCCCCGGTGGACGTGCGGCTGCCCAAGGTCGTGCGCGTGCCCGAGGGCTCGACCTACACGTGGACCGAGAACCCGACGGGCATCAACGGCTACCTGCTGGTCTCGCGCAACGACCGCACGCCCTGGCGGCTGAAGCTGCGCAGCGCCGGGTTCGGCAACGCCGCCGCGACTGGGCGCGGCCCTCGAGGGGACGGCCGTGGCCGACCTCCCCGCCGCGATCGCGAGCTTCCTCATCGTCTGCGGGGACGTGGACCGATGACCCGTCAGCGCTCGGGGTGCTCCCGCAGGTAGGTGGCGAAGACAGCGACGAACAGCGGTTCCAGGTCCCCGACGCCGGTGCGGCTGAAGGCCTGCTTGGCCGCCTCGATCGTCTCGATGAACGAGCCCGCCGTCTCCCCCAGCGATCCACCCTCGTCGGCCGTGGCGGTCAGGGCCGGGGTGTGGGCCATCAGGTCGATGAAGAACTGCAGGTCGTGGTACTGGCGGGCCCGGTCGAACGCGGCATCGCGCAGGTCCTCGTAGGGCCAGTCCTCGTAGGGGAGATCGGGATGCTGCGTCGCGTTGTCGCTCATGGTGGACACGTTAGTGCACACCTGGGCGGGGGCCCGAGCGCCCGGCCGCCCGCGCGGACCGCCGGCTCACCCGTGGGCGGGATCACGGGCCGCACGCCCTGACGGGGGACCGGGAGCGCCCACCGGGTCGGGCGATCGGCGATCGCCGGATGCCCACCCGCGGGCTGCCCGCGGGGATCAGGATGCGGCGCCCGCCGGGCCGGGATCCGGCCCCGGGACCCGCGACCGCGCCTCGTCGGTGTCCTCGGGCAACCGGCAGATGTGCTCGAGCCACAGCGACAGGGCGGCGAGGATGAGGCCGCCGAGGGATGCCAGGGCGGCAGCGAGGAGTCGCTCCCGGCCGGCGGCGACGGCCGTCTCCTGGAGCAGCCGCAGGGCGACCCCGCCGTACATCCCGAAGACGACGGCACCGGTGCGCGACCCCGCCAGGGCCAGGGCGGTCGTGCGGGCGGCCATCAGCGGGGCCATCCGCACGCCACCGGGCTTGGGGTGCAGGCGGCGCCGGGCCACCACCGTCCAGGCCCCCACGAACCCGGCCACCACCCAGATGACCACGACCGCCATCCAGGGGACCGCGGGGAGCCGGCCGTTGGCGTCCACCCAGGCGGCGAAGCCCCAACCGACCAGGGCTGCGATCCCCGCGACCCCGAACAGCCAGGGGATCGATGTGGGCTTCATCTCCACCAGGACCCCCCCTCGACGCGCTCGACCTGCTGGTCGGTGACCGAGGACGCCCACTCGGCGACGGTGCGCCGCGGGCCGGTCTGCGGACTCAGCACGAACCCGGGATCCACCTCCGCCCACGGCTCCAGGACGAAGCGGCGCTCATGGGCCCGGGGATGCGGCAGGGTGAGCTGCGGGTCGTCGCTGCGCTGGTCGCCGACGGCCAGGACGTCCACGTCCAGGGTGCGCGGGCCCCATCGCACGTCGCGCACCCTGCCCGCGGCCTCCTCCAGCTCGTGGGCCAGGTCCAGAAGGGCCCGGGCTTCCAGGTCGGTGTCGACAGTGACCACCGCGTTGAGGTAGTCGGGCTGCTCGGGACCGCCCACGGCCGCGGTGCGCCACAGGCTCGAGACCGCCTCCACGCGCACGCCGACGTGCGCCACCAGCCCAGCCACTGCCCCCCGCAGGGTCTGGCGCGGGTCACCGAGGTTGGCCCCGAGGGCGAGGGCGGCGCGGGTCATCGCGCCCTCGTGATGCTCACCGACACGTCGTCGAAGGGCACCGGGATGGGCGCCTGGGGCTTGTGCACGGTGACCTTCACGGCCCGCACGTAGTCGAACGCCAGGCAGCGATCGGCGATCGCGACGGCCAGGGTCTCGATGAGGTTCACCGGCGGGCCCTCGACGACCTCGACCACCGCCGCGGCGACGCCGCCGTAGTCGACGGTGTGCCCCAGGTCGTCGGTGCGGGCGGCCTTCGAGATCGACAGCACCCCGAGGACGACGTCGACGCGGAACTCCTGGCCGTCCCGGCGCTCCTCGTCGAACACCCCGTGGAACCCCCGGGCGCGCACCCCCGTCAGGCTGATCCGGTCGAGGTCCCGGCTGAACAGGTCCGTCATGCGCGCCTCCCGGAGCTCCGTGCCGGCTCGTGCGTGCCCTGGGACTGCGCTGCCCGCCAGCGCGCCCGCGACGGCGATCGCGTCGCGGGATCCGCGGACGTCATGGACCCGCACCGCCCATGCGCCGGCCGCCGCGGCAAGGGCGGTGACGGCGTCGGTGGCGGCGTCACGTTCTCCGACAGGGCGGGGTCGCCCCGGCTCGCCGAGCAGCTCGCCGAGGAAGCGCTTGCGGCTGGCCCCGACCAGTACCGGGTGACCGAGGGCCGTCAGCTGCGCGAGCCCTGCGAGCAGCGCCCAGTTGTGCTGGGCGTCCTTGGCGAACCCGAGCCCGGGGTCGATGACCACCCGCGCCGGGTCCACCCCCGCGGCGGCCAGCTCGTCCAGGCGGTCGGACAGCTCGGCGCAGACCTCGGCGACGACGTCGTCGTAGGTGGCCAGCCGCTCCATGTCGCTCGAGTGGCCCCGCCAGTGCATCGCGACGTAGGGCACCTCCACGCGGGCGACCCAGTCGTGCATCGCCGGGTCGGCCAGCCCGCCCGAGACGTCGTTGACCACGTGCGCCCCGGCCGCGACCGCCGCGGCGGCGACCTCGCTGCGCATCGTGTCGATGCTGACCACCACCCCCTGGGCGGCCAGGCGCTCGACCACGGGGATCACCCGGCCCAGCTCCTCGTCGGCGGAGATCCGCTGCGCGCCGGGCCGGGTGGACTCGCCACCGACGTCGATGATGTCGGCCCCGGCCGCCACCTGGGCCAGGGCATGGTCGACGGCGACCTCGACGTCGACGAAGCGGCCCCCGTCGGAGAAGGAGTCCGGCGTCACGTTGAGCACGGACATGACCAGCGTGCGCTCCAGGCCGGCCAACGGCCTCGGGGAGCCCGCGCGGGTGCATCCCTAGGCCTTCAGGATCAGCGACATGACCTCAGCGCGGGTCGCGGGCTCCCGCAGGCCCCCGCGCACCGCGCTGGTGACGGTGCGCGCCCCCGGCTTGCGCACCCCGCGCATGGACATGCACAGGTGCTCGCACTCGATGACCACGATGACCCCGCGCGGCTGCAGCACCCGCACCATGGCGTCCGCGACCTGGGTGGTCAGCCGCTCCTGGACCTGGGGCCGCTTGGCGTACACGTCGACCAGCCGCGCGATCTTGCTCAGCCCGGTGATCCGACCGTCCCGGCTCGGGATGTAGCCCACGTGGGCGACGCCGTGGAACGGGACGAGGTGGTGCTCGCAGGTGGAGTACACCTCGATGTCCTTGACCAGGACCATCTCGTCATGGCCGAGGTCGAAGGTGGTCGACAGGACCTCCTCGGGGTCCTCGCGCAGTCCGCGGAACATCTCCGCGTAGCTGCGGGCGACGCGGTCGGGGGTGTCACGCAGGCCGTCGCGGTCCGGGTCCTCGCCGATCGCGATGAGCAGCTCGCGGACGGCGGCGGAGGCGCGCGCCAGGTCGATCGGCTCGGTGATCGGCCCCTGCGCCAACCCGTGGACCGGGTCGACGCCGTTCACTGGTCCGTCCCGGGCGGGCGGACCTCACCCGACGGATCTGCGGGGTCGCCGGGGTCGACGGGTGCCTGCCCGGGCAGCGGACCGCCCGCGCCGTCGGGAGCCTGCCCGCGCGGGCGGGGCGGGGTGGGGCGCCGACGGGTGGTGGGAGGCGCCGGGGACGTGGGACTGGCCGCCGTTGCTCCCGGCCGACCCGGGTGCTCCCGGCGCCGGCTCCCACCCTGTCGGGCCGCCCAGGGACGGGGCCGGGGCGCCGTGCGGACCCAGCGGGCAGCGGGTTCGGGTAGGTCCCGTCCGGGGCAGGGGGTCCGTACGAGCCGGGGATCGGCGACCCGTAGGTCCCGCCCGGGGCCGGCAGCCCGTAGGCGCCCAGCATCGAGCCGCCGACGGGGACCGGGTCGCCGATCCGCTCGGGAACGTCCACGGGCGGGCGATCCGAGGGGGCACGGCGCTCCGAGCCGGTCCAGGCCGGGCGGGAGGGACGCAGCCGCAGCTCGGTGAAGATCGCGGCCACCTGCTCCTTGTTCAGGGTCTCCTTCTCCAGCAGCTCGATGACCAGCGTGTCGAGGACGTCGCGGTTGTCCACGAGGATCTCGAAGGCCTCGTTGTGCGCGTGGTCGATGAGGCTGCGGACCTCCTCGTCGATCGCGGCGGCGATCTCCTCCGAGTAGTCCCGGGTGTGGCCCATGTCGCGGCCGAGGAAGACCTCGCCGTTCTCCTTGCCGTAGCGGATGGCCCCGAGGCGCTCGGTCATGCCGTACTGGGTGACCATCGCCCGGGCCACCGACGTGGCCTTCTCGATGTCGTTGGAGGCGCCGGTGGTGGGATCGTGGAAGACCAGCTCCTCAGCAGCCCGTCCGCCGAGCATGTAGGCCAACTGGTTGAGCATCTCGCTGCGGGTGGTCGAGTACTTCTCCTGGTCGGGCAGGACCATCGTGTAGCCCAGGGCACGCCCGCGCGGGAGGATCGTGATCTTGTGCACGGGATCGTTGCCGGGCAGCGCCGCAGCCACCAGGGCGTGCCCACCCTCGTGGTAGGCCGTGATCCGCTTCTCCTTGTCGTCCATGACGCGCGTGCGCTTCTGGGGGCCGGCGATCACGCGGTCGATGGCCTCGTCGAGGGCGCGGTTGTCGATCAGGGCCGCCCCAGAGCGTGCGGTGAGCAGCGCCGCCTCGTTGAGGACGTTGGCGAGGTCGGCACCGGTGAAGCCGGGGGTGCGTCGGGCGACGGCCTCGAGGTCGATCCCCGGTGCCATCGGCTTGCCCCGGGCGTGCACCTTGAGCACCTCGTGGCGGCCGAGCAGGTCCGGTGGGGAGACCTGGATCTGCCGGTCGAACCGACCGGGACGCAGCAGGGCGGGGTCGAGGATGTCGGGCCGGTTGGTCGCGGCGATCAGGATCACGCCGCCGGAGACGTCGAAGCCGTCCATCTCGACGAGCAACTGGTTCAGGGTCTGCTCGCGCTCGTCGTGCCCCCCGCCCAGGCCGGCACCACGATGGCGGCCGACTGCGTCGATCTCGTCGACGAAGATGATCGCCGGCGCGTTGGTCTTGGCCTGCTCGAACAGGTCGCGCACCCGCGACGCGCCGACGCCGACGAACATCTCGACGAAGTCCGAGCCGGAGATCGAGAAGAACGGGACCCCGGCCTCGCCGGCCACGGCGCGGGCCAGCAGGGTCTTGCCGGTGCCGGGCGGGCCGTAGAGCAGGACGCCCTTGGGGATCTTGGCGCCCACGGCCTGGAACCGGGCCGGGTCCTGGAGGAACTCCTTGATCTCGCCGAGCTCCTCGACCGCCTCGTCGGCGCCCGCGACGTCGGAGAACGTCGTCTTGGGCAGGTCCTTGCTCAGGGGCTTGGCCTTGGACTTGCCGAAGCTCATGACCTTCGAGCCGCCGCCCATCTGGTTCATGAAGAAGAACAGGAGCAGCAGGACCAGGAAGATGGGCAGCAGCGACACCAGCATCGTCACGAGGAACGACTGCCGCGGGACCTTGACGTTGTAGGACTCGACCGTGCCGCCCTTGTCGACCTCGGCCTGCAGGCGCTCCTGGAGCTTCACGCCCTGGCCGTCGATGAACTCGGCGAACTTCTTCGTCCCGTCGGCGTACTCGACCTCGATGCGCTGGTCCACGTCGACCAGCGTGGCCTTCCTGATCTGGCCGTTGTCGATGGCGGTGATCACCTCGGAGGTGTCCACCTGGCGCGGGCCGGTGACGTCGTTGACCAGGCTGCTGCCGATGAGCAGCAGCAGCGTGGCGATCAGGATCCAGAAGATCGGACCACGTAGGAAGCGCTTCACGTCCATCCTTGCCCGGGTTGCCCCGACCGTCCCACGGGCCGTGCGCGCCGCCCCAGCCCACACTCGCCCGCCGGGCCACGCGCCCGTATGGAGAAACTACACCGATCCACCGACACCGGCTTCCGCGGTTCGCGCTGGGCGTATGGCCTTACGGGATGCTGATGCGGGGCTGCCAGCCCTCACGCCCGACAGCGCGAGCCGACGTGTGCTACCCGACTGTCGCGTCCTCAGTCGGCTCCGACATGGCAGCGTTCCACACATCGACCGTCCGCTGGTTGAATACCGGGCCGGACATGTACTTCACTCCGGAGCACCCATAGGAGTTCAGCGATGCGAGTCTGCCCCCGATCCCGTCAGGGCGAGCGAGCGGGAGCGGGACATGTCGGGCCTTCCGGGCTCAGAGGTGGCCGAAGCGTAGCCACGGTCCCCGCTGGTGTCACCCTGTGTGCCGGGATCACTGCTGCCACGCACCCATCCGGGTGAATCCGACGCGTGGGATTAGTCCATCTGAGTGACGAAGGTGGGCACTCGCGAGCCCGCGGTCCGCACCGCCCCTGCTGTCGTCAGCTGTAGACGTGCGGGGCCAGCGTCCCGATCTCGCGCAGGTTGCGGTACTTCTCGGCGTAGTCCAGGCCGTACCCGACGACGAACTCGTTGGGGATGTCGAACCCGATGTACCGGGGCTCCAGCTCCACCTTCACGGCCTCGGGCTTGCGCAGCATCGTGAGGACCTCGACCGACGCCGCGCCGCGCGCGGTCAGGTTGCGCATCAGCCAGGACAGCGTCAGCCCGGAGTCGATGATGTCCTCGACGATCAGGACGTGCCGGCCGGTGATGTCGGTGTCGAGGTCCTTGAGGATCCGCACGACGCCCGAGGACTTCGTCGACGAGCCGTAGGACGACACGGCCATCCAGTCCATCTGCAGGTGGATGCTCATCGCGCGGGCCAGGTCGGCCATCACCATGACCGCACCCTTGAGGACCCCGACCAGCAGGACGTCACGATCCGCGTAGTCCGCGTCGACCTGTGCGGCCATCTCGCGCAGGCGGGCCTGCAACGTCGCCTCGTCGAGCAGGACCTTCTCGAGGTCAGAACCAATGTCCGCGGCGTCCACGGGGTCAGACTCTCACAACCAGGGCACCGGCTTCCCTGCGGGCACGGCGACCACCCGGGAGGGCCACCTCGGCACGTGCCGAGGTCCCGGGCTCGAGCAGCGCGGCCACTGCGCGGATGTGCCCAGCCGTCAGCGAACCGGTGGGGCAGCCCGCCCCGACGAGGAACCGGCGGATCACCCGGTTCACGATCGCCGGGGGAAGCGGCTCCCCCGCGGAGGTGAGCGCGGCGATGGGCAGGGCGAGTGGGTCACCGGGCTCGACCCGGCCCGCGGGGGCGGTGGGTCGCCCGGAGCGGGATCAGCGGCTGCGGCGCCGGCCGGCTGGGACGTGTCCGCGCGCTCGACCGCCGCCCACACCTGCTCGGCCCAGGCGTCCAGGGCGTCGGCGTCCTCGCGCGCCTGGGTCGCCGTCCGGGCCAGCGCCTCGACGATCCCGGGGCCGAGCGCCGACTCGAGCACCGGCAGGACCTCGTGACGGACCCGCACGCGGGTGAACCCCGCGTCGGTGTTGTGGGGATCGGACCACGGTTCCAGGCGGGAGTCAGCTGCTGCGGCCTCGAGGGCGGCCGCGGCCACCACCTCACGCGGCAGGTCGAGCAGCGGCCGGCGATAGATCCCCGAGCGTGCTGCCATGCCCGCCAGGGAGCGCGTGCCCGATCCGCGGGCCAGTCCGAGCAGCACGGTCTCGGCCTGGTCCTCACGGGTGTGCCCGAGCAGGACGGCGGCGGCGGGGGGCGCGACCCCAGCCGCCGTGTCCAGCGCCGCGTACCGGGCCGAGCGCGCCGCTGCCTCCACACCTCCGGAGCCCGACCCCCGGGGCACGTCGACTGCGATCACCCGCGCCTGGACGCACCCCAGGATCCGAGCCTGCTCGGCGGCCCGCGCCGCCACCTCCCCAGAGCGGGGCTGGAGCTGGTGATCGATCACGACGGCCTCGCACAGCAGCCCGAGCTCGGCGCCCACCGCCACGGTGGCGGCCGCCAGCGCCAGGGAATCGGCTCCCCCACTGAGCGCCACGATCACGCGCTGGCCGGGCTCGAGGTCGGCAAGGCACGCCCGGACCGCCGCCCGCACCGCAGCCCGCGGGGGCCGCCCGGCGGGCATCAGCCCAGCACGCGACGCACCCACGCCGCGGGATCCTCGATCTCGACCGCCGAGGGCAGGTTCTCCGGGGCGGCCCAGACCTGGGCGAAGCCCTCGGCCCCGGCGGTGGCGATCACGGCCCGCACGAAGTCCGCGCCGCTGGTGTACTGCCGCAGCTTCGTCTCCATGCCCATCATCCGGCGCACGAACCCGTCGACCGTCCCCGCCTGGGACCGCCTGGCCGCGAACCGCGCGCGGATCTGGGTGACCGTCGGCACGTGATCCGGGCCGACCTCGTCCATCACGTAGTCGGCGTGCCCCTCGAGCAGTGACATCAGGCCGGTGAGCCGGTCGAAGATCTCGCGCTGCGCCGGGGTCTGGAACGCCTCCATCAGGCTGGGTCCCGGCCGACCGCGCGCAGCGCCGACCACGGACTGCGCCACCGCCCCGAGCCGGGCCATGAACTCGGCGACCGACAGGTCGCTGATGGCGACGAACGCCTGGACCTCGCTGAGGAAGTGGTCCTGCATCCACGGGACCCCGCCGAACTGCGCCCGATGGGTCTCCTCATGCAGGCAGACCCAGTAGCGGAAGTCGCGGGGGACCAGCTCCAGCTCGCGCTCCACCTGGACGATGTTCGGCGCGACCAGCAGGAGCCGCCCGGGCCTGCCGGGGGCGGTGAACGCCTCGTACTGACCCAGGACCTTGCCCGACAGCCACGCCATCGCCCCGCCGAGCTGGGCAGCGGTGAGCCGGGAGCCGACGGCCTCGACCCCGGGGTTGGTGGACTTGTCCGCCCGCGCGGAGACGAACGGGTCCAGGGCCACCCCCAACCCGGCGATGTTGGACTGGATCCACTCCCCGCGGTCCACGACCACGGCCGGCGCGTGCTCGGGGTCGGCGTCGAGGCCCGTGAGCGCCCGGACCGGCTCGCGGGCCAGCTGGGCGAGCTCACGCAGCTCGGCGACCACGCCGTGCGCCTCGGTCGGGGTCGTCGTCGGCCCCTTGGGCATGAACCGCAGCCCGATCTGCTCGGCCAGGGTCCAGTCCACGAGGTTCGCCACGTCAGGAAGCATAGGCGCGCCCGCCGGCACGGGTTCGGGTCGCGGCTGGCCCGGGGTCGCGCGGGGGGTCCGGGACCGGGTCCCCGGGCGGCACCCTGGCGGGCGGCCCACCGGACTCCGCCGCAGGGATCGCGCGGCCAGTCGGCACCCTGGGCGCGGCCGCCGTGGCCTCCCGGTCCGTCAGATCAGGGGGCAGAGGCGCAGTCGCAGCTGACCAGCGCAGCCGCGGCCCGGTCGAACGCGGCACGCGCGGCCAGGGCGCCACCGGGCGTCGACCCGTCGACGAAGGCCAGAGCCAGCAGGCGCCCGTCCGGCCGGCTGGCGTACCCCGCCAGCGCCCCGACGCCCGTCAACGTGCCGGTCTTGGCGCGCACCACACCACGCGCGGGTCGCTGGTCCGAGGGGCGGAACCGAGCGGCCAGCGAGCCCGTCGCCCCCGCCACGGGCAGCCCCGAGTGCATCGACCCGTATCCGGCTGAGCGTCGCCGCGAGCAGGTCGGTCAGGGTGGACGGGGCCAGCCGGTTGCGCCGCGAGAGCCCCGAGGCGTCGGCGAACCGGGCGCCCTCGTCGTCGACCCCCAGGTCCCGGAGCACCCGGGCCGCGCGGTCGGAGACGCCCGCGAAGCTGGCGGGCTCGCCACCGGCGGCGGCCCCGAGGCGTCCCAGGATCTCGGCGTAGTCGTTGTCGGAGACCGACAGCATGCGCTCGACCAGCACCCCGACGGGCGGGGACTCGACGGACGCGAGCATCTCGGCCCCGTCGGGGACCTCCACCTCTTTGGGCCCACCCCGGACGGTGATCCCTGCCGCGGTGAGCTGCTGGGCGAAGACCTGCCCGGCGCGGGCGGCCGGATCCGCCACGCGGCTGACCCCCTTGGGGGCCCGTCGGCCCTGGTCCACCACGAGTGCGCTGACCGGCGCGACGACACCGGCCGCCGGGAAGGACCGCGACCAGCTGGGGTGCATGTCCGGGCCGGTGAACGCCGAGGCGTCGTAGCCGACCTTCGCGCGGGTGATCCCCCGCACCGCCAGGGCCCGGGCGGTGGCGGCGGCCAGTTCCTCCATCGACGCCGGCGTGAGGCTCGTGCCTGCCCGTCCGACCTTCGTGCCGCTGGATCTCAGGCTGGGATCGCCGGCCCCGACGAGGATCACCCGGGGGGTGCTGGCCGCGGGGTCCACCACCACGACCCGGGTCCGCAGCCTCGTGTCGGGACCCAGGGCGTCGAGGACCGAGACCGCGGTGACCAGCTTCATCGTCGAGGCCGGGACGGTCGGCTCATCGGCGGCGGAGTACAGGACCTCGCCGGTGGCGACGTCGATGACGTGCGCGGGGCTCCGACCCGGGCCCAGGGCGCCCCCCGTCAGCAGCGGGGCGAGCGCCGCCTCCACCGCGTCCGGGTCGAGCGGGGCACCGATCGCCGCCGGGGCCGGGGGTGACGCAGGAGGGGAGGCCGCCGTGCTCACTCCCTCGGCTCCGGCGACGGAGCCGAGGGGGACCGGGCTCAGCACCGGGGCTGCCGCCGGGGCCCGAGGATCAGCCGCGGCTCGGGGGCCGGTTTCCGGATGGCCGACCGCGGCAACCTGACCCGAGGTCCCCACGGCAGCCAACAGCACCCCCACTGCCGCACGGGCGGGGCGCCGGAGCCACGACGCTGCACACCCCGACCCTACGTGGACCTCCGGCGCCGCCGCACGTTGTCGTGGTCGCCGTCCAGTGCTGCCCGACCTGAGGGGCCCGGTCACCACCGGGTGGCTGCCGCGCACTCCTGCTCATCGGGTGCTCCGGGCGCTCCGTGCTCGCTGGTCCCCTTAGGGGGTCGGAAGGGCTGCCAGCTGTCGGTGAAGATGGAACAGTAGTCGAACTGGTCGCTGTCGAAGGTCCAGCCCAGCCGGACCACAACGGCCTTCTTGGACGGCACGATCGCGACCTTCTGTCCCCAGTGCCCCTCCATGGCGACCAGGTGTCCTGCGGGAAGCCCGGTCAGATCACGGCACTCGCCCCCCACCGGGTTGTCCAGGCAGCCAGGCCTGGGCGCTGTAGCCGGCACCCTCGCCATCGGGCAGTGCCGGCGCGGAGGCGCACGTCGAGCCAGCCCTCGGGCAGGCAGCCTGGGCTGCCGTCCCACAGGCCGTCGTCAGCAGGCCGAGCTGTGCCGAGCCTGAGCCCAGTCCAGCAGTGCTGGCCCACAGGTACGAGGAACCCACCCAGTTGCCAGACGTGTCGGACTCCAGGGTCGCGCTCGTGGCGCCGATCGGGTCGAACAGACGTCCGTGAGCGGGTAGGCCAGTACTCCTCGTCCGTGGCCGAGTGCGCCCCGCGCGATCGCTGGCCAGGATGTTGGCCGTCGGCGCTCGTGGTACTGCTGAACCGTGACCCGGGCGGGTACTCGGCGCCTGTGCACCTGCCGCGAAAGCAGCCATGTCAGGCTCCCCGTAGAGCATCTGCACTGTGTCGGTGCCACGGCGTATAGCCCTCCCACGTTGGCGAGGCCGCATCGGTCATGTCGAGCACCTGGCGGACTCGTGATGCCTCGCCCGGTTCGTCCGCGCGCCACGTCCGGCCGACCTCATGCGGTGCGGTCCCGGCCGCGGCTGGAAGCCATCCACCACGGGGGTGTCGAGAGGCACGTCGTTCTTTGCGACAGCTCGACACGCCAGCATGCCGGCCACGGTCGTCGGCCATCGGACCACCCGTGCAGGCGGTGTCCCTCCGCGAACCCCGGGCGCCTCGCCGCAGGACGAGGAGCTCCCCGTCCTGCACAACTGCCACGCCGAGGTGCTTGCAGCCGGCGGCGTCTCACCGCCGCCTCGAACGCGTCGTCGCGCCCTTCGTGAGGCCAGCCCGTGTCGACGCGGCTTCCGGCCAGTCGGTCTGGTCAACCGGAACGTCCCCCGTCGGCACAGGATGGCGCCGCCCAGTGTTCGTCGCCGCGCACCTGGATCGTCAACGCCAGGGTCCGGCGGCATGTAGCACCAGCCCGCTCCGACTGCGAGGGCCGCTGTCGGCGACATCCCGAGGGTCCTGCGGTGACCGTCTCGCGGGTGGCCTCGTCGACCTGCGACGCGACGCCGCCCCGCAGACAGGGTGCAGCCGGCCACGTCCTCCTCGGTAGATCCGGCCTCGGTCACGGCCGGCGACGAACTGCCGAGCACCGGCCTGGGCGGCACGTACGCGGCGGCGGTTCTCGGGTGCTCGTAGAGCGGGAAGCCGATGGGCCCGTCACGACAGGACGATCAGGACACGCGGAGCAGGACCCGCTTGACCCAGGTTCCGGCCGTGCGCCGGGTGCATCTCCCGACATTGACGATGCACCGGGGCTGTTCAGGCACCCCGAGCGGGGGACCCGCACGGACCAGGGATCTTGCCGACCACCGCAGGCACGCTAGCGACCTGCCCGCCTCGAAGGCAGGTCGACCGACCGCCCACGGTAAGGTCGGCACATCCTGCACTGGCCGTGCCGACCCCTGGAGGCGACGTGGACCCGCTGACGTTCGACGTGGTGATCGAGATCCCCGCCGGGAGCCGCAACAAGTACGAGGTGGACCACCACACCGGCAAGATCCGCCTGGACCGTCGCCTGTTCACCGCGACCCGGTACCCGCACGACTACGGGTTCATCGACGACACCCTCGGCCTGGACGGCGACCCCCTGGACGCACTCGTGCTGCTCGACGAGCCGACGTTCCCGGGCTGCATCATCGAGTGCCGGGCGATCGGGATGTTCCGGATGAGCGACGAGGCCGGCGGCGACGACAAGGTCATCTGCGTGGTGGCCGGCGACCCGCGCATGGACCACATCCGCGACATCCACCACATGCCCGAGTTCGACCGGCTGGAGATCCAGCACTTCTTCGAGGTCTACAAGGACCTCGAGCCCGGCAAGTCCGTGGAGGGCGCCACCTGGGAGGGCCGGGCCGGCGCCGAGGCGGAGATCAACGACTCGTTCGCGAGATACGTGCCGCCTGAGCACCACTGAGCACGACGGACGCTAACGTGCCACCTGGGGGCGGCGATCCGGGTTAAAGCGCTTCACCCGTTCAGCCGAATGTGATTCACAGGGAGGGCGCGCGCAGCGCACCCTCCCCATCGGATCCGGTGGGACGGGAGGGGCCAGGTGCACGACCAGCCCGACTATCTGGCGCGCATGTCGCGCTCCTCCCACGACGTCGGTGGCGATCATGGAGCTCGGCGCGCAGGTGACCGCCGAGACGCACCGCGAGCGCTGCCGCGATCCTCGTGCGCCAGTCCGGACGGGTCCGCCTCGGGGCGCTGCACGACGGCGACGCCGACCGGCGCGACGTCGTGGCCGCCGCGCTGGAGGCCGTGTCGCTGGACGGACCGGACAGCCCGTTCAGCACGGCCCTGGAATCCGGGCAGAACGCGATGCTGGGCATCGACGGGCTGGCGTTCAGCCGGGGCGCGGCCCGAGTGGGCCCGCGAGCTGGACCGGCTGGGGATCGCCGCGCTCGGGATCACCCCGCTGATCGCCGGCGACCGGGCCCTGGGCGTGCTGGTCACCGCCCGGCTGACCACCGACGAGCGGATGAGCACCGAGGAGCTCGCCGACCAGGCGCAGGTGGCCACGCACCTCACGACGTTCCTGGACACCGCCACCGCCCTGACCCAGATGCGCCAGTCCAGCCTCGTCGTCGATGCGATGCCCGACGCCATCATCGGCTTCTCCCGCGACCGCGAGGTCATCCTCTGGAACGCCGGGGCGGAGCGGATGTACGGCATCCCGGAGCGCGAGGCGCTGGGGCGCAAGCTCGACGACCTGATCACCACCGAGTACGGGCCGGCCAGCCAGGGCAACGGCGGGCCGGCCATCAGCCTGATCAACAAGGGCAGCTGGACCGGCCGGGTCCGCCAGCGCACCCTGCACGGCCGGGTCCTGCACGCGGACGTGTCGATCGCCTCGATCGTCGAGGACGGGCGGCTGCGCGGGGCGGTGTCGATCAACCGCGACGTGTCCAGCCTGATCGAGGCCGAGGCGGCCAAGGCGGAGAACGAGCGCCGGATGCAGGCCCTGCTCGACGCCTCCCGCGCCATGACCGCGGTGTTCGACCGCGACGGCATGATCATCGCCGTGAACGCGGCCTGGACCGCGGAGGTCCGCCTGGGCGGGGTCGGCCCGGACGAGGTCGGGATCGGGGCCGACTACGTCGCCGTGATGCGCCGGGCTGCCAGCGCCTCGGATGATGCTGCCGCCGTCGCCGCCGGCGTCGAGGCGGTCCTGGGCGGTCGGGCCGCCACGTTCGAGTGGGACTACGACGTGACGCGAGCCGGACGGTACCCTGCGCGCGTTCATGGTGTCGATCGCGCCCATGCCCGGGGAGCAGGGCGGGGCCTTCGCCACGCACACCGACATCACCACCCGCAAGGTGATGGAGCGCCAGCTGGCCCACCAGGCCAGCCACGACCCGCTCACGGGGCTGCGCACCCGGCGCCGCGTGGAGCAGGAGCTGGAGCCCGCGCTGGCACGCTCGGTCGTGACCGGGCGCCCCGTCGGTGCGGTGATCGTCGACCTCGACCGGTTCAAGGACGTCAACGACACCCTCGGCCATGAGGCCGGCGACGAGGTGCTGGTCCAGATGGCGGCCCGCCTGCGCGGGCTTCGGCGCGGCAACGGTCATCGGCCGCCTGGCCGGCGACGAGTTCGTGCTGATCGTGCCGGACGTGCGCGACCGGGCCGAGCTGGCCCGCCTGGCCGGCGACCTGGCCCGCGTCATCACCGCACCCCTGCCCCTGGGGGATCGCGAGCTGTACTTCGGGGTCAACATCGGTACCGCCCTGTCCTCGGACACCGAGTCCGGGCCGGACCTCGCGGCGAACCTGCTGCGCGCCGCGGACACGGCCATGTACCGGGCGAAGTCGCGCGGGCGCAACAGCATCGTGGCCTACGACGAGGGGCTGCGCGCGGACGTGGGTCGGCGGGTGCAGATCTCCTCGTGGCTGAACCACGCCCTGGACCGCGGCGAGATCTCGGTGGCCTACCAGCCGCAGTTCCGCTGCCTCGACGGGCGGCAGGTCGGCGTCGAGGCGCTGATGCGCTGGCGGCACCCGGAGGCCGGGGACATCAGCCCCGCGGAGTTCATCGCCATCGCCGAGGAGTCCGGTGCGATCCTCACGATCGGCGCCTGGGTGCTGGCCCAGGCATGTCAGCAGGCCGCCGAATGGGCCCCGATCAGCGGTCCGGACTTCTCCGTCGCGGTGAACCTGTCGCCCCACCAGCTGATCGACCCCGGGCTGCTGGACATCGTGCGCAGCGCGCTGCTGCGCTCACGGCTGCCCGCGACCGCGCTGACCCTGGAGGTCACCGAGGGCGCCCTGATCGACGACCCGGAGGCCGCCACCGAGGCGCTGGCCCGGCTGCGCGCGCTGGGCGTGCGGATCTCGTTGGACGACTTCGGGACGGGGTACTCCTCGCTGGCGTACCTGGCGAAGTTCCCGGTCGACGAGCTGAAGGTCGACCGCGTGTTCGTCCGCGACATCGAGCGTGACCCCCGCACACGGGCGCTGGCCGAGGGGATCGTGCGGATCGGGCACGCCCTGGGCATGCGCGTGCTCGCCGAGGGGGTCGAGACCCCCGGGCAGCTGCGGATCCTCACCGGGCGCGGGGTGCGACTTCTACCAGGGCTTCATCGCGGCCCCCGCCGAGACCGTGGCGCAGGCCACCGAGCGGCTGCGCGACCGGACCCTCGGGCGCGACATCCCCGTCGATGCCGCGCTGGCCGCGGGGCGCACGATCAGCTGGGAGTAGCGCGTCGTCCACAGATCCGCGCGCTGGGTCTGTTGCCGGCGGCCGGTGATGCCTACGGTGTGCTCCATGGCTACCAGGTTCACGGGATTCCCCGCAGATGCATTCGGCTTCTACGCCGACCTCGAGCTCGACAACACGAAGGCGTTCTGGGCGGACAACAAGCACCGGTACGAGGCGGCGGTCGCCGGCCCGATGAGCGCCCTGCTCGACGACCTCGAGGATGAGTTCGGGGCCGGACGGCTGTTCCGGCCCTACCGCGACGTCCGGTTCAGCGCCGACAAGAGCCCGTACAAGGAGCACCAGGGCGGCTACGTGCAGGTGGGCCCGGCCTGTGGGTACTACGTGCAGGTCAGCTCGGCGGGGCTCATGGTCGGGGCCGGGTGGTACGACTCGACCGGCGAGCAGGTCGCCCGCTACCGGGCGGCCATCGACGCCGGGCTCACCGTCCCGGCCCTGCGCAAGGAGCTCGCGGCGCTGAAGCGCGCCGGGATGGAGGTGGGCGGCGACCAGGTCAAGACCCGCCCGCGCGGGGTGCCCGCCGATCATCGGGACCTCGACCTGATGCGGCACCGCACGGTCCTGGTGTCGGCCACGTTCCCGTACGACGAGCCGTGGCTGGGCACGCGCACGGCCGGCACGAAGGTGCGCAACGCGTGGCGGAAGTCGCGACCCCTGGTGGAGTGGCTGGCCGACAACGTGACGGGCCGGGGGAGGGCTGAGCTCGACGGGCCGGCGGGGCGTCCGGCCGGTCACGCGGGCGGCTGGTGCACCCGGTCGCACCGATCGCCCCGGCTCAGTCCGGTCGACCGAGCGTCGACCTCAGTCGGCGGCGAACCCGGGCGGCAGGTCCTCGGCGTGCAGCACCACCAGCTGCTGCGTGGCGCGGGTCAGCGCCACGTAGAGGTCGTGGCCGCCGCGTGCCGACTCCGCCAGGATCGCGCCGGGCTCCACGACGACGACCTGGTCGAACTCCAGGCCCTTGGCCTCGGCCACGGTGAGGATGCTCACGCGGGTGTCGAGGGCGGAGTGGCCGACGCCGAGGGTGCCCGAGGGCAGGGCGTCGCCCAAGGAGCGGGCCATGGGGTCACGCAGCGACGAGCGGGACGATCACCGCGGTCCGTCCCTCGTCGCGCGATCCACCCGGTGACCTCATGGCCGACAGCCGCGGCGAGGTCCGGGGCCGGAACCCGCGTGATCCGTGGGGGCGTTCCATCACGGATGGACGACGGCTCGGTGACCGCGCTGCCCGAGGCCCTCAGGACGCGGGTGGCCAGCTCCATCATCGGGGCAGGCGTCCGGTAGTTCACCGTCAGCTGCTCGACCGACCATCGCCCCGGGGCAACGCGGTCGAACGCATCCCCCCAGGTCCGGGGGGCCGCCGAGGATCCGGCCTGGGCCAGGTCACCGACAACGGTCATCGACCGGCTGGGGCAGCGGCGCAGGAGCAGCCGCCACTGCATCGGGGAGAGCTCCTGGGCCTCGTCGACGACCACGTGCCCGAACACCCACGTCCGGTCGGCCAGCGCGGCATCGACGACAGTGCGTCGGACCCGCCGCGAACCGGAGTACCGGTCGATCAGCGCTCCGGCCGTGAGCCCGGCGACGCCGGTCATCTCCAGCACCCCGCGGGCGTAGTCCTCCTCAAGGGCACGTTCGGATGCGGCCACGGCCGCGGCCCGACGGGCCGGCTCGTCGTCCTCGCCGAGCAGCTCGGCGGCCTCGTCGAGCAGGGGGACGTCGCTGACCGTCCACGGCTCGCCGGCCGCGCGCTCGAGCGGCCTCGCGCTCCCGGGGCGACAGCCGCGGGCCGGCTGCGGCCAGCACCCGGGGGTTCGCCCAGAGCTCGGTGATGACCTGCTCCGGGGTCAGCGGCATCCAGCACAGGTTCACCTCGCGGCGCACGTCCGGGCTGTCGCGCAGGTCGGCCAGGAGGATCTCCCGATTGGAGTCCGGGTCCACGCCCCGCGCCTCCGCCAGCACCTGCGCGAGCCGATCGAGCAGCGAGGTGACGAACGTCAGGCGCGCCCGGTTGTGCGGCTTGCGAGAGGCGCGAGCACGGTCGCGGGCGGCGGCGACCATCCCCGGAGTCAGGGTGATCCGGGTGCCCTCGACCGTGAGGTGCCGGGCCGAGTCCGGGACCCGCTGGCGGTTGCGGATCGCCGCAGCGACGACCTCGGCCATCCGCAGGTCGCCCTTGATGACCGCGACGGAGTCCGAGACCTCCGGCTCGGCCTCAACCGCGGGGTACAGCTGCCCCGGCGTGGCCAGGACCGCGCTGGACTCCCCGAGGCCGGGCAGGACCTGGCTGATGTAGCGCAGGAACAGGGGGTTGGGTCCGACCACGAGGACGCCGCTGCGCGCGATCTGGTCGCGGTGCGTGTAGAGCAGGTAGGCCGCCCGGTGCAGGCCGACCACGGTCTTGCCGCACCCCGGGCCGCCCTCGACCACCAGGATCCCGGGCATGGGCGCCCGGATGATCCGGTCCTGCTCGGCCTGGATGGTGGCCACGATGTCGCCCATGCGACCCGTGCGCCGGGCCGCCAGCGCGGCCATCAGGGCGCCGTTGCCCTCGTAGGACGAGTCCGCCCCGACGGCGTCGAGGTCCAGCACGTCGTCCTCGACCCCGCTGACCTCCCGGCCGTCGAGCAGGATGTGCCGGCGCCGGGCCACACCCATCGGGGTCGCAGTGGTGGCGCGGTAGAACGGCTCGGCGGCGGGGGCGCGCCAATCGGTCAGCAGGAGGTTCTGGCCCTCATCGGCGAGGCTGAGCCGCCCGATGTACACCGGGCGTGCCGCCGGCGGAGAAGTCGAGCCGGCCGAAGCAGAGCCGCCGCTCGGCTGAGACCAGGGCACCCACCCGCTCGGTGTAGACCCGGATCATGGCCTCGCGCTCGACCTGTGCGGCCGGCGTCCCGGCCGTCGGGGACCGCTTGGCCCGGTTCAGGTCCCGTGCGGCCTTGGTGGTGAGCTCGTCGAGACGGTCGTACATCGCCGCGACCACGGGCTGCTCGGCGCGCACTGCGCTCGAGGGCTCGTTCGGCGAGGGCATCGAAACATCCTAGTGACGCCCGCGTCGGCCGCAGGAGCGACGTCGGGGTGCGGTCAGGTGGGGGCTGGTCGGCACCCCTGCGCGACAGCACGGTTCCGGCGCCGACATCGGCGCCGCACACTGGCGTGTGGCAGAGTGTCACCATGCCCCGCACGCTCGTGGCCATCCCCGCGCTGAACGAGGCGGCCACGATCGGCAGCGTCATCGCTGAGGTGCGACGTGCCGTGCCCCGTCGGACATCCTGGTGGTCGACGACGGCTCCCACGACGCCACCGCGGCGCCGCGCGCACGCGCTGGCGCGCAGGTGGTCCAGATGCCGTTCAACGTCGGCGTCGGCGGGGCGATGCGCACGGCCTTCCTGTACGCCCAGCGCAACGACTTCGACGCAGTCGTCCAGGTGGATGCCGACGGCCAGCACATCCCCGCCCACATCCCCGACCTCCTGCGCGGCCCTGGAGCATGCGTCGGTGGTGGTCGGTGCCCGGTTCGACCGGACGGGACTACCCCGTGCGGGGCCCCCGCCGTTGGGCCATGCGGGTGCTCGCGCGGTCGCTGCGCCGGGTCTGCCGCACCCGCCTCACGGACACGACCTCGGGCTTCCGGGCCGCGGACCGCGCGCCATCGCGCTCTTCGCCCGGCACTACCCCGCCGAGTACCTCGGGGACACGGTGGAGTCCCTGGTCATCGCCGCGCGCTCCGGGCTGGTCGGTCGACCGAGGTCCCGGTGCGAGATGCGTCCCCGGCAGGGCGGCACGGCCAGCCACTCGCCGCTCCGTCGGCGCTGTACCTGGGACGGGCCCTGCTCGCCCTCTACGTCGCGCTGAGCCCGGCGCCCGGTCGAGGTCCCGCCCTGCGAACAGGCGACGGCGCGATGAACGTCAACTGGCTGGGCCTGGCGGCGGCCGCGCTGCTGCTCGTGTTCGTCCTCGAACTGCTGCGCCGGGGGATCCTCCGCGAACGGTTCGCCGCGCTGTGGCTGGCCGTCAGCGCCGTCCTGGCGATCGTCGCGCTGTTCCCCGGGATCCTGCGCAGCGCCGCCGACGCCCTCGGCTTCGAGCTCCCCTCGAACCTGCTGTTCTTCGCGGCGATCGTCTTCCTGCTGCTGGTCGGCGTCCAGCTGAGCTACGAGGTCTCCCGCCTCGAGGCCCGGACACGGCGCCTGGCCGAGGATCTGGCCCTGCTCACCGCGACCGTGCAAGATGCTCGTACCGAGATCCCAGCCGGCCAGCGCCCCTGCGAGAGCGGAGAGGACCGACGATGAACCCGGCTGACGCCCCCGAGCCCGACGGGGCACCGACGCAGGCCCCAGGCATCGCGCACGTCCGGACGGGGCTGCACCCGCCCCCGAGGTGACCCTGTCGAACCTGCCGTGGGCGATCACGCAGCCGCAGGACGACCGCAGCCTGCCCCCGTGGTTCCGCCGCGCGGTCATCCTCATCCTGATCCTCGTGGCCGCCTCGAAGATCGTCACGTGGGGCTTCGGCCAGCTGACCTCGTTCTGGTACACCCTGTTCTTCTCGTTCTTCATCGGCCTGGCCATGGAGCCGGTGGTGAACTACCTGCAGAGGCGGGGCATCCGCCGCGGGGTGGGCACGTTCATGGTGATGGGCGGGCTGATCGTGTCCGCGGTGGCGTTCTTCGCCGTGTTCGGCGCCCTGCTGGCTGATCAGCTCGCACAGCTGATCCGCAGCCTGCCGGACGTGGTGTCGACTGTGCTCACCTGGGCCAACACCAAGTTCGGCACCCAGCTGGACCCCAACCAGATCCTGGACAACTTCGGCCTCGGCGCCAAGGACATCGCCAACATCGCCCAGAACCTGGGAGTGGGCCTGCTCAGCGTCCTGGGCACGGCCGTCAACTGGGTCTTCTCGCTGTTCACCATCATGCTGTTCTCGTTCTACTTCGCCGCCGACGGGCCGCACTTCCGCCGCACGGTGGCGTCCTGGTTGCCCCCGCAGCGGCAGCGGACCTTCCTCACCGTGGTCGACATCTCCACCCAGAAGGCCGGCGGGTACGTGATCTCCCGCGGGTTGCTGGCGATGATCAGCTCGATCTTCCACGGGATCGCGTTCTTCCTGCTCGACCTGCCGTACTGGCTGCCGATGGCCCTGTGGGTCGGGCTGGTCTCCCAGTTCATCCCGACGATCGGCACCTACCTGGCCGGCGCGCTGCCGGTGATCATCGCCCTGGTCGAGGGCGAGCCGATCAAGGCGCTGGTCGTGCTCATCGTGGTCGTCGGCTACCAGCAGATCGAGAACTACCTGGTCGCCCCGCGGATCACCCGGACCACCCTGGAGATCCACCCCGCGGTGGCCTTCGGCTCGGTGATCGCCGGCGCCGCCCTCTTCGGCGTCACCGGGGCCCTGCTCGCCATCCCCGTCGTGGCCACCGTGCAGTCGGTGATCACGGTCTACGGCCGTCGGTACGAGCTCGTGGAGGAGTTCGGCGGCTGCACCCGGGGAGAGCGACGAGGACCGGGTTGCCGCAGCGATGCGCGCCGCCGACCCGAGGTACTCCGGCACCGGCGCGGTGCCCCGCGGGCCCATTCCCCCGGCCGAGGGCTGAGATCCCGACCAGGACCCCATGGGCCGCGACTCCGAGGCCCGTGCGTGCCTGACCGGCGCCGGCCCACGAGATCGCACCCCTGCTGCTGGGGGCGCATGCTGACCAGCGACCTCGGCCCCGCGGTGAGCCTGCGCATCACCGAGGTCGAGGCCTACGCGGGCGTCGGGCAGGACCCCGGATCCCACGCGCACCGGCGGCGCACCGAGCGCAACGCCGCGATGTTCGGCCCGCCGGGGCACGCCTACGTCTACTTCACCTACGGGATGCACTGGTGCCTGAACGTGGTCGCCCACCCCGAGGGCGAGGCCGGTGCGGTGCTGGTCCGCGCGGGCGAGGTGGTGACCGGGCTGGAGACCGCGCGGGCACGGCGACCGCCGCCCGATCCGACCGGGACCTCGCCCGTGGCCCGGCCAGGCTCGCGGCCGCCCTGGGGGTCACCGCGGCCCAGGACGGGATGGACCTGCTGGACCCCGCGAGCGCGCTTCGCCTGGCGCTGCCGGCCTCGGCCGCTGGCTCCGGACGCTGTCGCGACCGGGCCACGGACGGGCGTGGCCGGCCCTGGTGCGCGGACGCCGTGGCGCTTCTGGCTGGACGGAGATCCGACCGTGAGCCCGCACCGGCCCGCCCGCCGGGCGTCAGACCCCGATGGAGCAGGACGGGTACGGCGTTGACCTTGACCTTTGTCCCGGGGTGACGCCGATGACCTGCCCGCAGAGGACCTGGAGGCTCCCGACGCCGGTTGGGAATCGTTAGTTCCGGGTCTTGCTCGTCGCGTAGACGATCGTCGTGACCGCGCACCATCCGGGCCCTGCAGCTGGCAGGAGCGGACGGACTTCTTTCCTTGCATCCCAGCCAGGTCTTGCCGACCATCCAGTCCTGGACGGTTGGAACGCCGGCCTCCGGACGTGATCTGCTCGGTGCCGGGTCGATCATGTCGATGCCGAGCAGGTGGTAGTCCCAGCCGTACCAGAAGACGCGGGAGACGCCGTGGCGCATGGAGTCGACGTAGGTCCGGGCGACCATCCCCGCGGCGACATCCCCGCTGTAGGTGACCTGCTTGCAGCCGCGGCCCATGCCGCGGCGGTCGCCATAGTTGACCTCGGTGTCCCAGATCGGGCCCTCGGTAGCCGTACTTGCGGTAGAACGACCTGCGCCTTGTTGATGGTGTTGTCCCGCTTGCCAGGTAGTTGGGGGTCTTGGAGTACGGGTGGATATTCACGGCATCGATCGGCCACCGGGCCTTCTTCAGCCGCTGCGCGTACTCCTTCCAGAACTTCGGCCGCCTGGTGAACACGCCATAGGTGAGCTCGGCGTGAGGACCTTGGCCCCCGGATCGATCGACTTGATCGCGCGGGAGCCCTGGATCGTCAGGTCGGCGAGCTGCTTGGCGGTCCCGACCGAAGAAGATCTTGAGGGTGCCCTCATTCCAGATCTCGTAGGACGTGATCCGGCCTTGGTAGCGCTGGCCATGGCGCTGGCGAAGTTGGTGAAGTAGGCCATGGTGGCCGGCTCGGAGGACGATCCCGAGCCCGATAGAAGCCCTGGGCCGGTGGCTGGGCCGCGGCCCAACGCGGGGTGACGCCGAACGCATACTGGATCTCGGCGACCCCGGCGCTGCGGGCGTTGTCGACGGCGCGGTCCAGGGCGTCCCCAGTCGTAGACGCCCGGGGCCGGGTGGAGCGCGGCCCACGTCGACTCCGGTGTCCCACAGCCGAATGGCACCAACCCGGAAATTCGGCTGGCAATTGCTAATGCCGTGATAATGCACGCCGAACAATTCCCTAGGAACAACCGGGTGGGATTTGGCCTGTGCCGCTGGCCGGCACCAGCGTGCTCACGAGCACGAGCGAAACGATCCCGACAATTCCCCGCACAATGCCTCGCCCCACCCCAGAATTCATGCTCCCATGCAATCACGCGTTCCGGCCGACGTCAAACCCCACGGCGTTTCCAGGTCAACCGGCGCGCCGCCTGCGCCGCCCTGATGCGCAGGGCCGCGACCTGGGACGAGCATCGCCCGCCCGGTCCGCGAGGCGGCCAGCACCCAGGGACCGCCCACGTTCATGGACAGGCCCCACCCCGGGTCGACCTCCACCGGGGCAGCCATCCTCAGGGAGCGCCCCACGGCGAGCCAGACCAGCGCGGGCAACCCCCCGGCGCCCTTGAGCTCGGCCAACGCCCGCGGGGTCCCACTCGATCACCCCCGGGACAGCCCCCGGCGACGCGTCCGACCCCCCGGCGCGACCTGGAACCGGCCGACGCGAACCACGCGGTCGCCGGCCCCGGCCGCGACCGCGAGCTCGGAGCCCTCGGTCAGGGCAAGCCCCGGCAGGAGCGTGACGTCCAGCGTCGTGGAGGCCGAGCGAGGACCCCACAAGCTTGGCCCGGGCGATCGGGACCTCGGAGAGCACGGTGACGTCCTCACCGACCGACGCACGCACGCTCGTCAGGCGCCCGGTGACGGGGATCGGATCGGGACCGACGAGCTCGCCGCACCACGTCCCGCCTGCTCGTCCCAGCCCACCAGGACGGCGCCCCCGGTCGGTGGGGGCGACGGTGACCGGAAGCCCGGGACCGATCACGGGCAGGGTCGTCCCGTCCCCGGTGCGAGCGGACAGGGCAGCCGCCTGCGGCCACTGGGCCACTGCTGACCACGGCAGGGTGGCGCAGGACGTCCCGGGCGAGCGTACCGGCCCCCTGGCTCGGCCCCGCCGACGTCGGCCCGAGGCGTCCCCCACCCACTCGAGGGGCACCTCCACCCCCCCGACGATCCCCACCCTTCCGGGGAGCCCCGGCGCGCCGATCACCACCCCCTCGACATCCAGGCCGCCGCGCCGCACGCGCAGGTCCTCCACCAGGAACTCGCAGGACGGGACGTCGATCCGGGCGGCGACGTCTGCGGCCAGGTGAATCCACTGCGCCGCCACGACGTCGGGGTGCAGCCGTGTGCAGCAGCTGGGGGCGGAGGAGGACATCCGCCCCCACGCCTCGGGGTCCCCGAGCACCTCGACCAGGGCGCCGGCGAGGTCCTCGACGGACCCGTCGGCGACGACCCGACCGTTCACCCCGTCCTCGACCAGCTCGGCAGGGCCGTAGTCGACGTCGTAGGTGACAACGGGGGTCCCCGCGGCAAGGCTCTCGGCGACCGCCAGCCCGAAGCCCTCCCGACGCGAGGTCATCAGCGACGCGGCCGCGCCGGCCAGGACCTGGATCGGGTCCTCGGTGAAGCCGGGGAAGGACACCACCTCCTCCAGCCCCAGCTCGCCGCGCAACTCGAGGAGGTGCTCGGCCTCGGGCCCGCGGCCGTACACCTCGAACCGGATGCCGGGAACAGTCGCGGCGGGCCAGCGCCACCGCCCTCATGGCGTGGTCGACCCTCTTGACGGCGTCGAGGCGTCCGAGCTGCACCACCCGCAGCGGATCGCGCACGGGCACGAGGTCCGACGGGACAGGGTCGATCATGTTCGGGATGACGTGGACCTCGAGCCCGGGCAGGTCCTCCTGCAGGTCGGCGGCCTGGCGGCGGGTGAGGGTGACGACCGCGTCGGCGGCCCCCGCGAACGGCAGGAGTCGGCCCGACAGCCGCGGCTGGCCGACCGGTCCGGCGTAGCGGGATCGGACCTGGCGGGCACGCCGGCTCCGCCCCGCCCCCTGCCCCGGCTTCCCGGCCGCCGCGCTTCCCCGGCGGTGGGCGAGGTGGACGGTCATGATCCGCCCGACGTGGGGGTTGCGCATCATGGCGACCGGCGCGTACGTCACGGGGGAGTCGGCGAACACCACGGCTCCGGGGAGCCGGCCCACCAACCAGTCGAGCCAGTCGGCGACCCGGTCATCGCGGGTGAAGGTCTCGTCGGTGCGGCGGCTCCAGGAGGGCCGGAACCGCTTGTCCCGGCGCTGGTAGTGGTGCACGGACGTCGCCTCGGGGAGCCATCCCCGCGCCCGCCAGGCGTCCAGGGTCTCGTCGATCTCCGGCTGCGGATGGATCGTGGCGATGTGCGTGTCCCACCCGGCCTCATGGAAGACCGACAACCGGCGCAGCCACGCCCGGGTCAGGCCGCCCTTCTGCTCGCGAAGGTTGCTGAAGACGAACAGCGCCACGGGGTGCCCAGTGAGATCGGGACGGATGTCGGGCACAGGGCTGAGGATATCGGGCTCGGAAGGGGCAGCCCGCGACGCGAACCGCTCCCGCACGGCCATGCTCGCCGGACCACGGAGCCGGTCGCCGTTACCAAGTCGTTACAAACCTCTGCACAATTTGTGCATCCGTCCGAGATGTCCGAGCCGAAGTGTGGGATGAGAGCTGCAGATCGTGGCTCGCGACAACACTCAGGAGACACCATGAACATCAAGATCGCCGCCGCTGGTGGCATCGCTGCCCTGCTCTTCCTCTCCGGCTGCTCCAGCGACTCCGACGACGCCGCGTCGGCCACGACCAGCGCCGCTGCCCCCGCAGCGAGCGAGATGGCCTCGGAGCCGGCCATGGCGGAGCCCGGCACCATCGTCGAGGTCGCGTCGTCGAACCCCGACTTCGAGACCCTCGTCGCTGCGGTGACTGCCGCCGGCCTGGCCGAGACCCTGTCGGGCGAGGGCCCGTTCACGGTCTTCGCGCCGACCGACGAGGCGTTCGAGGCCCTCCCCGAGGGCGTGCTCGACGCGCTGCTGCTGCCGGAGAACAAGGACGCCCTGACCTCGATCCTGACCTACCACGTGGTCTCCGGTGAGGTCATGGCCGCCGACGTCACCGCCGGCGACGTCCCGACCGTCGAGGGCTCCACCATCGCCATCACGACCGACGGCGGCGTGAAGGTCAACGAGGCCACCGTCACCGCGACCGACGTCGATGCCTCCAACGGCGTCATCCACGTCATCGACGCCGTGCTCGTGCCCCCGACCGTCGACGTGGCGGCACTCACCTCCTGACAGCCGGCGGAGCGCGCACACGGCAGACGCACACGAGGACCCGTCGGACACCGTCCGGCGGGTCCTCGCGTGCTCAGTGCTCGCCCTCCCGCTGGCGGGGCTTCTCGCCGGCGGCGGCGGCCAGCTCCAGGTCACCGGCGTGGTCGGGGACGAACGTCTGGGTGTTGCGCGGTGGGCGCTGGTAGCCCGTCGTCGGCGGGCGGTGGGGCAGCGAGAGGCGGGCGCGCTCGACGTGGGTGTAGGGGATGGTGCTGAGCAGGTGGTGGATCGCGTTGACCCGGGCGCGGCGCTTGTCATCGGACTCGACGACGTACCAGGGCGCGTTGAGGGTGTCGGTGTGGACGAACATGTCGTCCTTGGCCCGGGAGTAGTCCTCCCAGCGCGTGATCGACTCGAGGTCCATCGGGGAGAGCTTCCAGCGTCGCATCGGGTCGTCCAGGCGTGAGCGGAAGCGCGCCTCCTGCTCCTCGTCGGACACGCTGAACCAGTACTTGCGCAGCAGGATCCCGTCCTCGACGAGCATCCGCTCGAAGATGGGGGCCTGGTGCAGGAACCGGCGGTACTCGTCCGGGGTGCAGAAGCCCATGACCCGCTCGACGCCCGCGCGGTTGTACCACGAGCGGTCGAAGAGGGTGATCTCGCCGGCGGCGGGCAGGTGCGGCACGTAGCGCTGGAAGTACCACTGCGACAGCTCGCGCTCGGTGGGTGCGGGGAGGGCCACGATCCTCGCGACGCGGGGGTTCAGGTACTGGGATATCCGCTGGATCGTCCCACCCTTGCCGGCGGCGTCGCGGCCCTCGAAGATCACCACGAGCCGCGCCCCGGTGGTGCGGACCCACTCCTGCATCTCGACCAGCTCGGCCTGCAGGCGGAAGAGCTCCAGCTCGTAGAGCGCCTTGTTCATGCGCTTGACCTTGCGGCGGGCAGCCGCCTCCTCCACGTCCTGCGGCTTGCGCAGGTGCCCGCCCTCCTCCAGCAGGTGCTCGAGCTGGTCGTCAGTGAGGGACTCGACGTGTTCCTTGTTCGCCTTCTTGCTCATGGGCCCCAGACTAGCCATCGCGGTCCGTCGAGGGCGGCCGCACGCCGAGCGCACAAGCCCGGATCGCTGCGCCCCCCGCATCGGCGCTGGGCTCGCCCGGCCAGTGGCTGCCTCCAACGCGGGCCGGTGACGTGTGCGATCCCCGCCCCCGGATCCCCACGTCGGGCGCGTTCGGCCACTATGTCCTCATGACCGTCGAGATCACCCGCGTCCCCGGGCTCCCCGTGCTGGGCAACACGATGGCGTTCCTCCGGGACGCCCGGACGCTGCTCATGGACTCCCAGGCGGCGTACGGCGACGCCTTCGAGGTGCACGTCCTCGGCCAGCCGGTCACTGTCCTGCTGAGCCCGGAGGCCACGAAGGAGATCTACGTCGACCGGGCGCAGAACTTCTCCAGCGAGATCGGCTGGTCGTTCACGATCGGACCGATGTTCCACCACGGCCTGATGCTCCGCGACTTCGACGACCACCACCTGCACCGCCGCGTCATGCAGTACGCGTTCCGGCGCCAGGCGCTGGCCGGGTACATGGAGCAGGTCAACCGCCTCGCGCGCCAGCACGTCTCGACCGCGGTCGCCGCGGCCGGACCGGACGGGATCGACGTGTACGCGATGACCAAGAGGCTCACGCTGGACATCGCGACCCAGGTGTTCGTCGGCCTGGACCTCGGCCCTCAGGCCGACGTGGTCAACAGCTCGTTCGTCGCGATGATGAAGGCGTCGGTGTCGCCGCTGCGGCGCGACATCCCCGGGACCCCGTTCGCGCGCGGGCTGCGGGCCCGGCGCACCCTCCAGGAGCTGCTCACCGCGCTGGTCCTCGAGCGTCGGGCGGAGCCGGAGCGTGCGGACCTGCTCTCCCAGCTGGCCCATGCCACCACCGAGGAGGGCCGCGGCCTCACGGTCGAGGAGGTCGTGGACCACATGATCTTCCTGCTGCTGGCCGCCCACGACACAACGACCGCCACGCTCACCGTGATGCTGTGGCACCTGTCGCAGCACCCACAGTGGCAGGACCGGCTGGCGGCGGAGGTCGCGGTGCTCGGTGGCGGGGACGTCACGATCGAGAACTACAAGTCGCTGGTGGAGACCGAGCTGGTGATGAAGGAGGCGCTGCGGCTGAGCCCGCCGGTGCCGTTCTCGCCGCGGGGCGTGCTGCGCGACACCGAGGTCGCCGGGATCCCGCTGCCGGCCGGCTCCAACGTCACCCTGGCCAGCCTCGGCCTGCACCGGCATCCCGACTGGTGGACCGCACCCGACGAGTTCGACCCGATGCGCTTCGCACCCGAGCGCGCCGAGGACCGCGCGCACTCGCACCTGTACGTGCCGTTCGGCGGTGGGGCGCACATCTGCCTGGGCAACCACCTGGCCGAGCTGATGACCAAGGCGGTGATGGCGGCGGTCCTGGCCGAGCACCGGGTGCGGGCCCGGCCCGGGCAGCGGATGGAGATGGCGGCGGTGCCGATCCCGAAGCCCAAGGGGCAGCTGCTGCTCCAGCTGGCCTGAGGGTCTATCGCGTGAGCGCCACCGGGACCGACGTCGCCTCGGTGAGCCCCATCCGTGTGCCGACCCGGACCCGGTAGGTGCCGCGCGGGAGGTCCACGATCCGCGTCTCGCGGGCGCCGCGGGTGCGGTAGCTGCCCTGGATGGCGCGCCACGAGCCGTCAGGGCGCTGGCGCTCCACGCGGAAGGTCCAGGCGCCGGTGCTGAGGTCGGGGTCGACGTCCACTCCCAGCCTCGAGCCCGACGCGACGGACGTCAGGGTGACGACGGCCGACGGGATCGGCACCCCGCCGGGCAGCAGCGCGGCGGCGCGCACGGCCCGATCGACGCGGACCAGGCCATGGCCGAACGTGTCGTCGCGGCCCGACGGTCCGAGGTCTCGCGCCGTCGTCAGGAGGATCTCGTCGACCTCGGCCCGGCTCAGCGAGGGGTTCGCGGCCCGCACGAGCGCCGCCCCGGCGGTCGACGAAGGCAGCGGCGATCGAGGTCCCGTCCTCGCGGCCCCACCCGCCGCCGACCTCGGTGGTGACCACGCGCTCGCCGGGCGCGACGAGGTCGATGAACCCGCCGCGACTGGCGAACGCCGACTCCCCCAGGCCCCGTCCGACGCTGGAGACGCCGAGCACCCCCGGATAGGCCGCCGGGTAGACGGTCGGGCTGCCCTCGTCGCGACGGTTCCCCGAGGCCGCGACCACGGTGACCCCCTGGTCGAGGGCGTCGCGGATCGCGTCGGCCTGGGCCGGGCTGTCCGTCTGGCTGCTCAGCGACAGGTTGATCACCTGGGCCCCGGCGGCCACCGCCGCGCGGATCCCGCGAGCAGTGCGGCTCTGCTCGCCCTCACCGTCAGCGGCCAGGACCCGGATCGGCAGGATCCGCACCTCGCTGGCCACGCCGGCGATCCCCGCGCCGTCCATCACCCCCGCGATGATCCCGGCGATGCGGGTGCCGTGACCGAACGGGTCTCCCGAGAGGCCGTCGCCCACGAGGTCCAGGGCGGGCAGCAGGCGACCAGCGAGGTCGGGATGCGTGGCGTCGACACCGGAGTCGAGCACGGCCACAGTGACACCTGCCCCCCGGGTGATCCCCCACGCGCCCTCGGCACCGACGGCCACGAGCCCCCACTGCGAGGAGCCCAGGCGTTCGCCGCGCAGGGTGGGCAGGACCTTGCGGAGCCCGCCGGAGAGGCTGATGTCCGACGTCGGTCGGGATGCGGAGGAGGCCGCGTGGCCCGGGGTGAGGCCCGAGGACACGGCGTCAGCGGCGCCGGCGGGTGCGGCCATCCCAGCGAGCAACGCAAGGACGGCGATGCCCGCCCCGCTCGCTGCATGGACCCTCACCCAAGGTTTGTAGCACGCGGTCACCCCAACGGGGCAACCAGAAGTGGTTAAGGCTCGACCCGGGACGAGGCCGCGAAGCCCGACGCGGCCGCGGATCCGGACGTCGGTCGGATCCGCGACCCTCTCAGTCGGTCAGCTGCGCAGGGATGTGGATCTCGCGCTTCATGATCTTGCCGGTTGCAGTCAGTGGGAGATCGGAGGTCACCCAGACGATCCGAGGGTACTTGTAGGCCGCGACCCGCTCCTTGACGAACGCGCGCAGCTCGTCCTCGGTGGCGCTCGCCCCGGGCTTGAGCGTCACCGCGGCAGCGATCTCCTCGCCGAGCTCGCGGTGCGGCACGCCCACGACGGCGGCGGTGGCCACCGCCGGGTGCTCGTACAGCACCTCCTCGATCTCGCGCGGGTACACGTTGAAGCCGCCGCGGATGATCATGTCCTTGGACCGGTCGACGATGTAGTAGTAGCCCTCGTCGTCGCGCTTGGCCAGGTCGCCGGTCCGGAACCAGCCGTCGTGCATGACCTCCGCGGTCGCCTCCGGCTTGCCCAGATAGCCCTTCATCACGTTGTGGCCCTTGATCGCGATCTCGCCGATCTCGCCCTCGGGGGTGTCGTTCCAGTCGGCGTCGATGAGGCGCATCTGGACACCGGCGACGGGGGTGCCGATCGAACCGGGCTTGCGCTCGCGGTCGGCGTGGTTGAACGAGGCCACCGGGCTGGTCTCGGACAGCCCGTAGCCCTCGAGGATGATCGCGTCGAACGCGGACTCGAACCCGTGCAGGACCTCGACCGGCAGGGAGGCGCCGCCCGAGGCGCACACCCGCAGCGAGGACAGGTCGTAGTCGCCCTTGTTGGGGTGCTGCAGGAGCGCCACGTACATCGTGGGCACGGCAAGCAGGATCGTGACCTTGTCGCGCTGCAGGACCTCGAGGGCCTTCGTCGGCTCGAACCGGGGGATGAGGGTCAGGTTCGCGCCGACGGAGATGGCTGCGTTCATCCCGACGGTCTGGCCGAAGGAGTGGAACAGGGGCAGGCCTCCGAACACGACGTCGTCGGGGCCGACGTCCACGAGGCCGACGGAGATCTCGGCGTTGCGGGCCATGTTGGTGTGCGTGAGCTCGGCACCCTTGGGGGTACCCGTCGTGCCCGAGGTGTAGAGCACGACCGCGGTGTCCTGGTCGTCGCGCTCGACGAGGGCGACCGGCTCGTGGGCCATGACCTGGCCGAGGAACTCCGCCGGCACCACGGGGATGAACTCCGCGCCCGCCTCTGCCGCGCCCTTGCCGGCCTCCTCGGCGACGCCGTCCCAGGCGAAGAGGGCCCGGGCCTCGGAGTCGGCCAGCACGAAGGCGACCTCGCGGGACTTGTACAGCGGGTTCATCGGGACGACGACCCCGCCGGCCCAGAGGATGCCGTAGTAGACGATCGGCATGTGCGGGATGTTGGGCATGCTGACCGCGACGCGGTCGCCGGGCTGGACGCCGAGGTCCTGCAGCCAGCCGGCAACGCGGGCCGCGCCCTGGGCGAGCATCCCGTAGGGGACGACGGTCTCATCGAAGGTGATGGCAGGGGCAGCGGGGGTCGACTCCGCGCTGCGGGCGAGGTTGCTGGCGAGGTTCATGGGCGTCCTTCCCGGGGTGGGGGTCGCGTACCGGAGGGGGCGGGCGCGGCCGGGGGGAGTTTCACTGTAGGGCGGTGCGGGGGCCTGTCTCGCGGCGGGTGGTAGGGCGCGCCCGGGGCGGCGCCAGTGGGGGATCGGCCGTCAGGCTGGGAGCGCCTCGAGAGCGGCCTCCAGATCGTCGGCCAGCGACGTGGCGAAGGTGCTGGTCACGTGCTCGGCATCGCGGAAGGTGATGAGGCCGTCGATGACGCTGAGGCATTCGGCGCGGTCGCCGCAGACCTCCTGGCGCAGGTCGACCACGTCCGACCCGCTCGCCTTGGCCGCTGCGCGCTGGGCGGAGTCGTCCGGGCTCGTCTCCACCAGGCCGTAGCCGCAGGCCTCCGGGCCGTCGGCCTCGATGCAGTCCGGGACGTCGAATCCCGGCGCCTGGGTGTCGCGGATGAGGACGGTGCGGGCACCCATGTCCGCGAAGGCCCGCAGGTCCTCGGCCAGGGCCCGAGCCAGGCGGTCGGCGGACGCGACACTGCTGAGCGGCTCGCCGTCGTCGCCGACGATCCGGTAGCGGTCGGACCGCGCGGCGACCAGCACCAGGATCGGCTCCTGGCTGCTGGATCAGCTCCATCGCGCGGGCGTGCCATGCGGCGCACTCGGTGTACTCGCCGCCGGTCCGCGTCCAGGACGCGCTCCCCGCCGGGCGGGCAGTCCGCCTTGGTCACGGGGAGCAGCCGCCAGTCATGGCGGTCGGCCACCTCGACCGCGGCCCCGAACCACTGCGCGGCGTGCGAGTCGCCGTAGAGGACGACGGTGTCGCCGTCGAAGAAGCCGAACGAGCAGTCCTCGGGGTCAGGGGCCGCCGTCTGCTCGTGGTGGGCGTAGCAGCCGCTGTCGAGGAGCTCACCCGAGTCGGCACGCGCCTGGGCCGGGGTCATCGTGAGCCGGATGGGGGTGGCGGTGGGCGAGCGGATCGGTGTTCGGGGCGCTGGGCGACGGCCCTGCCGGAGGCGTGCCGGTGGACGACCCTGGGCCTGGGGCAGGCCGGTCGACGGTCCAGGGCCTGACGTGCTGGGCTCAGCAGTCATCGGGGATCCGCCCGCGCAGGCCGACGCCACCAGGAGGAGGGCGGTGAGTCCCGCTGCCCAGGTCAGGCGCCCGGGAGGGCGGCGAGTCGCGCCTGGGTGGACCACGGTCGGACACCTCCCCCCTGCTGTGTGCGTGCCGTCACGCACGGCTCCTGTCAGGATGCCCGTCCACGATGTCGGCGGGCAAGGTGCGGAGGTCCCGCGGGCGGGCGTGACCATCGCGCGACGCGGGGCAGCCCCTCGGTCGCTCGCGTGGGCATACTGGCGGGCATGGCTGCCCACGACCACCCGCTGTTCACGCGCCTGTACCAGGTCATCGCCGACCTGGGCGAGCACTCGCAGCTGGGTGCCGCGCGCAGCGAGGTGCTGGCCGGGGCGCACGGGCGGCTGCTGATCGTGGGGCTCGGACCGGGGCACGACCTGGACCACCTGCCGGAGGCGGTCACGTCGGTCGTGGCCATCGAGCCCAGCGACTCGATGCGTGCGGCGTCCCTGCCACGTGTCGAGGCCGCCCGGGCTCGGGGGCTCGAGGTCGAGCTGATCGACGCCGTGGGTGAGGCGCTGCCGCTGCCGGACGACTCGGTGGACTGCGTGCTGTTCGCCTACGTGCTGTGCTCGGTGGACTCGGTGGAGGATGTCCTGGCCGAGGCGCGGCGGGTGCTGCACCCGGACGGGACGGTGTGCGTGCTGGAGCACGTGCGCGCCGAGCCGGGCACGTGGACCGAGCGCATGCAGCGCGCGGTGTCGGTCGGCGGGCTGTGGCCGCGGCTGGCCGGCGGGTGCCGGTGCACCCAGGACACCGCGCGGCGCTGGCCGAGGCCGGCTTCCACGTGGAGGACCTGGGCGAGCGGACACTGGTGAACGTCCCGGTGGTCAACTGGACGCTGATGGGATCGAGCCGGCCGTGAAGTTCCCGGCGGACCGGGCGATGACCCTTCCGGGAGGCCAACCCGGGGGTCCGGCGGTCACAATGGCTGAGCACGCGGCGACTACGTCCTGGAGGGCAGAACCGATGACGACGACGCTGGCCGAGTTCCACGAGAAGTTCCGGGTGCCCGAGCTCGAGATCGCGCGCACTGAGCACTGGACGTGGTCCCTGCGCCCGGCGCAGCCGACCCTCGGCGCCGGGATCCTGTCCCTGAACCGGTTCGCGACCTCATTCGGGGACCTCTCCACGCAGGAGGCAGGCGACCTGGCAGGGATCACCTGCACCCTCGAGGCAGCGCTGCGGGGCTTCACGGCGCCGGCGAGGATGAACTACCTGATGCTCATGATGGTGGATGCGCACGTGCATTTCCACGTGCTGCCCCGCTACGACGACGTCCGCCTCCAGGCGGGCCAGGAGTGGACCGACCGTGCCTGGCCCGGACCTCCGGTCCTCGGCGACGACGCCAACCTCGGGGGCGACGCGACCCTCCTCGTCGATCCGCGATTCGTTGCGGCTGCGTGACCTGAGTCCGGCTGATCGGGCATCACTTGTATCTGTCGTGCACGATTCGCACCGGTTTGTTCAACGCCTGCGACAGAACTGGGACGTTGGAGGGCCTGCGACGCGCCGAAGTCAACCAGCGCCCTGCGGATTCCGACAGTATCTTTGGGGGGATCGCAGGTTGGGGGACTGGGTGGAAGGGAGGGCCTGGAGATGAGCATGATCAGCTCGCCGACCACGCTCGCCCCGGGGGCGCAGGAGGCGGGTTCGTCGCATGCTGGCGGTGGGGCTCGGTCAGCCCCCTTCCGGGGGCCGCGGCCCCCGGACTCCGAGTTGCGGGCTGTGCGAGGCATTGCCTACGCGCTGGTCCTGGTCCTGCCGTTCTGGTTGGCCATCGCATGGGCGGTCGCGGTCCTCAGCTGACCGCGACGCACCTCAGGCCCCCGAGGCTCACCGCGGGACCTGCCTCCGGAAGCCGTCCACCGTGGCCGCGCGCCCACCTGCTCCCGCTGACCCGGGAGCACGACGAACGATGTCCTGGGACTTCACACGGAGCCGCCTCGGGAGCCGCCTCGGGGATTTGAACCCCGGACCTACGCATTACGAGTGAGTTGCTCTACCCCTGAGCTAAGGCGGCGTGCACTGAACCACCACGGACCAGCGCTAGAATTAATCGTACCTACGGCTTCGACATGGCCCAAATGCGCCGCAACCGGGGATACGCTGACAGGATGGACGTGGGACGGAGGGCGAGATGATGGAGGACGTCCGCGTCGCGGGTGAAGATCCACTGGTGGCCGCCCTCCGCATGGAGAACTCCCTGCTGCTGGAGACGAACAAGGACCTCGCCAAGCAGTTGTCGGCCGCACGCGCCGCGCAGGCGGAAGTGGCAGGCCTCATGAGGTTGACCGCCCCCCTGCGCCGGATCCAGGAGATGGCGAGGCTGCGCAAGCAGGAGCGGCGCAGGCGACCGAGACCGCCGCGTCGCCCGCTGTCGGCTGGCAGAGCCTGGACGTCACCCCGGGATCCGGCCCACCAGATCACCGTCGGCCAGACCGCGATCAGCCGGGTCGGACACGTGGCACCGGTCATCAGCGACGCCCAGGCTGCGCGGTACCCGCTCATGGCCCGGACACGTGAGTGGATGTCGGGGCGACCCATCTCCGGTCCGGACATCCAGCCGTTGCGACGGGGGCGATCCGGACGCGTCCTCGTGATCGCGCACGTCTTCTACCCTGAGATCTGGCCCGAGCTGGCCGTCCGGATCGAGCGCATCCCGGCCCCGTACGACGTGGTCGTGACCCTGGTGGAGGGGCATTCGGCAGGACTCGTCGACCGCATCGTCGCCCAGTTCCCGAACGTCGTGATCGAGACGCTGCCCAATCGAGGCCGCGACATCTGGCCCCTGGTGCATGTCGCGGAGCTCGGACTCATCGGCGACTACGACGCCGTGTTGAAGCTGCACACCAAGCGCAGCGTCCACCGCTTCGATGGGGACGCCTGGCGCGAGCGGCTCCTCGATGCCCTGTGCCCGACGCCCGAGGGGATCGGGTTGATCCTCGAGCTGCTCAGGCGGGATCCCCAGGTGGGGATGATCGCCCCCGCCGGAGCCGTCCTCGGCCAGGAGTTCTGGGGGGGCAACGGACCACTGATCAACGCCCTTGCGGCGCGCACCGGGATCCCCGTCGACCCGGCCGCTCTGTGGTTCCCCGGCGGCTCGATGTTCTGGAGCCGCCCGGGACCGCTCAACCGCCTGCGCAAGGCGGGCCTCACGATGGAGGACTTCGAGCATGAGGTCGTCACCTTGGACTGCACGACCGCCCACGCGCTCGAGCGCTTCTTCGGCGCACTCGTCGCTGGACGCAGGCGAGACTGTCATCGGCACCGACGAGGTGGCCGGTCGGTTGGCGCGCGCGCGGGCCAACTCCGCAACGGCTGTACTCCCTGAGCTGCAGACAGCAGGAGCCTCGCCCGCCAGGAGATCCGGACCCGCCGCGGTCGCGTGACACTCCAGCACGAGTCGGATTCGAGCGCCACGCAGTCAGGAGACGTCATGCAGGTCGAGCCGATGTCGATCGAGGGCGCCTGGCTGTTCACGCCGACGATCCACGGGGACCAGCGCGGGGCGTTCCTCGAGTGGTTCACGGACCAGTCGTTCTCCGGGGCGACCGGACACCGCCTCGGCCTCATCCAGGCCAACGCATCGGTCTCCGCCAGGGGGGTGCTCCGCGGGATCCACTTCGCCGATGTCCCCCCCGGCCAGGCCAAGTACGTCACATGCGTGAAGGGCTCGGTGCTCGATGTCGTCGTCGACGTCAGGGTCGGGTCGCCCACCTTCGGCCAGTGGGAGTCGGTCCTGCTCGACGACCGCAGCCGACGGGCGGTGTACCTGTCCGAGGGCCTCGGCCATGCCTTCTGCTCCCTGGAGGACGGCGCCACAGTGGTGTACCTGTGCAGCGCCGCCTTCAACCCCACCGGCGAGCACGAGGTGCATCCACTCGACCCGGCGATCGGCATCGAGTGGCCGCTGGAGGGCATCGAGCCGGAGCTGTCGGCGAAGGACGCGGCGGCACCCACCCTGGCCGAGGCCGGCAGCGATGGGCCTGCTCCCGGTCTACGAGGACTGCGTGGCCCACCGCCGGGGCCTGCCCCGCTGATCGCCGGACGGCCCGCCGCACGCGCTACGCCGCGCGACGCGGCCGTGATCGCGGTGGCGCGGGCCACGTCGCGATCGCGCCTACCATGGTCGCCGAGCGGGATGGAGGCAGGGGCGATGGGCGCGACAGGCAGCAACGGGGACGTCGCCGTGGTGATTCCCGCCCTGAATGAGTCCACCGTGATCGGGGACGTCATCGCGGGACTGCGCACCCGGTTCCCGCTGGTCATCCTCGTCGACGACGGGTCCTGGGACGGGACCGCGGAGGTGGCCCGGTCAGCCGGAGCGCGCGTCGTCCGCCACGGCGTGAACCTCGGCCAGGGTGGGGCCCTGCGCACCGGCATCGCCGCGGCGCTGCGCCTTCCGCAGGTGCAGTGGATCGTCACCTTCGACGCCGACGGGCAGCACCAGCCCGACGATGCCGCTGCCCTGATCGACAGGGCCCGGCAGGGGGATGTGGACATCGTCCTGGGCACGCGGTTCGGCGACCAGGAGGTCGAGGCGGGCCACGCGAAGCGCCTGCTGCTCAAGGCCGCCCTCGTCTACACCCGGGCCGAGACCAAGCTGCCGCTGACCGACACCCACAACGGGCTGCGGGCGATGAGCCGGTCCTTCGCGGAGGGCCTGGACCTCCGCGAGCGCGGCATGGGCCATGCCACCGAGATCCTCGACCACGTGGCCAGGTCCGGCGCCCGGTGGGTCGAGGTCCCCGTCCACATCAGGTACACCGACTACTCGAAGGCAAAGGGGCAGCCCATGATCAACTCCGTCAACATCCTCTTCGACTCCTGGTTCCGGTGATCTGATGGCACGCCTGCTCTTCGTCGTGCTCGTCGTCGCGGGAACCGCGCTGGTCTGGCGCAGTCGTGACTCCGCCCACGGCCGCGCGGGCAAGCGTCTGCTCCTGATCGGCTTCGCGGGGCTGGTGACCTTCACGATCCTGTTCCCCGAGACGACCACGGTCGCCGCGGGCTGGCTCGGGATCGGGCGCGGGACCGACCTGGTCCTCTACCTGACGTCCTTCGCCGTCATGTTCCTGGCCGCCCTGGTGTACCTGAAGTTCAAGCGCCTGGAGGATCGGATCGCCACCCTCACCACGGAGCTGGCGCTGCGGCAGTTCGATGAGGAGACCGCCGCCGGGGGGACCGACCCAGCTGCCTGAACCGAGCCGCTACTGGTCGGCGGCGCGAATCAGCGGAAGGGCCTGTGCCAGTGCCTCGCGCCAGTCCCTGATCGGGGCGAGGCCGACGGCAGCCCAGCGATCGTGGCCCAGGACGCTGTAGGCCGGTCGCGGTGCGGGGCGCGGGAAGGCGTCGGTCGTGGTCGGCCGGACGCGTTCCGGGTCGGCGCCGATGAGCCGGTAGATCTCGCGCGTGAGCTCGAACCACGTCGTCTGGCCGGACGAGGTCCCGTGGTAGATCCCGGCAGGGGCGCCGGATTCGAGCAGCGCGAGGATCTGGCGTGCCAGGTCGTGACTCCACGTGGGCTGGCCCCGCTGGTCGTCGACGACGGAGATCTCGGGCCTGGATGCCTCGAGGGCGAGCATGGTCCTGACGAAGTTGGGTCCGTGGACGCCGTACAGCCATGCCGTGCGCACCAGGAAGGTCCGGTCCGGCAGGACGTCTCGCGACGGCGACCTCGCCGGCCAGCTTCGACCGCCCGTAGGCCGAGCGCGGTGCCGGCTGGGCGTCCTCGGCGTAGGGGGAGGCCGCGTCGCCTGCGAACACGTAGTCGGTGCTGATGTGGACCAGGCGGATGCCGGGTCGCTGGGCGATCTCGGCCGCCAGGACGCGCGGGCCCTCGCCGTTCACGCGCAGGGCGAGGTCCTCGTGCTCCTCCGCGGCGTCGACCGCGGTGTAGGCGGCGGCGTTGACGACGACGTCGGGCCGGATCGCGTCGAGGGCGGCCGCCACGGAGTCCGGCACAGGTGATGTCGATCTCCGGCAGGTCCATGCCCGACGACCTCGTGACCAGCCGCTGCGATGACCTCCATCAGGTCGTGACCGAGCATGCCGTTGGCTCCCACGACCAGCCAGCGCATCGGCGCAGTCGCGTGCGCATCGCTCACAGGGCGGGCTTCGCTTCCTTCAGCGGTCGCCACCAGGCCTCGTTGGCCTGGTACCACGCGACCGTGTCGGCCAGGCCCTGCGTCGAACGGCACCTCGGGGGCGTACCCGAGCTCGTCGGAGATCTTGGTGATGTCCACCGAGTAGCGCAGGTCGTGGCCCTTGCGGTCCTCGACCCGGCGCACCATGTCCCATCCCACGCCCATGGCGGCCAGGAGGCGCTCGGTGAGCTCGAGGTTGGTCAGCTCGGTGCCACCGCCGATGTTGTACGTCTCCCCTGCGCGCCCCTTGGCCAGGACCAGGTTGATGCCGCGGCAGTGGTCATCGACGTGCAGCCAGTCACGCACGTTGAGCCCCTCGCCGTAGAGCGGCACCGGGAGGCCGTCCATGAGGTTCGTGACGAACAGCGGGATGACCTTCTCCGGGAACTGGTGGGGCCCGTAGTTGTTCGAGCAGCGCGTGATGCAGACATCCATCCCGAAGGTGCGGCCGTACGCACGGGCCAGGAGGTCGGAGCCGGCCTTGGACGCGCTGTAGGGGGAGTTGGGCTCCAGGGGACGGGTCTCGTCCCAGGAGCCCTCAGCGATGGATCCGTAGACCTCGTCGGTGCTGACATGGACGAACCGGCCGATACCGGCGCTGTGCGCGGCCTGCAGCAGGGTCTGCGTGCCGAGCACGTTGGTGACGACGAAGTCCGAGGCTCCGGTGATCGAGCGATCCACGTGCGACTCGGCGGCGAAGTGGACGACCGCATCGTGGCCGGGGAGCAGGTCGTTGACGAGGTCGACGTCGCAGATGTCGCCCTCGACGAATCGGTAGCGGGGGGAGTCGGCGACCTCGGCGAGGTTGGACAGCGTCCCGGCGTAGGTGAGCTTGTCCAGGACGGTGACCTCGGCACCGACGGTCTCCGGGTAGGCGTCGGCCAGTTGCCGGCGGACGTAGTTCGAGCCGATGAACCCGGCGGCGCCGGTGACGAGGATCTTCACGTTCTCCCTGTTCCGGCCGCGCTGCAGGAGCAGCGGCCTTGAAGCCTGCCGGATTCTACCGGGCCGCTCGACGTGGGCGGCCGCCCGCGCGTCGCGGGTGCATGTCGCAGGTGCAGGGGCAGCCCCGGCACATGGGACACTTGTCCCCGTGAAGGGGATCGTCCTTGCCGGGGGAACCGGGTCGCGGCTGTGGCCGATCACGCGTGGCGTCAGCAAGCAGTTGCTGCCCGTGTACGACAAGCCGATGGTCAACTACCCGATCGCCACGCTCATGAACGCGGGCCTTCGCGAGATCCTGATCATCACGACCCCCGAGGACCAGCCGGCCTTCATCAGGCTGCTGGGCGATGGATCGGAGCTCGGGGTCCAGTTCTCCTACGTCGTCCAGGAGCGGCCCGAGGGGCTGGCGCAGGCATTCCTGCTCGGCGAGGAGTTCCTCGGCGGCGAGGCGGCCGCGCTCGTGCTCGGCGACAACATCTTCCACGGTCCCGGGCTGGGCCGGCAGCTGCGCGCCCTGCACGGCATCGAAGGCGGCCACGTCTTCGCCTACCGGGTGGCGAACCCCAGCGAGTACGGGGTGGTGGAGTTCGACGCCACCGGGCGCGCGGTGTCGCTGGAGGAGAAGCCCAGCCAGGCCGCGATCCAACTACGCGGTGCCCGGGCTCTACTTCTACGGACCGGACATCGTCGAGGTGGCCCGGTCGATCACGCCCTCGGCCCGCGGCGAGCTCGAGATCACGGCCGTGAACCAGCACTACCTGGCGCAGGAGAGGCTCACCGTCTCGGTCCTGCCCCGGGGGACCGCGTGGCTGGACACGGGCACGTTCCGCTCCCTGCACGACGCCGCCGAGTACGTGCGGGTCATGGAGGACCGGCAGGGCGTGAAGCTCGCCTGCCTGGAGGAGATCGCCTGGCGCAACGGCTGGATCGATGACGCCCAGCTGCTGGCCCTGGCTGAGCCCCTGCGCAAGAGCGGTTACGGGGGGTACGTGGCGGGGCTGCTGGCCGAGTCGATGCACGATGAGCGCGACCAGCAGTAGAGCCGTGGCCGCCGAGGAGGACGAGATGAGCATCACGAGGATTGCGGACACGGCTGACGTCTCGCCGGACGCATCGATCGGGGAGGGATCGGCGATCTGGCACCTGGCCCAGGTGCGCGAGGGCGCGGTCCTGGGGGAGGCGTGCGGGGTCGGCCGGGGCGCCTACATCGGTCCCGGGGTCCGGATCGGGCGCAACGTGCAAGATCCAGAACTACGCCCTGGTCTACGAGCCGGCGGTGGTGGGGGACGGCGCGTTCATCGGTCCGGCGGCGGTGTTCACCAACGACCACTACCCCCGGTCGGTGAACCCGGACGGCTCGGTGAAGTCCGGCCACGACTGGGAGCCCGTGGGCGTGACCCTGCTGGAGGGCGCCTCGGTCGGGGCGCGCGTCGGTGTGCGTGGCCCCGGTGACGATCGGGCGCTGGGCGCTGGTCGCGGCGGGGGCGACGGTGATCCGGGACGTGCCGGACTTCGCGCTCGTGGTCGGGTCCCCGGCCCGGCGGATCGGCTGGGTCGGGCGGGCCGGGGTGCCCCTGGTGCAGGCCGAGGATGACGCCGGCACGTGGGTCTGCCCGCAGACGGGCGAGCGGTACCGACAGGTTTCTGACGACGAGTTGGAGGAGTGCTGAGGTGGGGATGATCCCGGCTGCGAAGCCGATCGTGGGCGACGAGGAGCGCGCGGCCGTGGACGCGGTGCTGCGCCTCGGGTGGGCTGGCGCAGGGCCCGCAGGTGGCGGCGTTCGAGGCGGAGTTCGCGCGCGGTGGTGGGGGGCCGGGAGTGCGTGGCCGTGAACTCCGGCACCTCCGCGCTGCACATGGCCCTGATCGCGCTGGGCATCGGCTCGGGTGACGAGGTCATCGTCCCGTCGTTCACGTTCGCGGCGACGGCCAACGCGGTGGCCCTGGCCGGCGCGACCCCGGTGTTCGTCGACATCGAGGCCGACTCGTTCTGCATCTCCCCCGAGGCGGTCGCGGCGGCGATCACCGCCGCGCACCCGGGCGGTCATGCCGGTGCACCTCTACGGGCACCCGGCGGCGATGGACCGGATCATGCCCCTGGCCGCCGAGCACGGCCTGCTGGTGGTCGAGGACGCCGCCCAGGCGCACGCCGCCTCCCTGGACGGGACCCCGGTGGGCGCCTTCGGCGATGCGGGCTGCTTCAGCTTCTACCCGACGAAGAACATGACCTCCGGCGAGGGCGGGATGGTGTCCGCCGCGAGCCCGGAGACGGCGCGGATGGTGCGGCTGCTGCGCAACCAGGGCATGGAGGTGCGCTACCGCAACGAGGTGGTCGGCTTCAACACCCGGATGACCGACATCCACGCCGCGATCGGCCGGGTCCAGCTGGGCAAGCTCGCGGGCTGGACCGCCCAGCGCCAGGCCAACGCCGCGTTCCTGTCGGCCAACCTCGAGGGCGTGGTGGTGCCCAGCGTGGCCGAGGGCGCGGTGCACGTGTACCACCAGTACACGATCCGCGTCCCGGGGCACGACCAGGACGGGTTCGTCGCCGCGCTGGGCGAGCGCGGCGTCGGGTCCGGGGTCTACTACCCGATCCCGGTGCACGCCCTGCCCTCGTTCGGGCTGGACCTGGACCTGCCGGAGACCGCGCTGGCCGCCCGGGAGGTGCATCTCGCTGCCCGTGCACCCGTCGCTGACCCAGGCCGACCTGGAGACGATCGTCGAGGCCGTCAACGCCGTCGCGAAGGCGGGTGCCTGACATGGCGAACCTGCGCGCCGGGCTGATCGGGCTGGGCATGATGGGCCGGCACCATGCCCGGGTGCTGGCATCCCTCGACGGTGTGGACCTGGTCGGCATCGCCGACCCGACTGGCGGTGTCCCGGGAGCCGCGCCCGGCGGCGTCCCGGTGGTGGACTCGCTCGAGGCGCTGCTGGCCCTCGGGATCGACTACGCGATGGTGGCGACCCCGACGCGCTACCACCTCGAGACAGCGCTGACCCTGGCGGGTGCCGGCGTGCACGCCCTGATCGAGAAGCCGCTGACCACGGACGTGGCGTCGGCTCGCGGGATCGCCGAGGCGTTCGAGGCTGCCGGGCTGGTCGGCGCCGTGGGCCACATCGAGCGGTACAACCCGGCCCTCCAGCAGGCCCGGGCGCGGATCGCCAACGGCGACCTCGGCGAGATCTACCAGATCACCACCCGCCGGCAGGGCCCGTTCCCGGGCCGGATCGCCGACGTGGGCGTCATCCTCGACCTGGCCACGCACGACATCGACCTGACGGCGTGGGTCGCCCAGCAGCCCTATGCCTCCGTGTCGGCCCGGACGGCCCACCGATCCGGCCGCCCCCACGAGGACCTCGTCGCGATCACCGGCCAGCTGGCCGACGGCACCGTCACCAACCACCTGGTCAACTGGCTGTCCCCCATGAAGGAGCGCCTCACCGTCATCACCGGCGAGAAGGGCGCCTTCGTCGCCGACACCCTGACCGCGGACCTCACCTTCCACGAGAACGGCGTGATCCCGACCGAGGGCGCGCTGGCGAGGTTCCGCGGCGTGACCGAGGGCAACGTCACCCGGTACGCCTTCCCCAAGCCCGAGCCCCTGCGCACCGAGCACGAGGCGCTTCCGCGACGCCGCTCCTGGGCAAGGAGGCGGACATCGTGACCCTGCGTCAGGCTGCGGCGACAGTGGCCGTGGCCAACGCGGCTGCGCGATCAGCCGCCGAGGGGACCGTGGTGGCCATCGACCAGGTGGCCAGTCTGATGGACGTCTGCGTCGTCGGCCTGGGCAAGATCGGCCTGCCGCTGGCCGTGCAGTTCGCATCGAAGGGCCACCGGGTCCGGCGGTGCGGACATCAACCCGAGCGACCGTGGACGCTGGTCAACGCCGGCCACGAGCCGTTCCCGGGCGAGGCGCACCTGGCCGAGCAGCTGGCCGGGATGCGGTCGCCGACGGGCTGCTGACAGCGACCACCGACACCGCCGACGCCGTTGCCACACTCGCAGGCGGTCGTGATCGTCGTGCCCGCTCTTCGTCGATGACGAGGCGCGACCGGACTTCGCCTGGATGGACGCGGCGACGCGAGCGGTCGCCGCCGGGCTGCAGGCCCGGGACCCTGGTCTCCTACGAGACGACGCCTCCCGGTCGGCACCACGCGCGACTCGCTACGCCCCGATGCTGGCCGAGGGGTCGGGACTGATCGCCGGACGCGACTTCCACCTGGTGTTCTCCCCGGAGCGGGTGCTCACCGGACGGGTGTTCGCCGACCTTCGCCGCTACCCCAAGCTGGTCGGGGGGATCGATGACGCGAGTGAGGCCGCGGGGGCGGCCTTCTACGATCGTCGGCGCTGGAGTTCGACGACCGACCGGACCTCCCACGCCCGAACGGGGTCTGGCGCATGGGATCGACTGAGGCGGCCGAGATGGCCAAGCTCGCGGAGACGACCTACCGGGACGTCAACATCGGGCTCGCCAACCAGTACGCGCGGTTCGCCGACTCCCACGGGATCGACGTCCAGGCGGTGATCGAGGCCTGCAACTCCCAGCCGTTCAGCCACATCCACTCCCCCGGGATCGCAGTCGGCGGGCACTGCATCCCGGTGTATCCGCGGCTCTACCTGTTCAACGACCCGGACGCCACCATCGTCGCCGCGGCTCGTGCTGCCAATGCTGCGATGCCCGACTACGCCGTCTCCCGGCTGGCGGACGTCGTCGGAGACCTCTCCGGCGCTCCGCGTGGCGGTGCTCGGAGCGTCCTATCGAGGCGGGGTCAAGGAGACTGCGTTCTCCGGGGTATTCCCAGTCGTCGCCGCGCTCCGATCGGCGGGCGCCCTCGTGGCAGTCCATGACCCGATGTTCACCGACGCCGAACTCGCCCGCCACGGGTGGACCCCGTACCACCTCGGTGAGCCCCTGGACGCCGCCGTCATCCAGGCCGACCACCCCGAGTACCGGACACTCAGCCCGGACGATCTTCCCGGGGTGAGCACGGTCGCTCGATGGCCGACGGATCCTTGATCCGGAGCATTGGCCTGGGGTGTCGCGTGATCCAGATCGGTCGGGGCCAGCGATGAGAGGTCGTCAGCATCGTCGGGGCCCGGCCACAGTTCGTGAAGCTCGCCCCGATTGCAGAGGCGTTCGCCGACGCTGGCGTCGAGCACGTGATCGTCCACACCGGGCAGCACTACGACGCCAACATGTCGGAGGTGTTCTTCGCCGACCTGGCAATCCCGGCACCCGACATCAACCTCGAGATCGGCTCAGGGACCCACGGCGTTCAGACCGGGGCGATGCTGGCTGCGCTCGACCCGGTGCTCGAAGCGCAGGCCCCGGACTGGGTTCTCGTGTACGGGGACACGAATTCCACCCTGGCCGGCACGTTGAGCGCGGTGAAGATGCACCTGCCGGTTGCCCACCTCGAAGCGGGTCTCCGTTCCTTCAACCGCCGGATGCCTGAGGAGCACAACAGAGTCCTCACCGATCACGCCGCCGACCTCCTGCTGGCCCCTACCCAGACCGCAATGGACCACCTCGCTGATGAGGGCCTGGAAGGTCGGGCCGTACTTGTTGGGGACGTCATGGCCGACGTCTGCATCCGGGTTGCCCGTGCGGTCGCATCCCAACCGCTCCCGTTGCCCGAACTCGGTCTCAAGGCCAACCAGTACCTGGTCGCCACGATTCACCGGGCCGAGAACACCGACGACCCCGGCCGCCTCGCCGAGATCATCCACGCACTGCGCGCTCTACCCCTACCCGTCGTGCTCATGGCCCATCCTCGGCTTCGGGCCCGAGTCGCCGAAGCCGGGCTCAGCCTGACCGGCGGAGCGTTGCACACCGTCGTCCCCCAGCCCTACCCCCACATGATCCAACTGGTGGCAAACGCCCGCTCCGTCCTCACCGACAGCGGCGGCCTGCAGAAGGAGGCCTACCTCCTTGGCACACCCTGCACGACGCTGCGCCACGAGACCGAATGGGTGGAGACACTCACAGGAGGATGGAACGAGCTGCGACCGGATCTCGACGGGCTCGCCGAGTCGGTCCAGCGCACTCCGGCTTCGCCTCGCGCCCACCCCTACGGCGCAGGAAGGGCGGCCGTCGCAGGTCGTGGCCGCGCTTGGCGAGCACACAGCCCGATGACGCTCACACCCTGACATCGAACCGCTCCACCCACGCCCCCGCGCTGATGACGCGCCAGATCCAGTAGTCGAAGGGCTCGCGCCCTGCGAACACCCGATCCAGGCGGCCCAGCACTCCGGGGGTGATGGCCCCCGCAAGGCTGTCCACTGACTGAGTCACGAGCTCACGAACCAGGGCCTCGTTGCCACGGACCCACCTCTCCTCGGCGGTCTGGAACCCGATCTTGTCGACCCGGGTTCGCGTCCGCTCCGGAAGGATGCCCCGCATCGCCTCGCGCAGGACCCGCTTGGTCTGCCCCGCGGCGATCAGGTAGTCCGAGGGCAACGACGTGCTGAACTCCACCAGCCGGTGATCGAGGAAGGGCACGCGCGACTCGACTGAGTGTGCCATCGAGTCCCTGTCCTCGTAGTGCAGGAGCATGGGCAGGTTCGATGCTGTGAGTTGCGAGCGTCCCAGGCCCTGCACCGTGCGGGCGCGTGCGCCCGTGGCTACCAGGGGGTCCGGCCTGCCCGTGACGCCGAGAGCCTCCCGGGACAGCCAGAGATCCGGCACCTGCCCAGGTGCACGGACGGCCCTGCCCAGCGGACGGGTCAGGATCGAGGGAGCCATCAGGTAGCCGACGAGCATGGCCGTGCGACGAAGCGCGTCCGGATGCACCGCCCTCAGCGCCCTGACCTCATGTCGAAGTTGCGTGAACTGGCGTTGCGTGGCGAGCTCCACGAGCCGCCACGCGAAGTAGGGCATGTAACCGGCCAGTTGCTCGTCGGCTCCCTGTCCGTCGAGGAGGACCTTGGTCCGGGACCGCGCGGCCAGCTCGAAGACGCTCCACTGCGCGAGGATGCTCGTCGAGCCGAAGGGCTCATCCATGTGCCAGGTGAGTCGTGGCAGCAGGCCGGCGATGTCCTCCATGCGGGGTTCGACCAGGTAGGACTCGGCGTCCACCGCATCGATGACCAGACGTGCCCAGTCCGTCTCGTCGACGGACCTGTCCGAACTCGTGGCGGTGAAGGTCCTCTGCCGGGGGGCTTCCGTCCCGCTGAGTTGGCGCTGGATCAGGCAGACCAAAGTAGAGGAATCCAGGCCTCCGGACAAGCAGGACCCTACCGCCACATCGGACCTGAGGTGTTCGGACACGGATTGCCCCAGGAGCTCCTCGAACTGTCCCGCAGCCTCACCCAGCGTGCCCGTGAACGTCCCAGGCTCCAAGGACCACCAACGCCTTGGCGTCGCCACGGTTGGCTCCTCCAGAGGGATACGCAGAAGTCCACCCGGGGGAACCTGACAGACAGCCGAGAACATGGTCTGCTCGGTGTGGTCGTGGATCGTGAAGTTGAGGAAGTCGTAGAGCCTGGGTCCATTGAGGTCGCGCGGGGCGCCGCCCGCGACCACGAGTTGCTTGATCTCGCTGGCCAGCGCGACCCCTCCATCCGAGGTCACGCAGTAGTAGAGGGGTTTGATGCCGAACCTGTCACGGGCCGCCCACGCGATCCGTGCAGATCGATCCACAAGCACGAACGCGAACATCCCCCGAAGCCGGTCGAGGCAGCTGATGCCCCATTCACGGTAGGCGGCGAGCAGGACCTCGGTGTCGGAAGTCCCGACGAACTCGTGGCCGAGTCCGGCCAACTCCACGCGCAGTTCGACGAAGTTGTAGATCTCCCCGTTGAAGACCAGCCAGAGCATGCCGTCGTGCGAGGCCATCGGCTGGTGACCGGTCGCTGACAGGTCGAGGATCGACAGGCGGCGATGTCCAAGCACTGCGACGCCCGAACGGGCCCGGGCAGCGTCAGCCGACCCAGTGGGAGCGAACGCAGTGCCGGACCCGACGCAGCTGGGATCTGTGTCAGGTCCGCTGAGTGCGACCGCGGACTCCCTGTCGATGACGACGTAGCCCTCGCTGTCCGGGCCCCGGTGGGCGATGAGGTCGTTCATGGCGACCACGGTGTCCAATGCGGCGGCCTCGGGGTGGAGCAACGCCGTGATGCCGCACATCAGCTCTTGGCCTCCGCCGCACGTGGGAACCTCGCCATGCGGGCTCCTTCGTAGTCACCGAGAATCCTGCGCGAGATCGACGCGCCATCGTGGAACGTTCGGACGAACGTAAGGGCATCATCCGAGACTCGTCCGAGATCGTCGTTATCCGCTAGCGCGGCGATCTCACGCAGGAGTTGCGTCAACCCCGCCGCATCCTTGAATGACAGAGGTGCCCCTGGCCCCATCCGGGCTCCCTGTGCTTCCTCGAAGAGACCGATGTTTCGGCCACTCAACCGGGCGAGCGCCGGCACGCCCATCGACTGTGCCTCCACAGCGAGGACCCCGTACCAGCCCACATTCACCTGATCGACCAGGACGTCGGCGTGGTGCAGAGCAGAGACGACTTCGCGGACGCGGCGACCTTCGAGGATCTCCAGCTCGAGAGGTACTCCCGATTCGGACAACGAGGCAACGGCGGCACGTATCAAGGCGCTCCCCTTGACGACGGGGTTGCTCGGGGCATGCACCACGCGAAGGGCCGACCCTGGTCCCCTCTGCCGACGTGGCCAACAGCTCCGTCCGGCGCTCGCGGACGGACGCGAAGGAACGGTGGGCATCAGGACAGAACCGGGCATCCAGGGCAGGAGATCTGGGTGGACACGTACACGAGGTCGCATTCCCTTGCCACGGCCTTCGAGTACCTAAGGCGAGATGAACGGGCCCGTTCGTCGTACTCAGGGAGAGAAAGGACCGCATCCGCATCGAGCCACTGCTGGCGGATCTCCGAGATCGGGCGGACTTCGTCCCCGTGAAAGGTCACGGCAAGAACCTTGCCTTGCGCTCGCAACCGCCTCATTTGCCCCTTGACTGCAGCGAGGTACGCGGACTCCACGCGTCTCGGGAGCGAGACAGGGATGGGGGGAAGGAAGGCCGATGAGTGCAGGTGCACAACGTCGAAGCCCTTGGCCAGCTCATAGAACTCGTGGCCGTGGATCCACAGCCGTTCCCAGTTCCTTGTCGATCTGGATCGGCCAACCACGTCACACGGCGGGTAGAAGGGATGCGGCGAGTCCTCGAAGGCAAGGGCACTCATGCCCAGCAGCCGTTGCTGCTCGGCGACGGCCGGCCCCTGATCGGCAACATTGAGCGGGCCATGGAGCACGCGCAGGCCGCTACCCCTTGCTGGGCCCGAAGATCCCGTCAATTCCGGTGACGATCTTGCCGCTTGAGGATCACGAAGTCGGAGCTCATCTCTCCGATCTCCTTCGCCGCCGTCCCTCAGGGGTGACAGAAGGATGTGTGATCACATCAACGACGGCGAACTCCCCTATGTAGGGGACGAGGTAGGGGAAGAGATTCCGGTACTTCTCATGGCTACCCTTGGGGAAATCCATGAGCGGTGTCAGCGGCGTGAGGATGACGACGTAGTTGTCAGAGTGTCTGAAGATGTTGTCCAGTGTCCACAGGAAGTCGCCCTCGTCCACCACGTGCATGAGGACCTCGAGGCTCATGACGAGATCGAACCGCCCGAAATCGACGTCCTCACCCGGCCTGATCAAGCGGAACCTCTTGGAGGGGTCGTCGGCGAACTTCTCAGAGCACAACTCCACGGCCTTCTCGGCCACATCGAGTCCCAGATAGTTCTGGAGGCTGTAATAGGAGAGTTGGTTGCCGTCACCACACCCGAACTCGAGGACCGTGTCTAGGGAGTTGGACGTGACCAACCCGTTGATCACGGAGGCCTTGAACTCGGCGTGCTGCCGTAACTACCAGCGCCGGAGTTGCCTCCTGCGCGGTAGTAGTCGCTCCAGAATCGCTTGTAGTCAAGCTCTCCGCCCTCGGTGAGGACCCGAGTCACTCTTGGATCAGCCGAGCCTCGCACCCGCGACGCGACCCGGGTGCCTAGATCCCGAGCAAGACCCATGATTCCCCCTCCATATGTCGAGACTGCGCCACCAGTTATGACCGAATCGACGCGGTGACTCGATCGGAGCTTGGCATACCGAATGATCGTAGTACACGAACCTCGACTCGAACGGCAGGCAGTGCGCCGTGGCCCTCCCGCACCCTGCGGGCGGGCCAGTTCGGCCCTCCGCGCTCCCCATAACCGAGACTAGGCTCCTGCTAACGCGGATGACACCCACCATGTGAGAGCGGCCAGCGCGCCGCACGATGCAGTTTAGGACCGATACGTGGCACTGGGCAGGCAGGTCACCCGCGAAGCCTCCATCTACCTCGCCGGATTCGTCGGGGCTGCGTTCCTGCAGTTCCTGGCCGTCCCCATCTACACGAGGTACCTGGGGCCCGAGCGCTACTCGTACTACGCCCTGACCCTGGCGATCACGACCTCGCTTGCTGGCCTGCTGGTGATCGGCGGGGACATCGCCCTCACTCGGTTCTGGTTCGAGGCCAAGTCCCAGGAGCAGCGGCGCAACCTGGCGCTGACGTGGATCTCATTCCTCACCGCCTGGTCCGTCATCGTCGTTGGCGATCGTGGTGCTGTTCGCGCAGGAACTGGCCGACTGGCTCCGCCCCGACTCAGACCTCGGGCCCCTGCTCATCGTGGGCCTTGCTGATCCTGGTGCCTGCCCAGCTGTCCCGGATGCTCGCGCAGGTGATGCGCAACGAGTTCCGGCCAATGGCGTTCGCCCTGACGACAGTCGTTGTGGGCGCCATGGGGATGGGCTTCGGCATCGCGCTTGCCATCGGCGCGGGAATGGGGGTCATGGGGATCCTGCTGGGAACCGTCGCGGCCGAGACCCTCGGCTGCGTCATCCGGTTCCCCTTGGTGCGCGCGGACCTCCGGGGGTCGCTGCGGCGGGAGACGCTCGGCCCCCCGCTGAGGTTCGGGATCCCCTTCGTGCCGGCGAGCATCGCCATGTGGGTCTTCACGGGCGCCGACCGGATCGCAGTGGCCCGCTACCTCCCGGACGGATCTCTGGGCGGCTACGCGGTGGCCGCGACGCTGGTGGCCCCCTTCAGCGTGCTGCTGACGGCCCTGGGACAGGCATGGATCCCCCGCGTCACGCAGGAGTACGCCGGCGACCCGGCCCGCGCTGCACGATCCACCGGGCGGGCGATCGAACTGTCCCTGATCCTCTACAGCGTCGGCGCTACGATCCTGGCCGTCGCGGCCCCCCTCGTGATCGGCCTCGTCGCCGGGCCCGGGTACGACACGGGGGCTGCTGCCCTTCCCCTGCTGGCCCTCGGGAGCGTCTTCCTGGGCACCTCCCTGTTCACGGGCACGGGCTACACGCTGGCCAAGCGCACGTCACTGGTCCCCGTTCTGACGGTCGTGGCCGCCCTCGTGAACACTCTGGGCCTGGTCCTGCTCGTGCCGAGATGGGGCGTCGTCGGGGCTGCAGTCGCGGTCTGCGTCGGGTACCTCACGCTGACAGTCGGCTCGTACCTTTACTCACAGCGGCACTTCCCCGTGGCTGTCAGTTGGCTGGTGCTGGGTGCAGTGACGGCGATCACGGTGGCCTGCGCACTGTCGGCGTCGATCGCGCCGGCAAGTGCACCGACCTACGTGCTGGGGGCGTTGGCACTCGTCGTCCAGCTCGCTGGCCGCCCATCGCGTTGCAGGCCGACCGGCGCGTCGGCCGGCGCAGCCCGTCCCGGTGGAGCCGACGGACTAGCCGAGCTCACGATCGCGGTCGGTTGCCATCGGGCCCGCCAGCGCTCGGGCAACGACCGCACGCAGCACCTCTGCCTGCGCCTGGTCGTTGAGCACCTCCGCTGCACGGCACGTCGCTCGTTTCCAGCTGTCCACCTGGGCCGGGTCCACGTCACCCAGTGCCTGTCGCAGGCTCTCGGTTCGGAAGTCCCCCAGCACGAGTCCCATGCCGTGCTCCCGGACCGCCGAGGCCATCTCGGGCGACGGCCCGATGATCATCCCCAATCCGCTCTGGACGAAGTCGAAGAACTTGTTGGGCAGGGCGTGCTCGTTGTTGAACGAGGTGGGCGCGAGCACATACAGGCCCAGGTCGTAGGCGTCCAAGGTCTCGGGCACCTGGGCCATGGGCACGGGGTCCAGAACTCGCACGTTCGTGGAGGCCGCGGCGAGCTCACGCAGCGAGGCCAGGTACCCCCGCGCACGCGGCGAGGGGATCAGGAACAGGTCGAAGGTGAGCCCTGGGAGGTCGGCTGCAGCCCGGATCATGGTCTCGAGCCGTCGATTGGGCGTGGCCATCCCGGTGTGCACGGCACGGATGGGTGCTCCGGTGGGCCGGGGCACCGGATGGCGGAAGGGACCTGCATTCGTCACCACGCTGGGCAGCAGCCCGTACCGGGCCCGGTACTCCTCTGCGATCCCCTCTGCAACCGTGGTGGTTGCCGCCGCACGAGGTAGGTACTCCCGGCAGATGTGCTCGGCGAGAGGCTGCACCATCAGGCGCCAGCGCCAGTCCTCCTCCATCTCTCGGGGCGCGTACTCATGGAGATCGGCGACGACTGGCCTGCCGTCGGCCACTTCCAGCGCCACTGGGAGCGTCGTGATGTCATTGGCGAGGATGAGGCTGAAGGGAAGCCCCTGCAGCAGTTGGCGAGCGGCGTTGGCCGCCGGCAGGTGGTCGTACGCGCGTTCGGAGCGTCTCGCCGCCAGTGCCATCAGGCCGACGGGGGTCATGGGAAGGTGCTCCGCATCGGAGGGGATCTCCACGTGCCGCACGACGCCGTCCGGGGTCGGGCCCTTTCCGCACGTGACCACGTCATACGAGTCACGCAGTGCCGCGACGTGCCGCATGACCCGAGGATCGCGGGCTACCTCGGTGAAGACCAGGATCAGGACCGTCGCCCTCATGGCAGCCTCTCCCGCCGTCGACCGGTACGCATCAGCTTCCCGACGCCAGCGATCGCCGATCCTGCGACCGGGTCGATCGCCGCCCGTGGCAGCTGACGGAGGAGTTCGCTGACGGAGATGCCGGAAGTGCGCGAGAGATCCCCCAGCGAGACCGGTGGGCGACCCCGGGCCCGCCCCACCGTCAGCGCCCAGCGCATCGCAAGGAGCCTGGCCAGCCCCTTCTCGGAGTACCCACCCGAAGCACGCAGACGCGCTGCGAGCTCGGCCTGGTCCAGCAGGGCTGCAGCCTCGGACCTGGAGCTCGATCCCGGAACCACGCGGTACCGTGCCACCGAGGCGTCGACGTACTTGAACCCGTGGTTCGGGGCGAGCCTCAGCCACATGTCCAGGTCCTCGTTCCGGGCGCCGACCCGGTACCCACCCACAGCCCGCAGCGCAGGTCCGCGCCAGGGGGGACGTGCCGCTGATGAAGTTGTTGTACCTGTAGATGTCCGCCAGCGGGGATCCGCCAGCGCGATAGCGACGAGCGGCGGCTCGCTGCCAGGTGTCCCGTGGGCGGGAGTATCCAAGCGGTGCGCCCGACTCCCCCACAACGTCGAGATCGCCCCAGATGACGTCGATACCGGGCTCGATCGCGCCCACAAGCGTGCTCAGTCCGGTCGGAAGGTATGCATCGTCGCCACCGAGGATGGCCATCCACTGGCCCCGTGCACGGCCCAGCACCTCGTTGATCCTCGCCGCCAGGCCCTTGTTCTGGCCGTCGGAAAGGACCGAGACGCGGGGATCCTGCCGCTTCTCCAGAACGCCATGGATGGCCTCCGTGGTCCCGTCGAGGGAGCCGTCGTCCACCACCCAGACCTCGAAATCCGAGAAGGTCGAGTCAAGGACGCTGCTGAGGGCCTCAGCGATGAACCGCTCATGGTTGTAGCCGAACACCCCAACCGTCACCAGGGGCGCTGCGGCGCCGTGACCCTGCTGCATCGCCTAGCCCTCGAATCCCCGTACGGAGGCAACGATCTGTTGGCACTGCTGATCCGTGAGATGGGGGCCCATGGGCAAGCTCAGGACCTGATCTGCCAGCAGTTCAGTGACCGGAAGGTGCCAGCCCTCGGCCTCGTAGGCTGCCTGTCGATGGGGAGGGACTGGGTAGTGGATGAGCGTCTCGACTCCATCACGGTCGAGGTGCTCGGCCAGTCTGTCGCGGGCTCGGACGTGATCACGTAGAGGTGCCACACGGGGTCGGCCCCGGCGGCGACGCGCGGGCAGTTCCACGGACGACTCAGCCAACTCGCGCGAGTAGTACGAGGCGATATCGCGGCGGCGGTCGTTCCATGCGTCCAGATGGGGCAGCTTGACGCTCAGGACGGCGGCCTGGATCTCATCAAGCCTGCTGTTCTGGCCCGCCACCTCATGCTCGTACTTGCGCCGCGAGCCGTAGTTGCGCAGGAGCCGGATCTTGTCGGCAAGCGCGGGATCATCGGTGAGCACCGCTCCACCATCGCCCAACGCGCCCAGGTTCTTGCCGGGGTAGAAGCTCAGCGTCGTGGCCGGGGCGTGCGCGGCCACCGGCCGGCCGTCCAGTGCGCGCTCCCACCGATTGCGCACCATCGGCGAGCACGAACAGCGAGTGCCGCGCCGCGATGGTCCGGACTGCATCCATCAGGGCCGGCTGGCCGTAGAGGTGCACAGGGATGACGCCCACCGTCCTCGGGGTGATCGCGGCCTCGATCGCAGTCGGGGTCGATGTTGTGGGTCAGGGGATCCGGATCCACCGGCACCGGCCGGGCTCCGACCAGGCTCACGGCCAACCATGTGGCCACGAAGGTGTTGCCGGCACCAGGACTTCGTCTCCGGGGCCGATGCCCGCCGCACGCAGGGTCATGGACAGAGCGTCGAGGCCGTTGCCCACGCCCACGGCATGCGCGACTCCGCAGAGGTCCGCCAGTTCCTTCTCAAAGGCCTCCAGCTCCGGACCCAGGATGAAGTATCCCGAGGCCACAACCCGGGCGACGGCAGCCTGCAGATCCGGCAGGACAGGGCGATGGATCTCCGCGAGGTCCAGGAAGCGGATCACGCCAGCCTGGCCTGCCGGGCTGCGGCCACGAACTCGTCGTGATCACGGTAGTAGTCACCCTCGTCGTAGTGCGTCGAGGCGAGGACCAGGCAGACCGCACCCGAGGAGAAGTTGTTGACCACACGCCAGCTCATGGGCGGGATGTACAGGCCGAAGTACGACCGGTTGAGGTGGAAGGTCGCCTCGTCGAAGCCGTCGCCCACGATGACGTCGAAGCTCCCGGACATGGCGATGACGAGCTGCTGCAGATCGCGGTGACCGTGCCCGGCTCGCTCGGCCCCACCGGGGACGTCGTAGAGGTGATAAGTCCGCATGATGTCGAAGGGGATGTGCTGCCCGCCCTCGATGAAGGTGAGGTTGCCCCGGGGGTCATGGACCACGGGCAGGTCGATGATGCGGCAGTCGCTCAGGGCCATTGGGGGGTCGTCCTTCCTCGCAATCACCGCAACGCTACCGGACTGCCATGCCCCGCGAGACTGGGCCGTACTGCAGGGCACCCTGAAGGCGCAGTGGGAGTATTGCGCCCATGACCGAGCCAGCACCTGCCTCTGCGCTCGGACACGCGGGGTCGCAGGTGAGGCTTCGCCGACGAACAGGAACTCGATCGGCGCTCGTCCTGGGCTTTGCAGTCCTTCTGGGGTTGTGCTGGTCACTGGCGTCGGCTCCCGCGTCGAGTCCTGATGACGACTTCCACCTGGCCTCTATCTGGTGTGCGTGGGGCACGGAGACAACCGGCTGCCAGGTGACAGCACGCCCCGAGGCAGGGGGACACCTTGCGGTCCGGGTCCCATCATTGTCCCAGCACGTGTCCGACTGCATGGCTTTCAAGCCGGAGGTCTCCGGCTCCTGCATCAACCCGGGGGGCGATGCCACAGCCCGCTCCTGGCCCGCGCGTGCGAACAACGGCGCCTACCCTGGCGGCTACTACGCAGTCATGCGCATCCTCGTCGTTGACTCGGTGGCACAATCGCTGTTCCTCATGCGGATGGCTAGTTGGGTGGCATGCCTTGCCCTATTCGCCGGATCAGCCACCTTCCTCCGCGGACAGGATCGATGGCGAACACCATTCATGTGGCTCGTGGTTTCGGTCCCACTGGGCCTGTTCCTATTTGCGAGCACCAACCCAAGCGGGGTCGCCACAGCAGCTGTCGCCGCCACCTTCGCGTCGGTGTTCGCCGCGTTCGCAGCCACAACCATCCGTCGGATCTGGGGCCCCACCGCGCTTGGATGCACGGCGATCGCGATCGCCTCCGGGACTCGACCGGACGCGATCCTCTTCTGCGCGATTGCCGTGCTCGCAGCTGGGCTGGCAGCGGAGGCTTGGAGGCCCGCACGTCGCCCCCAAGCCCTGATCGCCGGCTCATCAGTCGGGGTCGTGCTCGTGGCGGCGTTCCTGCTGCGGGATTCGGGCGTGGTGGTGCCGGCGGGTGGGCGCACATCCGAGGGACCATCCGTGGCCCATAACCTTGTTCGACTGCCGCTGCTGTACGTGGGCGACTTCGCCACGAACCTGGGGTGGCTCGACACCCACATGCCACGAGCTGTGTGGGGATCCATTGCGCTGGCCCTGTCTATCCTCGTTCTCTTGGGGTTGCGGGGCATCAGCGTGGGCCGCGGTGCCACTCTGGCCCTCCTCGTGTGCGCGGGAGTCGCCATCCCACTGCTCCTGCTGGAGCAAGCCGGCGCCGGAGTCGGCAACGAGGTGCAGCCGCGCTATCTCCTGCCCCTGGTGATGATCGCGGCTGGCGTGCTGGCTGTCAGTCCTGAGGAATCCGTCCCGGGCTCCACGCGGCTGCCATGGCTGGTCGTCGCTGGCCTGGCCACGGTGGCAAACAGCGTCGCCCTCCACACGACCCTGCGGCGGTACCTCACGGGCACTGATGTCACGTCGTGGAACCTGAACAGCGATCCCGAATGGTGGTGGGGACTCCCGTCACCCCGATGGGAGTGTGGGCTGCGGGCTGTGACCTTCGCGGCCGCGGCCGTCTGTCTGGTGGCGCTTCTCGCACCCGCAAAAGGATGAAGTTGAAGGGGGAGCTGAGGCCATTGGTTACGATGACCCGACCAAGCCGACCATCCAGAGGATCGAAGTGCCAGAGAATCCCAGACCGGAGCGCTCGGATTCCCGGGAACCCACCATCAGGGCCAGGATCGTGGGCGGAGTTCGCTCCCTGCGAACAAGGCTTGCTCTCGGGGATGGGCGCCCGAACGCGCGCCTACTGGCAGCCCTGCGCCCGAGTTTCGATGGGGATCGGTACCTCGCCGCCAACCCCGACGTCAGGGCGGCCGGTAGTCGATCCGTGGACTCACTTCGTGGAGCACGGACTCCGCGAGGGCCGCCGAACTCGACCCCTCGGAATGCCGAGCCTGACACCTGTACCCCGTAGACACCCCACAGCCGGCCGGACAGCGCGTGACCGCATATACGAGCATCAACTTCGCCTACTTGGACCGCGCACTGGTTCTGGCGGACTCCCTCAGGGCTCACCACCCCGAGTGGCACCTCGTCCTGGTGCTGGTCGAGCCGGCGGTGCCCACCGATTCCCTGTCCGAGGCGCTGAGCGCATTCGATGAGGTGATCCTCGCTGCCGAGACTGTTCGGTCCGGAGTTCGAGGCATGGATATTCGGCCTGAATGTCGTGGAGGCGTGCACCGCCGTTAAAGGTCAAGCCCTGGTGGAGCTGCTGTCTCGCGATGACTGCGACCAGGTGGTGCTACCTGGATCCGGACACCTGGGTACTCCGCCCCCTGGCCGGTGCTGCTGGCCGACCTGTCCACCGCAAGCGGGGTTCTGACCCCCCACGTCCTGAGCCCGGGAAGCACACTCGAAGCCATCTGGGATGGGGAGGTGGGGTCACTCAAGCATGGCGTGTTCAACCTGGGTTTCCTCGGGGTTCGGGACACACAGAGGGGCGAGCGTTGGCAGCATGGTGGGCTGAGCGCCTGCTGGATGGCGTGCTGGGACGCACCCGGCCGGGGCCTCTTCACCGATCAGAAATGGATGAATCTGGCCCCGATCTTCTTCCCCGGCGTAGAGTGCTTCGCGACCCGGGCTCAATGTCGCGTCGTGGAACCTCAACTCCCGCCTCGATCACCCGGGACGGCGATGAGTACTTCGCCGAACGGAAGTCCCCTGATCTTCTTCCATTTCACGAAAGCAGAGACGGTCGGCCCTCTCATGACCTCCCTGCACGCCCGCGGCGCTGAAGCGGTCGCCTCCCTCTGGGAGGAGTACTTGGCAGCCCTCGGCGCGCGTCGCCGGGACCTCCCGGACACCCCGACATGGGGCTACGGCCAATTCCTGGACGGGACTCCCATAACGGACGACCTCCGTCTGGCGTTCCGAAACGACCCAGAGCACGCCATGGGAATCCCCGATCCCTTCGGATCCCCGGATGCGGTGCGGCGACTCGCCCCGAGCGCCGTGAGCAGGTGGCTCACACGGTGACTCCTCACGCACGGCTGCACCGGCATTGAGCTCCGCACTCCACCAGTACGCCAAGGGGTGCTCGGACGAAGTCCACGAGTGGTCGCCCGGGCCCGGATGGAATCCAGTTGGACCCAACGAGAACAGCCACGGACGATCACTGCACGGATTGCAGCATCCGACTTGGAAGACCTCGACCCCATCGTCAGGGCCCTGAGCCTCGTCGCCGATGTTCGCCTCTTCGTCCAAGTCAACCCCAGCGATGGCGCAGAGGCGCGCCTTGCACTCAGGCGGGCAGCGGCGTTCCTTGCTGATCAAGGAGCCACGCTGTTCTGGATCGACGATCTGCTGCGAACTTGGCAGAGAACCTCCAGGGCTCAGGATCTGACAGCCGGGGCTCTCTACGCCTGCGTCGGGTTCTCTCCGCTGGCCATCGCGGCCGTCGCCCACAACGGTGATCTCGGCGGTGCGTCCCGGGCACACATCGAGATGGCCGCTGAACTCCAGCGCCGCGGTCATCTTGTGCACACCCTTACGCCCGGGTGGTCAGCTCGAACACTGCCTACCGCCCTGAGGGACATCGGAGTGGCCACCTCCGATCACCAGTGCCATTGGTGGGCATCACCCGAGCCCGACTGCGACTGGACCTCGTCAGGGACTGGGATCACGGAACTGACGGCAAGCCTCGTGGAAATCAACCCGGACATAGTCCTCACGGAGACGTCGGTGATCCCAGGCGGTGCGCTGGCCGCCAAGAACGCCGGCCTGCCACACATATGGATGCTGCACGAGCGCATCGATCCCGGCTACGGCCTTCACCCCCCGTTCCCGCCAGCCGAACTCGGGGCCGCGATCGACGCGCTGTCCGACGCCGTCATCGTGAACAGCCGGTTCGTTGCCGAGTACTTCTTCACGGACCCGGGGCAACGTCGAGTCGTGGCACCCATCTCTGTGCCCGCGTTCGACCGACTCGTCGCGAACCGAGCAACTGCAGACGCGCCAAGCTCGCCCGCTGATACACCTCCCAAGCGACCCTTCACGATCGCGATCATCGGCCAGGTGGCCGAAGCCAAGGGGCACCTGGATCTGCTGGAGGCAGTCAGCATCTTGGCCGAGGAAGGGCACCGCGTACGGGTTCGGGTCTTCGGCACGGGGGATCCGACTGCGATGTCAACCTTACGCAAGGCGGTTGCCGACCATGGACTCGGTGACGACTTCATCCTCGAGGGCCACCGGCAGGACGCGCTAGAAGCCTTGCGGGACTGCGATGCCGTGGCAATGCCCAGCTGGGCAGAGGCCTTCGGCCGCGTGCCAGTGGAAGCCGTCGCTGCCGGCTGCCCGGTGTTGTACGCCTCAGCAGGGGGCATGACCGAGTTCATGGTCGATGGAGTATCCGGCCTCGCGTTCGAGGCGCGCAACCCAGCCGCGCTCGCAGCAGCAATCCGACGACTCGAGGATGGAGAGCTTCGCGCACGCCTTGTGACGAATGGGCGAATCCAGCTCCGTGATTGGCTGGAAAGTCACGATGCGGCCACCGCCATCGTGGAGTTGGCCCATGGCATCCGCAGTCGCGAGAACTCCCCCGCGACCTGGTTGGAGTCGGTGAGCACCGATCTCCGCCGTGTCGACGCGACAGACTGCAGGAAACGGCTGAACTCGCTCCCAAGGTGGCAGCAGCCGGAGCGCCACCCGTCACTAGCAGTGTTCCAGGGGATCCAGACCAGGAATCTGAGCCTGCGCCGCCAGATCGACAACTTGGTGGGAAGCGCGGGGAGCAGGCGGAGGAGGACGTTCGCAGCGGCCGCCAGGGCCGTCGCGGCAGGCCCCGTTGCTCGATCCGATCGAGTTCGCGCCGGCCTGCTACTCGTCGCGGAGGACCCCTTCCTCGACCCGCGGGTCGTCGATGGCATGCTGGACCGAACCTGGTATCGCGAAGTGCACGAGCTGCCACGGGACCGCGACGCCCTGCTGCACTACGCCAGTTCGGGCTGCGCGCAGGAGCCGCACCCAACGAGTTCATCCGACCTGGCTGGTACCTGGACCGGAACCGCGACGTCGCGACCGCAGGGATCGGGGCAGTGCGTCACTACTTGACAATGGGATGCTTCGAGGGTCGGGCACCTGGCCCCGACTTCGACCCGGAGCGATACTTGAGCCAGAATCCGGACGTGGTGTACTCGGAGATGCCACCCTTGGTCCACTACCTCCGGTACGGCCGGGCCGAAGGGCGACGACTGTGGTGAAGCGGCTTGGACGTGTGGATGGACTCTGGCTGGGGTTGGCCGCCTTCGGCCTCTTCGCTGCGCTGGCCGTGCCGATAACAGTCAGTTTCGACGGGATCCTCTACCTCCAGAGTTCGCGGCACATGTTCGGGACTTCGCGCTCGACGGCTACCAATGGTCCCGCGAACCGCTGTACGCGGCAATCCTGCGAGCCATCCGGGTGACGGGAGGACAGCTGCCACGTGGATCGTCGCAACCCAGGCGATGGCAGCGGCGGGCGCCGCGTGGATCATCACAGGAGCCGTACTGGGTAACGGCGGCTGCGCTGGCGGCGCTCGGGATCGTGCTGCTCAACCCCTTGACCCTAGGGTATTCGGGCGCGGTCCTCCAGGCGACCTTGATGACCTTGATGTTGGCGCTGAACACCGGCGGTGATCTGGCTGGCTGCCGACGGTCGCGGGAGCGCAGGGCGAACCGTCGCGGTCCTCCTTATCACGACGGTACTCTGCGTGCACCTCCTGGCTCCCCTGGCATACGTCTGCGTCTTCACGGCGGGCGTTGCGGCGTGGACACACGTCGCACCGGGCCAGAAGGAACTGGCGAGCCCAGGCAATGGCGCGGGAGGACTCAAGTGATCACTGCGGCAATCCTCTCGGCTCTGGCCATGTTCGCCTTGGCTCGAATTGCCTGGCGCCGGCATGCCTACAAGGAATCGGTACTCAGTGGGGCTGAGAGCAACTCAACCGGGATACCCGCGACCTTGCCGCCGCCAAGCGTGTTCGACGTCGCCTCGGACCTTCCAGCGCGCCTGCCCGACGTCATCAGGACAGCCTCGGTGATCCTCGATGTCCCCCTGCCCGGTGCAGTCAGCACCTGGGGCGGGGACGAGAACGAGTTCTTCGGATTCCAGCCCTTCAGCCCTGTTCGACGCTGTGGCGTGGTCCAGTTCAACGACCAGATCGCGGCGGCGTCGGCCGATGCCTCCGCGGTGATCACCCCCACATGCGTCTCCAAGCCCTTGCAGGCGACGGTGCAACCTACTGGTTCCGTTGGGGCACAGGATCCACCGGGTGGCCTCCTACGCATTCGTCCTCGGCCTGGTGGGAGTCTTCTGGGAGGACCGGTCGGCGGACGCTGTCTTGCTCTCGCCCTTCTACACCTATTGGGTGATGTACGCGGTGTATGGGGCCAATCTTGGATCGGTACGGGTTCCCGGTCTATGCGGCCAGTGCAACCATGCTCGTCTTCCTGTTGGGTCGAGGTCTGGAGACCTTGCCAGAGGACTGCGCCATCGAGGCCGATTCGAACGGAATCTCGAACCCCGGAGTCGAAGGACCACAGAGCAAGGACAGATGACGCCTTCGATCCCGAACTGACCCGCCTACTGAGACTGAGCCCACGCGGTAACCTGGTGTTCGCCTTGGGTAACGAACGCCCGGGGTCCCTCCTCTGCAGACGACGTCCTTCGAGATCCGCCACCACTCCCGCAAGGCCGCCGGCGAGGGGGTTGCGCGCTCGGGACCCTGGCGAGTGAATAGATCGCGCCCGGCCAACTGGTCTGCCCCACCTCGCCTGGATTCGCTCCGCCTCCCAGACAACCACCTTGGGCACGACGGGTCTGGCTCTCGTGGTGCCGAGAGGACGACGCTGTTGGCTTGGACGATCTGCAGGCCGCGTGCACGGATCCGCATGCAGTAGTCGACATCGTTGAAGTTGTTGGGAAGCGTCTCATCGAAACCCCCAGTCTCGCACACTTCACGCCGCTGGACCATACACGCAGCTGTGACCCCGACACCTCGCGGTCGAGGGTGTTCGCTGCGAAAGGCCCGGGCCCGTCGGCCTGCCCAAATGCCCGATGTGGTGCGCCTCTGCCCACCAGTGACATGACCCGCGTGCTGCACTCGTCCATCCTCGAACAGGAGCTTCGCGCCACGGCAGCCACCGAGTCCCGCCTGCGCCAGCGCCGCCAACTGGTCGAGCCAACGGTGGGGGTGACCACGACGTCGTCGTTCAACAACACCAGGACCTCACCCTGCGCTCTCAGCACCCAGGTTGACCTTCGCCGAGAAATTGAACGGCGGCTGGTAGTCCACCACGCGCAACCGATCACCGGCCAAGTCTCCGGAGGTCCTCCAAGTAAGGCAGGGGTCGGGATCCGAGTCGTGAACCACAACGACCTCGTACTCGGTTCGATAGTGCGTGGGCGACGATGCTGCCGACGGCCTCAGAACCATGCACGACCTTCCTGCCCCCCAGTGAGCTGAGCCGGGGCCTCCCCCACGTGTCGGGATCACGATTGCTGGCGAACGAGTGCGTGGGCACCCGGTCGACGAGGTAGAAGCCCGGGTGAACGTGGGCTTGTGCGCACCTCGCTCCTGCACCCCCGTGCGCTGCAGGTGCTGGGGGACCGCATCCCTGCCCCCGGAGCGCGGCGTGGGGCTTCGCCCTCGGGTCGCGGGCGGTCCTGGACGAGGGCAGCTGGCGCCAGTGGTAGAGGACTTTCGGGATATGCAAACGAAGGGAAGCCCCGACGCTCCGTGACCCGAAGGACCAGATCATGGTCCTGGGCGCCGTCATACTCCGTCCGGAATCCCCCAACCTTCCTCGCAGCCTCGGTACTGACTGTGATACCAGGGTCAGGTGCGCGACGTACATGTTCCCGCGGAGGCGCTGCGGGAGCCCAGTCGGGCTTGCGGAAGGTCTCGGTCGTGAACCCCATCCTCATCCACGGCATCCCGGTCGGTGTAGAGGACCTCGGCTTCTGGGTGTCAGCAGCAGCCTGCGTCGAGTACGCACGGCAAGGGCAGTCCGGCTCCAGAAGCATCGTCGTGGTCGAGCAGACGCGACCCACGGGGCTCGGACCCGCGCCAGCCCGGCATTGAGACGCCCCGCTGATCCCCTCGGTTGCCTCGGCCGAGTTCCACGACCTCGATGCGGGGGTCCAGCGCCGCGGCTCGACGGAGTACCTCGGTGACTCACGCGAGGATCGTGGCTGGCGTCGTCCACGAGCACCAGCTGCCACTGGCCGTCATCGTCTGCTGGAGCACCGACCGGATCGCCAGCCTGAGGTGGTTCGGGTGGGGACGGTGGACCGGCAGGAGGATCGCGATTCTGGTCAGGGCATGAAGCTCGCGTGCTGTCGGTCACACGGGAGTCTTGCACAGGAGCGCCTCGGCCAGGTTCCATCGCCCTTGGTCTCACGAACCCCGCGCGGGCTGTGGGCCCCACGGCTCAGAGTGGACAGGCCGCACACCACGGTGCGGCTCGGCATGCATCAGCGACCACCGGCCGGGTTGGAACGAATGCCGCCTCCCAGTTCGACTTTGGTCGACCGCGCAACAACCTCATACCCGTCGTCGATAGCGTCGATCACGGAGCTCTCGACGTGTCCCGAGGTCTTGAGCTCGTACGTCCCGCCGACGAGCAGAAGTTGCTCCATGGAGAAGTCGACCCAGCCCCTCCCACTCTCGATGCGCCATGGCCCTGCGTCGCCGCTTCCAGCCCCGAGCAGGGAGATCCCGGCTGAGTTCTCCATGGAGAGGGAGAACAGGATCGCCGTCAACGCCTTCGCCTGCCTGGTAGTGGATGCGCACCACCGCGCTCTCACCGGTGATGAGCAGTCCACGTGGGACGACCATCCGCCCCCAGGAGGTGAACTCCCGTGACCCGGATCTCACCGCTTCCCCTCCGGGCCATGACGGCGCGAGAGGGCACCAGTCCACCGCTGTCAGCAGAGCGCACGGCCTCCCGGGCATTCACCTCATCGAGGTAGGCTCAGGGTCACCTGACGCGGAGGGCACCAACGCGACGGACGAGAGCCGCCGTCGAGCCATACCGCCTCTTCGCACAGGTCGATGATGTTGCCCATGCCGTGGGAGACGATCACCATGGTCGTGCCGGCCTTGCGGAGTGCGTGCAGATGATCGAAGCACCTGCGCTGGAACTCCTCGTCGCCGACGGCGATCACCTCATCGACGATGAGGATGTCCGGGCCGCACCATCACCGCAACGGCGAAGCCCAAGTCGGAGGTACATGCCGCTCGAGTAGT
>CAVSQK010000038.1:0-16895 GCA_963729885.1 uncultured Actinomycetes bacterium
CCGTGACGGGCGGCCGGCCGGGTCATCGCCTACTGTCGGCGCGTGACCGCGAGTGTGCGCACCTTCTGCCGGATCTGCGAGGTCTACTGCGGTCTGGTGGCGGAGGTCGACAACGGCCGGGTCACGGCAGTGCGCCCGGACCGTGACCATCCGGTGTCGCGCGGCTACGCGTGTGTCAAGGGGCTCGGGCTCGGGGCGCTGCACGACGACCCCCACCGGCTAGACCATCCGCTCAAGCGGGTCGGAGAGGACTACCAGCGGATCAGCTGGGACCAGGCCACCGATGAGATCGGGGCACGGGTCCGGGCGCTCGTGGACGCCCACGGCCCGCGGGCGGTTGCGCTCTACCAGGGCAACCCCACGTTCTTCAGCTTCCAGCACGTGCTCATGTCGTCGGCGTACGTCGAGGCGCTCGGGTCGCCCAATGTCTTCGCGTCACACTCGGTCGACACCAACAACAAGTTCCACGTGTCGACCGCGATGTACGGCCTCTCGCTCGTGCATCCAGTGCCCGACCTCGACCGTGTGCGCTTCCTCATGTGCCTGGGCTCCAACCCCACCGTGAGCCAGATGTCGGTGCTCACGGTCGCCGACGCGACGGCTGCCCTGCGCGGGGTCGTCGACCGCGGTGGCCGTGTCGTGATCGTCGACCCGCGGCGTACCGAGACTGTGCGCAAGGTTGGTGAGCACGTGCCGATCCGGCCCGGCACAGACGCCTACCTGCTCGCCGCGATGCTGCACGTCCTCACCGCCGAGCTGGGTGCGGACCTGGACCGGGCGCGGGTGGTCGCGACCGGTGTCGACGAGGTCGTCGCCGTGGTGGCGCCGTGGACTCCGGAGCGCGCGGCCGCGGTGACCGGCGTTCCCGCCGGGACCATCCGCGAGCTGGCGGGCGCGTACGCAACGTCGGATGGTGCTGCGATCTACATGTCCACCGGCGTCAACATGGGTCCGTTCGGGTCGGTCGCCTACTGGCTGCTGCAGACGCTGAACCTGATCAGCGGCAACCTCGACCGCGCCGGTGGGCTGCTCGTGCCGGAGGGGGCGTTCGACGTCCTGCGCCTGAGCTCCGCCCTGGGGCTCGGCACGTTCGACGAGCATCGGACCACGGATGGACGCTGGCACCGGGTCGCCGGGGCCTTCCCGGTGGCCGCGCTCGCCGATGAGATCATGACCGACCATCCGGACCGCATCCGGGCGCTGGTCGTCACCGCGGGCAATCCGGTGCACTCGGTTCCGGGTGGGAGTCGGCGCCTGGCCGATGCGATGCGCCGGCTCGACCTCGTGGTGAGCATCGACATCTACCGCAACGAGACCGCGGCCCTCGCCGACTACGTGCTGCCCGCCACCGACATGCTCGAGCGCAGCGACTTCACCATCACCCACCAGGTGCTCCAGGTCGTGCCGCACGCGCAGTGGACGCCGGCGGTCGTCGCCTCCTGCGCACGAGCGCCGCGAGGAGTGGCGCATCTTCTCCGACCTCGCCGAGGCCAGCGGTGCGCCGCTGCTGGGACCGACGGCGGCGAACGTGCTCCCGCGGCTCAACCGCCTGCTCCGCCGGCTGCCCGGCCGGCCGGAGCTCACGCCGGACCGCATCGTCGCCCTGCTGCTGCGCTGGGGACGCCGCACCACCATGCACGAGCTGCGCCGGCACCCGGAGGGCGTGCTCCTGCCGCCGTCGCAGCCGGGGTCCTTCCTCGGCCGACGCGTGCGTACCCCGGACGGGCTCGTGCACCTCGCTCCGCCCGAGCTCATCGTCGACGCCGCCCGGCTCGACGCCCTCGAGGCAGAGCTGGCGCGCACCGACGTGCTCCGCCTCATCGGACGCCGCGACCGCCGCTCGCACAACAGCTGGATGCACGGCAATCCCCGCATCAGCCAGCCGCCCGGCGGCAACACGGTGCTGCTGCACCCGCACGACGCCGCGGAGCGCGGGATCGCCGATGGCGACCAGATCGAGGTCTCCTCCCAGGATGGCAGTATTCGGCTGCCGTGCTCCCTCACCGAGGACGTGGCCCGCGGCGTCGTCGTCGTGCCGCACGGGTGGGGGCACGCGACATCGGGGCACCTGCGGGCGCGCTCGCTGCCCGGTGCCAACGTCAACGACGTGATCCCCGGTGGGCCTGCGCACATGGACCCGGTGAGTGGTCAGGCCGTGATGCTCGCGCACGTCGTCGAGGTGCGCCCCGTCGCGGCGGACCAGGACTCGGCACCTGCCCCGATCACCGTCGGGTAGCTGAAGGAGCCGGTCCGTGCGGGATAGTTCGTGCATGGGCCGGGGATCAGCCCCCCGAACACGTCCCGACGCAGCCCATGCAACCCCGGAGGACCCGATGACCGACTACCCCTACGCCGACCGATTCCCGGTCAACCGCGTGCTCCCCGCAACGGGCCGCCCGCGCGCCGACGTGCTGGCCGAGCTGGCTGAGATGGCCCGCGAGGAGGACGCGTTCTGGGAGACCGGCAAGGTCTCGGGGACCATGTACTCGGGCGATCACGAGCACTACGCGTTCCTGACCCAGGCTTTCGGCGGGTTCGCCCACGCGAGCGCGCTGCAGCGCGACCTGTCCCCCTCGGCGACGCGGTTCGAGGGAGAGGTCATCGCGATGCTCCTCGACCTGCTGCACGCCTCGGCCGTGGAGGGCGCAGAGCCCGCCGGCATGGTGACCACAGGTGGCACCGGAAGCATCCTGCACGCGCTGATCGCCTACCGCGAGGACGCCGCGAAGCGCCGCGGCATCACCGCTCCCAACATCGTGAAGCCCGAGACGGCGCACCCGGCATTCGACAAGGGCTGCCACCTGTTCGGGATCGAGTGCCGCACTGTCCCGGTGGACCCGGTGAGCACCCTGGTCGATCCGGCGACGATGGCTGCGGCGATCGACGAGAACACGATTGCCATCGTGGGGTCGGCCGGCAACTACCCCTACGGCACCATCGACCCGATCACCAGCCTCGGCGCGCTCGCCCTGGAACGGGGGGTCGGCCTGCACGTGGATGCCTGCCTTGGTGGGTTCATCCTGCCCTTCGGCGAGGAGCTGGGCTACGACGTCCCGCCCTTCGACTTCCGGGTCCCCGGTGTGACCTCGATCTCCGTGGACACCCACAAGTACGGCTACACCCTCAAGGGCTCCTCGACGATCCTCTTCCGCGACAAGTCGCTGCGGAACTCCCAGTACTTCCACGTGGTCGGCTGGTCGGGCGGGAAGTACTTCTCGCCCGGCATGGAGGGCTCCCGGTCGGTGGGCCTGCTGGCCGCGACCTGGGCGGCGATGGTCCAGCTCGGTCGGGACGGGTACCGGGCCTACGCCGCGGACATCTTCGCCACCGCGGCCGCGATGATCGACGTGGTGCGCTCGCACCCCGACCTGCGGCTCATGGGCAACCCGACGTTCTGCTTCTCGTTCACATCCGATGCCTTCGACATCTACCACGTCGCGGACTTCATGCGCGCCCGCGGCTGGCGGTTCAACGGCCAGCAGTACCCGAACGCGATCCACATGGCCGTGACCCGACCGCAGACCCAGCCGGGGATCGTCGACACGTTCGCCGCCGACCTCAGCGAGGCCGTGGCCCACGCTCGGACCCAGCAGGCCGCCGGCGTCCAGGCGGAGTCCGGGGCGATCTATGGAGGCGTGGCCGGTGGGCTCACCACGCAGATCGAGGAGTTCGTGGTGATGGTGATGGACGGCATGCTCGACGCGCAGCAGTCCGTCCCGCCGGTGCCGACCGCACCGACTGGATGACCCACCGTGGCGCCCGCCGCGGGAGCCACCGCGGATCGGTGGACACCACCTCAGGTGCGGTGACCAACTGGTACCGCGGCTGCTGGGACGGCAACCCGGCCGCCCGAGAAGAGATCCCAGCGGGAAAGTCACTGGGACGCGACGGGGCCCCAGGTCCTGTGGTCGGCCAAGGTGGCTGCACGGGGCGGCAGCCCGTCATAGGCGGCGTACTTGTAGGCGTCAGCGCGCGTCGGGAAGTTGAACGTCGTGTCGATGAACTCGTCGATGGCACCGTCGCGGTGGAGCAGGGCCTGGGCGATGTGGATGAGTTCGGTCGCCTCCTCCCCCAGGATGTGGGCGCCGAGGAGCCGACGGTCCGACTGCCGGAAGACCAGCTTGAGGACGCCCTCCGTGGATCCCGAGATGCGCGCTCGGGCGTTGCCGGTGAAGTACGTGCGGCCGGTCGCGACATCATCGCTCGCGGCCCGGGCCGCCTCCTCGGTGAGTCCCACCATCGAGACCTCGGGAAGGGTGTAGATCCCGGTGGGCACCATGGTGTCGAGCGACTCCTTGAAGGGGATGCCGAAGGCACGGCACATCGCGACACGCGCCTGCTCCATGGCCACCGACGCGAGTCCCGGCGGGCCGGTGATGTCGCCTGCGGCGTAGACCCCCGTGGCTGTCGTCATGAAGTGGCCGTCGACCTTGATGCGCCCGCGTGCGTCGGACTCGACGCCCACCTCGGCCAACCCGAGGCCATCGACGTTGCCCGTGCGCCCGAGCGCGTGGAGCACAGCGTCGGCGCGCAGGGCCTCCTCGCCGACCTGCACCACCAGGCCCTCGGCCGTCCGCGTGACCGAGTCGACCTGCGACTCGAACATCAGCCGTGCACCGGATCCCTGAAGGCTGTCCGCGAGGGCGCGCGAGATCTCCGCGTCCAGGATGGGCAGCAGGCGTGACCCACGATCGACCAGCGTGACCTCGACGCCGAGCGCGGAGAAGATGGACGCGTACTCGGTGCCCACCGGCCCGCCGCCCACCACGACCAGGCGCTCAGGCAGCCGATCGATCGACAGCACGGTCTCGGAGTCGTGCACGTCGGGGTCGTCGAAGGGCAGGCCGGAGGATGGTGCGGCCGGGAGCCGGTTGCGATGAGGATCACCCGCGCCCTCAGGATCCGTTCGCTGCCATCGTCGCCGCGCACGACCACCGTGCGGCCAGGGCCGAGGCTCGCCTCCCCGTGCACGAGTTGGATGCCGTGCCGCTCGAGGTTCTCGCCCACGGCCCCCGTCATTGTCGTGACCACGTCGGTCACGTGGGCCCTCAACCGGTCCATGACCAGGTCGGGCGACAGGCTCAGGCCGATCCCGAACACATCGCGTCGGGACCATCCGGTGAGGTAGACCGCGGCGTCCCGCAGGGCCTTCACCGGCACCCCGGACACCGCGATCGCCGACCCCCGGGATCGGCTCGCCGCTCGACGACGGCCACCCGGTAGCCGTAGTAGGCAGCTTGCGTGGCGCCCTTCTCCCCCGCGGGTCCCGAACCGATGACGACCAGGTCGAAGTCGTCGTCGCCGGCACCCGCCCGGCATCGTCCATCGTGGGCATCGCGACCCCTCTCCTGGGCGGACCACCCACCGGGCGTGCGAGGTGGGACATGGGTGGAGCGTCGGTACGGGCGGACCCATCCGGCTGACGCAGCATCCACCCCCATCGCCGCCCCTGTACAGAGGCCCGAGGAATCGACCCGCAGGGCCCGTCCGGCAGTCGCCTCACCTGATCACCGGCGGTATGGCCGAACGGGCCTGCCGGTCACGTGAGCTGGCGATCGAGGAAGGACACGGTGCGGCGCATCGCGCGGGTGAGCGCGGCATCGCCGAACGTGTGGCCCTCGCCCTCGTACCAGCGCAGCGCGACGTCCACGCCCGCGGCCTGCATGGCGCGGGCGGTGTGACGTGCCCAGCGGGGTGGGCACGTCGTGTCCACGGCGCCGTGGTGCATGAGGACCGGCTCGGTCACCCGGTCGAAGTGCTGGTCGGCGGAGATCCCCTCCCAGAAGTCGGGGTTCCGCTCGGGGCTGCCCCACCGGTCGCGGACGTAGTCCCAGTAGGGGGACGGCCCGGAGAACTGCTCGTAGTTGTCTGCCTCATCGGAGGAGACCGAGGCGAACACCACCCCGGCATCGACCAGTCCCGGGGCCATCTCGAGGGCCTTGAGGACGACACCGCCGCCCATCGACCGGCCCATCAGCGCGATCCGGTCGTCGTCCACCGGCACCGCGTCGGTGGCGCGCAACGCGTGGACGGCGTTGAGCACATCGACCGAGTAGCCCAGGCGGGCAGTGCGCTCCAGCGCGGGATCGTCGTCCGAGTCGGCGTGGTTCCGGTAGTCCACGTGCAGGGCGATGTATCCCGCAGCTGCCAGGGCGCGGCGCTCCCGTGGCATGCCCTGGCCACGCACGTAGATCGCCGGATCGATGTAGCCATGGGCCAGCACGACGGCCGGGAACGGCCCGCGCCCGGTGGGCACGTTGATCACGCCGGAAATCCGCAGGTCCTCGCTGCGGTAGGACACGTCGTAGGAGCGGTAGGCACCAGTGCGCTCGCGCTCGGCGCCCAGTCGCAGGGCACCACCGGACAGGTCCCGGTCGAACCAGCGCTCCAGGCGAACCGGCCCACGGGTCGGTGGGGGGCCGGCCGATGCGGTGGCGGCGTCGCCGCTCGGGGCGCTGCCTGGGAGGCTGCCCCCACCTGAAGGGCTGGGCGCACCCACGTCGGGCGGCGACTCGTTCGGCACGGGCACGGGTGCCACCGAGGACGCTGTCCGATGAGGCCGTCGACCGGACCACCTGCTCGTCGCCAGAGCAGGCCGCAAGGAGGAGCGCGGCGCCCATCGCCAGTGCCACGAGCCGCCCCCTTCCGGACCGCATCCATGGCGCCATCCCGCATGTGTACCGCAGGTGCAGGCAGTCGGCATCCCCACGCCCTCGGGGCGCACTGCCTCCTCGCAGCCAGGCCACCACTGCCCGCTTGCCAGTCGCCTGCACGTCCGGTAACGTGCAACCAAATGGTTGTATATGAGCGCGTGCCGAACTCGATCACCGACGATGAGGTGGACCGGATCTTCCGGGCACTGGCCGACAGGACCCGGCGCGACATCGTCCGGCGCACCCTGGTCGGCGAGGTCACCGTGTCGCACCTGGCAAGCGCCTATGACATGTCATTCGCGGCGGTGCAGAAGCACGTCGCCGTCCTGGAGGGAGCTGGCCTGATCACCAAGCACCCGCACGGCCGTGAACGACTCGTCCGGGGCAACCCCGCGACGATCCAACGAGCGCAGGCGCTGCTCGACCAGTTCGAGGAGCTGTGGCGCGACCGGGTCTCCCGACTCGACGCGTTGCTCACCGGCGACGCCCCCTGATCCGTACCCACCCACACGAAGGACCCGCCATGCCCATCACCTCCGTCAGCAAGGACCCCGCCGCCCTCACCATGACCGTGGTCGCGGACTTCCCCGTCCCCGTCCAGCGCCTGTGGGACGCCTACGCCGACCCTCGCCAGCTCGAGCTGTTCTGGGGCCCGCCCACCTACCCCGCCCGGTTCACCCGCCACGACATGTACCCCGGAGGTCGCTCCGAGTACGTCATGACCGGGCCTGACGGCGACGAGTCCCGCGGCTACTGGGAGTTCCTCGCCGTGGACCCGACGCAGTCCTTCGAGGTCCGTGACGGCTTCGCCAACCCGGACGGCTCGGCCAACTCCGAGATGCCCTCCATGCGGATGGTGTTCCACTTCACTGCCACCGCCGACGGATCCCAGGTCAGCACCACGACCTACTTCAACTCGGTGACCGACCTCGACCACCTGTTGGAGATGGGCATGGAACAGGGGATGCGTGAGGCCATGGGCCAGATGGACGCCGTGATCGCCGATCTGGCCACCTTCGCCGCCGGGCGGGCGTGCGAGGCCCAGATCCTCAGCGACACCCAGGTGCGCGTGAGCCGCGTCATCCGCGGGACGCTCGACCAGGTGTGGGCAGCCCACCACGAGCCCGCACTGATGCAGCGCTGGCTGCTGGGCCCCGACGGCTGGACCATGCCCGTGTGCGAGGTGGCCGTCGTCGTGGGCGAGCACTACCGGTACGAGTGGGAGAGCCTCGACGGTGCTCAGCGGTTCGGATTCACCGGGACGCTTCTCGACAGCGCGGCGCCCCACCGGGCCGTCACGACCGAGCAGATGATCGGGACGGACGGCCCCGCCACCACGAACGAGATGACCCTCACGCCGGTCGAGGGCGGCACGCTGCTGAGCATCGTGATCACCTACCCCAGCGCCGAGGTCCGCGACATGGTGCTGGCCACCGGGATGACCGGCGGGATGGAGACCAGCTACGCACGACTGGAGGAGCGCATCCTGCACGCGGCCTGACCGGCGGGTGGTGACCTTGGCCCCTTGCCCGCGCGCACAGGACCCGGCGAGGGTGGAGTCATGGGGTCGCGCTCGCGTGCCTCCGGCACGGGGACCATGGCCGCGCCTGATGGGAGTGGCTGGCAGTCGGGACGCCTGCTGTACCTGGACAACCTGAAGGTGCTGCTGATCGCGGCGATCATCGCGCTGCACGGGATCGCCGGCTACGTCGACGTGCTCGAGGTGTGGACGTACACCGAGATGCGCGAGGTGACCCTCTCGGCGGTCTCGCAGGCCGCGGTGGTGGTGCTGGCCGTCCCGTTCGGGCTGTTCCTGATCGCCCTGCTGTTCCTGGTCGCCGGGCTGATGACCGTCCCCTCGATCGAGCACAAGGGCCCGGGTCGGTTCGCCCGCGACCGGTTGGTGCGCCTGGGCATCCCGTTCGCCGTCTACGTCCTGGCCATCCAGCCCAGCGTCGTCTACGCCCTGGAGCACCCGCTGGGCTACGCCCCGGGCTCCTACTGGCAGGAGTTCCTCGGCGACGAGCACATCCTGGACACCGGCCCGCTGTGGTTCGTCGGCGTGCTGCTGATCTACTCCCTGGCGTACGCCGCATGGGTCGCCCTGCGCGGACCGGGCCGCTCGGGACCACCGCGCACGGTCCGGGCCGCGCACCTTGCGATCGCCGCCGCGGTCGTGGCGCCTGCGTCGTTCGCGATCCGGCTGGTGTACCCGTACGGCGGGGACTCCGGGTTCACCGACCTGAACTTCTGGCAGTGGCCGGCCTGCATCGCCGTGTTCGCCCTGGGGATCACCGCAGCCCGCCAGGGTTGGACGGGCACCGTGCCCGATCGCCTGCGCCGCACGGCCCGCGCCGTCACGGTCGTGGCCGCCATGGCGATGGCCGCCCTGATGGTCGCCGCCGGGCTGGCCGACCGAGTGGAGGACCTGATGGGGGGGCTGACCCTCCTGGCCGCCGGTTTCGCCGCCATCGACGCCGTGCTGTGCATGTTCGGGTCCGTGTGGATGCTGTCCGTGGCCCAGCGCCGGCTCGCCCACCCGCTGCCGCACGGCCCGGCGCTGGCGCGCAGCGCCTACGGTGCCTTCGTCCTCCAGACCCCCATCCTCATCGGGCTCGCGCTCGCGCTGCGCGGGATCGGCCTGCCTGCCGAGGTCAAGGCCCTGCTCGTCGCCGCAGGCGGCGTCACCGCCTCCTTCAGTCTGGCGTGGCTGCTCATCACCCGGATCCCCGGACTCCACAGGGTCCTGTAGCCGGGTCGGGGACGCCTGCCCGCCGCTCCCGGGCCGTCTCTGGATGGCTGCCGGCTACATCACGTCGAACGTCTCGTAGACCTCGACCCGGCCGTTCGCAGCCAGGTGCGGGCACCCGCGGGCGACCTCGAGCGCCGCATCCAGGCTGTCTGCGGCGATGACCGAGTACCCGGTCACCCCCGCCGCGGCTGCGCCGACCGAGCCGTCCGGCGCGACCGCAGCCGATGCACCCACGGGGTTCCCGGGGTCGACCGCCGCCTCCCCCATGCCGGCGAACCACGCGGTCCACGCCGCCATCACGGCCTGGCCGGCCTCCTCGGACTCCGGTTGGTCGCCACCGACGTAGGCGAGCAGGTACTTGGCCATGGGACACCCCTTCATGGACCCGCGCGAGGCGTCGCACGAGGCCCTCGAGTGTGACAGGGGTCACATCGCCTGCACAAGAGCCGGCTCGCAGGGACCCGCAGCATCGGGGTCAGCCGGGCTGCACGTCGCGCCGCGCGAACCGGGCCAGCCCGACCCAGACCAGAGCCGCAGCGGCGAGGGTCATGAGGATCAGCGGTGCCCAGGTCAGCGGTTCGTAGGGCACGTAGGGGGTGGCCGAGAACGGCAGCAGCTCCAGGAGCCAGCCGGGCAGGTGCAGGGCCTCACCGATGAGCACGACGAACCACATCGCCGCCAGGACGCCCCAGGACAGCGGGATCGCCAACCGGGGCAGCCACCCGAACAGCGCGACGGCGATGCCGACGAACACCATGACGGCCGGCCAGTAGGCCAGGGCGGCAAGCCCGAGCCTGCCGGTCTGTCCGGGATCGGCGATGATCGACCCGTAGGCCGCGCCCATGCCCCCGCCGCCGATGGCGAGCAGGAGCGCGGAGCCGACGACGGGGATCAGCAACCGTCCGACCGCCCAGCGGGTGCGGGACAACGCACCGGCCAGCTGGGGCTCGATGATGCCGCTGGCCTCGTCGCCACGCAGCGAGGTGGCGGACTGGATGGCGAATGCCGTGGTGATCATGGCGATCATCATCGCGAGCATGGACAGCAGCGCGTCGATGCCGGTTCCCCGGATCACGGCAGTCACCGAACCGCCGGCGTCATCCATGAGGTCGGTCATCGCCTCGACGACGGAGCCGAACATGAAGGCGCTGAGCACGATCGTCAGCGTCCAGCCGATGATCGGGCCCCGCTGGAGCCGCACCCCGAGTCCCAGCGAGGTGGCATACCGCATGGGTGCCGACGCGTGGCCCGCGCGCTCGGGCAGCAGACCTGCGCCGAGGTCGCGTCGAGCCTCCAGCCGGATCGCCACTGCCAGCAGGGCGGCAGTGAACAGCAGCATCAGCGCCAGGGGCCACCAGCGATTGGCGCCCCACGGCTGCATCTGCTGGCCCCACCCGATGGGGCTGGCCCAGGTCAGGCGCCCATCCCCGAGGTCGCCGACCATGCGCATCAGGTAGAACAGGCCCAGGACCGCCGAGCCGAGCCCGTTCGCGGCGCGCGAGGTGGAGGTCACCTGGCCGGCCAGCGCACCCACCCCGATCGCCACCAGCCCGACACCCGCCATCGAGGCGCCGAGGACCATCGACCCGGCGATCCCCGAGCCGGACGGGTCGAGCCCGCCGGCGGCCGACACCAGCGCGACCCCCATGCCGACCGCGACGCACAGGGCCGCGTTCACGGTCCAGGACGCGACGGAGCCGGCGTGCAGGCCGAGCATGCGGGAGCGCAGCAGCTCGGTGCGTCCGAGCTCCTCATCCGCGCGGCCGTTGCGGGTGACCAGGAACACGACTCCCAGGGCCAGGGACAGGGCGCACGTCATCCAGATCTTGGTCCAGACCGCACCGCCGAGCGTGTTCGGGGCGGCGGCGAGGCCGGTGATCGCCTTGATCGAGGGGATGTCGCTGACGGCCGCGAAGTCGTCGAGGGCCGCCTGGGTGGTGAAGATGTCCTTGTAGTAGACCATCACGTAGGCGAACAGTCCGACGAGGACCGCCCACCACACGGCCAGGCGCACGCGGTTGCGCCGAACGACCAGCCGGACCATCGTGCCGGTGCCGGCCAGCGTGTCCGATGCGGTGCGCCGCGACGACCGGTGCGGCGGCCAGCTCGCTGGGATGGATCGTCGCGGTCATCGGTCGCCCCCGTTCAGGGCGGCGAGCTCGGTGCCGTAGTGGCGCAGGAACAGCTCCTCCAGGGAGGGCGGGTTGGCCACCAGCGAGCGCGGCTCCAGCACGGCGACCGCGGCCAGCACGGAGGGGAGCTCGGCGTCGTCGACGGCGAATGTGACGTGACCGTCGAGCCGCTGCAGGTCGTGCACCCCCGGCAGGGCAGCCAGCGCCTCAGCGCCGCGGTCGAGGCCGACGGTGACCTGCGAGCGGGTCAGGTGGCGCAGCTGGGCGATCGTGCCCGACTCGACCGTGACGCCCTCGCGGATGATCGTCACCTGGTCGGCGAGCTTCTCCACCTCGGCGAAGATGTGGCTGGACAGCAGCACGGAGCGGCCCTCGGCCTTCACCTCGCGGATCGACTCGGTGAACGCCGCCTCCATCAGGGGGTCCAGGCCCGAGGTCGGCTCGTCGAGCAGGAGCAGCTGCGCCCTCGACGCCAGGGCAGCCACCAGCGCGACCTTCTGCCGGTTGCCCTTGGAGTAGGCGCGGGCCTTCTTGGTGGGATCCAGGTCGAACCGGTCGAGCATCACCTGCTTGCGCCCCGGGTCCATCGGCCCGGACAGCCGGCACAGGATGTCGATCGCCTCGCCGCCGGTCAGGTTCGGCCACAGGGTCACCTCGCCCGGCACGTAGGCGATCGAGCGATGCAGGGCCACGGCATCGCCCCACGGGTCACCGCCCAGGACGACCGCCCGGCCGCCGTCGGCGCGGAGCAGGCCGAGCAGGATGCGGATCGTCGTGGACTTCCCGGACCCGTTCGGACCGAGGAACCCCGTGACCTGGCCGACGGGAACCGTCAGGTCGAGGCCGCGCAGCGCGTGGACCTTGCCGAAGCTCTTGTGCAGGCCGTGGATCTCCACGGCGAAGTCGGTTGTGGATGCGGGGCTCTGCGCGGTCTGGGTCACGGCATTTCCTTCATCGGACGGGGCCGCGGGCAGGCGCCCTACACGGCCGTGGATCGGGGGTCGGGCGACGATCCGTCCGGGGGCTCCCAGAGGTACTCCAGGTAGTCGTCGAGCATCTGCCGGCTGGCCAGCAGCCCCTCGGTGAGCAGCTCGAGCGTCGGCAGGATGGTCTCCTGCTGCCCGGCACGCAGGGAGGCCACGAACTCCTCCGGGGTTGCCTGCGGGGTGGTGATGAACTGAACGAGCAGGGCACCCATCGTCTGGTAGGTCAGATAGCGCAGCCTGGCCTCCTCGTTGCGCGAGGGACGCACCAGGCCGGATGCGACACCCTCAGCCATGACGGCGCGCGCATCCTCGATCAGGCCCTCGAGGAACTCCCGCGCCGGCTGCCCACCCGCGTGGATGGCGCGGAGGATGTAGACGAGGATCGTTGCCGAGGCACCCGGCGCCGTCAGGCCCTCGAGCAGATGCGCGCTCGGTCGCGCGACGCCGTCGGACTTCACCGCGCGGTACCGGCGAAGAACCTCGGCATCGCACTCGGCGCGCAGGGCGGCCTTCGACCCGAAGTGGTGCGTGATCAGACCCGGCGACACCCCGGCCCGGGCCGCGATCGTCCGGAACGCGGCGTCGAACCCCTGTTCCGCGAAGCACTCGATCGCCGCATCGCGGATCCTCGCCCGAGCCGTCAGGTCCGACAGGCGACGCTCGTCCAGCCCGGAGGCTATACGCACAACCAACATGCTATACCCGTGACAAGCCACACGGGGATGTGGCCCGGCCCCGTGCTCCGGCCCGGCAGTCCATGGGCCCTGTCCCGCGCGCGCGAGAGGGTCGCGCATCATTCCTCCAGCGCCCCTGCGTCCCGCACCGCCCCCGACACCCCGGAGGACCCGATGACCGACTACCCCTACGCCGACCGGTTCCCGGTCAACCGGTCGCTCCCCACGACGGGGCGCACCCGCGCCGACGTGCTGGCCGAGCTGGCTGAGATGGCCCGCGAGGAGGACGCGTTCTGGGAGACGGGCAAGGTCTCGGGGACGATGTACTCCGGCGACCACGAGCACTACGCGTTCCTGACCGAGGCGTTCGGCGGGTTCGCCCACGCGAGCGCGCTGCAGCGCGACCTGTCCCCCTCGGCGACGCGGTTCGAGGGGGAGGTCATCGCGATGCTCCTCGACCTGCTGCACGCCTCGGCCGTGGAGGGCGCGCAGCCGGCCGGCATGGTGACCACGGGTGGGACCGGGAGCATCCTGCACGCCCTCATCGCCTACCGCGAGGACGCCGCGAAGCGCCGCGGCATCACCGCCCCCAACATCGTGAAGCCCGAGACGGCGCACCCTGCGTTCGACAAGGGCTGCCACCTGTTCGGGATCGAGTGCCGCACGGTCCCGGTGGACCCTGTGAGCACCCTGGTCGAGCCGGCCACGATGGCCGCGGCGATCGACGGGAACACGATCGCCCTCGTGGGGTCGGCCGGCAACTACCCCTACGGCACCATCGACCCGATCACCGAGCTGGGAGCCCTGGCCGTGGAACGGGGAGTCGGCCTCCACGTGGACGCCTGCCTGGGCGGGTTCATCCTGCCCTTCGGCGAGGAGCTGGGCTACGACATCCCCCCGTTCGACTTCCGGGTCCCGGGTGTGACCTCGATCTCGGTCGACACGCACAAGTACGGCTACACGCTCAAGGGCTCGTCGACCGTCCTGTTCCGCGACAAGTCGCTGCGGAACTCCCAGTACTTCCACGTGGTCGGCTGGTCGGGCGGGAAGTACTTCTCGCCGGGCATGGAGGGCTCCCGCTCCGTCGGGACTGCTGGCCGCGACCTGGGCGGCGATGGTCCAGCTCGGCCGGGACGGGTACCGGTCCCACGCCGCCGACATCTTCGCCACCGCAGCCGCCATGATCGACGTGGTGCGCTCGCACCCCGAGCTGCGGCTCATGGGCAACCCGACCTTCTGCTTCTCGTTCACCTCCGACGCGTTCGACATCTACCACGTCGCTGACTCCATGCGGGCCCGCGGCTGGCGGTTCAACGGCCAGCAGTACCCGAACGCGATCCACATGGCCGTGACCCGACCGCAGACCCAGCCCGGGATCGTGGACACATTCGCCGCCGACCTCAGCGAGGCGGTGGTCCACGCCCGGACCCAGGAGGCCGCCGGCGTCCAGGCGGAGTCCGGGGCGATCTACGGAGGCGTGGCCGGCGGTCTCACCGCTCAGATCGAGGAGTTCGTGGTGATGGTGATGGACGGCATGCTCGACGCGCAGCAGTCCGTCCCCCCGGCGCCTCGCACCTGAGCGGGCGGTCCGAGGCTGCGCCGCGAGTCAGCCCGAGGATCCGTCCGAGAACCTCACCGTCACGATCTCGTGACCACCCACCCCGACGGTCACCGACCCGTCCCGGGCCACCGTGAGCGCAGCCACCTCGTCCTCGGCCAGGTTGACCTGAGCGGCGTGGGCGAACCTGCGCAGCGGCTGCACCCGGAGCGCGATCGGCTCGGATGAGCTGTTGTGGCCGCGCACGACCCACCCGGTGCCGTCCTCTGTCTCCTTGACCGCACTGACGACGAACTGCCCCGGGGACGTCGACACGAAGGAGCCGGAGGCCGGGAGCTCCCCGGAATGGATGGCCGTCTCCACCGCCCGGAGGCTCGCCTGGAACGCGTGGGCAGCGTCGCGCGACTCGGACCAGTGGCCCTCGTGGGGGATGATCGAGTAGTCGAAGGACCACGTCCCCGGCACCTGCGCGCCGGGAGTCTCGTAGGCCGGACCGGCATGGCCCCGGCGGACGGGCATGTCGTCGCGGGACAGCCAGCCGACGCACCGCAGCAGCGTCAGGGCGATCTCCGTGGTGCTGGCGTCGACCCCGGGCAGCACCTGCACCTCCGGCAGGCCCCGGTTGGCGATGGTCAGGCCGACCTTCCCGTCGGAGATGTCGGTGAAGGCGCGCTGGGGCACCTCAGGGCGAGGGTCCTCCACCCAGTCCTCGCCCTTCTCCGGGACGTCGACCGGCCGGCGGACCACATCGAAGTGACTGTCGTGGTCAGCCTCGGCGACGACGATCGGGGCGGCGAAGTGCACCCGGAGCCGGTGATCCCGGGCCGCGTTGTCGACCTCGGTGCGCACGTCGATCCGGCCCACGCCCGGGGGCAGCCAGACCCGGCTGCGGACACGGATCGTCACGGTCGTGGAGGAGCGGCTCTGCCGGTCGGCGGCGATCTCCTCGGGGACGCGGAGCTCGTAGCCGATCTCGAGCGTCGGCACTGTTCGGTTACGGTGGGCCCTGACCGACACGACCTTGGCACCGATCAGGGCGTCGCGGGCGGGCGGGCAGTAGTTGTACTCGTCCCCCGCGTCGCCGCCGTCGACGAACCGGTTGAGGCCGGCGTGGACCACGCCGGTGGTCTTGTCGGTCACCGTGAGGGTCCCGTCAGCGCGCTCGAGCTCGACGACGAACGAGTCGTCCTCGATACGGAACGGCGGCCCGGTCTGCTCACCGCGGTTGAGCGCGCCCAGCACGCGGCTGCCCAGAGCGGACTGCGCCAGGCGCATGCCCACGGGAAGCAGGGGCTTGATCAGGGGATGCAGCGTCGCAGCGGGGCCCGTCCCGGGAGCCGGCACCGCGCGCACCCAGAGCGTGCGCCACCCCAGGGCCGGGACCTCGGGGCTCACGAACCGGATGGCCGAGGCCTTCGGTGTGTGGGCCAGCACGTGGAACCCGGTCACGGAGGGATCGGCCTCGAGCCGGGCGATGTCCGCCTCGGCCTGGTGCCACTGGGCGACGTTCGGTTGCCCCTCGTCGTCCAGGATCGCCCGGATGGTCACCGTGTCCCCGTCGCGGGTCACGCTCACGCTGGTCAGCGCCGCCCCGGCGATCCGCCCCTCGCTGACGGCGCCGATGGTGTCGCGGAGCTCGGCAGGCCGCAGCATGAGGTTCGCGAGCTCCTCATGCTGGCCGCCGACGAACTCGTAGGCGATCGGCGCACCCTCGCCGTCCACCAGCTCGAAGGCCTCGACGTCGTCCGGGAGCTTCAGCGCCGCCTGCACCATGTCCCGGCGCGCGAACGACAGCGGGTTGAACAGCACGAGGCCGGAGACCGCCCCCTCGGCAGACGTGTCGACGGCCTGCGCGATCGCCTGCAGCGCCTGCAGGGAGATCTCGTCGGCGATCTGGTCGGCCTGGTCGAACCGCGGGAGCATCTCGTCGTGCACCTGGTCGATGGAGCAGCCGCAGATGGAGTCGTGGGGATGGTTCTCCATCAGGATCCGCCACGCCTGGCGCAGCAGGGGAGCCACGTTCCGGATGCGGTTCGAGGCGCTGGCCTCCGGGGTGGTCAGCGCCGTGTCCACGGTGATCATGCGCTCGGCGAAGACGCTGAACGGCTCGGCCCACTTCTCCAGCAGGGTCTCACTGGCA
>CAVSQK010000039.1:0-18148 GCA_963729885.1 uncultured Actinomycetes bacterium
TGTGGGTTCCGATGGCGGTAGTTAGGTGCTACCTTGGGTCTATGGGAACCACACAGCGATTTACAGGCAGGATCAGTCTCGACCGTGCCGACGGGGCCGGGGTCGCCACTCAGAAGGCCGAGTGCCTGGACTACGCGCGACGGGAGGGCCTGACCGACCTCGACGACACCTACTGCGACCCGTCGATATCGGCGTACTCCGGTGCGCGCCGCCCGCAATTCGAGAGGCTGCTGGCCGATGTGCGCGCGGGTAATGTCAGCCGGTATCGTGTGGGCCACCGATCGCCTCTACAGGCGGATGACCGACCTAGAGCGACTGGTCGAGGACCTCGGCCCGGTGCCGGTGCTGGCGGTCAAGTCGGGTCCGGGTCGACCTCGCCACGGCTGACGGCCGGGTCACCGCCCGTATGCTCGGCGCCGTGGCCGCGCACTCCTCCGAGAAGACAGCCGAGCGGGTCGCGGCCGCCGCCCGGCATCGGACCCTCGGCGGCAAGTCGACGACCGGGCGCCGCCCGTTCGGGTGGGCCCGCACCGATGACGGACTGACCCCCGACCCGGTCGAGGGCCCGGCCGTGGCTGAGGCATACCGGATGCTGCTCGACGGGTCGACCCTGTCGGCCATCGCCCGGCACCTGACCGCACAGGGATTCACCGGGTCCAAGGGTGGCCCGATCACTCAGGCCCGCGTGTCGGCCATCCTGCGCCACCCCCGTAACGGCGGGCTGGTCGCGTACCGCGGGGAGCTCGTGGAGGCGGAGAATGCCGAGGGCGGGCTGGTCGACGCGACCACCTGGCGGCAGGCTCAGCGGATCCTCACCGACCCGGCAGGTCGCCGCGGCGCAAGGGTGGCGGCCGACCGGCCGAGGCCCTGCTGGCCGGGTTCCTGACGTGCTACCGGTGCGGGGAGCCGGTCCGGGCATCCTCGAACCAGTCGCGCGCCGGGGTCCGGTACAAGACCTACGCCTGCGCGCACAATCACGTCTCATGGCGCCGGGAGGACCTCGACGCGGCCGTCAGCGCCAAGGTCGAGGGGTGGCTGGTCAAGGGCCTGCCCGCCCTGCGCCAAGCGCGCGCCGAGATGCCGGCCGACCGGGCCGGGGACGCCGCGCGCGGGAGGCCGACCGGCTGCGCGAGGACCTCGCCGAGGCCGACGCCCTGCGGAAGGACGGGGTCCTCACCCTGCGGGCCTACGCCGCGGAGAGCGCCCGGATAGAGGCCCGACTGGCCGAGGTCGAGGCCCTGACCCTGCCCGCACTGCCGGACGCCGCCCGGGCCATCCTCGGGGCCGATGACGTGCCGAGGGCGTGGCGGGAGTCCGAGGACCTCGCCGCCCGTCGCGCGGTGCTCGCCGAGGCCGTGGGGACCACGATCACAGTTCACCCGAAGCGCTCCGGGCTGGTCGAGGTCGGGTGGCGGCGCGCATAGCACACCGGGCCCCCGCGTGTCGCGCCGTGCGCCCCCGTGGCGGGCCGCTACTCTGGGTGACGTGAGCCCAGCCGACCGGATCCGACGCGCGCGGCTGCGGTTCGCGCTGTCCCGTCGCTGGACCCTGCCGAGCGCCGAGGCATTCCTGCTCTGACCAGTGGGACGCGCTGAGCCTCGACCCCGACGACCCGCGTCGGGTGGCCGCCGAGCACCGGATGGCCGACGCGCTGGCCGGTCGACCCCCGGACGTGACCTACAGCGCGCCTGAGGGCACCGGCCCTGACGAGTCCCCTGCGCTCTGGGAGGCCCTGAGCGCCCTGGTCCTGGTCGCAGCACCGCGCCGGCGCCGGGGCCTGTTCCTGGAGAAGCTGCGCCGGCGCAATCCGCGGGGCCTGGTCAGGCGTGCGGCGGATCCCACCTACGGCCCGCACGCGGATCCCACCACGGCCCGCCCGGGGATGCCACCGACCCCGGTCCCCGGCTGGTCGACACCTTGACCGCCGCACCGCACAGCCCGTAACCCTGGCCGCTCCTGCGGCCGCCTGACGTCTCGCACTGATGGCCCGGGTGACCCCGGCCGCGACCAGAATCCCCGCACCGGACCGATCCCGCGCGGGCTAGAGGTTCACCCGGCCCAGACAGGCCGAGCATGACCACGACCACCCCGGATGACTGTTCGGATCCCGAACCGGATCCCGAACCGGATCCCGAACGTCCCCGATTCACCGACACCGGGCCGCGACGATTCACCGACACCCGTGGCGCCATGGCACACCGCAGTGCAGTGACCGCACGCTAGAGCGTTACGCCGACCGCGGGCTACTGACACGCTACCGCCCCCCGGCGGGCGACTCCGGTGGGACCTCGACGAGCTGGACGCCCTGCTCGTGGCCGAGGTGCCCGCATGAATCCCGACGACCTCGACGACATCCCCGATGATCGACCGCCGCCGGGTCCTGGCCGCCCTCGGGGGCGCCTCAGCCCGCGTGTCTGCTGTGTGTGTGTGTGTGTGTGTGTGTGTGTTGCGCCTGTGCGTGGTGTGTGGGTGTGCGTGGGTGTGGGCGTGTGGCGCGGGTGGGTGTGTGCGCGCCGCGCGGGCGCGAGGCCGCGTGACAACAGCACCCCTGCCCGACGTGGCCGAGGTGGGCGCCGAGAATGTGGCCCACATGGCCGAGGCGGCCCTGATCGGTGCGGTGCTGCTGCTGCGCGGATCCGAGGCCCGCGCGGCCCTCGACCGGGTCGAGGTGGTCGACCTCGCCGACCCGCGGCACCGGGCCATCTGGCCGCGCTCTGCACTCCCTGCGCGCGGCCGGGTTCGACCCGGATCCTGCCCTAGTCACGCCCCGGCTGCTCGCCCTCGGGCTGGGTCACACCGGACCGGGCCGGCGCGGTCAACGTGCAACTAGTCGACCTGATCGCCGCGTGCCCGACCCCCGCTATCTGGCCGGTGTACGCCGCCGCGGTCCTGCGCGAGAGCGCGCGGCGCACCGTGGTCGAGGTCTGCACCCGGGCGATGCAGGCCGCCGAGGGCGCCGACCTCGCCACCGTCGTGCGCGTGATGACCAACGGCCTCGACCGGGTCGCCCTGCGCCGTCAACCGTGCCGTAGGGGGCGACGCATGACCGGCGCCTGGGACGCCCCCACCGAGGTCCCGCCGGATGCCTGGGGGCAGTGCGACCACGGGCTACCGCTGGACATGCTCTGCCCGTCCTGCGAGGGCCTCGACCCCGCAGGAGCCGACGCGGACCACGGCAGTGCCACGGACCTCGGCCAAGGGCCCGAGCATGGCGACCCGGCTGGTCGGCCACGCCCTCGACCATTACGCCCTCGGATGGGCGGCCGACGGATCCGGGCCGTGTGCCGTGCGCCACGGGTCGCACCTCGCCCTGCCGATGCGCGGCGGCCGGGGCAGCCTGCGCGGCGCCCTCGCCCGCGCGGCGCATGACCTGTGGGGGCAGACGCCCTCGGCCTCGGCCCTGGCCGACGCAATGGCCACGCTCGAGGGCTACGCCGAGGACACCCCCGCCGCCGACGTGCACCTACGGGTCGCCTACCGGGATGGGGCCGTGTGGCTCGACCTCGGCGACGACACCGGCCGTGTCGTCAAGGTGACCGGCGCCGGGTGGGCCGTGCTCGACCAGTGCGCGGTCAGGTTCCGCCGCTCCGAGCTGACCGGGCCCCTGCCCGAGCCGGTCCGCGGGGGCAGCCTGGACGACCTGTGGCGGTTCGCCAACGTGCGCCCCGACCTGCGCCCCGTCCTGACCGGGTGGCTCGTGTCGATCCTGCTGCCCGACCGGCCGTGCCCCGTGGCCGCCCTGACCGGGGAGCAGGGCACCGGCAAGAGCACCGCCACCCGGCTGCTCGGCAACCTGCTCGACCCGTCGCCGGCCGCCACCCGCAAGCCGCCGAAGGACATAGAGGGATGGGTGGTCGCGGCCGCCGGGTCCCGGGTGGTCGCCGTGGACAACCTCAGCGGGATCCCCGAGTGGTTCAGCGACTCCCTGTGCCGCGCGGTCACCGGGGACGCCGACGTGCGCCGCACCCTCTACACCGATGGCGGCCTGACCGTGTTCGCATTCCGCCGCGCCGTGATCCTCAACGGCATCGACCTCGGCGCCGTGCGCCCGGACCTCGGCGACCGGCTGGTGCCGATCGCCCTGGACCGGATCGCCGAGGCCGACCGGATCGCCGAGGAGGCCATGCCCGAGCTCTGGGCGGCGGCGTGGCCCAAGGTGCTCGGCGCGGTGCTCGACCTGACCGCCGAGGTGCTGCACGACCTCGCCACCGAGCCACGCCCCGACCGGCTGCCCCGGATGGCCGACTACGGGCGGATCCTGCACGCCGTCGACCGGATCACCGGCAGCGACGGGGCCGACGTGTATGCCCGCCTCGGCGACGACCTCGCCGGGGACACCGTCGCCACCGACCCCGTCCTAGCGGCCCTGGTCGCCACCGTCCGCGCGCGCGTGGGAGGGATCCGCCGGGGACCTGCTGGCCCTGCTCGACCCGCACAAGCCGACCCCGGCCGCCCGGGAGTGGCCGAGGACCGCCCGCGGGATGGCCGGTCACCTGACCCGCCACGCCCCCGCCCTGCGCCGCCTCGGCTGGACCGTGGAGCGCGCCCGGGACCGGCACCGGGGGTCTATCTGCTGGCAGCTCACGCCTGCGGAGGTTGCGCGGACCTCGGAGCCCCAACCTCCGCAATCTGCGGGCCAACCTCCGCAACCTCCGCAAATCTGAGCCCCAACCTCCGCACGATTCTGGGCCGAATCTGAGCACGAAACACCCCGAATCTGCGGAGGTTGCGGGGGTTGCGGGGGTTGATACCCCCCCTACTCTGTTGACTGTCAAAGAGGGAGAAGGGGGAGGGGCAACCCCCCAGATTGGCGGGGGAATGACCTCCGCAACCTCCGCAACCTCCGCAATCGACATCGGGCCGTGTGTCCTGTGCGGCCGGCCCTGCCACCGCTACGGCGACGGTGGCAACCCCAGGTGCGACCGATGCCGCGCGGCCACATCACTGCCCCCCGCAACCCTCTTCGAGTCAGGAGCCCCCGCATGACCACCGACCCCACCCCCGCCGCCCGTTTCCCCGGGCCCGTCCTGATCCTGTGCCGCGTGTGCGAGCTCGCGGCCGGGTATTGGAGTCCGTCCGACCCCCTGTGCCCGCGGTGCTGGGCGGTCCTCCACGAAGCCGGCGAGTGATGGCCGCCCTGCTGCCGTGGTTCGCCCTCGGCATGGTCGCGGGCCTGCTGCTCGACCGGCTCGCCGCCTACGTGTGGCGCAACCTCGCCCGGCCGCTCCCGAGGATCTCCCGGTGAGCCGGCGCGGAGAGGGCGAGTGGCCCACCCACAAGTCCCGAGCTCGGGCCAAGCGCCGCGCCCGGGCCGACCGCGCCGCCCAGGTTGCCCGGGCGAAGGCTGCCGCCGAGGCCCGTGCCACCGCCGGCACCCGGCGCAACAAAGCATGGCGCGCGAGCCGTCGCCGCCCGCGAGGAGGCGACCCCGTGACCGAGCCCGCACCTACTCGCCGCCCGGGCATACGCCGAGCGGGTCCGCGCCCAGGTCGAGCGCCGGGGAGGTGCACGCCGAGTTGGCGTGGCTCGCCCTGATCGCCGACATGCTCGCCACCGCCTGCGACCCGGACGTGCCCGAGGCCACCCGCGCGGAGCTGCTGACCGTGGCCTGCACCTGGGCGGTCCTGCGCCGCAACGCGACTGGCCGTGGAGATGGCAGCCGCGACATGGCCGGCCGTCCCCGATGACCTGTCCGACCTCGACGACACGCCGCCCGAAATGACCCCCCCCTGTCTAATGAGAACCGTTCCCGGGCGTACCATGAGAGCGAGCACCGCACCCGGTCACCGGGCCAGGCGCCGCCGCAGCCAGAGGGCCGGACCGACAATCCCGCCCAAGGCCCCGGCAGGCGCCCCGCCCGCGCCCCGCGTCGGATGCCGCTACGCCTCCCTTTCGGGAGATGAACCCCCCCGCTCTGCCCTGCGCCGCACCGATGCCGCGCGGGCTTCCTCCACACCCGAAGAGGTGACACCATGAGCAATCATTGAGATCCCCCGCGCCGAATCGCGCGAGGTCGAAGACAAGATGAAGGCCATTCACCGGACCGCCGGCGACCGAGCCCTGACCCGTAGCGAACAGGCCACGTGGGACCGGCTGGACCACGAGCGCCGCGAGCTGCAGGACGCCGTCGACGACGATCACCGCCGAGGCCCTCCGCAGGGACGAGACGGCCGCCCGCCGCGCCGCGACGGGCTCGCTGAAGATGGGCGGCAACTTCGATGACGCCCCCCTCTCGCCACCGGCGACGTGACGCGCATGGGCGACCGCGAGGTCCGCGACGCCGCCCTGCGGGCCCTCGACGACACCGCTCCACCCGGCACCTGAGCGCCGCGCAGGGCGACCGGGTCGACGAGCTGCTGCGCATCCACCGACAAGAACATCGACGGCGACGTCATCGCCCGCATGATCCGCTGACCGAGACCCCGGACTACCGCAGCGGCGTTCATGCGCCTGGTGCTCGACCCGCACCCGGTGCTGACCGCCGGGGAGGCCGACGCCCTGCGCGGCTACCAGAGTTCCGCGCGGCATCCCTGCCGGACGCCTCGGGAGGCGTACGGTGTGCCCGTGCTCGCTTGACCCGACGGTCATCTTGACCGCGCAGCAGGCGCCGGCGATCCGTTCTGCGGATCGGCCAACGTCAAGACGATCACGACGGACGTGTGGAAGGGCGTAAGCTCAGCGCCGGGGTTTCGTGGAGTTGGGACAGCCGAGGCCAGTCGCCGTCAGCGATGACGCCCCACCCTCGTCCAGCCCACCGTCACCGCCGCATCATGGCGCGCGGGTTCATCCCGTACTCGTTCGAGATCGGGATGGACTACCCGTCGTTCGCCCAGGAGATGGGCACCCTGCTGCTCGAGGGCTACGGCGAGCTCACCCGCGAGGCGTTCATCACCGGCAACGGGCACCGAGCCAGCCGACCGGGCATCCTCACCGCCCTCGACGCCAACACCAACGTCGAGGTCACGGTCACCACCGACGGCACGTTCACGGCCACGTCGACATCGACAAGGTCTGGACGGCCCTCCCGGACCGGGCCAAGGCCAATGCCACCTGGCTCATGAGCTCACGATCGTGCAAGCTCACATCGTGGCTATGGCGGTGACGCCTACGGAGGTCGCACGGTCGACCTGTCCGGGGTGCCGACCACCCTGCGCGGGCGGCCCATCGATCGAGAGCTCGTTCATGCCGGCGTTCACCGGCACGACCGGCGCGGCGAACATGTGCATCGTGGGCGACTTCCGCAAGTACGTGATTGCCCAGCGCGCGGGCATGGCCGTCGAGATGATCCCCCACCTGTTCGACACCACGACCGGGCATGCCTACGTCGGCAGCGAGGGCTGCTGGGATGGGCCCGCGTCGGGGCCGGAAGCGTTGACGACCTGGCTTTCCGCCTGTTGATCAACTCGTGATGACCTGACCGGGATGGGCGTCAACGTCACCGACCGTCGGGTGTTTCCTCTGGGATGTTGAGCCCGACGGCCGGAGCGATGGCGGGCGAGGGGACTCCTTTCCGCTGATGACCCGCCAGCGCCCACCCGGTCACGGCCACTGCCCGGACTCTCGCCCGGGATCTCGCAGTGGCCACGGCAGTCCCGCGACCTCTGCCATGGACGGCGCGGGACTGCCGGCCATCACGGCCTGGGAGGTGACATGCATGCGTGACTTCGATCCCCGGACCTGCCCGGACCCCCGGACCCGGGGCCCGTACATCACCCAGCGCAAGAGCTACCTTGCCACCATCGTGGCCGCCCGGTGCTGCCTGTGCGGTGGCCCGGTGAACATGACCGCGCCACGCAAGTCACCGTCGGCGCGACCATCGAGCACCGCATCCCGGTCCGCAAGATCCTCGCCGAGGCCCGCTCCTGGGCCGAGGTCATGGCCCTCGTGTGCGATACGCGCCATTGGTCGATAGCGCACTCCCGGTGCCAGAGCAGGCAGGGCGCGATCGCCGCGAACACACAACGAGGACGACCACGCATCATCGTGCAGCCGCCACAGTTCACTCACGCGAATGGTGAGACTCGGTTTTTCTGAGGCACGGAAGCGACATGTTCTAGCCCGTCCTGAACTTCATCTCTCCCCGTGAAGTTTCGTGACCGAATGTCACACGACAGGAGCACCCGATGACGCACCTGTGAGGCCTGCGGCGCAGCGTTCACCGCGACCCGGGCAACGGCCAAGTACTGCTCGACGGCCTGCCGCCAGCGCGCCCACCGTGACCGGGTGGCCGCGCGAGACGGCGCCGCGCCGAGGATGGCCCCCTGGTGGCCGCGGTGCGCGCGGAGCTGGCCGACCTGCGCCAGTTGGACACCGCGAACGGCCAATTGGCGGTGTCGTTGGCCCGCGGGCATGGAGCGGCGCGCGTCGGCTCCGGGCTGTCCCGCGAGCTGCGCGAGGTGCTGAGCAACGCGCGGTTCAGGTCCGCACAGATGGGGCGCTGAGCCGGGCGGCGAGATCAGCCCGCGCGCTCAAGCCGCCGGAGCCTGCCAACCGATACCTAGTGTGCGGGGTGAGGCCCACCCCGCACAGAGCCGGGGGCTGGCTGGGGCCTCACCCCCCACGCACTCACGTGGGCAGGCCGACGGAGGTGACGGAGGTCCCTGTCCGAGCGCCCACGCCGGATCTACTCTGGGGAGTGACCCCGACCCCGGTTCGAGCGCTCTGCCCCCGTCGGAGACACGCTCGCGGTCGGGCCCGCCCATGTCCGACGCCCCATTGCGGCATGACGAGCTGAACCGGCGTAGCGTTCCAAGCGTGCCCAAGATGCGCGCCACGCTGCCCGACGGTCGTGTTCTCATCTGGTCGCCGGACCCGCCATACCTCGCGGGAGACCCCGCCCTAGTGGCTCGGGTACGGGCATGGCTCGACCGGCTCGAGGAGGTCAACGTGACCCCATCTGGACCGTTGGTCCCGGCCGACGTGGCTGATCGACTGGCCGTCTTCACTGCCATCCGCGCAGTCGCACCCCTCGCCGCCTGGCAGCCCGACCCCACCGACTAATCGCCCGCCTGAGGCCCCAGCACCGCGACTCGACCAATGACACCGACCCGCGCCTAGCGTGGTCGTACGGGGCGTGTGGGCTGTCTGCGCCTAGTCCTCGTCGAGGTCGGGCAGCATGAGGCCCGTACTGCTAGCACAATTATAGCCGTGTGGGTTCTTGTGCAGGTACTGCTGGTGGTAGCCCTCGGCGTAGTAGAACGGCAGGACGACCTCCCCGTCCTGCAGGGCGGGCCCGAGCTCGGTGGTGACCGGGTCGAACCCCTCGGCGCGCAGGACCTCGTCGTAGGCCGCGGCGCTGGTCTCGACCAGGACCTGCTGCTCGTGCGTGGTCCAGTAGGCCGCGCTGCGGTACTGGGTGCCCACGTCGTTTCCCTGCCGCATGCCCTGGGTGGGGTCGTGGTTCTCCCAGAAGACGCGCAGCACGTCGATCGTGGAGACCACCGAGGGGTCGTAGGCGACCATGACCATCTCGGCGTGCCCGGTCATCCCGGTGCAGACCTCCTGGTAGGTGGGGTGCGGTGTGGGCCCGCCCTGGTACCCGACGGCGGTCGTGTGTACACCGGGAAGCCGCCACAGGCGCTTCTCGGCACCCCAGAAGCACCCCATGCCCAGGTACAGGGTCACGACCCCCGCGGGGAACGGCCCGAGCATGGATGTGCCCAGAACGTCGTGCACGCGGGCCAGGGGGTAGTCGTAGTCGGGACGACCGGGCAGGGCCCGCTCAGCAGGGACGGGGTCGTCACGTCGACGGGACTGCAGCCACATGCCTCAAGGGTCGTCCTCGGCAGGGGCCGGCGCAAGTCGCGCCGGGATGTCCGGGTCCGTACGGGACGTCCTGGATTGCCTGCGCCCGCGTTATCGAATCGTTATCCAGAGTGCCCATCCGTGATTGTTCTGTTGTCGAATCCGGGCCCGCGGGGTCCCGCGATCCGCTTGAATCCTCCGTGACGCCCCGACGACAACGCCGGCAGCGTAGGAAGCCAGGACACACCACAACACCTGAAGGGGATTCGATGAAGTTCCGTACCGGAATCGTGGCGCTCGCCGCCGCGGGCCTGACCCTCACCGCCTGCTCGAGCGGCTCCGACACCGCCGCCGAGGCACCCTCGGCTCCCGCCTCCGACGCCAGCGGCACCCTGAAGGTGTGGCTGATGGACGGCAGCCAGCCGCAGAGCGTCGTCGACACGGTCAACGCCGAGTTCAAGAAGGCCTACCCCAACGTCGACGTGCAGGTCGAGCTCCAGCAGTGGGGCGGCATCCAGGACAAGCTCACCACCTCCCTGGGCACCGACTCGACCCCCGACGTCGTGGAGATCGGCAACAGCCTGACCGCCAAGTACTCCGACGCCGGCCTGCTGGCCGAGCTCGACCCCGCCACCTTCGGCGTCGACGGGATGCTCCCCGGCCTCCAGCCGTCCGGCCAGCTCGACGGCATCCGCTACGGCATCCCCTACTACGGTGGCGTGCGCATCGTGGTCTACAAGAAGAGCGACTTCGAGAAGGCCGGCGTCGAGGTGCCCACGACCCTCGACGAGCTGAACACCGTGGCCGGCAAGCTCCAGGAGGCCAACGCCGACAACAAGAAGTACTCGGCCTTCTACTTCCCGGGCAAGTACTGGTACGGCGCCGTGCCGTTCGTCTGGGATGCCGGTGGCGACATCGCCGTCCAGGACGGCGAGGAGTGGGCCGGCAAGCTCGACACCGCGGAGTCCCGCGCCGGGCTGACCACCCTGAACAACCTGGTCCAGAACTACTCGAAGGCGCCCAAGGACGGCGACGAGACGAAGAACATGGATGCCTTCAACACCGGCAACGTCGGCATGATGATCGACTCCTGGTGGGCACCGGGCGCGCTCGACGCCGAGGGCCAGCCGTACGCCGGCGACATCGGCGTGTTCGCCCTGCCGGGCAGCACCACGGAGGCCACGGCCCCGGTGTTCTTCGGTGGCTCGGACCTGGCCGTGTCGGCCAAGAGCGCCCAGCAGGGCCTGGCCGGCGAGTGGATCAAGATCCTGACGAACCTCGAGACCCAGACCCAGCTCGCCAAGGAGGGTGGGGTCATCCCCAACCAGCAGGGCGCGTTCGTCGGCCATGAGGGCAACGAGTTCCTGATGGTCGCCGACAAGGCCGCCGAGGTCTCGGAGTTCACCCCGGTGACCCCGTGCTGGGGCAACGTGGAGAGCTCGGGCGTGCTGCAGGACATGCTGGTGAAGATCTTCACCGGCAACTCGGTCGACGAGCCCACCACGGAGGCCACGACTGCGATCACCGACACGCTCAACGGCTGCTGACGCGGGCCTGCGACGACATGTGAGCCGATGGCCCGGGTTCCCCAGGATCCCGGGCCATCGGCCTCGCCGGGGGCCGCCGACGAGGGCAGCCCCGCACCAGCAGGACCGGCCTGATCCGCGGGCGCTAGCGTCCGTCAGGCGACCATGACCGAAGGAGGCGATGGGGACATGAGCACGACCGCACCCGCCGTGACCAAGGCGCCGGGCGCAGGCGCCACCGAGCGCGCAGGACCTCGAGCCGAAGCGCAACCGGCTCGCATTCTGGCTGCTGCTGCCCGCCAGCGCGCTGCTGGTGGTGGTGCTCGGGTACCCCATCGTCAACATGGTCATCCTGTCGCTGCAGGAGGCCAAGCTGCGCAACATCACGCGCGGCACCCAGTCCTGGAACAACTTCGAGAACTACACCAAGATCCTCGGCGACCCCTACTTCTGGGAGGTCGTGGTCCGCACCCTGGCCTTCACCGTGGTCTGCGTGGTGGGCACGATGATCCTGGGCACTCTCGTCGCCCTGCTGCTGAACAAGCTCGGCACGAAGATGCGCCTGTTCGTGCTGGTGGGCCTGCTGCTGGCGTGGGCGACCCCCGCCGTCACGGCGACCCAGACCTGGCAGTTCCTGTTCGACACCCAGTTCGGGGTCGTGAACTGGGCGCTGGTGGAGCTCGGGTTCGAGCAGTTCGAGGGCTACTCGTGGCTGGCCCAGCCGCTGAGCCTGCTGGGCCTGGCGGCGATCATCGTCGTGTGGGGGGCGATCCCCTTCGTGGCCCTGACCCTGTTCGCCGGCCTGTCCCAGGTCCCCAACGAGATCTACGAGGCGGCCTCACTGGACGGGGCGTCCAAGTGGACCCAGTTCTGGAAGCTCACGGTGCCCCAGCTGGCCCCGATCTTCCTGATCCTGGTCGCCCTGTCGACCATCTGGGACTTCCGGGTGTTCACGCAGGTCTTCATCCTGCAGAAGTCCGGCGGCATCGCCAAGGACACCGACCTGCTGGGGATCTACTCCTACCGGGTCGGCTTCTCCGGCAACGACTTCGGCGTGGGATCGGCCATCGGCGTGATGATGGTGCTGATGCTGCTGGTCGTGTCCGTGTTCTACATCCGTCAGATGATCAAGCAGTTGGATGAGGCGTAGATGATCAACAAGAAGGGCGGCTTCGTCGCCAACACCCTGGCTGTCATCCTCTTCGTGGTGATGATCTTCCCCGTCTACTGGATGGTCATCTCCTCGCTCAAGCCCCGCAAGGACTTCTTCCTGGAGACCCCGAAGTTCCTGCCGATCCCGGCCACGCTGGACAACTACCAGCGCGTCATCCAGGACAAGGACTTCTTCGCCTTCGCCACGAACTCGTTGATCGTCACGGTCGTGGTCGTCATCCTCTCGATGCTCGTGGCCTTCCTGGCCGCGACGGCGGTGGGCCGGTTCAACTTCCGGGGCCGCAAGACCTACATCGTGATGCTGCTGGCCGTGCAGATGGTGCCGTTCGAGGCCCTGCTGATCTCGATGTACCTGCTGCTGGACAGCGTCAACCAGGTCAACAAGCTCACCGGCGTGATGATCTCCTACCTGGCCTTCGTGCTGCCGTTCACGATCTGGACCCTGCGCGGGTTCATCGCCAACGTCCCCAAGGACCTCGAGGAGGCGGCGATGATCGACGGCTGCAGCCAGGGCCAGGCGTTCCGCAGGATCCTGTTCCCGCTGATCGCCCCCGGCCTGGTGAGCACGTCCGTGTTCGCCTTCATCATGGCGTGGAACGAGTTCATCCTGGCCAACGTCATCCTCCTCGACCAGAACAAGCAGACCCTGCCGGTGTGGCTGACCTCGTTCCAGGGAGGCATGAAGGAGACCGACTGGGGCGGCCTCATGGCCGGCTCGGTGCTGTTCGCGCTGCCGGTGATCGTCTTCTTCGTCATCGTCCAGGGCCGGATCCAGTCCGGGGCACTCGAAGGTGGCGTGAAGGGATGACGCCACGCCCCAGCCGCGGGCGGGGATCCCGGTCGGCGGTGGTCCTCGCCGCCGGGTCCGACCCGGAGTCCCGGGCCCTGCTCACCCAGCCACTCGGGGACTCCACGGTGGTCCAGCACGCGGTCGACAACGTCCGCTCGGTCGTGGACGCGGACCGCATCGTGGTCGTGGTCTCGCGGGACGACACCATGATCCGCGACCTCCTGGGCCCGGAGCTGACCTATGTCGTGCAGGACGTGCCCCTGGGCACGGGCGGCGCGGCGCTGCTGGGCCTGGGGTACCTGCTCTCGGACACCGACCAGGTGCTGGTCACCTATGCCGACGCGCCCCTGCTGCGACCCGAGTCGCTGCTCGGGCTGTTCACCCGTCACCGGCTCAAGGGTGCGGACCTGTCGATCCTGACCGCCGTGATCGACGACCCGGACCCGACCTACGGGCGCGTCCTGCGTGAGGACGGCCGGATCACCGCGATCGTCGAGGGACCGGACCAGACCGCGGAGCACGACGCCATCCAGGAGGTCAACGTCGGCGGGTACGTCGCCACCCCGGGACTGTTCGTCGGCACCCTCTCGGCGATGGCCGCGGCCGGTCAGCACCGGTTGACCGACCTCGCGCGGCGTGTGATCAGCTCCGGCGGCCGGGTGCACAGCTACCAGATCCACGACCCCGACGAGGTCCAGGGGATCAACACCGCCGAGGAGCTCGCAGTCGCCGAGGACATCGTCCTCAAGCGCCTGTTCGTCCCGCGCAAGAACACCGACACGAAGATCGTGTTCGGAACGGGTGGCTGGCGCGCGGTGATCGGCGAGGGCTACACCCTGGCCAACGTCCGCCGGCTCTGCCAGGCCATCGCCAACGAGACGATCCGCCAGGAGCTGGACTCCCAGCCCGTCGTGATCGGTGGGGACCGCCGGTTCCTGTCGCGCGACTCCGCGGTCGCCGCGGCCGAGGTGTTCGCCGGGAACAACATCCCGGTCGTCCTGCTGCCCGACGACGTGCCCACCCCGCTGGTCACGTTCGCCGCCCCGTACCTGGAGGCGGCCTACGGGGTGATCATCACCTCGAGCCACAACCCGCCGGAGTGGAACGGCATGAAGGTGTTCCGCGCCGATGGCTCGCTGCCCCTCGACGAGGAGACCGACCGGTTCCAGGACGAGGCCAACGCCATGACGGTCGACGACGTCATCACGCTCGACATCGACCTCGCCCGTCGCTCGGGGATGGTCGTGGAGCGCGCGTTGACCACGCCGTACGTGGACGCGATCGAGGCGATCATCGACGTGGCCGCCGCGCGCGACGCCGACCTGCACGTGATCGTCGACCCGATGTACGGCACCAGCCAGCTCACCCTCGGCATGATCCTCAACGACATGCGCGTGCGCACGGAGTTCATCCACGCCGCGCACAACCCGCTGTTCGGCGGGGTCGCTCCTGCCCCCGACCTGGAGCGGCTGTCCTCGCTCATCGGGATGATCACCCACGGCAGGGGTCGCTACGACCTGGGCCTGGCCACCGACGGCGACTCCGACCGGATCGGCATCGTCGACGAGACGGGCGAGTACGTCACCACCAACGACCTGCTCCTGCTGCTGTACTGGTACCTGCACGAGGTCCGCGGGGAGCAGGGCGGCGTGGTCCGCAACCTGGCCACCACGCACCTGCTCGACCGCCTGGCCGCGCACTTCGGCGAGGAGTCCCGCGAGTGCCGGGTGGGGTTCAAGTACGTCACCGCGGGGATGGACGAGATCGATGCGGTGCTCGGCGGCGAGTCCTCCGGCGGCCTGACGATCCGCGGCTGGATCAAGGGCAAGGACGGCATCTTCGCGTGCGCCCTGGTCGTCGAGATGCTGGCCCGGACGGGCAAGCGGATCAGCGAGCTGCGCGAGATGGTCCACGCGATCACCGGCCGGCTGTACGCCATGGACGAGAGCGTGGCCGCGACCCCCGAGATGCGCCTGGCCGTGCCCCGGCGGCTGGAGTCCGAGCCGCTGACCCACATCGGCCCGTACCCCGTGATCGGTGTCTCGCACCTGGACGGCACCAAGATCCTGCTGGACAACGACAACTGGGCCCTGCTGCGGTTCTCCGGCACGGAGCCCGCGCTGCGGCTGTTCGTCGAGGCCGACACCCCGGAGAAGGCCGAGGAGCTGCTGGCCTGGCTCCGCGGCTTCGTGACCGCCGGCTGAGCCGAGCGCGCCACCGACGACCCCCAGACCGACCGAACCACGACCGAGGACCAGCCATGCGCTACGGGCACTTCGACACCGCCAACGACGAGTACGTGATCGACCGGCCGGACGTCCCTGTCTCGTTCACCAACTACCTGGGCACGAAGGACTACTGCGTGGTGCTGTCGCACAACGCCGGCGGGTACTCGTACTACCGCTCGCCGCAGAGCGGGCGGGTGACCAGGTTCCGCCCGAACGGCGTGCCGCTGGACCGGCCCGGGCACTACCTCTACCTGCGCGACGACGCTGACGGCGACTACTGGTCGGTCTCCTGGCAGCCGGTCGGCAAGCCGCTGGCCGCCGAGGGGGTCGAGGGCGGGCGTGCAGTACACCGCCGCCCACGGCATGGGCTACTCCCGGTTCGAGGCCTCCTACCGGGGGATCGAGGCCACCCAGACGATCTTCGTCCCCCTCGACGACGCGGCCGAGGTCTGGGACGTGCGGGTGACCAACACCGGCGACACCGAGCGGACCCTGACCCTGGCGACCTACGTGGAGTTCAGCTTCCACACGATCACGATCGACAACCAGAACCTGCAGATGTCGCTGTACGCCTCCGGGTCGTCGTACGCCGACGGGATCATCGAGTACGACTTCCACTACGAGCCGTGGACGGCGCACTACTTCGCGTCCAGCCGCCAGCCGGACTCCTACGACTCGCTGCGGGACAACTTCATCGGGTCCTACCGGACCGAGACCAACCCGATCGCGGTCGAGCGCGGTCACGGGTCCAACCGGAGCGCGACCACGCAGAACCACTGCGGCTCACTGTTCCACAAGGTCACCCTCGCCCCGGGGGAGACAGTGCGCCTGGCCTACGTCCTGGGCCACGGCACCCGCGACGCGGTGGGCCGCGACATGCAGGCCAAGTACGCCGACCAGGCCACCGTCGACGCCGAGTTCGCCCGGCTGCGCGCGCACTGGCGCGCCAAGCAGGACGCCCTGCGCATCCGGACGCCGCACGAGGGCATGAACACCATGATCAACACGTGGACGCTGCTGCAGGCCGAGACCTGCGTGCAGTGGTCGCGGTTCGCGTCCTTCGTCGAGGTGGGTGGGCGCACCGGCCTGGGCTACCGCGACACCGCCCAGGACGTCATGAGCGTGATCCACTCCAACCCGGCGAGGACCCGCGCGCGGATCATGGAGCTGCTGCGCGCCCAGACGCGGGCCGGCTACGGGCTGCACCTGTTCGACCCGAAGGCGTTCGACCCGGACGCGGAGAAGCTGCCCGGACATCCCCTCGCCCACGGTCGTGCCCACCCCGGCCGGGGCGTCGCTGATCCACGGGCTGGAGGACACTTCATCGGACTCGCACCTGTGGCTGGTGCCCTCGGTCGTGGAGTACGTCAAGGAGACCGGTGACCTGGCGTTCCTCGACCTCGAGGTGCCCTTCGCCGAGGGGACGACGGCCACGGTGTACGAGCACCTCACGGCAGCCCTGGACTTCTCCGCCGCGCAGGTCGGGGCCAACGGCGTGGCCCTGGGCCTGCGCGCGGACTGGAACGACTGCCTCAACCTCGGCGGCGGCGAGACCTCCCTGGTGACGTTCCTGCACGCGTGGGCGATCCGGGCGCTCCTGGAGGTCGCCCAGCCGTTGGGCCGCACCGAGGACGTGGCGCGCTACACCGCCGAGCTCGAGCGGATCGCGAGGGTCGCCGACGAGCAGCTCTGGGACGGGGCGTGGTGGATCCGCGGCTACACCCGCGACGGGGTCACGATCGGCTCGCACGCCAACGAGGAGGGGCGGATCTTCCTGGAGCACCAGGCGTGGCCGGTGATCGCCGGGATCACCACCGCGGAGCGCGGCCGGGCCTCGATGGACTCCGTGCGCGAGCTGCTGGGCTCGCCGTACGGGACGCACCTGAACTGGCCGGCCTTCACGAAGGTGGACGACACCGTGGGCTTCGTGACCCGGGTGTACCCGGGGATCAAGGAGAACGCGGCGATCTTCAGCCACCCCAACGCCTGGCCGATCATCGCCGAGGCGGTGCTGGGCCGCGGCGATGAGGCCGTGGCCCTCTACGACTCGATCCTGCCCTACCACCAGAACGACAACATCGACGTCCGCGGCGCTGAGCCCTACGCCTACGTGCAGTTCATCTACGGCCGCGACCACGAGTGGTTCGGCAAGGCGCAGAACCCGTGGCTGACCGGCACGGCGGGATGGATGTACACGGCGGTCACCAAGTGGATCCTGGGAGTGCGCCTGACCCTCGACGGGTTGGTCATCGACCCGTGCATCCCGCGGGACTGGGACGGCTTCGAGGTCCGCCGGCAGTGGCGGGGTGCGGTGTACCTGATCGAGGTGCGCAACCCCGAGCACGTGTCGAAGGGCGTGCGGTCGATCTCCGTCGACGGTGTCGCGATGGACCCCGACGCCCCCATCCCCGCCCAGCCCGCCGGCAGCGAGGTGCGCGTCGAGGTGACGCTGGGGTAGGTGGTTGGACGCATCCCCGCCAAGCGCGCAGCGAACAGCATCAGTGCGGGGCCACCTGAGCCCGTCATGGCTTCCCGAGCGGTGCCCAGGCGACCGAGTACGTTGCGGCCCTGCCGGTCGGTGGTCACCCCGATGCGGGGCCAGCTGTGGGGCGCTCGCGAGGTAGGTTTCGCTGCATGCCGGCTGACCACCCCCCAGACGGGCGCGCGGTGTGGGGCGCCTCCGGGTT
>CAVSQK010000040.1:0-8454 GCA_963729885.1 uncultured Actinomycetes bacterium
CGGGTCCTCGCTGCTTACCGCCCTCGCCCAGAGCTTCCCCCAGCTGCTCGTGCTCCGCGGGGTGGGCGGGATCGGGTCGGCGATGTTCACCGTCTCGGCGATGGCGCTGCTGCTGCGGACCGCAGCCCCGGAGCAGCGCGGACGGGCCTCCGGGGCGTTCCAGGCCGGGTTCCTGTTCGGCGGGGTGACCGGACCGGCCATCGGTGGGGCCGTGACGGGCATCTCGATCCGGGCGCCGTTCGTGGTGTACGGCATCACGCTGGTCGTGGCCGGGCTGCTGGCCGCGAAGTACCTGTCCCGGGAGCGGAGCCCGGCCGCGGTGGCCGTCACTGCGGCGCGTCGGAGCCGGTCGCGCCAACCGATGCCGAGGCCGGGACGGCGCTGAGCCAGCCGCTGCCGGCACGGACGGGGCCGGCGCCGAGGCAGCGACCGGCGCTGCACCCCCCAAGGCCCCGCCGTCGCCGCTGTCCACGGCGCTGCGCAGTGCGGCCTACCGCGCCTCACTCATGGTCAACCTGTCCAGCGGGTTCATCGTGTTCGGCCTGCGGATCGCCCTGGTCCCGCTGTTCGTCACCGAGGGCCTGAAGCAGGGCGTCGGCCTGGTCGGGATCGGGTTCCTGTGCGCGGCGGCGACCCAGGCGGTGATGCTGATCCCCGCGGGCCGGTGGACAGACACCTCCGGACCGCGCGGCTCTATGCTCGTGGGCGCCGCCACCCTCACCGGCTCCATGCTCCTGATCGCCCTCGAGACGGGAGCCGTCGGGTTCCTGCTGGCCATGGCCGCGTCGGGCCTCGCCTCGGCCTTCCTGGCCCCCGCCTCGTCGGCAGTCGTCGGGGACCTCACCCGGGGGCTGTCCGGTGGCCGGGTCGTGTCGGCCTACCAGATGGTCGGCGACCTCGGCGGCATCCTCGGGCCGTTGATCGCCGGGGCCCTGGCCGATGCAGCCGGGTTCCAGTGGGCCTTCGCCGCCGGCGTGGTCATCGGGCTGGTCACCCTGGCCTTCGTCGTGGTGATGCCCGAGACGCTGCGCCGGGCGCCCGAGGAGTCCGCGGCGGGCGCCCCCTGACCCACCCGCCGGATCCGCGGCTCCCACCCAATGCCCGCCCGGCACCCACCGGCCCTCCCCGTCGGATCCCCCCGTCGGATCCCGACCCACCGGTCGGATCCGGACACTGGTGTCCGCCACGGGCCTGGCGCTGTCCGGATCCGGCCAGTTCGTCGTGCCGTTTGCCGGCCGGCGCGCCGGAGCCGCCGGGCGTCGACCGCTAAACGACGGTAAATGGGCCAGGGTCGCCTGTGGACGATCGCTCGACGTGGTTCGAGGAGTCATGAGGATCCCGGCGTGGCGGCAGGGGCGTGGGAGCAGGCTGTCCAGCTGATGGCTGGCCAAGGAGGCATCGCCGAGCGCAGGAGGCTCCTCGCGCTGGGCGTCGGGGACCGCATGCTCCGGCGTCGAGTCGCCTCCGGGCTGCTCGTGCTGGTCAACCCCCACGTCCTGGCCCTGCCGGGAGTCCCCCTCGACCTGCGGACCCGGACCGTCGCCGCCGCACTCGCCAGACCCGCCGCGCTTCCCACAGGTCCGTCAGCGGCCGCGCTCCTGGGCCCGGGGCCGTGGCAGCGGATCGATCTCGGCCACGAGCCCTGGCTCATCGGGCCCCGGGACCGCCGCCTCGCGGCACGATTCGTGACCCATCCGGGCGCGCGGGCGGTGCGAGCTGGCGGCGTCCTGGTGGCCCATCCGGCCGACGCCGTGGTCGACCTGCTGCGCTTCCTTCCACCGGCGGCCGCACTCGACGTCGGCCAGCAGGCCCTGAGCCGTCAGACGGTGCGCCTGGACTGGTTGGTCGCAGAGCATGCCCGACTCTCGGGACTGCGCGGTGCCGCGCAACTGCGACGAATGATCCGCCTCCTGGCCGACGGATCTCGTTCGGAGGCCGAAAGGCGCCTCGTGGCCCTCGTGCGGGACGCAGGGCTCTCCGGGTGGGTTGCCAACCTGCCTGTCCGGGCTGGAGGTCGCACGTACGTCCTGGACATTGCGTTCGGGGCCCAGCGCGTCGAGGTGGCGGTGGACGGCCGGGCGTTCCACACCGACGCGCGCTCCTTCCAGAACGACCGGACGCGTCAGAACGATCTGGTGGCCGCGGGGTGGACCGTCCTTCGCTTCACCTGGGAGGACATCGTCGAACGGCCGGGCGACGTCATGCGTCGGATCCGCGAGATCCTCGCGCGACGCGCGTACTGAGCCCACAGCCTCCGGCCGAGTGGTCCGATCCGGACACAGATGTCCGTCTGGAGCCAGGCCGTGTCCGGATCTGACCAGTTGGCCCCGAACGGGGAGGGGCGGGGCCGGGTGGGGCGGGGCGGGGCGGGGGGGCGGCCGGGGTCGGGGCGGACGGGGGCCGGGTGGGGGGCGGGGGCGGGCGCGAGGGCGGGGCAGGGCTGGACGGGGGCGGGGCGGGGGGGCGGGCGGGGGGACCGGGGCAGCTACCCTTCGGGGCGTGACCGACCAGCCCACCTCGGCGCCGGGAGACCGCCGGCCACTGGCCGAGCTCGTGGCACCCGACTGGGCGGCGGCCCTGGCACCCCAGGCCGATCGCATCCGCGCGATGGGCGACTTCCTGCGCGTGGAGCTGGCCGCCGGTCGGGGCTACCTCCCGTCGGGGGCGAACGTGCTGCGGGCCTTCGCCCGCCCCATGGCCGACGTGCGTGTGCTCATCGTCGGTCAGGACCCGTACCCCACCCCCGGGCACGCGGTCGGGCTGTCGTTCAGCGTGGCTCCGGACGTCCAGCCCGTCCCGCGCAGCCTGGCCAACATCTACCGCGAGCTGCACGACGACCTCGGCTGCCCGAGGCCCGCATCCGGGGACCTGACCCCGTGGTCCGACCAGGGGGTCCTGCTGCTCAACAGGGTGCTCACCGTCACGCCGGGCAGCTCCGGATCCCACCGCGGGAAGGGGTGGGAGGAGATCACCGAGGCTGCCATCCACGCCCTCGTCGCGCGTGGCGGGCCGCTGGTGGCGATCCTGTGGGGGCGCGACGCGCAGGGCCTGGCCCCGATGCTGGGCGCCACACCCCGGATCGCCTCGGCCCACCCCAGCCCGATGTCCGCCGACCGCGGCTTCTTCGGCTCCCGCCCGTTCAGCCGTGCCAACGCGGCACTCGCGGCGCAGGGGGCGGCTCCCATCGAGTGGTGCCTGCCGTAGCGATCACGCGGGCCGGGCGGACGTAGGCGGGACCGCGCGAGGCGGCCCGGGGGGACGTAGGCGGGACCGCGCGAGGCGGCCCGGGGGGACGTAGGCGGGACCGCGCGGCGCGGCCCGGGCGGTCAGCCGGATGCGGCCCGTTCGGACGTGGCGGGAGAACGCGTCAGTCGCCCCGGACCAGCTCCTCCGCGAGCGCGCGGGCCGCTGCGGGGCGGCCGGTCATCTCCAAGAGGCCGATCGGGGCGAGCAGGTACTGCCGGTCGATGACCACCCGGGCGCGATCGGGCAGCCGCCACCCTCCGGCGTAGTCGGCCAGGACTGCCTCGAGGACGCCGTGGGCGGAGGCAGGCTCTGCGTGTCGCAGCACACCGCCGGACCCGATGAGCAGGCCCACGTGGGTCAGGTCGCGCGACCCCTCGGCCCCCGGCCGGGCGTGCCGGCGCGCAGCGACGACCGCAGCCAGCCGCGCCAGCTCCAGCTCGTCGGCCACATCCCCGGCGGTGGCGGGCAGGAAGCCGATGTCCTGCCGGCGCAGGTCGGCAGCGGTGGCCAGCCGATCCTCCGGGCCACCCGCAGGGGCCAGCCGATCCTCCGGGCCCCCCGCGGCCGCCGGCTCCCGCAGTCGCTCAGCACGCGCCGCTGCGACGACGTCCCGCGCGCTCCAGCGCATCCCCAGGTCCCCCTCGACCGATCGGCCGTGCCAGAGCGTCTCGACCGCCTCCTCGGGGGCCTCCTCGTCCGGCGTGAGGACGCTGTAGACATCGGTCGTGGCCCCACCGATGTCCAGGGCCATCACGTCACCGGTCGCGCCGGGCCGCCCAGCGAGGACCTCGGCGACCACCTCGATCCCGGCGAGGACCGCATCCGGCGTGGCACAGGCGACCAGCCCCGGGAACCTGCGGCCCCGGGACAGCCCCTTGCCCCCGATCACGTGGGTGATGAAGACCTCCCGGATCGCCCGGCGCGCCGGACCGGGGTGCAGGACGCCGATCCGGGGGATGACGTTGGCGGTGGGCAGGACCACGCGCCGGCGGGCACCGAGCAGGGCGGCGGCCTGCCCCGCAGCGGCGGTGTTGCCGGCCAGCACGACAGGGACGCGCAGCGGCGAGCGGCCCAGGACCCGGGCGTTGTGCAGCAGCACCTCGGTGTCCCCGCCGTCGGTCCCGCCCACGACGAGCAGGACATCGGGGCGCTCGGCAGACAGTCCCTCGACCCCGGACTCCTCGAGAGGCCCGGCGTGGACAGCGACCACGCGCGCGCCGGCGGACAGCGCCACGCGCCGGCCGGCCTCCGCGGAGATCGCCCGCTCCTGGCCGACGACCGCCAGCCGCAGCCCGCCGCCGGCCGACGAGCAGGCGACGATCGAGGAGTCCGGCACCCGGCCCACGCCGAGCCCGGCAACGGCCGCATCCAGCCCTTCAAGGACATCGGTCCCGGACGTGGTGGCGTGCTGCGCCGTGGCCACGACCGATCCGTCCGGGGTGATGGCCGCAGCCTTCGTGAAGGTCGAGCCCACGTCGACGCAGACGAGTGGGCCGCTGGGCATGGGCCTAGGCTACCTCGACGCCCGCGAACCGAGCGTCACCTCCACACGCACCTGGCTTCCCTCGGCGGGCGTTCGTCAGCCGTTCATCAGGCTCGTGATCTGCTTCGACGCCTCAGCGGTGGCCTCCTCGACGGTCGCGGTGTCGCTGAAGATCCTCACCAGCATGTCCGGCAGCACCTGAGCGGCCTCCACGTTGATCCAGTAGGGGCTCACAGGGGGTGAACCTGGAGTTGACCGCCGCCTCGTCAGCGACAGCGAGGAAGGGGATTGCCCCGGTGGCCGACGAAAGCACCCTCCTCGTTCCGGATGACGCCGGCGGCCTGGGCGAGCTCTCGTCTGGACCTCCAGCCCTGTGAGGATCTTCGATCCACTCTGACCTGCCAGGCCCTGTCGCGCGCTCCTGGACGGGAACCGACAGGTCCGACCCCGCGGAACAGGACCGGGAGGTCGAGCCCGCTGCCGTCCCCCGGGCAGGGGGAAGGCTCCGACCTCCCCCGGCAAGGCCGCCGCTGGTCCACCACCCCCGGGACCCACCACGAGTCGACCATCATGCCGACGTCCCCCGTCCTGAAGGCCTCCACATTGCCTCGCCTCATCGGCGTCGATGGGGGCCTTGGAGTAGGCCTGGACCAGGCCCCTTGAGGGTGGACAAGGCCCTTCCACGGACTCCGGGGAGTCAAGGGTTCCGACCCAGGCTGTCGCCATCCTTCTCCTGCGAGCTCCCCGCCGGCATCCCACACGAAGGGGACCGCACTCTCCCACGCCTTGCCCGGGAAGTAGAAGGCCGAGTACTTGGGGTTGTCCGAGTTGGCCTTCTGCAGCTTCCTCGGCAGCGGCGGTCGAGCTCCTCGAGAGAGGTCGGCACCGCCAACACTCGGCGTCCTTGAACTGCCCCTTGTTGTAGACCACGATGCGCACCCCGCCGTAGTAGGGGATCCCGTAGCGCACCCCGTCGAGTTCGCCGGAGGCCACTGCCGGCCCGGGAGCATCCCGTCGACGTCCGAAGCTCGCCCGCGTACGCCGAGAGGTCGGTGAGCAGGCCTGCGTCGGCGTACTTCGCCGTCAGGGTGTTGCCGATCTCCACCACGTCCGGCGGCGCATCCGTGTCGAGGGTGTCGTGCCAGGGCGTCCTGGATCCCGGCCCACGGCTTCAACTGGACGTCGACCTCGACCTTCGGGTACTGCTCCTTGAACTCGGTCGTTCACCGCATCGATCACCGACTGCGGTTGGCTCGCCTTCATTAGCCACACCGTCAGGGTGCCGGCTCTCGGTCGCCGCCGGGGACGATCCGGCGTCGGTGGGGCCGTCCGAGCCGCTCGTGCAGGCGGTGAGGGTCAGGCCCGCGACGGCCAGCGCCCCGATCCCGGAATGGAGCTTCATTCGAATCCCCTTGTGTGTCAGGTGCCGTGGACTCGGGTCCGCCCGGCCAGCGGTCACGGGTGTCGGACCGATTCAAGAGGGTCCGGGGCCCAACTCAGGCATTCGAACCACGGAACGCCGCGAGTCGCCACGGTTCGCCGACGATCGCGGAAACCGTGCTGCGCCGCACGACGGCCGTCCCGGTACGGACCCGGGCATCCCGGCGCGACTTGCGCCGGCCCCTGCCGAGGGCGACCCTTGAGGCATGTGGCTGCAGTCCCGTCGACGTACGACCCCGTCCCTGCTGAGCGGGCCCTGCCCGGTCGTCCCGACTACGACTACGCCCTGGCCCGCGTGCACGACGTGCTGGGCACATCCATGCTCGGGCCGTTCCCCGCGGGGGTCGTGACCCTGTACCTGGGCATGGGGTGCTTCTGGGGTGCCGAGAAGCGCCTGTGGCGGCTGCCCGGTGTGCACACGACCGCCGTCGGCTACCAGGGCGGGCCCACACCGCACCCCACCTACCAGGAGGTCTGCACCGGGATGAACCGGGCACGCCGAGATGGTCATGGTCGCCTACGACCCCTCGGTGGTCTCCACGATCGACGTGCTGCGCGTCTTCTGGGAGAACCACGACCCCACCCAGGGCATGCGGCAGGGAAACGACGTGGGCACCCAGTACCGCAGCGCGGCCTACTGGACCACGCACGAGCAGCAGGCCTGGTCGAGAGCAGCGCCGCGGCCTACGACGAGGTCCTGCGCGCCGAGGGGTTCGACCCGGTCACCACCGAGCTCGGCCCGCCCTGCAGGACGGGGAGGTCGTCCTGCCGTTCTACTACGCCGAGGGCTACCACCAGCAGTACCTGCACAAGAACCCGCACGGGTACGACTGCCACGCCCACACCGGCATCCTGTTGCCGGAGATCGAGTGACCCGGGGGGTCTCCCGCCGCACAGCGGCCTGGGGCAGCGGGGGGATGGCAGGGGCGATCGCCGCGAGCGTGGGGGTGCTCGCGGCCCAGGCCCGGGCAGTCAAGCGCGACATCGGACCGCAGCGGGGGGTCCCGCCGTACCAGGACGGCCGGTTCGGACCGTCCACGGGGATGTCCATCCGGCTGGCGGTGCTCGGGGACTCGGTCGCGGCGGGACTCGGGCGCGGACACGGCCGCCGACACCGTCGCCGGGGTCCTCGTGCGAGCCGTGCTCGAGTCGAGCGGGCGCCCGGTCACGATGACCAACCACGCCGTCGTCGGCGCCCGGTCGGCCGACCTGGACCGGCAGGTGACCCGGTGCCTGAGCGCCCGGCCGCACGTGGCGGTGATCATCATCGGCGCCAACGACGTGACCCACCTCGTGCCCCGCTCCCTCGCCGCGCGTCGCCTGGAGACCGCAGTCGCCCGGCTGATCGACGCCGGCACGGCCGTCGTGATCGGCACGTGCCCGGACCTGGGCACGGTGCGCCCCGTCGGCCCTCCCCTGCGCTGGGTGGCCCGGGAGAGGTCACGCTCGCTGGCCGTCGCCCAGCGCCGCGCCGCCACCCGTGTGGGCGCGCACCCGGTGAACCTCTACGACATGCTGGGCCCGGAGTTCGAGGCCAACGCCGAGGCGTTCTTCGGCCCCGACCGGTTCCACCCCTCGAGCATGGGCTACCGCCGGATCGGGGCCAGCCTGGTGCCCCCCGTGCTGGCAGCCCTCAACCTGGAGCCGACCCGCGGCCGCCGGGCCATCACCGCCGCTCCCTCGTGGGGCGATCAGGGCTGACCGGCGCCCCTGGGGGTCAGAGCACCTGCCGCAGGGCGACCAGCCCCTCCACGGCCCGCCGGCAGGCCCGGGCCGAGGCCTCCCCGGGTCGGTCGCAGACCTCTTCGGCCAGGTCCTGGGCACACACCGCAAGGACGTCACCTGCTGCGGGATCAGCCAGGTCCGGCAGCACCTGACCCGGCCTGCCTGCCAGCGCGAAGGACGCATCGGCCAGGTCCTGGGCGAGGTCGAACGCCGCACGAGCCCGGCTCCGACCATCCGGGAGCGGTGCCGCCAGACGCACCAGGGACATCGATCGCAGCCGGTCACAGGTGCGCGACGCCTCGAGGACCAGGCGCTCGGGATCCTCGGGCGCGGGGGTCGGATCGAGCAGGCTCACCCCGGCACGCTACCGGCTTCGGGGGTTCGGTGGCACCGCACCCACCGGGAGGGTTACGGTAGGACCTGAACGTCGGCCAAGAGGAGATGCCCATGACCCTGCACCACTCCGAGGAGACCCACCAGCTGCTCGTCGAGCGCGTCCCCGAGGCGACCGGCAAGCCGATGAAGGAGTGGTTCGCCGTGGTCGAGGACGGCCCGTCCTT
>CAVSQK010000041.1:0-163556 GCA_963729885.1 uncultured Actinomycetes bacterium
GGGTACGACTGCCACGCCCACACCGGGATCCTGTTCCCGGACCTCGACTGACAGCGCGGGGTCTCCCGCCGCACGGCGGCCTGGGGCAGCGGGGGGATGGCCGGGGCGGTGGCCGCGAGCCTGGGGGTGCTGGTCGCCCAGGCAGGGCTGCGCGACATCGGACCCCAGCGGGGCGTGCCGCCGTACCAGGACGGCCGGTTCGGACCGGCCACGGGGATCTCCGTGCGGATGGCGGTGCTGGGGGACTCTGTGGCGGCGGGCCTGGGGCGGACACGGCCTCCGACACCGTCGCCGGCGTGCTGGTCCGGGCCGTGCTCGGGCTGACCGGGCGCCCGGTGCCGATGACCAACCACGCCGTCGTCGGCGCCCGGTCGGCCGACCTGGAGCGGCAGGTGACCCGGTGCCTGTCCGCCCGGCCGCACGTGGCGGTCATCATCATCGGCGCCAACGACGTGACCCACCTCATGCCCCGCTGGATCGCCGTACGCCACCTGGAGACCGCGGTGGCCCGGCTGACCGACGCCGGCACCGCCGTCGTCGTGGGCACCTGCCCGGACCTGGGCACGGTGCGCCCCGTCGGGCCCCCGCTGCGCTGGGTGGCCCGGGAGCTCTCACGCTCCCTGGCCGCCGCGCAGCGCCGCGCCGCCACCCGGCGGCGCCACCGGTGAACCTCTACGACCGGCTCGGCCCCGAGTTCGAGGCCAACGCCGACGCCCTGTTCGGCACGACCGCTTCCACCCTCGGGCATGGGCTACCGGCGGATCGGGGCCGGCCTGCTGCCCCCGGTGCTGGCGCCCTCGGCCTGGAGCCGACCCGCGGCCGCCGGGCCATCACCGCCGCTCCCTCGTGGGGCGGTCGGGCTGACCGGCGCCCCTGGGGTCAGAGCAACTGCCGCAGGGCGACCAGCGCCTCCACGGCCCGCCGGCAGGCCCGGGCCGAGGCCTCCCCGGGTCGGTCGGAGACCTCTTCGGCAAGGTCCTGGGCGCACACCGCGAGGACGTCGCCTGCTGCCGGGTCAGGCAGGTCGGGCAGCCGGCCCGCCCTGCCTGCCAGCGCGAGGCGCATCGGCCAGGTCCTGGGCGAGGTCGAGCGCCGCGCGGCCCGGCTCCGACCGTCCGGGAGCGGCGCCGCCAGGCGCACCAGGGACATCGCTCGCAGCCGGTCGGCGGTGCGCGGCCTCCAGGCCCAGGCGCGCGGATCCTCGGGCGCGGGCGGCGGATCGAGCAGGCTCACCCCGGCACGCTATCCGGTTCGGGGGTTCGGTGGCACCGCACCCACCGGGCGGGTTACGGTAGGACCTGAACGTCGGCCAAGAGGAGATGCCCATGACCCTGCACCACTCCGAGGAGACCCACCAGCTGCTCGTCGAGCGCGTCCCCGAGGCGACCGGCAAGCCGATGAAGGAGTGGTTCGCCGTGGTCGAGGACGGCCCGTCCTTCACCCGTTTCGATGACCGCGTCAACTGGCTGCGCGACGAGCACGAGCTGTCCCACGGCTACGCAACCGCCATCATCCACGAGATGGACAAGGCCAGGGCCGCGCGCCGCGTGCAGTAGGACCGACCTGACCTGACCGGGGCGCTCCCGTCGCGCCCACCACCCATGCCCTGCAGCCCGCCGCTGCGGGGCATGGTCGTGTCATTGGCTCCCATCGGGCCGCGCGCCCCAGCATCGCCACGATCGGCGGACCGGGCGACGGGGGACCGAGTCCGACATGCGACGGGCCCCGCAGCACGGATGCTGCGGGGCCCGTCGGCGGGGTCGTCAGTCGCGACTGGCGGCGATCATCGCCAGCAGGCGCAGGATCTCCAGGTACAGCCAGATCAGCGTGACCAGCAGGCCGAAGGCCATCCGCCACGACTCGCGCTCCGGCAGGCCCATCTTCACGCCGCGCTCGATCGAGTCGAAGTCGAGCATCAGGCTGAACGCGGCCAGGCCGACGCCGACGGCGCAGCAGGATCGCCCAGCGTGCCCACGCCGTAGAAGCCGAAGCCGCCGCCGACCCCGAAGATGGCCGCCACGAAGGACATCAGCGCGATGACCAGGTAGGAGACCATCGCGACCATCATCATCTTCTTGAAGCGGCCGTCGACCTTGACCAGGCGGCTGCGGTAGAGCACGAGCATCACGACGAACGCCACGAGCGTGCCGATGACAGCCTGGGAGACCAGGCCCTCGTACCCGGTGCCCTGGGCCCACTGGTCATAGGCGTAGCTGATGCCGCCGAGGAACACGCCCTGGACGGCCGCATAGGCCAGGATCAGCGGCGGGCTGACGACCTTCTTGAACGCGTTGACCAGGCCCAGGCCCAGGCCCACGAACATCGCCCCGAAGTAGAGGAACGGCATCGTGGGGGCCTGAACCAGCCGACGAGGGCGAACGGGATCAGGACCGCGATCGAGATGCCGGTGCGCACGATGACGTCGTCCATGGACATCTTGTTCGTGATGGGCTCGTAGACCGACCCGGTGGGCGGGCCCATCGGGACCGGCGGCGGGACCTGCCCCGGCACCTGGCCGTACGGCTGCTGCGGGTAGGGCTGCTGCGGTACGGCTGGGATGCGTACGGCTGCTGGGGGGCCTGCTGGCCCGCCTGGCCGTAGGCCTGGACCCCTTCCGCGTACGCGAAGCCCGCCTGGCCGGACGTCTGCTCGTCAAGCCGGTGGAAGATGGGGTTCTTGTTGTTCATCGGTGTGTTCGACCTCCACGTCGACAAAGTCAGCACCGCCCGTGCGGGCGGTGCATCCACTGAACCACATAACGCGCGATTCGGCACGTTCCTTCCCCGCGAACGCCCCGTTCACACCTGCCCGAGCACGCTGCTCCGCTGCTGCGCACGGCACGTACGTGCCCCCGGTGGGACTCGAACCCACACTCGGGCGGTTTTAAGCCGCCTGCCTCTGCCAATTGGGCTACGGGGGCCGGCCTCGGGGCCCGACCGGCTCAAAGGTACGTCGTGCGGGGGTGGATCGCGTGCGCGCCGGCGACCCTGTCGAGGAAGAGCAGCCCGTCGAGGTGGTCGATCTCGTGCTGCAGGGCCCGGGCCTCGAAGGCATCCGTGGTCAGGGTGACCTCCTCGCCGGATCCCGGCAGCGCACCCGCCACGGTCATCCGGGTGGCCCGGCGCACGTCGCCGGTGAAGTCGGGCACCGACATGCAGCCCTCGCGACCCTTCTCGTTGCGCGAAGTGGCGACCACGACGGGGTTGACCAGCACGAACGTGCCGTGGTGGGTCCGGGCCTTGGGGTGCCGGGACACATCGAGGCTGAAGACCCGCCAGCCGATGCCGACCTGGTTGGCCGCGAGCCCGACGCACCCGGGCGAGACGCGCATGGTGGCGATCAGGTCTGCGGCCAGCTGGACGACGTCCGGGTCGGTCGGGTCCACCTCGGCGCAGCGGGCGCCCAGCACCTCATGGGGGGCGGCCACCACCGGCAGGATCCGACCGGCCGGCAGCTCGGGCATGGGCAGTCGCAGGGCCCGCACGTCGTCCATGGCGAGCTACAGGACGTCGGAGTCGGCGGGGCGCAGCGAGACCCCGACGCCGAGGTTGCGGCCGGCCTCGGACAGCTGGGAGCCGAGGGCGACCACGTCGACGCCGGGCGGGAGGCTCACCTCGGCGACCAGCAGGTACATCCCGCCGTGGCCGAGCCTCGTGGACAGGTCGGTGATGTTCCCACCGTGCTTGGCCAGGGTCGCCGTGACCCCGGCCACGATGCCGGGACGGTCCGCGCCGTGGACGCTGAGGATGTAGCCCGCCTCACCGGTCGGTGGCTCCTCCGGGCCGACCGGCAGCACCGACACGACCAACCCATCGGCCCCGAGGTGCGCCAGCCGGGCACCGAGCTCCTCGGCGGTGGCATCCAGGTCGACGATCAGCGTCCAGGTGAAGTGCCCGCGCAGCAGGGTCATCGAGGAATCCTCGAGATTGCCCCCCAGATCGGCCAGCACGCCGGTAACCTCGGCGATGATGCCCGGTCGGTCGCGGCCGATGACGGTGACGGCGAGGCTCGGCATGGTCACAGCCTACGGGTGACAGGAGGTCCTGCGATGGATCCCCTGATCGTCTTCGTCTGCATCTTCCTCCCGACGTTCGTGCTCAACCTGCTCTCGGCCGGCCGGGACCAGATCCTGTTCGAGACCCGGCCGAAGACCCGGCGCTGGGTGGTGCTGCTGCTCATGGCCGCGGCGATGATGGCCCTGCTCGCCGCTCGGACTGCCGCTGCCGTGGGCCCTGGCCCTCGTGCTGCCGGGACCGTTGGCCTCAGGTCTCGGTGACTGGATCGGCAGCGGCGACTGGATCGCGACCGCGCCATCGCCTCAGCCGCCTGTTCGGCCGCGACTGACCACGCGACCCCGTCGAGGATGTCGTGCTCGCTGACGAGCACCTCCGCCGCCCCGGTGGCGTCCATGATCCGACGCAGGACCAGCGCCCCGGCCCCGATCACGTCCACGCGCCCCGGGTGCATGACGGCGAGCGCGGCCCGCTGCTCCCGGGGCATCGCCAGCAGCTCGTCGCTGACCCGGCGGACGTCGGCAACGGCGATCCGGCTGTGGTGGATGATCGCCGCGTCGTACTCCGGCAGCCCCAGCGCCAGCGCGGCGACGGTGGTCACCGAGCCGGCGAGCCCGACCAGGGTGGCGGCCTGCGCGAACGGGACGGCGCTGGCCGGCCCGGGCGATCGCTGCGTCGATGTCGGCGGTCGCGGCCGCGACCTGCTCGGGCGTGGGTGGGTCGGCCGCCAGGTGCCGCTCGGTCATGCGCACGCAGCCGATGTCGACGCTGGTCCGGTGCGTGGGGTGCCCGGTCCCGAGCACGAACTCCGTGGAGCCCCCTCCGATGTCGACCACGAGGAAGGGCCCCTGGCCCCGGCGGGGATGCCCGTCGTGGCACCGGCGAACGACAGCGCACCCTCCTCCTCGCCGCTGATCACCTCGGGGCGCACCCCCAGGATCCCCGCGACCCCGGCGATGAACTCGGCCCGGTTGGACACGTCCCGGGAGGCCGACGTGGCGACGAACCGCAGGGGTGGGCTCCCCGCCGCGCGCAGCACGTCCGCGTAGGCGCGCACACGCCGCGAACGTGCGCTCCAGGGCTGCCGCGCTGAACTCCCCGGTCGCGTCCACGCCCTCGCCCAGACGGACGATGACCATCTCCCGCACGACGTCCGTGGCGGTGCCGGCCACCGGGTCGACGTCGGCGACCAGCAGGCGGATGGAGTTCGTGCCGCAGTCGATGGCGGCCGCGCGCCGGGTGGTCATGATCCCCCGGGGACGCACCCACCGGGCGGGCCGCCCCACGCCGCGCCGGGGTCGATGCCGCGCTCGGCGAGGACTGCCAGGGCCTCGTCGCCCAGGGGGTTCACGCCCGGTCCCACGGCCAGCGAGTGCGCGACGAGGACGTGCAGGCACTTGACCCGGTCGGGCATCCCCCCGGCGCTGATGCCCGCGATGTGCTCCACGTGCCCGAGCTGCTCCCGCTGTGCCAGGTAGCTCTCGTGGGCTGCCCGGTAGGCGGCCGCGAGCTCAGGATCGGTGGCCAGGCGCTCGGCCATCTCGCGCATGAGGCCCCCGGCCTCGAGGGTGCCGATCGCGCTGGTGGCCCTCGGGCAGGTCAGGTAGTACAACGTCGGGAACGGCGTGCCGTCGGGCAGCTGGGGCTCGGTCATGAGGACGTCGGGCTGCCCGCACGCGCACCGGTGCGCCACGGCGCGCACGGCCCGGACCGGCCGGCCCGAGCTGGGCGGTGACGGCCTCGAGGTCCGCCGGGCTGACGGGCGGAGCCGGGCTCCCGGCGGGCGCCGGGTCGCCTGCCGTCACTGGCCGTAGCTCTGCGCCGGCTGAGCGGGGGCGGGCGCCGGAGGGGGGCTCTTCTTCGCCGGGTCGGCAGCCCGCTCGACCGTGGTCCAGACCGCGCTCCACCACGGGCCGCCCTGGGGACGTCGGCCATCGGCCGGGTCTGGGTGGTCTCGGGGGCGGCCACCTGCTCGTCGGTGAGGACCACGTAGCCGACCTCGCCGGGCCGGACGAAGTGCAGCCGCGAGCGGGCCTGGGCCTCGACGTACGCCGGGTCCTTCCAGCGCTCGTGGGCCGCCTGCAGGTCGGACACCCGCTGGGTGTGCCACGCCACCTGCGACTCGAGCTCGGCGATCCGCGCACCCTGGGTGATCCACTCCCGGAACGGGATGGCCAGGATGGTGATCAGGATGACGACGACGCCCAGTGCGGCCCCCGCGCGGGCGGAGAGCACTGGGCGTCGGATGTCGGGTCGCCGGACCCGTGGAGCAGGGGATGGGCGGCCGGCTGACATGCCGCCCATCCTCCCACGGTCAGGCCGAGAACCTCGGGAACGCCGAGGCGCCTGCGTAGCGTGCCGCGTCGTCGAGCTCGTCCTCGATGCGCAGCAGCTGGTTGTACTTCGCGACGCGGTCGGAACGGGCCGGCGCGCCGGACTTGATCTGGCCGCAGTTGAACGCGACGGCCAGGTCGGCGATGGTCGAGTCCTCGGTCTCGCCCGAGCGGTGGCTCATCATCGTCTTGAACCCGGCCCGGTGGGCAGCCTCGACGGCCTCGGCCGTCTCGGTCAGCGAGCCGATCTGGTTGACCTTGACCAGCAGCGCGTTGGCGGTCTTCTCCTCGATGCCCCGCATGATGCGGCTCGTGTTGGTGACGTAGTGGTCGTCGCCCACGATCTGCACCTTGGCGCCCAGCTCGGCGGTGATGGCGGTCCAGTCGGCCCACTCGTCCTCGCCCAGCGGGTCCTCGATCGAGACGATCGGGAAGTCGCGAACCAGCCCGGAGTAGTACTCGATCATCTGGTCGGTGCTCTTGGCCTGGCCCTCGACGAAGTACTCCTCGGGCTTGACCTCGCCGGAGCCCTTCAGCGCGCGGCCGTGGAACTCCGAGGCGGCCACGTCCATCGCCAGGGCGATGTCGGTGCCGGGGATGAAGCCGGCCTTCTCGATGGCCTCGACGATCAGCTCGAGCGCAGCGCGGTTGCTGGGCAGGTTCGGCGCGAAGCCGCCCTCGTCGCCCAGGCCGGTCGCGTAGCCCTTGGACTTCAGCACGCCCTTGAGCGCGTGGTACACCTCGGCGCCCTTGCGCAGGGCCTCGCCGAACGTCTCGGCGCCGATCGGGGCGATCATGAACTCCTGCATGTCGACGTCGGAGTCGGCGTGCGAGCCGCCGTTGATGATGTTCATCATCGGGACGGGCAGCAGGTAGGCGTTCGGGCCACCGAGGTAGCGGAACAGGGGCAGGCCCGCCGACTCGGCCGCGGCCTTGGCCACGGCCAGCGAGACGCCCAGGATCGCGTTCGCGCCGAGGCGCTCCTTGTTGGCCGTGCCATCCAGGTCGATCATCGTCTGGTCGATGAGGCGCTGCTCGGAGGCGTCGAAGCCCAGGATCGCGGGGGCGATCTCGTCCTCGACGTTGGCCACAGCCTTCATGACGCCCTTGCCGAGGTAGCGGCCCTTGTCCTCATCGCGGAGCTCGCAGGCCTCGAACGCGCCGGTCGAGGCACCCGAGGGCACGGCAGCGCGCCCCGTGGCCCCGTCCTCCAGCGCCACCTCGACCTCGACGGTCGGGTTGCCGCGCGAATCGAGGATCTCGCGCGCGATCACGACATCGATACTTGCCACAGGATGCTCCCATCAGGTTGGTGGTCAGGCGGCGGACGCCAGGGGCGCTCGCACTGCCCGCCACACTACCCACTCCGGCGGTGCGGCTCCTGTTGAGCGATGGTGCGACCGGGACCTCAGGCGGGCCCGGACTCAGCAGCCCGGACCTGCTCGGAGTAGCCGCGCAGGGCCCCCCGCAGGGCGGACTCGGGGTCGACTCCGCGGTCGAGCGCCTCGGTGGCCAGGGCCAGGAGCAGGTCGCCGGTCCCCTCGGGACCGACCTCGTCGAGCACCCGGGACGCCAGCTGCCGGATGGTCGGGGTCCGCCGGAGGCAGCTGGACCCCGCCGTGGGTCACCCGGTAGTGCATCTTCGCCGCGAGCAGCAGGGCGGGCAGGCCCGTCGGGATGCCGTCGAGGACCGAGTCACGGGACTTCTCGGCGGTCTTGCGGGCCAGCCACACGGACTCGACATGGGCCGCCGAGTCGACGGACTCGTCGCCGAAGACGTGCGGGTGCCGGGCGACCAGCTTGGCGGCGATCCCGGCCGCGACGTCGTCGATCGACCAGGGGTCCGACTCGTCCTCCTGGGCGATCCGGGAGTGGAACATGACCTGCAGCAGGACGTCGCCCAGCTCCTCGCGCATCGCCGCGCGGTCCCCGGTCTCGATCGCCTCGACGGCCTCGTGGGCCTCCTCGGTCAGGTACGACACCAGCGACTGGTGGGTCTGCTCGGCGTCCCACGGGCATCCGCCCGGGGAGCGCAGCCGATCCATCACGGCGATGAGCTCGAGCAGCGGCTGCCCGGTGGGTGCCGGCACGTCCCGGGACTGCGGACCCTCGGTGTGCCCGCCCATCTACTGGGCTGCCTGCTCCCCGCCCGACGGCTGCGTCACCGACGAGCCGGGGATGATCAACAGCTGGGCGTCGTCCCAGGTGCCGTAGCGCGGGGACACCTCGACGTCGATGGCCTCGGAGTACTCCGACAGCGCCACCCGCGCCGACTCGCCCTTGGCCTGCGGGTCGCCCGAGGGGTTCAGCTTCTCGCCGATCGCGGTGACCAGCAGGTTCGTGCGCACCGTGAGCTCGAGGGCCCCGACCGGGATGCCGGACTGGAGGGCGAGGTTCTCCAGCGCCTCCCGGCCGCCGTTCTCGGTGGCCAACTGCTCGAGGCCCTGCTCGACCTGCGTGCGGGTCAGCTCGATGTCCTGGGTGGCCGCGTAGCTCTCGATGAGCCGGGCCTGGACGAGCCGCTGCGTCGTGGCGCTGGCCAGCCCCGTCGGGCGGCTCGCCGGGCGGCTGGCCCAGGCCGGAGAGCACCTGCGAGACGTCGTCGGCGATCTCCGACTGGGCGATGCGGAACTCATCGGACACCGCCGCCTGGCCGGTGTCGACCCGCACGGACGTGGCCGAGCCCGCGTTGCTGCAGCCGGCGAGCACCAGAACGCCACAACCCAGGGCGATGGCGGTCCTACGCATCACGTGCCTCCGATCGGTTCGAGGATGACCGAGCCGATCACCTCACGGGCCCATGCTACGAGGGCCGCGTCGATGACGGGTGCAGCGCCCACGGTGGCCGGCTTGGGCCGCGGCACGAGGATGGTCCGCGTGACCGGCTTGATCTGGGTCCCGGGGTACAGCCGCACCAGCCGCAGCCGGCGGGACTCGGGCAGGTCCACGCCGCCGAAGCGGACGTAGTTCCCCGCGAGCACGATCTCGCTGACTCCGGCCGAGCGGGCCAGGACCCGCAGCCGGGCCACGTCCATGAGGCGCTCCACCGGCGCCGGGCTCGGCCCGTAGCGGTCGCGCAGCTCGGCGACGACCTCCTCGATCGCGGACGCGTCGTTGGCGGCGGCGATCCTGCGGTAGGCCTCCAGGCGCAGCCGCTCGCCGCTGACGTACTCGTGCGGGATGTGGGCGTCGACCGGCAGCTCGACCTTCACGTCGGCCAGGTCCGCGCCGGCGTCGCCGCGGTACTCGGCCAGGGCCTCCCCCACGAGCCGCACGTACAGGTCGAACCCCACGTCGGCGATGTGGCCGGACTGCTCGCCGCCGAGCATGTTGCCCGCGCCGCGGATCTCGAGGTCCTTCATCGCGACCTGCATGCCCGCACCGAGGTCGGTGTGCGCCGCGATCGTGGCCAGCCGGTCGTGGGCGGTCTGGGTCAGCGGCTTCTCCGGCGGGTACAGGAAGTAGGCGTACGCGCGCTCGCGGCCACGGCCGACGCGTCCGCGCAGCTGGTGCAGCTGGCTCAGGCCGAAGGCGTCGGCGCGGTCGACGATCAGGGTGTTGGCGTTGGGGATGTCCAGGCCCGGACTCGACGATCGTGGTGGAGACCAGCACGTCGGAGCGCTTCTCCCAGAAGTCCACGATGATCTGCTCGAGGGTGTGCTCGTTCATCTGCCCGTGGGCGGTGGCGATCCGCGCCTCGGGGACCAGGTCGCGCAGCTTCGAGGCGACCCGGTCGATGGACTCCACCCGGTTGTGCACGAAGAACACCTGGCCGTCGCGCAGCAGCTCCCGGCGGATGGCCGCCGAGATCTGCTTCGGGTCGTAGGCCCCGACGTAGGTCAGGATCGGCAGCCGCTCCTCCGGCGGGGTCAGGATCGTGGACATCTCCCGGATCCCGGTGACCGCCATCTCCAGGGTGCGCGGGATCGGCGTGGCCGACATCGTGAGCACGTCGACGTTGGTGCGCAGGGCCTTGATGTGCTCCTTGTGCTCGACGCCGAAGCGCTGCTCCTCGTCGACGATCAGCAGGCCCGAGGTCCTTGAACCGGGTCTTGGCGCTGAACAGCCGGTGGGTGCCGATCACCACGTCGATGGTCCCGTCGGCCAGGCCGTCGAGGACCGTCCGGGCCTCCGCGTCGGTCTGGAACCGGGACAGCGCGGCGACCTTGACCGGGAACCCGGAGTACCGGTCGGAGAACGTCTGGAAGTGCTGCTGGACCAGCAGCGTGGTCGGCACGAGGACGGCGACCTGCTTGCCGTCCTGCACCGCCTTGAACGCCGCGCGCACGGCGATCTCGGTCTTGCCGTAGCCGACGTCGCCGCAGACCAGGCGGTCCATCGGGATGGCCCGCTCCATGTCGGCCTTGACCTCGTTGATGGTCGAGTCCTGGTCGGGGGTCTCGGTGTAGGCGAAGGCGTCCTCGAGCTCGCGCTGCCAGGGGGTGTCGGGGCCGAACGCGTGCCCCACGGCCTGCTGGCGGGCGGCGTAGAGCTTGACCAGCTCGCCGGCGATCTGGCGCACCGCCTTGCGTGCGCGGGTCTTGGCCTGCTGCCAGTCCGCGCCGCCGAGCCGGTGGACGCTGGGCGCCTCCCCGCCGACGTAGCGGGTGACCTGGTCGAGCTGGTCGGTGGGGACGTAGAGGCGGTCCGGCGGCTGGCCGCGCTTGCTCGGGGCGTACTCCAGGACCAGGTACTCGCGGGTCGCCCCGCCGACGGTCCGCTGGGTCATCTCGACGTAGCGGCCGACCCCGTGCTGCTCGTGGACGACGAAGTCGCCGGCCGCCAGCTGCAGCGGGTCGACGGTGTTGCGCCGGCGCGAGGGCATCCGGGCCATGTCCCGGGTGGAGCCCTTCTGGCCGCGGATGTCGGTCTCGGTGACGACCAGCAGCCCGGCGCCGGGGGCGTCCAGGCCGTGGTCGAGCCGGCCGGTGGTGACGGTGACGACGCCGGTCCCCGGTGGCCAGCGGGTGATCCCCGGGGCGACCCGGGCGGCGACATCGGCCGCGCCGAGCTGCTCGGCCAGGCGCTGCGCCGACCCCACGCCGGCCGTGACCGCGACGACCCGCCTGCCCGCCCGCAGAGCGGCCCGCAGGTCGGTGACCAGGGCCTTCCCGTCGCCCCGATAGGCAGGGGTGGCGGTGATCGGCAGGGCGATCGCGTCCTCGTCGATCGCGGGGTCACCGGCAGCGTCCGGGTCGACGTCCGTGTGGTCACCGGCAGCCGCCATGCCGAACGGGCCCGCGGTCCACCAGGCGACACCGAGGTCGGCGGCTGCCCCGCGCACCTCGTCGATGGTCCGGTACGTCGCGGCGCCGAGGTCGATCGGCGTCTCGTTGCCGACCGCGGCGTTGTGCCACGACGCGGCGAGGAACTCGTTGCTGGTGGCCACGAGGTCATGGGCCTTGGTGCGCACCAGCTCCGGGTCGCACAGCAGGACCAGCGGCGCCGCCTGTCCGGACCCGCTGCGGGCCACGGCGTCGATCAGGCTCTCCATGCCGTCGGCCAGCACCGGGGACGAGCGCCTCCATCCCCTCGACGGCGATCCCCTCGGCGAGCTTCGCGCACATCTCGGCCAGTTCGGAGTGCCGCGCCCGCCAGGGCCGCGGCGCGCTCCCGGACGGCTCGGGGTCAGGAGCAGCTCGCGGCAGGGCGGCGCCCACAGCCCGTGCCGGGCGACCTCGAGCGAGCGCTGGTCGGAGACCCGGAAGTAGCGGATCTCCTCGACGTCATCGCCCCAGAACTCGACCCGCAGGGGGTGCTCCTCGGTGGGCGGGAACACGTCGAGGATCCCGCCGCGGATCGCGAACTGGCCGCGCTTCTCCACCAGGTCCGTCGGGGCGTAGCCGATGGCCACCAGCGCCGCAGCGAGCTCCTCGTGGGCGATCTCGTCGCCCGGGCGCACCACCACGGGCTGCAGGTCGCCCAGGCCGGTGACGATCGGCTGGAGCAGGGCCCGGACCGGGGCGACCACCAGGTCGAGGGCGCCGATCGTCTCGTCGTCGGGGTCCGGGTGCGCCAGCCGGCGAAGGACGGCCAGCCGCCGGCCGACCGTGTCCGAGCTCGGGCTCAGGCGCTCGTGCGGGAGCGTCTCCCAGGCCGGGAGCACGGCCACACGGGCGGTGCCCGTCAGGCTGCTGGCCGCCGCCGCGAGGTCCTCGGCCTGCCGGGTGGTGGCGGTCACCGCCAGGACGAGGCGGTGCCGGGCCATCCCCGCGGCGAGGAAGGGGATCGCCGCGTCGGGGGTGACCACCGATCCGTGCGGGCCCTCAGCCCGGGCGGCGCGCGCGAAGGCCGGGTCGAGGAGCAGGCCCGCCAGAAGTCCAGAGAGATCCATGAGAGCCCCCATTCTCCCACCCCCGGGAGGCCAGCGTCTGCCGCACCGATCCGGCCGGCCCCAACGCCTCGGCGCAAACCCTCCCGACGGGTCAGATCCTCCCGTCGGACGCGGAGGGTCTGACCCTTCGCGGAGGGTTTGCGGGGTGGGGCGGGTGGGGGGCGGGTGGGGGGTCAGCGCCAGTTGGCTGTGAAGGACGGGGGCCAGGGCGGGGTGGCAGATCAGGACCGGGCCGGCCGTGGGTGGCATCCGGTTGAACGGCTGCTCGGGGCCGAGGGCGACCAGGCCGGCTGCCAGGGCGCAGGCGTGCGGGGCGGCGAGGTCCCACTCGTTCAGGCCCCCCGGATGCAGGTAGGCCTCGGCCCGCCCCGCCATGACCTCGCCGAGCTTGGCCCCCACCGAGCCGACGTTGGCCGCCTCGATGCCCCGCGGGGTGATCCCGGACTCGGCGAGGTCGACCGAGACGTCCTCGAGCAGCCGGCTCAGGCCCGCCGGTGGCCGTGACCGGGAGACCACGATCCGCAGGGCCCGGTTCGTCGGGAGCTCGTGGGCCGGCCGTGGGTGGTCGGTGCGCCACAGCTCCCCCAGCGCGGGGACGTCCACGACGGCGTCGGTGAGCGCGCCCTGCGCACCCGCGCTGCGCTGCCACAGCGCGACGTGCACGGCGAAGTCCGTCCGACCCTGGCCGTACTCGTCGGTGCCGTCCAGGGGGTCGATGATCCACACGCGCTCGGCGGCCAGCCGGGCGTCGGAGTCGGTGGCCTCCTCGGAGAGCACCGCGTCCCCGGGCGCTGCGGCGGTCAGCCGGTCGGAGAGGATCTGCTGGGCCAGCCGATCTCCGGCGTCCATGAGCTCCCGGCGGCGGACCGTCGTCGTCGACGGGGCCGAAGCGGGCGCGCAGGTCGAGCAGCGCGAGGCCGGCCTCCCGGGCGATCTCGGCGGCGAAGGACGCGTCTGTGGGCACGTGCGGATCCTCCCACGCGCGGCGCGCGTTCGGCAGCGGCTCAGCGGTTGAACTGGTTCTGCGCCGGCTCCAGGCCCTGGCGCACCAGGACCTCGGTGGCGTCCACCGCCTCGCCCAGGAGCAGGTCGACCTCGGTCCGCTCGGAGCTGGCGAACGGACGCAGGACGAAGTCGGCCGGATCCTGGCGACCGGGCGGTCGGCCGATGCCCAGGCGCACCCGCAGGAAGTCGCCGCCACCCAGCGACCGGCGCAGCGAGCGCAGGCCGTTGTGCCCGTTGTCGCCGCCGCCCTGCTTGATCCGCAGTCCACCCAGGGGCAGGTCGAGCTCGTCGTGCAGGACCACGAGCTGCTCGACGGGGACCTTGTAGAACTCCATCAGGCACGACACCGGGCCACCGGACTCGTTCATGAAGCCGCGCGACCGAGCGAGGACGACCCGGGTGGCGCCGTGGCCCAACGGGCCGATCCGGCCCTCAAAGACCTCGGCGCGACAGCGCCGGTGCGTCGACAGGCTCCCTCCCAGGGAGCCCGCCAGCGACTCGACTGCCATCGCGCCGATGTTGTGCCGTGTGCCGGCGTACTGCGGGCCGGGGTTGCCCAGCCCGACCACCAACCACGGCGTGTCGGACAAGCCGGGGTCAGTCCTTCTCGTCGACCACGGCAGCAGCGGTGGCAGCCGCATCAGCCGCCTCCTCGTCAGCCTCGCGGGCCTCGATCACGGCAGCCTGGGCGTCCTCGAGGGCGTGCTGGTCCTCGACGGCCTGCTCGAGGGCAGCGGACGCCGCGGCCTCCGGGTCCTCGCCTGCGGCGATGGCGGCCTCGATCGCCTCGACGGCGGCGCTGACGTCGACACCGGCCTCCTCGGCAGCAGCCTCAGCGTGCGCGATCGCCTCGGCCGCGGCCGCACGGGCCTGCGCCTCGGCCTTGCCGATCACCACGAGGTCGACGTGCTCGAGCACCTGGCGGACGACGTCGCGCTGGACGTCGCGGGGGGCGCAGACGTAGCCGGTGCCCTCGACGTCCAGGGCGAGCACGACCCGCGGCTGGCGCAGGGCCTTGGCGAGGTCGTGGCCGTCGAGGGCGACGTGGACGGGATCCGAGCCGTGGCCGTAGATGACGGCGGGCACCATCCCGGTGCGACGCAGCCGGCGGGCTGCGCCCTTGCCGAAGTCGCTGCGCGGGACGGCGGACAGGTGGACCTGGGTGTCAGACACGACACGAACTCCTTGAGACGTGGGGCGATGGTCCTTCGGCTGGAGGGAGGACCCGCCACCACGTCGATCACGGCAGCCGCAACGTCACACGCAGCGGGGCACCCTCGCCGAGGAATGGCAGGAGTCTACCGTCGGCCGGACGCCCCGACCAAACGCGGCAGTCGTGCGCGGGGCGCACGCCACTGCGCCGGGGCTCAGTGCGCGGGATCGCCGTTCGGCGTCGGGTCGAACATCCGCGTCACGGATCCGTCGGTGAAGACCTCCTTGATCGCCGTGGCCAGCAGGGGCGCGATCGACAGGACGGTCAGCTTGTCGAGGTCCGCACTGATCGGCAGCGTGTCGGTGACGACCACCTCGGAGATCGGCGAGTCGGCCAGCCGCTGGGTGGCGGGATCGGACAGGATCCCGTGCGTCGCGGCGACCACGACCTCCTTGGCACCCTGCTCGAGCAGCGTCTCGGCCGCCTTCACGATCGTCCCGCCGGTGTCGATCATGTCGTCGACGACGACGCACACCCGGCCCTTGACCTCACCGACGACCTCGAGCACCCGGACCTGGTTGGGCACATCAGGGTCGCGACGCTTGTGGATGATCGCCAGCGGGGCGCCGAGCACGTCGGTCCAGCGCTCGGCCACGCGCACCCGGCCGGCGTCCGGGGACACCACGGTGATCCTCTCGCCGGCAAGGCGGGCCTGGATGTGGTCGGCCAGCAGCGGCAGGGCGAACAGGTGGTCCACCGGGCCGTCGAAGAAGCCCTGGATCTGGGCGGTGTGCAGGTCGACGGAGATCAGCCGGTCAGCACCGGCGGTCTTGAACAGGTCGGCGATCAGCCGGGCGCTGATCGGCTCCCGGCCGCGGTGCTTCTTGTCCTGCCGGGCGTACCCGTAGAAGGGCAGCACGACCGTGATCCGCTTGGCCGAGGCGCGCTTGAGCGCGTCGACCATGATCAGCTGCTCCATGATCCACTTGTTGATCGGCGCCGTGTGGGCCTGGAGCACGAACGCGTCGGCCCCGCGCACCGAGTCCTCGAAGCGCACGAAGATCTCGCCGTTGGCGAAGTCGTAGGCCGAGGTCGGGGTCAGGGTCACGTCGAGCTCGGCTGCGACGGCCTCCGCCAGCGCGGGATGACTGCGCCCGCTGAAGAGCATGAGGTGCTTCTTGGGCTTGTGGGTCATCCGGGCCATGTGCTGTCCTCCTGGACGCCGAGCGGTCAACGGGGCACATCGTTGCCGATGGCGCCCGCGGAGGCGACACCGACCCCGTTGTTGGCCGCGGCGTCGCCGAGGCGGACCCGCCAGCACCGGTAGCACATCGGGTCGTAGGTGACCTTCTGGTTGCCCCCGGCCCGGGCGACATCTCCGATGACGACCGTGTCCCCGGTGGCGGTGAGGCGGCCGTCGACGAAGCGGGCGTTGATGACCGCCGGGCGCTCACAGGCGGCACAGCGGGGCTCGATGGCCATCGGCGCGACCTTGTCGGCCAGCTCCAGCAGCCGCCGGGCCCCCTCGAACAGCGCCGAGGAGAAGTCCGTGCGCAGGCCGAAGCAGATGACCTCCGTGCCGGCCGCGCTCATCCCGGCGAGCACGTCGACGTCGCCGGCGGTCAGGAACTGGGCCTCGTCGATCACGACGGTGTTCGCCCCGTTGAACAGCTCCGGGCGGACGGTGCCGGGCTGCAGCTGGATCGCCTGGGCCGTCATCCCGGTGCGCGAGGTGACGGTCTCGGTCGAGCGGTCCATCGTCGTGGCGAGCACCGCACGGTTGGGGTGCGAGGCGGCGTCGGGTCGGTTCTTCTCGTGGGCGGTCATCAGGGCGAACGCCGACTTGCCCGACCCCATGACGCCGAAGTGGAACGCGAGCATGCCTCACTCCTGCCCGGTGGTGGAGCCGGCCGACTCCTGCGCGGCCGCCGCTGCCCGTGCCGAGGCCGTCCCCTCCCGGCGGACAGCACCCAGCCCTCGATCGTGCGCTGCCGGGCGCGGCCCAGGCCCAGGGCCCCCGGCGGGACGTCCTCGGTGATCACCGAGCCGGCGGCGGTGTAGGCCCCGTCGCCGATCGTCACCGGGGCGACCAGCATCGTGTCCGAACCGATCCGGACCTGGTCGCCGACGACCGTGGCGTGCTTGGCCACGCCGTCGTAGTTGACGAAGACGGTGGCGGCGCCGATGTTGGAGCCCTCCCCGATCGTGGCGTCGCCCACGTAGGACAGGTGCGGCACCTTCGAGCCGGCGCCCACCTGGGAGTTCTTGATCTCCACGTACGCCCCCGCCTTGGACCGCTCCCCGAGGACCGTCCCGGGGCGCAGGAACGTGAACGGCCCCACCTGGGCGCCGGCCCCGATCCGCGCCGAGGTCGCGTGCGTGCGGATCACGTGCGCCCCCGGACCGACCTCGCAGTCGACCAGCAGGGTGTCCGGGCCGACCAGGGCGTCGGCGGCCACGCGCGTGGTCCCGCGCAGCAGCGTCCCGGGCTCCAGGGTGGCGTCCTGGCCGATCTCGACGGTGACGTCCACCCACGTGGTGGCCGGATCGACGACGGTGACGCCCGCGAGCATCCATCCCTGCACCACGCGCCGGTTGAGCTCGCGGCGCATCGCGGCCAGCTGCACCCGGTCGTTGACCCCCTCGGTCTGCCACACGTCGTCGGTGACCACAGCCGCCACGCGGCCGCCCGCAGCCCGGGCCAGCGCCAGCACGTCGGTCAGGTAGAGCTCGCCCTGGTCGTTGTCCGGGCGCAGCTGGGCCAGGGCGTCGACGAGCACCCGGCCGTCGAAGGCGTAGATCCCGGAGTTGATCTCGTCGATCGCCCGCTGGTCGTCGGTGGCGTCCCGGTGCTCCACGATGCCGGCCACCGAGCCGTCCCCGGCCCGCACGATGCGCCCGTACCCGGTCGGGTCGGCGACCCGGGCGGTCAGGACGGTCACGGCGTTGCCGTCGGCCTCGTGCTGGGCCACGAGCTCGGCCAGGGTCGCGCCGGTGAGCAGCGGGACGTCGCCGTAGGTGACCACGACAGTGCCGCTGGTGACGTCCCCGGACTCCGCCAGGGCGCACTGCACGGCGTGCCCCGTGCCCAGCTGCTGGTCCTGCACGGCGGTGCGCACGTGCGGCGCCACCTCGGCCAGGTGCGCCGCCACGGCGTCACGCCCGTGACCGATGACCACGACGAGCCGATCGGCTCCCAGGACGTCGGCGGCGGCCACCGCATGCCCGACGAGGCTGCGCCCGCCGATCTCGTGGAGCACCTTGGGGGTGGCCGAGCGCATCCGCTTGCCCTCCCCCGCGGCGAGGACGATGACAGCGCTGACGTGGGCTGCGGGGTCGGTCACGGGGGTCCTTCGCGGGTCGCGGCCGGCTCGGGTAGCGCGGCCGTGGGTGCTCCCGGTGAGGGACTCGAACCCCCATTGAGTGCTCCAAAGGCACCTGTCCTGCCGTTGAACGAACCGGGATCGGCGGTGCTGAGAAGGATAGCCCCGCTCCGGGGCCACAATGGAGCATGGCCGCCAGCACCCCGCAGTCCCGAGGTCGGGTCCGGATGAGCGCGCTCGAGCGCCGCGCCCAGCTGATCGACGTCAGCCGGGGGATCTTCGCCGAGCGCGGGTTCGACGCGGCCAGCATCGAGGAGATCGCCGCCGCCGCCAAGATCTCCAAGCCCGTCGTCTACGAGCACTTCGGCGACAAGGAGAGCCTGTACGCGATCGTCGTCGACCGCGAGATGACGCTGCTGATGTCGATGATGACCGAGTCCCTGACCTCCGACCGGCCGCGCGTCCTGCTCGAGCAGGCGGCGACCGCCCTGTTCGACTACATCGACGCCCACACCGACGGGTTCCGCGTCCTGCTGCGCCCGCACCCGCGCGGCGACCAGCGGGGCGGCACCTTCGGGACCGTCATGCGCGAGGTCGCCGACCACCTGACCGACCGGTTGGTCGTCGTGTGCCGGAACTACAACTACCCGGTCGCGCTGGCCCCGATGTACGCCCACATGCTCGTGGGCATGGTCGCCCTGACCGGCGAGTGGTGGGCCGAGGTGCGCAAGCCCAGCAAGGAGCAGGTCATCACGCAGGTGGTGAACATGGCGTGGAACGGCGTCTCCGGGCTGGAGCGGGACCCGGGCCTGGTCACCCGGGTCCACGAATGAGCGTCGAGCCGCCCGCGCGGGGGCCACCACGGCGCCCCGGACGACCTCCGGGCCAGCGCCCGCAGGCGCCCGGCCTGCGTCCGCAGCCGCCCGGTCCGCGCCCGCAGGCGACGACGTCGACCGGGTCATCGAGGCCTGGAACCGCCAGCGCCCCGACCTGGATCTCGCCCCGCTGTCGGTGCTCTCCCGCGTCAGCCGGCTCGCCCGCCGCCTGGACCGCGCGCGCGACGTCGCGTTCGCCCGGCACGAGCTGGCCGTCTGGGAGTTCGACGTGCTCGTCGCGCTGCGCCGCACCGGGCCGCCCTACCGGCTCACTCCCGGGCAGCTGCTCGCCGAGACGCTGGTCACCAGCGGGACGATGACCAATCGCATCGACCGGCTGGAGACGCGTGGGCTGGTCGTGCGCGAGCCGGTGCCCGACGACCGCCGCGGCACCTGGGTCGCCCTCACCGACGAGGGCCGCAGCCGGGTCGACGGCGCGTTCATCGACCTGCTGGCCGAGGAGCGCGACCTGCTGGCCGTCCTGCCCCCCGAGGACCAGTCCGACCTCGCCGCGAGCCTGCGCCGCCTGCTGCTGCAGTTCGAGTCCCCGCCCGACTGACCGCCGGTCCAACCTCGCGCCAGTTCCGCTGCAAAGGCCCTGCGCACGTCCCCGCTGCAGAACCGCCGCAGTTCCGGTGGAACGCGCTGCCCGATAGGTGGAGGGTCGACCGGAACACGCGTGTTGGCTGGCGCCAGCCAGGCCGGGATCCACCGGAACGAGTGCGAGGTTGGTCAGCCCTCGAGGGCCTCGCCGAGCTCGAGCCAGCGCTCCTCGAGGTCGGTGTGCTCGGCGGCGAGGGCGGCGTCGTCGGCTGCCAGGGCCAGCAGCCGCTCGTGGTCGGTGTGGGCGTCAGCCATCTGGGTGTGCAGGCCCTCGCGCAGGGCCTCGATCCGGGCCATTCGCGACTCGACCCGGGCCAGGTCCTTGCGGGCGGCGTGGGCCGCGGCCCCGGTGAGCGCGGCGGGGCCGCGGCTCCGGCGGGCAGCGGCCCCGGCGGCGGCCGGGCGCACGCGGGCACCGGCGGGGCACCACGCGGACCGAGGACCCGACCGGGAGCACGCCGCCCACGGCGCCGGAGGACCCCGGGGCACTGGCGCCGGTCGACAGCAGGCTGCCACTGGCCGAGGATCGGCGCTCCAGGTACTCCTCGACGCCGCGCGGCAGGTGGCGCAGCCGGCCGTCGCCGAGCAGGGCGTACAGGTCGTCGCAGGTCCGCTCCAGGAAGTAGCGGTCGTGGCTCACGACCACCAGGGTCCCCGGCCACGAGTCCAGGACGTCCTCGATGACGGCCAGGGTCTCCACGTCCAGGTCGTTCGTCGGCTCGTCGAGGACGAGCAGGTTGGGGCCGCCGATCAGGAGCTTCAGCAGCTCCAGGCGCCGCACCTCGCCGCCGGACAGGTCGCCGATGCGGGTCATGGCCTTCTCGCCCTTGAACCCGAAGTCCTCCAGCAGGGTTCCGGCGGTGACCGTCCTGCCGCCGATCTCGATCTCGCGTCGGAGCCGCTCGACGCTGGGCAGCACCCGGTCGTCGGGGTTCCCGGCGACGATCGTCTGCGGAAGGGTGGCGGCCACGACGGTGGACCCGATCACGATCGTGCCGGCATCCGGCTCCCGCTGGCCGGTGAGCAGGCGCACCAGGGACGTCTTGCCCGCGCCGTTGGGTCCCAGGAGCCCGACGCGGTCGCCGGGCCCCAGCTGCCAGGTCAGGTCCTCGATCAGCGTGCGCTCGGTCGCGAGCTCGCCCGGACCCCCGACGCCGGGAACCCGCAGCGCCACCGACTCGAGGTCGACGACCTGCCGGCCGAGCCGGGCCGAGGCGACCCGGCGAAGGGCGAGCGTGTCGCGCAGCTCGGGGACGTCGGCGATCAGCGCGTTGGCGGCGTCGATCCGGAACTGCGGCTTGGACGTGCGCGCCGGCGGGCCGCGGCGCAGCCACGCGAGCTCCTTGCTGACCAGGTTGCGCCGCCGGGACTCGGCCACCGCCTCACGCCGCTCGCGCTCGGCGCGGGCCAGGACCCATGCGGCGTAGCCGCCCTCGAACCGGTACACGGTCCCGTCGGCGACCTCCCACGTGGTGGTGGCCACCTCGTCGAGGAACCACCGGTCGTGGGTCACGACCGCCAGGGTCGGAGGTCCGGTGGGGCCGGTCAGGAAGCCGGCGAGCCAGGTGACGGCCTCGATGTCGAGGTGGTTGGTCGGCTCGTCGAGAAGCAGGACGTCGCCGGGATCGATGAGCGCCCGCGCCAGGGCCAGCCGGCGCCGCTCGCCGCCGGAGAGGCCCTCGAGCCCGGTGTCCAGGCCCTGCGCGTAGCCCTCGGCCCGCACGCCGCCGAGCAGCCCGGTGAGCACTGCGCGGATCCGCGGATCCGCCGCCCACTCGTGCTCGGGACGATGGCCCACCGTGACGTCGCGAACGGTGCGCGCCCCCGCGGGGAGGGCATCGGACTGCCCGACCATGACGACCCGGGCCCCACCGGTGCGGATGACCCGCCCGGAGTCCGGCTCGGCCACGCCCGCGAGCACGCGGAACAGCGTCGACTTGCCGTCGCCGTTGCGCCCGACGACCCCGACGCGCTGGCCGCGCTCGATGCCCAGGGTGACCCCGGCCAGGACCGCACGCGTCGCGAAGACGACATGGATGTCCTCGAGGGCGACGACGGGCGGCATGGGGCCCAAGGTTAGTCGCCCGGGCCGATAGGGTCGGACGCACGAGAGTTCGCCCCCGCCTCGACCGCCCGCCTGCCCCCGAGACCCGACCGACCCGCGCAACCGCCGCCCGCCCTCGACCGCCCGACCAGCCCACCCGGCTGGCCCACCCGCCCAGGAGAGCCCGTGCCCGAGTTGTTGGTCGTCGAGCCGGTGTTCGCCGAGCGGCTCTGGGGTGGCACGACGTTGCGGGCGTGGTTCGGCGAGGCAGTCCCCGAGGGGATCATCGGGGAGTGCTGGGCGGTCTCCGGGATGCCCGGGATGAGCGGGTTCATCCGCTCCGGTGCTCCGGAGGGGTTCACGCTGCGGCAGGCGTGGGCGCCGGCCTGGTGACGGGTCGTGAGGAGACCGGCGACTTCCCGCTGCTGTGCAAGTTCCTGGACCCCCAGGACTGGCTCTCGGTGCAGGTGCACCCCGATGACGACCAGGCCCAGGTGCTGGAGGGACAGCCGCGGGGCAAGGCCGAGTGCTGGCTGGTCGTGTCATGCCAGGACGACGCCGCCCTGATCCTCGGGCACACCGCCGCCACCGCCGACGACCTGCGCCAGGCGCTGGCCGACGGCACCCTGATGGAGCACCTGGTCACCGTGCCGGTGGCCCCGGACGACTTCTTCATGGTCAACGCCGGCGAGGTGCACTCCGTGGGACCGGGGATGCTGGTCTACGAGGTCCAGCAGAGCAGCGACATCACCTACCGGCTCTACGACTTCGACCGCGTTGGCCCCGATGGCCAGACCCGCGAGCTGCACGTCGACAAGGGGTTCTCCGTCGTCACGGCCCCGCACGACCCGGCCGCGGCGCGGACCGCCGGACCCTGGGAGCAGATCGGGACAGGCGGCCGCACCCGGGTGCTGGTGGACTGCCCGCAGTTCCGGGTCCAGCGCTGGGAGCTGCTCCAGGAGGACTGCCGTCTGGAGGCGCCGGGGTTCCGGGTCCTGACCGTCATCGGCGGCTCGGGCACCCTGTCGACCGACCACCAGTCCATCGAGCTGGGCCTGGGCACCAGCGTCGTCATCCCTGCCGGCACCGGATCCGTGCACCTCGCCGGCGACCACCTCATCGCCATCACCACCGATCCCGGGCCGGCACTGGCCTGACCCCGTCGGGAGGTCGTCCCGACGGCGCGGTCAGTCGCTCCGGCTGATCACACGGGCGCCCGGGGCGGGCCCGGTGGTGCTGAACGCCGCACGCACCTGCTCCAGCCCGGACAGTGCGGCGTTGACCCGGGCTGCAGCGGCGGGGTCCGCCACCAGGAACGCCACGGTCGGCCCTGAGCCGGACACGATCCCGCCGAGGGCACCTGCGGCCGACCCGGCGTCGAGCACGTCGCGCAACCTCGGGCGCAGCGTGAGCGCCGGTTCCTGCAGGTCGTTGTGCAGCACCCTGGCCAGGGCCCTGGCGTCGCCGGCGATCAGCGCTGCGACGACGGCGGCGTCCGCCTGGGGCTCGGCCACGATGCGGTCCTCGACGAGGCGGTCGAAGGCCCCGTACACCGCGGGAGTGGACAGCCCCTGGGTGGCGGTCGCGAAGACCCAGTGGAAGGTGCCGCGGACCATCAGCGGGCTGAGCTGCTCGCCGCGGCCGAGCCCCAGGGCCGTGCCCCCCATGAGGCTGAACGGCACGTCGGATCCGAGGTCGAGGGCCAGCCGGGCCAGGTCGTCACGGCCCAGCGGCGAGCCCCAGAGGTCGTTGAGCGCGACCAGCGCGGCCGCGCAGTCCGCCGATCCCCCGGCCATCCCCCCGGCGACCGGCACGCCCTTGGTGATGGAGATCCTCAGGTCAGGAGCGGGACGGCCGACCTCGAGGGCCAGCCGCTCAGCGGCCCGCCACACCAGGTTGGTGGAGTCGCGCGGGACCTCGTCGGCCTGCAGACCGGTCACCGAGTCGATGACGATCCCGGTGCCGGGCGCCCCGATGGCGACGGTCACCTCCTCGGACAGCGCCACCGCATGGAACACGCTGGCCAGCGGGTGGAACCCGTCGTCGCGCACCGCCCCCACCGACAGCTGGATGTTGACCTTGCCCGGTGCCCGGGCGGTCACGGAGGCGCTCACGGGAGTGCAGCGTAGCCGTCGGCGGCTATCGCACGACCTTCTCGCCCGTGGCCGACTTCACGATCGTGAACTGGTCGAGGACACCTCCCGGGCCGAACGGGGAGGTCGACCCGGAACCCCGATGGGTCACGACGGCCCTGTACGACAGGGTGTCGCCGGCGATCGTGATGACCTGGTAGGTCGAGGTCGCCGCTGCCCACACCGTGCGCCTGGCGCGGTTGAGCGCCCAGTCCGCGTCGGTCACCTCGTAGTACTTCGGGCCGGAGACGCTGACCGCGAACACCGGACCGTTGGGTGTCCGGGAGCCCCGGGCGTACGAGTGGTCGTGGCCGGAGAGCACCAGGTCCACATTCCTGCGCTCGATGATGGGCAACCAGAGATCGCGGACCTCCGCGTTGGTCCGCCCCGGTCGGGTCGCGAACGGGCGGTGCGTGCATGACCACGATGGACCACCGGGTCGGGTTCTCCGCGAGGGCCTTGTCGAGGAAGGCGGCCTGCTCGGCCATCCGGCCGCCGAACGAGTCGAGGACCACGATGCGCACGCCCTGGTAGTCGACGTGGAACCACGTCTCCCCCTGCTCGGGGAACCCGTTGTCCGGCCAGTCGAAGTACGAGCGGAAGGCCTCGGCCTGGTTCGAGTCGCACCGGGTCACCAGCACGCACTGCTCGTGGTTGCCGATCGAGACCACCCAGTTCCGGGTCCGCGCCGAAGTACCCATCGCCGCGAAGAGGTCGGCCCATTGGGATCCCTTGTACGGCCGGTCGACGACATCGCCCGCCTGGAGGATCAGCTGCGCATCGGGGGCGTCGGCCAGGGCCCGGCGCAGGGTGGCGCGCGGCACGCCGCGATTGTCGACCTGCGTGTCCCCGAGCCCGATCATGGTCAGCGAGGGGGCGGCCGGGTTGGCGGTCGTGAAGGTGCGCCAGGTGCTGGAGCCGCGGGATGTCACGATCCGGTACTGGTAGGCGGTGCCCGGCGTGAGCCCGGTCAGGGTCGCCGAGTAGCGCGGCTGGGCGGAGCCGGAGTACTTCACGGAGGTGGCCGGGGCACGGGTGGCGCGCACCTGCTTCGCGGGCGACCCGGGGACGCGGTACTGGACCCTCTGGCCCTTGGTGCGCACGCCCATCGTCCAGGAGATGCGCTGCGAGGTCGCCGGATCCGCGGCAGGGGTCAGCAGGATCCGCGACGGACCCGAGGAGCTCTCGGCCGCGGGCACCCGTGCGAGCACGGACAGGCCGGTCGGCCCGGCACCGGGGCGGGCGGCAGCCATCGCGGCGACGGCAGGGGCGCCGGCGGGCATGGAGGTGCCTGCCGTCACGGTGGCGACAGCAGGCACCGGGACGGCTGTGGGCCCCGGGACGGCCGCTGGCACTGCTGCACCCATCAGCGCGGGGATGGTCGCCGCCACCACGAGCAGGCCGAGCACCCTGGGACGAACCGCGAAGCGTTCCACGCGTCGACGGTACCAACGCTCGACCCCTGCGGAGCCCAAGGCGAGGCTAAGGCCGGCGCTTCGCGACGGCGATGCCGTCACCCAGACGACCAACCCGGACACGCCCGACCGCGTGGCGTCGATCGCGCACGATTCGCACGTTCACGACGCCGTCGCGATCCCCACGGTCGTTGACCGCACACGGAATGGGCGTTCTGACCCTCTGCGAGCCGGCCATTCCGCTCACATCATGTGCGGTGGGCCACGGGCCCGACCTGGGCGGGAGGCTATTCGTGCAAATCGAGTGCGGCGGCGGCGATCGCGGCGAACTGGGCGACGTCGAGGGCCTCGCCACGGGCTGTCGGGTCGACGCCGGCGGCCTCGAGCAGCTCCACGGCGCGCCCGGAGCCGCCTGCCCACGTTGCCAGGGCCGAGCGCAGCATCTTGCGGCGCTGGGCGAACGCCGCGTCGACCACGGCGAACACGTCGGCGCGGTCGACGTCGTCACGGGGCGGCGGCCTGCGGATGAGCTCGACGAGGCCCGAGTCCACGTTCGGCACCGGCCAGAACACCGTGCGCCCGACGAGCCCGGCCTGGCGGACGTCGGCGAACCAGCGCGCCTTCACCGACGGCACGCCGTAGACACGCGAGCCGGGCGGCGCGGCCAGGCGCTCGGCGACCTCCAGCTGCACCATCACCAGCGCCCGTTGGATGGTCGGGAAGGTCGTCATCAGGTGCAGCAGGACCGGGACGCTGATGTTGTAGGGCAGGTTGGCGACCAGGGCTGTCGGGGCGACCGGCAGGTCGGTGATCCGCAGCGCGTCGGCGGGCACCACGGTGAGCCGCTCGGCGAGATCCGGCGCGCGCTGGGACACCGTCACCGGCAGCTGCCCGGCCAGCACCGGATCGACCTCGACCGCAACCACGTGCGCGACGGCGTCGAGCAGCGCCAGGGTCAGCGACCCCAGCCCGGGCCCGACCTCGAGCACCACGTCATCGGCACCCACACCGGACACGCGCACGATCCGGCGCACGGTGTTGGCATCGATGACGAAGTTCTGCCCCAGGGTCTTGGTCGGGCGCAGGCCCAGCTGCGCGGCCAGCGCGCGGACCTCCGCCGGTCCGAGCAGGGCCGCGTGGGCCCCACCCTCGCCCGGGTGGGTCACGCCCAGGCCCCGAACGCCCGCACCGTGTTGGCGTGCAGGTCGTCGCAGAGCGTGGCCAGGTCCTCGCCGCGGAGCTCAGCGAGCCGGCGCACCGTCAACGGCACGAGGTAGCTGGCGTTGACCCGGCCCCGGTGGGGCGTGGGCGTCAGGAACGGGGCGTCGGTCTCGACGAGGATCCGGTCACGCGGCACGACCGGCGCGGCGGCGTGCAGGTCGCGGGCATTGGCGAACGTGACCGTCCCGGCGAACGACACGTACCAGCCGTGCTCAGCGGCGATCCGGGCCATCGGCTCGTCTCCGGAGAAGCAGTGGAACACCACGACGTCCGGCAGGCCCGCACCGGCGAGCTCGTCGAGGAGCACCCGGATGACGTCGTCGTGGGAGTCCCGGTCGTGGATCACCAGGGCCCGGCCGAGCCGTCGCGCCATGTCGATGTGCGCACGGAACGACTGCTCCTGGATCGCCCAGCCCTCCGGCTCGCGGGTGCGGAAGAAGTCCAGGCCGGTCTCGCCGACCCCCCGGACCCGGGCTGAGCCCGCCGCCAGCTGCTCCACCGTGGCGATCGCCGCGTCGAGCTCCCCCCGGGCCGCCAGCCTCGGCGCCTCGTTCGGATGGATGCCGATCGCGGCCACGATCCCCGGGTTCGCCTCAGCCATCGCGACCGCGGCGTGCACGTCGCGGATCGAGCAGCCCACCTGGACGATTCCCGTCACGTTGACCGACGCGGCCGCCGCCACCGCGTCCGCGGGGCTCAGGGCATCCTCGTCGCCGCCGCGCATGTCGATGTGGCAGTGCGAGTCGATGACCGGCCGCGGCAGCGGCTCGGGCAGGGGCGGTCGATGGGTGACCGTGGCGGCATCAGGCACCGGCGGGAGCCTCCTCGGGCAGCCGCGGGAACAGCGCGGCACCCTTGGTGACGCGCACCCCAGCGGGAAGCTGGCCCCAGCGGCTGACGTCCTCGACGCGCTGGTCGCCGATCGGGCCCAGGCCCTCGGCCGCACCGATCGACTCCCACAGCGTGCCCATCGCGCGCGGCATGACCGCGTTGTGCAGCACGGCCACGGCCCGCAGGGCCTCGCACGTCGTGTACAGCACGGTCGCGAGCCGCTCACGGGCCACCGGGTCGTCGACCCGCTTGGCCAGGGCCCACGGCTCCTGCTCGGTCACGTACAGGTTCACCGCATCCACGTAGGCCTTCACCGCCCCGATGCCCACGGAGAAGTCCAGCTTCGAGTAGGCCCCGTCGGCGTCCTGCACCGCCGTGAGCAGCGCGTCGGCCAGCGCCAGGTCGGCGTTGGCGAAGGGACCCGGCTCCGGCAGCAGCCCGTCGAAGTACTTGCCCACCATGGCGGTCGCCCGGGAGCCGAGGTTGCCCAGGCCGTTGGCCAGCTCGGAGGTGTACCGGGCGGACATGTCCTCCCACGAGAACGACCCGTCGTTGCCGAACTGGATCGCACGCAGGAAGTAGTAGCGGAAGGCGTCCACCCCGAAGTGGTCGATGATCTGCTCGGGGGCGATCCCGGTGAGCTTGCTCTTGCTCATCTTCTCCCCGCCCACCAGCAGCCACCCGTGGGCGTACACCTGCCCCGGGAGGGGGAGCCCGGCGGCCATCAGCATCGCCGGCCAGATCACCGCGTGGAAGCGCAGGATGTCCTTGCCGACCAGGTGGATGTCCGCCGGCCACGTGGCCGCGAACTTCGCGGCACCCGATGCCGGCGGCTCGTCGCCGAGGCCCACGGCGGTGGCGTAGTTGAGCAGCGCGTCGAACCACACGTACACGACCTGCGAGGTGTCCCACGGCACGGGGATGCCCCAGTCGAAGCTCGACCGCGAGATGGACAGGTCCTGCAGCCCGCCGCGGATGAACGACGTGACCTCGTTGTGCGCGCTCTGCGGCGCGACCGCGTCGGGGTGGTCGGCGTAGTGCGCGAGCAATGCGTCGCCGAAAGCCGAGAGCCGGAAGAACCAGTTGGTCTCCGAGACGATCTCCACCGGACGGCTGTGCACGGGGCACAGCATCTGGCCCGCGAACTCCCCCGTCCCCGGGACGAGGTCGCCGGCGAGCTTGAACTCCTCGCAGCCCACGCAGTACGGGCCCTCGTAGTCCCCGGAGTAGATGTGCCCGGAGTCCTTGAGCAGGGTCAGGAAGTGCTGCACGCGCGCCTCGTGGCGCCGCTCCGTGGTGCGGATGAAGTCGTCGTTGGCCACGTCGAGCGTCGCCAGGACGGGCTTCCAGTGCTCGGCGACCAGCCGGTCGGCCCACTGCTGGGGCGAGACGCCCGCGGCCTGCGCGGTGCGCAGGACCTTCTCCCCATGCTCATCGGTGCCCGTCAGCAGCCACACGTCCTCGCCGCGCTGGCGGTGCCAGCGGCAGATCGTGTCGGCAGCCACGGTCGTGTAGGCGTGCCCGATGTGCGGGGCGTCGTTGACGTAGTAGATGGGCGTGGTGACGTAGAACGCCTTGCCGGTCGGGCTCATGGGGAGATTCTAGTTGGGCGCGCGCGACCCCTCCTGCGAGCGCGCGTGCGGCACGATGGGCCCATGCCCGACTCGACGGACGCCACCTCCGATGCGCCGGGGACCCTGGTCCTCGCCGGGACCCCCCTGGGCAATCCTGCCGACGCCTCCCCGAGGCTGGCGCTCCTGCTCGCGTCGGCCGACCTGGTCGCTGCGGAGGACACCCGCAGGCTGCGCAGGCTGCTGGCGGACATGGGCGTGACGCGCACCGGGCCGGTGGTGTCGTACTACGAGGACGTCGAGCGCGAGCGGCTGCCCCGGCTGCTCGAGGTGCTGTCCGGCGGTGGCACGGTCGCCCTGGTGACCGACGCGGGGATGCCGTCCGTGAGCGACCCCGGGTACCGGGCCGCGCGGGCTGCGCTGGACGCGGGGCACCGACTCACGTCCCTGCCCGGGCCCTCGGCCGTGACCACCGCCCTGGCCGTGTCCGGGCTGCCGTGCGACCGCTTCTGCTTCGAGGGATTCCTCCCACGCAAGCCGGCCGAGCGGCGATCCCGGCTGGCCGAGCTCGCCGACGAGCCGCGGACCCAGGTGTACTTCGAGTCCCCGAGGCGGCTGGCGGCGACCCTGGTCGACATGGCCCAGGCGTTCGGCGCCGAGCGCCCGGCCGCGGTCTGCCGCGAGCTGTCCAAGACCTACGAGGAGGTCCTGCGCGGCGGGCTCGGCGAGCTCGCCGGATGGGCTCAGGACGATGTGCGAGGCGAGATCACCCTGGTGGTCCAGGGGGCGCCGGCCCGGACCGGTGGGGAGACCGACGCCGCCGGTCTGGCGGCACGGGTGGCGGCGCTCGAGGCGCAGGGCATCGGGCGCAGGGAGGCCATCGGGCTGGTGGCCAGCAGCACCGGGGCTCCGAAGCGGTCGGTGTACGACGCCGTGGTGGCGCACAAGCCGCGCGAGCAGTGAGGTCCGTCGGTCAGACCCAGGTGGGCATCCACATGCGCCAGTCCCAGCGCTCGTAGGGCAGCACCTGCCCGGTCCAGATCGGCAGGAAGAACCAGGCCGAGGCGATGATGAGCAGCAGGACCGTTCCCGCGGCCAGGATCCCCCACTGCCGGCGCGTGGCCGTGGCGTCGGGTCCCCCCGCGAGACTGGCCAGCGAGATGGCGAGCATGCCGGCCAGGAACGGGACGTACACGATGGCGTAGAACGTGAAGATCGTCCGCCCGTGGAACACCATCCACGGCAGCCAGCCGGCCAGGAAACCGACAAGCAGGGCGCCGCTGCGCCAGTCGCGCCCGGCCACGGCACGCCAGGTGTTGTGGAACAGGGCCAGGAGGCCGGCCCACCAGATGAGGGGGTTCCCGAGGGCCAGGACCTCCTCGGCGCAGCGATCGGAGCCGCAGACGCCCGTGGGCGACTCGTAGTAGAACGACGTGGGCCGGGACATCACCGGCCACGACCACGCGCTGGACCTGTAGGAGTGCGGCGAGTCCAGCCCGACATGGAACGACCAGGCGGCACGGTGGTACTCGGCCAGGGAGCGCAGGGCGTCGGGGACCAGCGGCCAGCCCGCGTTCGTCGCTGCCCAGTCGCGGTCGTACCCGCCCTCGGTCACGAGCCACCCGGTCCAGGTGGCCAAGTAGGCGACGGAGCCGACGCCCACGATGCTCAGGAACGCCGGGATCGCATCACGCACCAGGACCGCGTGGAACGGCCGCCCGGCGCCGAGCTCACGGCGCACCTGCAGGTCCCAGTAGACGGTCAGCAGGCCGAAGAGGGCCACGTACCACAGGCCGCTCCACTTGACCCCGCACGCCAGCCCGAGGGCCACACCGGCTGCGATCCGCCATGGCCGCAGGCCGAATCCCGGGCCGAGGATGACCGGGTTGCCCTCCCAGAGGGTTCGCCACGCGTCGGCCCGGCGCCGGACGGCATCACGATCGAGGAGCAGGAACCCGAAGGCCGCCAGCACGAAGAACATCAGGGCCATGTCCAGCAGGGCGGTCCGGCTCATCACCAGGTGCAGCCCGTCGAGGGCCACCAGCAGCCCGGCAACGGTCCCGACGAGGTCGGACCGGGTGAGCCGGCGGATGATCCGGGCGGTCATCAGCACGCTGAGCGTCCCGAGCACCGCGACGCCGAACCGCCATCCGAACGGGACCACGCCGAAGGCCCACTCGCCGGCGGCGATCACCCACTTGCCCAGCGGCGGGTGCACGACGAAGGACGCGGCGTCCTTGAAGATGTCGAGCTGGTCCCAGGGCGCGTCCTGGGCGAGGATCGCGTCGTCCGCCCCGTCGATCGCCTGTCGCTCGTACCCGAACCTCAGGAGGGCCAGCGCGTCCTTCACGTAGTACGTCTCGTCGAAGATGATCGCGTCGGGCCGTCCCAGGTTCACGAAGCGCAGCAGGCCGGCCAGGATCGTGACCAGCAGCGGCCCCACCCACCCGCGCAGCCCGTGGGAGGGCATGGGCCGATGCAGCGACCGGACCGGGGGCGTCGCCTCGGCCGCAGCCGGCAGCTCCACGGTCACGGACACGGCGCAATGCTAGGACGGGCCGGCCGACCCGGCTGCACGCCCCGCCCGGGGCCGGATCAGGAGGCCGGCGCCGCCGGGGCCTTCTTGGCGGGGGCCTTCTTGGCCGGGCCTTCTTAGCCGGGGCCTTCTTGGCCGGTGCCTTCTTGGCGGGCGCCTTCTTGGCCGGGGCCTTCTTGGCCGGGGCCCTCGTCGCCCGTGCCTTCGTCGCTGGGGCGGGCGCGCCCGGCTCGGCCACAGGCGTCCCGGAGTGCAGGCCGAGCGTGGCGTGCGCCTCCGGGTCCGCGATCGCCAGGACCTCGTCGAAGGCCGCCCGGATGCATTCGAGGAACACCTCAGGGTCCGGGATCGCGCGGGTGTCGATGTTGATGCCCACGTAGGCCATGCCGTGGTAGGTCATCAGGCCCACGTTCGCGGCCGCCCCTGCCTTGGGCGCGAAGGGCACGATCGCCTGGACCTCGGAGCCTGAGGCGTAGAGCGCGATCGGCGGGCCGGGCACGTTGGTGATGGCCAGGTCACAGCCCTTCATCATCCCCGACGCCACCGACGTGGCCGCACTCTGCGGGAGGGCGGTCAGCAGCCGGTAGATCGTGTCGCTGACCACCAGCGCCGGCTCCGTGCGCGCCTGCATGAGCAGCGGTGCCAGGCGCTTGATCCGGGTGGCGGCATCGCCGCTGTCGATCGGCATCGGGAACCGGGCCGGGACCCACCGGTTGCCCGCCGTGTCGTCGCTGGAGGTGCGCATGTTGACCGGCATGTTCACGCGCACGTACTCGCACGGGGCGTTGTGGATCTCGTGGTAGGCGGCCACGCCCCCGCCCACGGCCGCCATGTACGTGTCGTTCAGCGTGCCACCGACCGTCTTCGCCGCCACCTTGAACGGCCGGAACGGCACCTGGATGACGGCCATCCGGACCGACAGCGAGCGGCCGTGCATCAGCGGGCTCAGCGGCTCATTGGCCGGGGCGAGCAGGCGTGCCGCCGACTGCGCGAACGCTGCACCGGACACCGCAGCCTCACCTGGGTCGGCGGCGACGCGCTCAGCCAGCCCGATCGCCCCGCCGGTGAGCGCCCGACCGCTCTGGTAGGCGGCGGCGACCGCGAACCGCGTGCCGTTGACGATCCGGCCCGGCAGGCCCAGGACGTCCGGCTCGGGCGCCGGGGGGAGTTCGCCAAGGGCGGTGGACGGCTCGCGCGAGAGGTCGAACAGGCTCGCGGCCATCGCCATGCCGCCGACGCCGTCGGTGATGGCGTGGTGCAGCTTCATGATGACCGCCGAGCGCTCACCGTCCCACCCCTGGACCAGGGCCATCTCCCACAGCGGACGGTCGCGGTCGAAGTCCTGCTCGGCCATCTGCTCGGCGATGCGCATCAACGGCCGGTCGGTCCCGTCGCCGGGGACGTGGAACCGCTTGAGGTGGAAGGCGAGGTCGAAGTTCGGGTCGACCTCCCAGCGCGGCGGGATCGGGGAGACCGGGTTGCCGATGACCCGCTGGCGCAGCTTGGGGACCGCCAGGGTCATCCGGGTGATCCGTTCGACCAGCAGCTCGACCTCCGGGTCGCTGTCGAGCACGGTCATGGCGACGATCACCGAGCGCAGGACCGGGTCCCGCTCCACGCCCCACATCACCGCGTCGAAGGCGCCCATCCGGTCGAGCCTGTCGTCGGACATCCCACTCTCCTCACCCGTAGCGGTTCCTGCGCCGAGGCTATCCGGCGCAACGCCACGACGCGCGGGCGCCGGGATCCCGGCGGGGTCGGTGCGGTCATCGTCGGGCTGAGGGGATCCGTCGGTCGCCCACAGGGCGACGTCCTCCCGAGTCCCCCGGTGCAGCCAGCACGAATGCCAGGGCCCGGGGGGACATCCCCGGGCCCTGGCATTCTGTGGAGCTGAGGGGTCCGTCGGTCGCCCACCGGGCGACCTCCTCCCGAGTCCCCACTCTGCTGAGACACCACAATGAGAGGGACCCCCGGGAACAACCGGGGGTCCCTCTCATTGTGGAGCTGAGGGGACTCGAACCCCTGACCCCCTCGATGCGAACGAGGTGCGCTACCAGCTGCGCTACAGCCCCTTGAGCCCTCCTAGGGTACCCAGTCCCGGGCGCGAGGACCAAACCACCGCAGGCCGCGCCAGCCCGCCGGACGCCATGGCCGGCTGCGGGCTGGCTACTCGTTGACGGCCCGGGGGCGGAAGGCCGGCGCGGAGGTGTCCTGGGCCTGCCACGCCGCCGACTGCTGGGCGAGGAACTCCTCGTCACGGGACCGGGCCTCGGCCGCGGCCTGCTCCGCCTTGGCCCGGGCGATGGCCTCGGCCTTGGCCGCCGCCATCCGCTCGGCGCGCGCCTTCTGCTGCTGCGCGCGCTCCAGCATCGCGGCGGCGGTCCACGCACCCGGGGTGGCGGTGTCGATGACGCGGGGGAACTCGGCCGCGGGAGGTGCGGTGACGTACGTGGGCAGCGTCGCCGGGCGGGCCTCCCAGGTTGCGCCCGACTGTCCGGCGACCGCGCGGCGCTGGGCCGGGGCGCTGGCGGTCTGGGTTGCCGGGGCCTGCTGGGAGTGCGACTCGCGACGCCTCTGGGCGGTCCGGACCTGATGGCGGGCCGCGGCCACGAAGGCGACGATCAGGCCGACGGGCACGACGAGCGCGACCGGGAGCAGGACGCCTCCGACGACCAGTCCGGCGACCACCGCCAGCCCAGCGCCAAGGACCCCGAGCACCACGCGGCGACGGGCAGCCGCAGACGCCGGCGCAGCCTTCGTCGCCTTCGCGCTCGCCCCCGACACGAGCCCGGTGACCCGGTTGCCGACCGAGGACAGGTCCCGGCGGCTCACGGTGAAGACCTCGGGGGCGACGTCGCCTGCCAGCTGCGTGCCCGGGCGCTCGCCCTCGCGGAAGTCCTGGTTCGGCAGCGGGATGCCGAACATGGAGTCCCGCTTGGACAGGGCCTGGAGGCTGCGGCTGAACCGGTCGACCGAACGCTCGGAGTCGAGGTGATCGTGACGCCGCAACCAGGCCGGGACCAGGACCACGGCCCAGACGGCGATGATTGCCACGTAGATCAGACCCGTCACGCGCAGGAATCTACTTCAGGTCGGGCCGTCGGACCCGGGTAATCGGGTCGGCGAAGATTCGTGTCGCGCCGCCAGCCGGTCGGCCAGGGATCCCTGGACCTCATCGGCGTTGAGGGCGAACACCTCGTGGTCGCGCCAGGCCCCGTCGATGTGCAGGTACGCCGGGCGTGATCCCTCGTGCCGGAAGCCCAGCTTCTGCACCACGCGCCGGCTGGCGGCGTTCTCCGGGCGGATCACGATCTCGATCCGGTGCAGGCGCATCGGCCCGAAGCAGTGGTCGATGGCCATGGCCACGGCCATGGGGGTCAGGCCGAGTCCTGCGACATCCGAGTCGATCCAGTAGCCGATCGAGGCAGCGCGCAGGGACCCCATCGTGATCCCGGCGACCGTGACCTGCCCGACCAGGCGCCCGTTGAGCGTCATCGCCCATGCCAGCGTGCGCCCGGCCCGGGCCTCCTGCCGGAACCGCGCGACCATCTGGGCGTAGCTGGGCACCGACTCCCCGGAGCCCGGAGGGACGGTGGCCTCCCACGGCGACAGCCACGCAACGTTGCGCGAGCGCACCTCCCGCCAGGCGCGGACGTCGCGACGGCGCAGCTCGCGCAGCTCCAGGACGCCGACGCCGGTGCGTCGCGTCAGCACCGGGAGTGCGGCCATCACGACCTGCCCAGCGGCATCACCGACACCACAGCCCCGGCCGCGACCTCACCGGTGGTCTCGGGCAGGACGATGAAGCTGTCGGCCATCCGCAGCCCGAGCAGGCCCGGCTCCCAGATCGGGGTGACCAGCCGCTCGTCGGCCGCCCCGTGCAGGTGGCCGCGCAGGTAGGTGCGCACGCCCGGCTCCCCACGGACGGGGTGCGTGAGCCGGGCTGAGATGAGCGGACGGAACACCTGCTGGTGCCCGAGCATCCGCCTGATCACCGGGCGCACGAAGACCTCGAACGCGACGAACGCACTCGACGGGTTGCCCGGGAGGGTGAAGATGGGCACGTTGTCGGGGCCGAGGTACCCATGCCCCTGGGCCATCCCCGGGCTCATGGCCACCCGGGTGAACTCGACGGATCCCAGCCTGGCCAGGACGGACTTCATCGTGTCGTAGGTGCCGGCCGTGACCCCGCCGGTCGTGACGATCAGGTCGGCCCGGACGAGCTGGTCCTCCAGGGTGTCCATCAGCGCGCGCTGCTCGTCGCGCACGGGCCCGGCGCGGTACGACATGGCGCCCGCGTCCTGGGCCGCGGCGGTGAGCATGTAGCCGTTGGAGTCGGGGATCAGCCCCGGGGTCATCGGCGCACCGGGCTCGATGAGCTCGGTCCCGGTGCTCATGACCACCACGCGGGGGCGGGGCCGGACGGTGACCCGGGACTGCCCGACGGAGGCCAGGAGGGCGACCTCGCGAGCACCCACGAGAGCCCCGGCCGGCAGGACCGCCTGGCCAGGGCCGAGCTCCTCCCCGGCGCGGCGGACCCCGTGTCCGGGGGCGACCGCGGCACTGATCGCCACGGTGGGCATCCCGCCGTCGGTGAGGTCGAAGGGCACCACCGCCGTCGCCCCTGCCGGAAGGGGCGCACCGGAGCCGATCCGGATCGCGGTGCCCGAGGCGATGGGGTGGCTCGCGCGGTAGCCGGCCGGCACGTCGTCGGTCACGGGCATCGTGACCGGCGCCGCGGCCGTCGCCGTGGCGACGTCGGCGGCGATGACCGCGTACCCGTCGGCCCCGGCCGAGTCGAAGGGCGGCACCGCCCACGGGGCGGTCACCGGTGCGGCAAGCAGGCACCCCCGCGACTCCAGCAGGGAGACATCGAGGGACTCCAGGGCATGGGCATGGGCCAGGACCTCGGACAGGTGCTCGTCGACGGTGCGCACGCGGCTACCTGCCGCCCAGCTCGGCACGGCCGACGAACCCCTGGCCGTGCTTGGCCGAACTGGCCCCGCGCATCGTCATGCCCCGCACGATAACCGCCACGTCCCCCCACGACCGGCAGTGGTGCATGATCGCGTCCGTGGCTGACTCGAAGTCGGACCTGCGCGCGCGGGTCCGTGCCGCCCGGTCGCAGGTGGATCCGGCTGAACGCGCCCGCGAGCGCGCGGGGCTGCTGGCCACCGCGCGCGCCGCAGGGCTGCTGGACCCGCGGGGCGCCCCGGGGGCGCTCGGGGTGGTCGCGATCGCGGCCTACATCGCCGCCCCGGGCGAACCGGACGTCGCCGCCCTCCGGTCGGCCGTGCTCGAGGCAGGCGGCGTGGTCCTGCTGCCGCTACCTCGGGCCGACCGGAGCATGGACTGGGCCCACGACGACGGCCACTACCGGCCGCACGGGTCCTACCCGATCGAGGTCCCTGCGGGGGAGGTCGTGGGATCGGGGGCAGCGGGGCTGCTCTCCCACGGGGTCCGGACGATCCTCGTCCCTGCCCTGGCCGTCGATGCGACCGGTGCCCGCCTGGGGCAGGGCGGGGGGTACTACGACCGGCTGCTGGCCGAGCTGGCGACCCGGCCCGAGGCGCCCGGTCGGGGCAGCGGGACAGCGGCCCGCAACCGGCCAGCCGACGGCGTGCGCATCGTGGCGGTGGTCCGCGATGACGAGCTGCTCCCCGCGGGAGCCGTGCCGCGCGAGGAGCACGACCAGCCGATGACCGCCGCGCTCACCCCGACCCGGTACGTCCGGCTGGACCCCTGACCCGCTCGGCGGGACCCCACCGGTGGGTCAGGACGCCGCCGGGGTGGAGGTCGTCGAGCCCGAGCCCGGAGCTGGAGCCCGATCCGGAGCCGGAGCCGGAGGATCCGCCCGACGAGGAGGAGCTGCTGGCCCCGGAGCCCTTCTTCGAGTCCGCCTTGGGCGTGGCCGGGGAGGTCGCTGAGGACTTGCCCCGACTGTCGGTCCGGTAGAAGCCGCTGCCCTTGAACACCACGCCGACGTTGCCGAACACCTTGCGCAGGCGACCATCGGCACAGGACGGGCAGTCGGTGAGCGAGGGCTCATGGATCGACTGGACGACCTCCAGCGGGGCGTCGCAGCTGGTGCACACGTACTCGTAGGTCGGCATACTCACCCTCTTCACCGCGGCCGTCATGGCTCGGACAGGATCCCATTCTGGCACTCACGGCCACGGAGTGCTAATCGGGTGCAGGGGCCACGAGCGGCGCTCGGGAAGCGACCGTCGGGCCTCCTCCGCGGACCCGTCGCGCCGTGCCGGGCGGCCGCTGGAGCCCGCCTGTGGACAACGTCTGGTCGATCCCCCGGATCACGCGTACGGTCCCCCTGCCGGGGGCCAGGGGAGCCTGCGCTGAGGTCTGGAGGGTCGGGGGAACATGAGCAGGTCACATCAGGGCGCATCCCAGCTCAGCGCAGCCCGCCTCCTGCGCCGCCACCGTCGCGTCCTCGCGGGCCTGGCGGCAGCAGCATCCATCGCATCCCTGGGCATGGCCCTGCAGCCACCTGCTCCGACGACACGCGGCGTCGTGGTGGCCGCCGCCGACCTCCCGGCCGGCCGGACGCTGGCCGGTGAGGACCTGCGCGTCGCCCCCGTCCCGCAGGCGGTGCTCCCCGCCGGCACGAGCGCCGATCCGGCCGAGTTCATCGGCCGGGTCCTGGCCGCCCCGATGGCCCGCGGCGAGGCGCTGGCGGGACACCGGCTCACCGACCTCCCCAGCTGGTCCCTTCCGGCGGGCACGATGCCTGTGCCCGTGCGCTTCGCCGACGCCGCGGCCGCTGCCCTGCTCGGCGCCGGGCAGCGCGTGGACGTGGTGGCCGCCTCCGGGCCGGGTTCCGACGAGGCCACGCCGTTCGCCTCGGCCGAGCTGGTCGCCCAGGACGTCCTCGTCCTGGCCGTGATCACGCCGGACCAGGGGGCAGGGGGCCTCCTGGCCAGCTCAGCGCCGAGCTCTGATCAGACCCCGCTGGTGATGCTCGCCGCCGACCGGGGGACGGCCCTGGCGATCGCGGGGGCACAGGGCCGGGCGAGCCTGGGGTACCTCATGCACCTGGGCCCCGGCATAGCCGCGGTGGAGCGGGATCTCTCGGCCTGGCCGGAGGTGTCGAGGCAGGGCGCGTGCCGGGGCTCTGCTCAGCCGTCGCTGCGGTCGCGCGGGGTGCCCGGTGTGCCCTGCGCCAGCAGGTCGCGGATCTCGGTGAGCAGGAGCACGTCGTCCGGGGTCTCGTCGGCCTTGGGGGTGACTGCGCGCCAGCTCGCGCGCCTTGTTCATCGGGCAGGACGAAGACGAAGTACACGACCGCCATCGTGATCACGAACGTGATCAGGACGCCGATGACCGCACCGAAGTCGAGGAAGGTGGCGGACTCGGCGGTGCAGGGATCAGCCCCGCCTACGCAGAACCCCCACCCACCGGTGTCGCCGGCCCCGACGGCCGCGAGGACCGGCTGGATGATCTCGTCGTTGAACGACTTGACCACAGCGGTGAACGCAGCGCCGACGACCACGGCCACAGCCAGGTCGATGACGTTGCCGCGCATCACGAACTCCTTGAAGCCGTGCAGGATGCCGGTCTTCTCCTCTGCCATGGGACTCTCCTTGCGGGTCTTGGGGGATGGGCGTGCAGGCCTGGCGCGCCGACGACGCCCAGACTAGTGGAGGCTCGGGGGGCAGCGGCCGACGGGACCCGAGGGCCCGACGCCGATGCGCCCGTCCCGCACGGGCGATCAGCCGCCGTGGTGGGGGGGCTTCTGCGTCCGGTAGTGGGCCATCACGTCATCCTCGGACTCGCCCGGATCCCCCCAGGACTCCGGACGATCCTCGGACGCACGGCCGTCCAGGGGGTCGCCCAGCGACAGCCGGCGGGTCGCCGGGGCCGGGGTGGGGGACGCGGGAGATCCGTCCTCGTCGGGCAGGTCCGCGCCCCGGGTCACTGCGGATCGCCCTGGTCGAGCTGGGCGAGGAAGGCCTCCACCTGTGCCGCGATGTCGGTGTCCGTGGGCAGCGCGTCCGACCCGGCAGTCTCGTTGGCCCGCGCGGCCATCATGGAGTCGTACTGCTCCTCGAGAGTGGTGACGGCCTCCAGGTTCTCCGGGTTCGACGCGATCTGGATCGAGATGTCGGCGTCGGACTCCTCGGCAGCGTCGCGGAGCTCGTCGAGGGGCACGGCCATCCCGGTCGCGGCGGCCAGGGACTGCAGCAGGGCGAGCGCGCCCCGTGGGAACTCGGCCTGCACCAGGTAGTGCGGCACGTGCGCGGCGAAGCCCATCGCGGGCCGGTCCTGCTCACCGAGCCGGAGCTCGAGGAGGGCCGCCAGGCTCCCCGGCACCTCCAGCTGGCCCACCCAGGGCTGCACGCCGACGGTGAGGGTCGGGTCGTTGGCGTGCACGGTGACGTTGATGGGCCGGGTGTGCGGGGCGGGCCACGGGATCGCGTGCATCCCCACGACCAGCCGCACCCCCAGCGCCTCGATCAGCCGGATGATCCCGGTGCTGACCGCACCCCAGGCAGTGTCGGGCTCGGAGCCGTGCAGGATCAGGAACCGCTCGCCGCGGTCGTCGACGGCGGCATCCACGACCAGCTCGGGCATCGCCACGGACTCGTAGTGGTCGGAGTCGAAGACGGTTCGGGGTCGGCGGCCGCGGTAGTCGTACAGGGAGTCGATGTCGAACGTGGCCACACGCGTGTGCTCGCAGCTGCTCAGCAGGTGCTCGATGGCCAGGCGGCTGGCGCCCCCGGCGTCCATGAACCCGGTGAGCCCATGGACCAGGACCGGGGCACCCAGCTCGGGTCGGTCCGGCTCCAGTCGGTAGGACCCCGCAGTCACGATTCTCCCTCACCTCGAGCCGACGCCTCACGCGACCGGCTGGCCGTCCGGTTCAACGAGACTACTGCCGCGGGGATTCCCGACGCGTGACGATGCCGACCGGGCCGGGTCGCGGCGCGAGCGGACTCCAGCGTCGAGACGCGGGTCGATCCATGTGGTCGCTGCTACTGTCGAAGGCCCCGCGTGACTGCGCGCGGGAGCACCCGCTGAGGCGCGCAGGGGCGTCCCGACCCGCAGGAGGAGCGGTGGCCCAGGAGCAGAGACCCGAGCGGCCCGGTGACTCGCCCGCCGACGACGGTGCGGGCAGCGCGGCCGCCCTGGGCGCCCCGGACGCCGACAGTCCCGAGGGCGGGCAGGCGTCCGTGGACCGCGACGCGGCCCGGTCTCCCGACTGGTGCGCAACAAGCGGTTCGTCAAGCTCGTCGCGGTGCTCATCACCCTGGCCCTGGTGTACTACGCGTTCTTCGTCGTCCTGCCCAGTGAGATCAGCTGGGCTGAGGTGCAGGCCGCTCTCGAGGCCCTGACCGCACCGGAGATCGCGGCCCTGGTTGTGGCGGGCCTGATCCTGATGGTCGTCCTCGGGTGGGCGGCCAAGGCATCCCTGCGAGGCCTGACCCTCTACCAGGGCTTCGAGTCCTCGGCGACCAGCCAGATGACGGCGTTCGTGGTACCCCCGCCGGGGGACTACGTGATCAGGTTCGCGATGTACCGGACCTACGGGTTCTCCGACGAGCAGTCGGGTGCGTCGGTCCTGATCTCGATGGTGCTGCGCTACGTCGCCATCTTCTTCATGCCGATCGTGGGGCTCCTGGCAGTCATCGTGGCGGGCACAGCCACCTCGGCGCAGGTCTGGTGGTTCGTCGGCCTCACCGTCGCGTTCGTGATCGTGTGCTGGCTGATGCTGAGGGTCATCCACAGCGACGCCGTGGCGCACAGCATCGGCCGGCGCATGAACTCAGCCGTCGCCTGGGTGATGGGCCTGTTCCATCGCACGCCCGCCGGCGACATCGAGCGCAGCGTCGTCAGCTTCGGCCAACGCACACGGGCGACGGTGAACAGCCACGGTCCGTCCCTGATCTCCTCCAACCTCGCCTGGGCCCTGGGCAACGCCGTTGTCCTTCTGATGGCCATGCGGTTCAGCGGCCTGGACTCCGCCACGGTCCCACTGGCCACCGCACTCCTGGCGAGCGGGTACCTCATGGTGGTCAACATCCTGCCCATCCCCGGCAAGAGCGCCCTGGCGGCACCCACCCTGTTCACGATCATGAGCCTGACCACCGACGCCGACCAGTCGGCCATGACCGCCGCGATCCTGCTCTACCGGGTCGTGACCTGGCTGCTGCCGATGCCGGTGGGCGCCGCGATGTTCTTCGTGTGGCGCCACCGGGTGCGCCGTGACACGGTCACGACCGTGCCTGAGGACCCCGACGTGATCGCGGCCGGTCCGGGCGCCTGATCGCGTCAGCGGGAGGCCGCCCGGCGGTACCGGGTGACGCCGAGCGGCACGAAGATCGCCAGGAGGACCAGGCACCAGAGGACCGAGGCGAGGATCGGGTTCTGCAACGGCCAGTAGTCCGGCGGCTGGTAGTTCGGCGGGACGTTGCCGAACAGCTCGCGCACGGCCGCCGTGACGGCGCTGATCGGGTTCCACGCGGCGACGGGCTGCAGCCACGAGGGCATCGACTCCAGCGGGACGAAGGCGTTCGACAGGAACGTCAGCGGGAACAGCCAGATGAGCCCGGCGGTCTGGGCGACCTCCACGCTGCGCACCGACAGGCCGATGACCGCCCCGATCCAGAGGAACGAGTAGGCGAACAGGGCCAGCAGCGCGAACGCCCCGAGCACGCTGAGGGCCGGTGCATCCGTGCGCCATCCGACCAGGAGCCCGGTCAGCGCCATGGCCGCCGTCGTGACCCCGGCGAAGGCCAGGTCGGCGAACGTCCGGCCGGCCAGCACCGCCGAGCGGGCCATCGGCAGCGAGCGGAACCGGTCGAAGAGCCCGCGGGAGAGGTCGTCGGCCATGGCGATGCAGGTCGTGGCGCACGTGAACGCGACGGTCTGCACGAAGATCCCGCCCATCAGGTAGTCGGTGTAGTCCCCGCCACCGGGCACCTCGATCGCGCCGCCGAAGACGAACGCGAACAGCAGCACGAACATGATCGACTGGATGATCCCGAAGACGATCGAGTCCGGCTGCCGGCGCAGCCGGGTGATGTTGCGCCGGGTGATGGTCCCGGTGTCGGACAGGGTCTGCGCGAGGTCGCTCATGGGTGGGTCGCCTCCCGGGTCTGGGACTGCTGCGGCGTGTCGGCGGCCGCCCGACGTGGCCCGACCGGGTGGGCCGGCAGCGACCCTCCTCGGCTTGCGCGTGGTGGCCGGTGAGCTCGAGGAACACGTCGTCGAGGGTGGGCCGCCGCACGCCGATGTCGAGGATCGTGACGCCCTTCTCGTCGAAGGCCCGCACGGCCTCCAGCAGCGCCGTGGCACCCCCGGCCACCGGGGCGACGAGCTGCCGGGAGTGCTCGTCGACGTCGATGACGCCGTTGGCCAGCCCGGACGAGGACGTCACGCGCGTCCCAGACCTGGCCGCGGCCGACCGTGACCGCGAGCCGCTCGCCGCCCACCTGGGCCTTGAGCTCGTCGGAGGTCCCCCGGGCGATCACCCGGCCACGGTCGACGACGGCGATGGTGTCGGCCAGCTTGTCGGCCTCGTCGAGGTACTGGGTGGTCAGCAGGACGGTGGTCCCCTGCGCCACCAGTCCCTCGATGACGTCCCACAGGCCGATCCGGCTGCGCGGGTCGAGGCCGGTCGTCGGCTCGTCGAGGAAGATGATCGGTGGCCGGGCGACCAGCGCCCCGGCGAGGTCCAGCCGGCGGCGCATGCCCCCCGAGTAGGTCTTCGCCGGACGGTCGGCGGCCTCGACGAGGTCGAACTGCTCGAGCAGCTCGGTGGCGCGGGCCCGCGAGGTGGCCATGTCGAAGTGGTACAGCCTGCCCACCATCACCAGGTTCTCCCGGCCGGTGAGGTACTCGTCGACGGCCGCGTACTGGCCGGACAGCCCGATCGAGCGGCGCACCCCCTGGGGGTCGGCGGCGACGTCGATGCCGTTGACGGTGGCCCGCCCGGAGTCCGGGGTCAGCAGGGTGGTCAGGATGCGCACGGCTGTGGTCTTGCCGGCCCCGTTGGGGCCGAGCAGCCCGAGCACCGAGCCGGTCGGGACCTCGAGGTCGACGCCGTCGAGTGCACGCACCTCCCCCGAACGGCTCGGGAACACCTTGACCAGACCCTCCGCGGTGATGGCTGCCATGCGCTGATCCAACCCCAGCCCTCTGACACGCGCACGCCGACCAGCGCGGCGGGCATGGGGGCGGCTTGTGCCTGCCGATATCCCCACCCTTCCCCACGGATATCCCGGCAGCGGGCCACGCCCTGCTACGTTCGGCTCACCGAGGCGTCGATGTCCGGGGGGACAGATGGATCGCAGGGATGGGTGGGAGCCGGGCCATGTCGGCGCCGCCACGCGCGCTGCGGCGCGCCGCCGTGGCCGGCGCGGTCACCGCACTCCTGCTCGGCGGGCCTGACGCCCCTGGCCTCGACGTCGAGCGCCATCACCCCCCAGGCCGAGCAGACGTGGGAGACCGGGATCATCAGCGGCGTCGCCGACGGCGACACCGTGCTCGTGGACATCCAGACCGCCGCGGACCCCGGGTTCATCGCGCCGGCCGCCTCACTGGACCCGGCCGTTCCCTCCGCACGCTCCTACTGCGCCGAACGGATCAACCCCGACGGCTCGATGCCCGCCCCGGACAACGACCTCGACGACTGCCGCGTCCGCCTCAGCGGGATCCAGGCCCCCGAGAAGGCCGGTGCGTCCGGGGGGTCGGCCCTCGAGCAGTGCCGGGCCAGTGCCGCGACCGCCGCGCTCGAAGGCGGTCCTGCCCGAGGGCACCCCGGTCCAGCTGCGCTCGATCAACGTCCGCTCGGTCGAGGACGACTACTCCGAGGGCAGGCTGGCCCGATCGGTGTACTACCAGGACGCCACCGGGACCTGGGTGGACGCCGGGCGCGCCGTGCTCGCCGGGGGGCATGCCATGTGGTTCCCGCACAGCGTCGGCGACCTGGAGAAGCCGGAGTACGCCCACAACCTCGAGTACCGGCGGCTGGTGGACGACGCCGCCGCGCGCGGCGTGGGCCTCTGGTCGGCGAACCTCTGCGGACCGTCGGCGCCGGCGGCCGTGCGCACGTGGGTCGTCTCGGACCCGATCGGCGACGACGCCAACAACGAGTACGTGGTGGTGCTCAACGACTCCGATGCCGCCCTGGACGTCAGCGGGTGGACCGTGCGCGACTCATCGCTGACCACCGCTCACCCTGCCCGCGGGGACCGTCATCGGCCCGCGTGACCACATCCGCGTCCTCACCGGCTCCGGGGCGCCGGGGACGCCCACGCCGCGCGACTTCCACTTCGGGGGGCCGGCCCAGATGTTCGCCAACTGGGATCCCGCCGCCGGCTACTTCTACGGCGACGGCGCCTACGTGTACGACGCCCAGCCCGGGTACGCCTACGGCAACCTCCGCGCGTGGTTCCACTACCCGTGCGACCCGGCCGCGTGCAGCGACCCGCTCGTCGGGCGGGTCGTGATCTCCGCGGTGCAGTACGACCCGCCCGGGACCGACACCGCTGCCGGGCGAGTACATCGAGTTCCGCAACGTCACATCGGCGCCGGTCAGCCTCGGCGGGTACGCGTTCGGCCGGCAGGGCTCGCAGTACCCGTTCCCACCGGCCACGGTGATCCCTGCCGGCGGGACCCTGCGCCTGTCGATGGGGGCTGGCGTCGACACCGCCGACACCCTGTTCCTGGGTCGCACCGCGAGCCTGCTGACCAACGCCGGCGACCACCTCACGCTGGTCAACCTCAACCACGCGCCGGTCGACTGCCGCGCGTGGGGGGCCTTCAGCTGCGCCGGACTGCCGGTCAGCGGCCCGCTGACGACCCCGGCGATGGCGGTGGCACCGGCCCCGCCCGCGGCCGTGGCACCGACCACCCGACCGGCCGCCCCCACCGCGGTGCGGGCCACGTCGAAGTCCAAGCGGGTCACCGTCCGCTGGTCGGCGCCGGCGCCCAACGGCACCAAGAAGGTCACCAAGTACCGCGCGAAGGTCTACCTGAGCTCCGGGAAGTCGCTGAAGTACCGCACGTCGTGCACCGCCAAGTCGCGCACCCTCACGTGCCGGACCAAGAAGCTGATCAAGGGCCGGACGTACGTCGTCAAGGTCCAGGCCCGCAACGCGAAGGGGTATGGCGCGGCCTCGACGCCGGTGACCGTCCGGGTGAGGTGACCCTGGGCCAGGTCCTGCCCCGCAACGAGAACGTCACCCAGCCCTCATCCGCGACACGCGACCGCAACACACCGGAAACGGCCAGCCCCTCGGGCCGACCTACACTTGGCGCCCGTGAACCCCAACCCCACAGACCAGGCAGAGATCCCTGACCTGGCAGCGAATCCACCCACCCGCACCGACCTCCCCCGCCTGGGACCGCTGGTTCGAGCTGACCCGACGGGGGTCCACGCTCGGCACCGAGTTCCGCGGCGGCCTGGTCACCTTCTTCACGATGGCCTACATCGTCGTGCTGAACCCGCTGATCATCGGCACCGCCAAGGACGTCAACGGGACCTACATCGGCGGCGGGGACAACCCCGTCGTCTCCATCGGCCTCGTGGCCGGCGCGACCGCGCTCGTCGCCGGCATCCTCACGATCGCCATGGGCGCCATCGGGCGCTTCCCCCTGGCGATCGCCGCCGGACTTGGCCTCAACAGCTTCCTGGCCTACACGATCGCGCCGCTGATGACCTGGCCGCAGGCCATGGGCCTGGTCGTCCTCGAGGGCCTCATCATCTTCGCGCTGGTGCTGACCGGCCTGCGCGTCAAGGTGTTCAACGCCATCCCCGAGGCACTCAAGTACGCCATCGGAGTCGGCATCGGCCTGTTCATCGCCCTGATCGGGCTGGTCGACGCCGGCATCGTGCGCCCGGGCATCCCGTTGATCTCGTTCGGGGTCAACGGCGCACTGCGGGGCTGGCCCGCCCTGGTGTTCGTGTTCGGCCTGCTGCTGATGATCGTGCTCGTGACCAAGCGTGTGAAGGGCGCGATCCTGATCGGGATCCTGGCCACAGCCGCGCTGGCCGTGGCCGTCGAGGCGGCGTTCAGCATCGGGCCGTTCAACGACGGGAACCCCGACACCCCGAACAACCCGGTCGGGTGGGCGCTGAACGTCCCGCGCTTCCCGGACACCTGGTTCAGCACCCCGGACCTGAGCATCCTCGGGCAGTTCTCCCTGGTCGGAGCCTTCAGCGCGGTGGGCATCGTGACCGCATCGCTGTTCGTGTTCTCCCTGCTGCTCACCGACTTCTTCGACACCATCGGCACGGTGACCGGCCTGTCCCACGAGGCCGGGCTGACTGGCGAGGACGAGGAGATCCCGCACCTCGAGTCCATCCTGCTCGTCGACTCCGCCGCTGCTGCCGTGGGCGGCATGGCGTCGGTCTCGAGCAACACCAGCTACATCGAGAGCGCGGCCGGCATCGGCGAGGGGGCCCGCACCGGCATCGCGGCCATCGTGGCCGGCGTGCTGTTCCTGCTGGCGATGTTCGTGACCCCGCTGGTGTCGGTGATCCCCTACGAGGCGGCAACCCCGGCGCTGGTGATCGTCGGCTTCCTGATGATGACCCAGATCAAGCACATCCCGTTCGACGACTACACGATCGGGATCCCCGCCTTCCTGACCATCATCATCATGCCGTTCACCTACTCGATCGCGAACGGCATCGGCGCCGGCATCGTCACCTACACGCTCCTGCAGATCGCGACGGGCAGGACGCGTCAGATCCCGGTCCTGCTGTGGATCGTCTCAGCGGCGTTCGTGATCTACTTCGCGATCGACCCGGTGACCCAGCTGCTCGACTCGATCACCGGCTGATCACCCCTCCCCCGTCCACCAGGGGCGCCCGTCCATGCGGCGGGCGCCCCTCTCGTCTCCGGGCTGGCGCGGTGCCGGGTGGGAGGATCACCGCGTGATCCGCGACGCCACCCCCGCCGACGCCCCGCAGCTGTACCGGATCTGCCTGCTGACCGGCGACGCCGGCCGAGACGCCTCTGCCCTGCACGCCGACCCGGACCTGCTGGGCGAGGTCTACGTGGGCCCCTACCTCAACGTGGAGCCCGCCGTGGCCGGGGTGGCGATCGACGGGAGTGGGGCTGCCCTCGGGTACGTCCTGGGGACCCCGGACACGACGGCGTTCCTGGCCGCGTGCGAGGGACAGTGGTGGCCCGCACTCCGGGACCGGCACCCGCTGCAGGCCACCGGAACCCACCGGACGCCTGCCGACCAGTCCCTGGTCGAGCTCATCCACGCCCCCCATGTCCCGGACGCCGCGCTGGTCGCGGACCACCCCGCCCACCTGCACATCGACCTGCTCCCCGAGGCGCAGGGCCAGGGGCTGGGCCGGGCCCTGATCGAGTGGCTGCTCAGCCGGCTGGCCGAGTCGGGCGCCCGCGGGGTGCATCTGGGCGTCGATCCGCGGAACGCCTCGGCCGTCGCCTTCTACGAGCGCCTCGGGTTCACCCGCTGGGGGTCGGACCCGGGCACGGTGACCCTGGTGCGTCGGCTGGGGTGACGCTCAGCGCCCTCCCGGTGATCCATGCAGGTTCGCGACCCTCCAGCGTCACCAACGTGCACGGTCACCGGTGGGGCGGGCCGGGTCGCGCGGTGGTCCGACCCGGCGCACAATCGGGGCGTGGGCAACTGGGGCTCGTACTCGTTCCTCTTCGGGCCGATGATCGCCCTCGTGGCCCTCGCTGGGCTCGCCCTCGTGGCCCGCTGGGCCAGCCAGACCGGCACCTCGCTGATCGAACGGCCCGCTCGCCGGGGCAGTGCCGAGGAGTACGGCCTGATGATCCCCGTGGCCAGCCCGGCCAACGCGCGTGCCTCGCGCGACGTCGCCGCACGTCTCACGGCTGCCGGGGTGCGCTGCCGCGAGGTCACCACCACCGAGGGGCCGCGCGTGATGGTCTGGGCCGAGGACGTGGCCCGCGCCCGAGCCGTCCTGGACTCCCCGCGCTGACGGGCACGCCGGGCGTCATGGGGGGATCCGTGGCAGGGTTTCGCAGGTGCCGCGGGCACTCCCCGGCACCGCGATCCATCTGCGCCCGCCACCGGCGGGGAGCACCCCCGAGAGGAAACCCTGCATGTCCGAGAACCCCCTGCTCGACACCATCGTCGGGATCAACGCCGTCTCACTGTCCAACCTGGACAACAGCCTCGAGGCCATCCTGCTGGTCCGGCTCGCAGCGCTTGTGGCCGTCGATGCACCTCCGGCCTCGTACCTGGCCACCCTGCGCGCAGCCGAGGGCACGCTGCTCCAGCTGGAGGACGCCCGCAGCGTCCTGATCGCCGTCGCCCCCATCGTGGGCGTCCCGAGGGTCATCTCCGCGGCGCGCAACCTGGCCGAGGCGATCGGCTTCGAGCTCGACATCGCCGAGGCGCTGGCCGAGGAGGCCTGAGCCCCACGGACGTGCCGCGCCCCCGGTCGATGGGCCGGGGGCGCGGCCATGTCCGGCGTCCGAGGACTCAGGCGTAGCGCAGGAGCAGGTACGGGGCGCAGATCGCGATGGACAGCACCGCCGTGGGGATGCCGTAGCGCAGCCACTGGGCGAATGTGATCGTCAGGCCGTACCGGGCCGCCACCCCGACGATCACCACATTGGCACTGGCCCCGATGAGCGTGGCGTTCCCGCCGAGGTCGGCGCCCAGGGCCAGCGACCACCACAGTGCCCCGTCAGTCCCGAGCGCGGGGTTGGTGGCGATCAACGAGTCCACGACCGGGGTCATCGCGGCGACGAAGGGGATGTTGTCGATGACGGCCGAGGCAACCGCGGATCCCCCCAGCACGACCATCAGCGTGGGCGCCACAGCCGCGCCCGTGAGATCGGCGATCCGGGCGGCCAGGGCCTCCAGCGCCCCGACGCGGACCAGTGCGCCCACGATGACGAACAGGCCCATGAAGAACGCCAGCGTCTCCCACTCGACCTCCTTGAGCAGCTCCCCCACACGCAGGGGCGACAGCAGGATCAGGACACCGGCGCCGAGCAGTGCGACCACCGCGGGCGAGAGCCCCGTCTGGCGCTGGGTCAGGAACCCGACCACGATGGCGGCCAGCACGACGACCGAGGCAACCAGCATCCGCCGGTCGGTGATCGCCGAGTCCTCATCCATCGCTGCCAGGGCCTCGGCGTGCTCGGGTCGCGCGCGCAGGTCCGCGCGGAACATCCACAGCGCCAGCGCCACGAAGGCGGCCAGGACCACCAGGACCACCGGGGCCATGTGGATCAGGAAGTCGTTGAACGTGAGGTCCGCCCGGCTGGCGATGATGATGTTCGGCGGGTCGCCGACCAGGGTCGCCGCACCCCCGATGTTGGACGCGAAGGCCTCGGCCAGCAGGAACGGCACCGGCCTGATCCCCAGCTGGCGGCAGACGGAGATCGTCAGCGGGGCGATGAGCAGGACGGTGGTGACGTTGTCCAACAGGGCGGAGGCACCGGCCGTCACCAGGACCAGCAGGACCAGCAGCTTCCGGGGGCGCCCGCCGGCCAGCTTCGCCGAGTGGATCGCCATGTACTCGAACGCCCCGGTCCGCCGCAGGATCCCGACGACGAGCATCATCCCCAGCAGCAGGAAGATGACGTCCCAGTCGATCCCCGTCTCGGGCGAGTAGAACGCGTCCTCGGTGTCCACGATGCCGAACGCGAGGACCAGCCCGGCGCCGCCCAGCGCAGCGGCGACCCGATGCACCCGCTCGGTGGCCACCAGGACGTACACGCCCACGAAGATGGCCACGGCCGCCCAGCCCGACGGTCCCAGCGCCGCGGGGTCCGACCCTGTCCACGGGGCAGCGAACAGGGCCATCGGCACGAGCCCCACCCTACGCAGCGCCGCTGCGGACACACGGCCGCGGCGTCAGACCCACGCCTCGACCCGGTGACGTCGATCGTCAGCCAGTGCTCACTCCGACTTGTCGGCGATGTACTGCGCCACGATCGTCGCCAGGCTGATGTAGGCCCAGGTGATCGCCGTGACGAAGGCCATGCCGACACTCCAGGCCAAGGTCAGCAGGAGGGCATCGAAGCCATCCTGGAACAGCGCCATGACGGAGTTGACCAGGCCGACGCAGACGGCGAGCCCGCCCACGACGACGAGGACGACGGCCAGCATGTTGAAGATGTTGCTCACCTTGGAGGCCCTGACGGCCAGTCGGGTGTCACTCATGATGCACTCCTTCTTTGGGCGGGGACTGCGGGAAGTGGCCACGGCGCCGGCGACCCGGATCCGGGGACTGCGTTCAGCGCGTGATCAGCGGGCCGCAGATCGCCCCCAAGGTCAGGAGGGATCGCAACCCGGACCCCGGCCCGACGCTGCCAGCGTGACGAATCGATCCATCGGTCGCCCATCAGGGCACCTTCCGGTGGGACCGCGGCCCCAGACGAGGGTCGGAACGTCAACTCGCCCGGAACTTGACGACCTGTGCAGCATTTCGACCATCCTCTCCCTTCCGGGGAAAGTCAATGCGCGACCGACACGAGAATCACGGCTGTTGCAGCGCGAGATGACGCCCCAAGTGCCCTCGTCTGCGCCACCGAGGTCGCGTCGATCGCACAACAGCCACCGCTGCCTTGAACGAGGGGAACCATCGGGCGTAACGTCCGAGTCGCCGTGACCGGGCCGGTTGACTCCTGTCACGCTTCGGTGATCCCCAGATCGAGGAGTGTGCGATGAAGACGGTGTGCGTCACGGGCGCCGGGGGCATGACCGGGTCAGCCACCGTGCTGCGCCTGATCGCTGACGGGTACTCGGTCGTGGGGGCTGACCTCGCGCCGTTGCCGGCCTCGCTGCCGCCGCAGTGGTCGTTGCCGGCTTTCCAGTACGTGACCTGCGACCTGACCGACTACGGGGACACGGTTGACGTCCTGAGCGGTGTCGACGCCGTGGTCCACATCGCCAACGTGCCAGCGCCCGGTCTGCGCCCGGCGTCCCGAACGATCAACGAGAACACGGCGATGAACACCAACGTGTTCCTCGCGGCTGCCCAAGTGGGCCTCGAGCGCGTGGTCTGGTCGAGCAGCGAGACGACGCTTGGGCTCAACTTCGACGCGGTCAACAAGCCGCGATACCTGCCCGTCGACGAGGATCACAGCCCCTATCCGAAGACCACATACGCGCTGTCGAAGGTGCTCGCGGAGACCACCGCCCGGCACGTGTCCGACTGGTCGGGGATCCCGTTCGCGGGCTTGAGGCTGTCCAACGTGATCCGGCCTGAGGCGTACGCCGACTTCCCCCAGGCATGGGCCGATCCGGCGAAGCGCCAGTTCAACCTCTGGAGCTACATCGACGTACGCGATGCGGCTGCAGCGTGCAGCGCGGCGCTGACGGCCGACGTCCACGGCGCGGACGAGTTCATCATCGCAAGTCCCGAGACCACGATGCCGATCCCCACCCAGGACCTGATCGACCGCCACTACCCGACCGTGGAGGTCCGGCGCGCCTTGGGCGCCCACGAGTCGCTGCTGTCCAGCCAGCGGGCCCGCGACATCCTCGGATTCACAGCCACGCACAGCTGGCGCGATCACGTGTCGGCCTGATCCAGGCTGTCGCTGGCCCCCGGCAGGAGCCGTCGCCCAGCCTGCGGCCGGGATCCTCCTCGAATCCTGCGTGGGATGCACTGGGTGACCAGGGGTCCCGTCGGGACCCTTGTCGCCCAGTGCCCCCGGCAGGATTCGAACCTGCGGCCTGTGGTCTAGGAATTGCATTGGGGGTATTGTCCGTCAATGTTCATGAATGCCAGTAACAGCCTGCTGACCTGCACTGACGCCTCACAGATTGCCGCGCGAAATTCGCCCTTGCGCACCCCCTCTACCCTCCATTCGCCATCCGATCTGGCACGAATCCGGCACGCGGAAATGTCCTATGGACAGCACATCCTCCACGACCGCGTACCCCGATCCGCGAGATCCTCTCGGCAGGGCTGGGTCCGGGGCGCACCACCGAGGGCTGGTCAGGGGTGGCGGCGATCCAGGAACCGGCCGGTCACGGCGATCGCGGCCGCGCCGAGGGCTCCGACGACCCCGACCACCGTGAAGCCGATGAGGCGAGCCGCCGGACCCACGGCGATGCTCGGCTCCCCGGTGGACAGCATGGTCGTGACGGCGACCAGGGCCAGGCCGGCAAGGAACCCGGCGAGGGCTGCCCGAACGATGGCGGCGCCGGCTCCCCGGGTGTCCCACAGGTCGAGCAGGAGCGGCAGGCCGCGCCAGACGGCGACGCCGAGCAGTGCACCGTACGCGACGATCACCAGGAATCCCGGGGGCGGAGGCCGATCGGCCCCCGCAGCCATCACCAGCACGAAGAGCGCGCCCGACGCCCACCCGAGCCGGGCCGCGAGCCGTCGGCGCCCGTCGCTGCGGGCAGCGTCGACGTGCGTCACCGTGCCGCGGTCACGGGGTGACCAAGGGGCAGGTCACCGTGGGGCGTGCCTCATCGAGCAACCACGCTCCGGTGACCCGGACACCGGTCAGCGCCTCGGCGAGGGCAAGTGCGGCGTGGATCGGTTGCCCGTCGGCTGCGCCGGCCTCCTCAGGCATCGGGTCACCGACCTCGCTGGCGCCCAGGACTGGATCGAAGACCCGCACCAGGACACCATCGCGCGCATAGCCGAACCGGGAATCCAGGTTGACGTTCCAGAACACCATCACCGCCCGACCCCCGGCGGACAGGCCGGCCAGCACGGCATCCTGGGAGCAGACGTACCCGTTGGGCTCCACGAGGACGGTCCACCCGTCGATCACGCCGACCTGGATGGCGAACCGCTCGGCGGCGAAGTCCTGGTCGTCAGCCGCCTGCTCGAACGTCGTGCTGCGTCGACTGCTCGGATCGGCACCGAGCCGCCGCTCGACCTGGTCGGGCGTGAGGCCCTCGATGAACGTCAGGCACACGGCCGGAACACCATCAGCCCACTCGAATCCCATGGCGCCATCATGGCAAACATCGGCTGCCCCATCCGGTGCATGCGGGCCTCGACAAGGCCGTCATGTGGTCGACCTCTGGGGCGGGGCGCCGGCATGGTCAGTCGTCGATCACGTGGTGCAGGAATCGCTGGGGCGAGGCGAGGAAGGCCCGGTGGCTGACGACGAGGTGGGTGTCCTCCCACTGTGCTTCGCGGATGCCCCACTCGCCGAGCTCGAGGATGCGCGCTCCGGGCAGGGAGGCGACCACGGGTGAGTGGGTGGCCACGATCACCTGGGCCCCGCCGGCCACGATGGCGTGCAGGTGCCCGACGAGGGCCAGGCAGCCGGTGAACGACAGGGCGCTCTCCGGCTCGTCGAGCAGGTAGACGCCCCTGCTGTCGAACTTGCGCTCCAGGATCGCCAGGAAGCCCTCGCCATGGGAGCGCTCATGCAGGTCGGTGTCCTGCGGGTTGGGCAGCTGCTCGAGGTAGGTGTAGAGGGCGTGCATCGTCTCGGAGCGCAGGAAGTAGGCCCATCGCGAGGTTCCGGCGTTGCGCTCCAGGCGCAGGACCTGCGGCAGCGGCGACTCGCTCGGGCGCACCTGGAACATTGCCTGGTTGGAGCCCCCGCCCGGTGGCACGCCCAGGAGGGCAGCGATCGCCTCCACGATCGTCGACTTGCCCGAGCCGTTGTCGCCGACCAGGACCGTCGCCGGACCCAGATCGAGCCCTTGGTCGAGCAGGGCCCGCACAGCCGGGATCCCGGAGGGCCAGGGGCCGCTCGGCGGGCTCGAACCCGGGCGGAGGCAGACCCGCCGGATCGGCAGCGTGGAACCGAGTGACACCCCGGAAGCCTAGGGCGACCCACCGACACCGCGGGCCCGGAACCCGGATCGCCAGTAGCGGGGCGAGCGTGGCGCCCCACTCCGCATCCTCCGCCGTCGATGAGCCACGATGGTCCGCGCCACTGGAGAAGATGGCTATAGCGGTTGTGGCAGGCAGCGCAGCAGGTCCCGAAGGCGGGTCGATGGCGGCCGGGGGAGGCGATGGACTCGGCGATGAGGGTGCGCAACGTAGTCCTCGCGCTTCTGGGCACGGCCATGCTGGTCCTCAAGCTCGAATACCACGGCCCTGGGGGAACTGTCGTCCACGCCTACGCGGGCAACGTCGCTGTCTCGTTCGCACTGTACTTCGCTGCGATCAGCGCCACCGAGCGATTCCGGCGTCCCCGGCTCCTCGCGGCGCTCGGTGTGCTCGTTGCCGTCGAGGCGTTCGAGTTCTCCGACGGCTTCGGGGTGATGGCCAACGTGGTCGACCCGGTCGACCTTTGGGCCAATGCGGTCGGAATCGCGCTCGCGGTCGCAGTCGACGTCCTCACCGCACGAGTCCTTCCCCGCAGGCCTCGGGAAGCGTCGACCGACCCGCAGGCACGCTGAGGACTCAGGCCGACGTCGTGGGCCGGTAACTCGTGTTCCTGGTGGTTGCACGCGCCCGGTCACTGGTGTCGCGGCCCTCGACGACGATCGGCCTGCACGGTGACTCGGGGTCGTTCCCACCAGGCTGGGCATCGGTGTGGCCCCTCGGTGACTGAGCGGTGCCGGGCTCCTGGGGCGTGGAACACTGGGGCGGTGGGCGATCTGGATGCGTGGGGCGCGGAGCGCCGCCTTGCGAGTTACGGCACGCTGGCCCCCGGACGTCCGAACCACCATCATGTGCGCGGGATCCCGGGCCGCTGGTTCACCGGCAAGGTCCGCGGCCGCCTCATCGAAGAGGGCTGGGGCGCGACGATGGGGTTCCCGGCGCTCGTCCTGGACCCGACCGGCCCGGAAGTCGAGGTGCAGGTGCTCGAGTCTTCGGATCTGCCCGAGCACTGGGAACGGCTCGACGAGTTCGAAGGCCCGGGCTACCAGCGCGTCGCCGTACTGGTCATGACCAGAGACGACGGGCCCGTGCACGCAAGCATCTACGTGCTGGCTGGACGGACCCGGGGACCAGGGCGTTGACGTAGGTGGCACGTCAGCACCTGGAAACGCCGGAACCGGCACACCTGCGCGGCTCCGTCGAAGGGAGGCTGGTCCGCGGGGGGATCCTCCTGGTATGCCGCGCGAAGCCCCCCGCCAGGAGGTCCAGGCTGATGGAGTAGGTCGCGGAGAGTGTTTCGAGGCAGTGGTCGACGGAGACCAGCGCGAGATCGTGGACCTCCGCGCGGGTGGCGGGAGCGCCTCGCTCCAGGGCCGCGGAGCCGAGGCTGCCGACGATCGCCGGCCAGGTGTCGAACAGGGTTCCATCGACGTCCCAGATCAGGTGCCGGATCACGTGGCTCACTTCGGCCGCCTCGGCATCTGGCAAGGGTCTCGGCTCAGGCGGGCCCGCGCATCCGGGTGATGTCGGCCTTCGTCCGTTCGACGATCTCGTACCCGCAGACGTCGCAGTAGAGCTGGTCGTGGGTCGCCGGCTTCTCGCACGTACATGTCTGCTTGCGGCCCAGGAGTCCTTTGATCCATCCGAACATGCCCGAGCACCTCCTCACTGACGTTGCACTCACGAGGCTAGGTGTGGATGGCCTCACCATGTAGGGCACAAGGTCCCTCGCACACCGGCAGTTGCGCCCCCCGGCCCCCAGTCGGACGCGGGTCGCCGGGCCCCTCTCCCGATGTTCTATTCCGACGGCGTGCCGAGTCGGTAGTGCACGGTCCATTGGGCCTGCCGAAACAGCGGCCATCGTGCGAACGGGCGCATCGACCGAGCTTCGGTTCCGGCTCGTCGAAGTAGGCCCAGTCGTCCAGCAGGACCATACCCGGGGCCCAGTCCTCCATGTCGTGGCTGTGCTGGAGGCCGAACTGGTAGGCGACGTCCGCGGAGATCCCGAACTGGCGGCGGAACTTCCCCCGCCCCATCCGCCCGCGCATGATCCGCACGATCGGGCTGTGGGCGACCTCGGCGACCAGTTCCGCGCCGGGGAGGCGCTCAGCACAAGGCGGTCACCAGGGCCGGACCCCGTCCGGGGGAAGGTACATGAAAAGTCCCTCAGCGACGAACAGGAACCGTTTGCCGGGTTCGTCGGGCAACGCGTCCAGCCAGCCGAGGTCCAGCACCGAGGAGGCGAGGAACCGCATCCGATCGACTCCGGCAGGAGGCCCGGCGAAGGGCGATCACCTCAGGCAGGTCCAGGTCGAACCAGCGAACCATGCCGTTGTCGATGTGCCGGCGTCGATCGTCCAGCCCGCACCGAGATTGACCACGACCCCGTCGGGCTCCCGGGACAGGAACTCCGCGACGTACCGGTCGTAGCGCCGGATGCGCAGCGCCATGGTGGTCACCAGGGTGGCCGGCAGGTCGCCGGCGACCAGCCTCCTGTGCAGCGGCAGGTCGGATCCGGCGAACGACCGGTTGAGCTCCCGGGTCAGGGCCACCGCACCCGGATCGCTGAGGATCGGATCCGTGCGTGCGACTCCAGCGCCAAGGCGTACAACGGGAGGAACAGGGTCTCGGAGACCGCATCCACCCGCGGCGCACCATCCATCGGACCTGCAGGCATGCCCACCATCGTCTGGCATCGGGCACGAGCCCCGAAAGAGCCCTTCGTCCCCGACTCGCTGGCGGTGGGCGTCGCCCCGGTACCGTGGTCGCCGGAGCAGTCGGGACCGCGTGGGCCGGCTGGGGTCCGTGGTGGGAGGCAGGCAATGGGCAACCGGAACCGGGTGGCCGTGCCGGCGCTGCTGTCGGCGCTGGCCGGGTTGCTGGTCGTGGTGTGCGTGGTCACCCCGGTGCTGGCGCCGTCGATGTACGAGGGTCTGACGGAGCAGCTGGTGGCCGGGACCCGCGGCCAGGACGTGATGGCCCTGGCGCTGGTGCCCGTGGCCGGGTGGGCGGCCGGGGCGACCCGGCGCGGCTCCCTCGTCGGACCCGTGGTGTGGATGGCGGTGCTGGCGTTCTGGGCCTACGGCTACGCCCTGCTGGCGTTCTCGATGCTGGCCACGCCGCTGTACCCCGCCTACATCGCCGTGCTGGGCCTGTCCGTGTTCGCCCTGCTCCTGGTCGGGGCGGGAGTGCGACCCGGCCCGGTACGCAGACCGGCTCGCCGACGCGCCGGCATGGCCGAGCATCACGGTCCTCAGCCTGACCGTCGGGCTGCTGGCCCCGGTCTGGCTGATCCTCATGGTCGGCGGGATCCGCGACGGGCAGATGCCGGACACGGCCAACGTGTTCGTCCTCGACCTGGGGTTCATCTTCCCCACCATGATCACCGCCATCGTCGGACTGGTCCGGCGACGTGACTGGGCCTGGCCCTTGGCCGGGTCGCTGGTGATCCTCACCGCAGCCATGTTGGGCAGCCTCGTCGTCGCCGACGGGATCGCCGCCCTCAGCGACGTGACCGCCGACCCGCTGCCGCTGGTCGTCGTGTTCGCCGCCCTGGCCGCTGCCGCGCTCGGCGCCTCCGGGGACCTCCTGCGCAGACTGCGACGCTGAGCCGCGCCGAGCCGGCCGGGCGTCAGCCGACGCCGGCCACCTCTACGGCTCCCTGGTGATGTTCGACGGCGGCTTCGATGTCGATGTGGTCGTCGGTCGCATCGAGGACCTGGGGGGATGGCTGCGGCCGGGAGGGTGCCTCACGGGCACCTGCGGGGTGCACGGGTCCTGGTCGACAAGGACGGCTGGGCCGCGCGCACCATCCCCCCATCCTTCGGTCCGCCCGGTCCGGCCGATCTGGACCCGTCGGAGTTCGCGGCCCTCGTAGCGGCGTTCTGGTACGGCACGCACTAGTGGAAGCAGATCCGCCGTGGCGACCTGTGTGTGGTCAAGGTCCGTGACGCAGAGCTGAAGGCCGTGCTTTTGCGCATGCTGGAATGGCACGCCCGCACGACCGTCCCGGATGTCGACACGTGGCACTTGGGCCGGTACTACTGGGAGTGAGCTGACCCGCGGGCAGTCAGCGCGCTCGACGGGGTCTTCGGCCACTTCGACAGGGATGACTCATGGCGGGCCCTGATGGAATCAGCTGACTTGTTCGCGTGGCTGGAAATCGAGGTTGCGAACAGGCTGGGGATGCCGTACCCCACGTCCACGGAGGTGACGTGTGATGTGTCAGGACATGGGTGACGGTTGTGTGTCAGGACTTCGGTGACAGTTGGTGTGTCAGGACTTCGGTGACGCTTTCGGGGTCTTGGGTTGCCGGCCGGGGGGTTTGCCGTTGCCGACGTAGCTCACCCCGGGTGCGGGCCGGGTGTGCTCGATGAGGATCTCGCCGTGTAGGTCGGCGACGGTGATCTTGTCGCCGTCGGTGATGACCAGGACCTTCTCGAGGGCGCGCCGTCCGTCGACCTTGTAGTTGACTCCGGCCAGGTTGAACGTGCCGGCGGTGGTCAGTTTCCTGACGCGGGTGTCACGGGGAAGGTCTGCGGGCACCGGTTTCGGCCGGGTGATGGCAGGTCGGACGAAGAACGGCGGGTTGGGCTTGGGGCGGGGAGCCTGGGCCTTCGGCGTGGCGTGCCATGCCGTGCTGGGGGTGACGCGTCCGGGTAGCCCCTGGTGGGGGCGCTCGGTGTTGTAGATGTGGTCGAACGCGTCGACTTGGGCCTGCAGTTCAGCCAGGGTGTTGGCCAGTGGCTGCTTGTCCAGGTAGCGGAACAGGGTCTGGTGGAAGCGTTGGTTCTTGCCTTGGGTGGTCGGCTTGTGCGGCTTGCCGGTGATCGCGTCCACGCCCAGGCGCCAGAGGTGGTCCACGAACTGGCCCAGGTAGCCGCGCCGCGTCGGGTTCAGTGCTATCCCGTTGTCGGACAGCAGCCGTTGGGGAACACCGTGGACAGCAACGGCCTTGTCGAACACCACGATCGCGGCCTCGGCGGTCTCGCCCGATGCGACGTGGGAGGCCACCGCGTAGCGGGAGTGGTCGTCGATGAGTTGGAAGATCACGCACTTGCGGCCGCCGGTCAGCACGTATTCCGTGGCGTAGCTGCCAGCACGCGTTCGGTGCTGGATACACGAACCGGCGCCAGGCCGAGCGTGGCTTCTTCCTCGGCTCGGCCCGGGCAACCCCAGCCTGGCGGAAGATCCGGGCCAACGACGCGACTGAGGGCACCGGGTCCAGGCCCATCGCGTGCATCTTGTCGTGCACGCTGATCGGTCCGTGGTCCAGCCCGGAGGCCTCCAATGCGGCCCGCACCTGCACCGCCTGGTCCTTGACTGCATCGGTCAGCCTCGAGGGGCTCGACCTCGGGCGTCTGGACCTGGGCTCGAGCACCGCCGCCGGCCCGTCGAGCTTCGCGCGTTTACGCAACTCGTAGAACGACTTGCGTGAGATGCCGTGCTCGGCACAGAACGTCGAGACCGCACCTCGAGGCGCGTCATCAGGCCACTGCGAGATCGCCAGGCGGACACGAGGATCGATGGGTTCATTGACAGCCACCGCCCGATCCTCACGGCAGAAGAGTCACCACCAAGACCACCAGAAGTGTCACCGATGTCCTGATGCACAACCGTCACCGATGTCCTGAGAGATGACATCCACGGAGGTGACGGTCCGGAGGCTGATCGACCAGATGTACGGGTAGATTCCCGGGTGCCCTCGATGCTGGCGTGGCCGCTCAGCCCTCAGGTGCCCCTCCCGTCTCGATCATGCGCCGCAAGGTGGCAAAGTCCGGGAGGACGACGTCGGGATCGGTCGTGATGGCGCTGGTCCCGAACTTTGCCGCGGACAGCCCGGCGGCATGCGCGGCCAGGATGTCGATGTCCCGGTCGCCGACCGCGAGCGACTCGTCACGGGGCAGGTGATGACGCTCGATCAGGGTCAGGAACGCACTCGGATCGGGCTTGCGCGGGTATCCGTCGTCGTGGCTGATGATGTCGTTGAACAGGTCGGCCATCTGGTGGGTCGTCAGCAGCCGGTCCAGTCCGGCGCGTCGGCGATGGGTGACGATCAGGTTGAGCCCACCCCTGGAGCGGATAGCTGGCACGCCTCCGCGGCTCCGTCGAAGGGAGGCTGGTCCGCGGGGGACACCTCCTGGTAGCGCCGCGCGAAGCCCTCCTTCAGCAGGTCCAGGCTGATGGAGTAGGTGGCGGAGAGTGTCTCGAGGCAGTGGTCGACGGAGACCAGCGCGAGATCGTGGACCTCCTCACGGCTGGCGGGTGCGCCCAGATCCAGGGCCGCGGCGCGCAAACTGCCGACGATCGCCGGATAGGTGTCGAACAGGGTTCCATCGAGGTCCCAGATCAGGTTCCAGGATCACGACGCCCCCTTCGGTTGCCTGGGGGTACGAGTCTGACACCAGAATCCGAGGGCTCGCTCGACAGCCGCAACGTTCCCGAGCAGCGCCGGTGGGCAGGGGACCGGTCGCTGGGTACAGGTCTCGAGTGCCCTCCGGATCCTTGGTGCGCCACGATGGGTGCGTGGGTCGCCTGCTGCTGGTTGAGGGAATCCCGGGATCGGGGAAGACCACGACGGCCCGGTCGGCCGCCCGCTGGCTGGCGCAGGCCGACGCTCGGGTCGCGGTGTTCTGCGAGGGCGACCCGCAACCGGCGGACCTGGCCTGGCAGTGGTGGCTGGCGCCTGCGGAGTTCGAGGCCGTGTGCCGGGCCCGCCCGGGAGCAGAGGCCGAGCTGCGCCGGTGCGCGTGGGTCGGGGCGGCCGGCGTGGCCGTGGCCTACACCAAGGTCGACGTCGATCGCTGCGGCGGGCAGTGGCCCGACGTGGAGGCCGCGATGCAGGGCCGGGAGCCCTTCAACGGGAGCGTCCCCGCAGCCAGGTTCATGGACATCCTCACAGCACGGTGGGCCGAGTTCGGGGCATCGGACGAGGGCCCGGACGCGGCCGACGTTGTGGTGTTCGATGGGGCGTTCCTGCAGAACACGATGGTCGAGCTTGTGCTGTTCGCCGAGCGGGACGCCACCGCGATCACGGGCGACCTGTGTCGTCTCGCCGAGTCCGTCGCCCGCTGGCGACCTCTCCTGCTGCGCCTGGTCCCGGCCGACCGGGCTGCGGCGCTCGATTCCGTGGCGCGTGAGCGGGTGGACGCAGAGGGCCGTCCTCAGTGGCGTGCTGCTGTGGAGGCGTACACCGCCGACACTCCCTGGGCCCGCGCCCGAGGGCTGTCCTCCCCGGGCGCCCTCGAGGCCTATCTGGCATACCGGCAGCAGCTCGAGGCTGAGGTCCTGCCCCGCCTGCCACTCGAGTGGGTCGACCTGGCCAGCCCGGTGGGGACGTCCGCGCCGTGGGGGCCGTTCGAGGAGCAGCTGACCGCGGTCCTGGTCGGCCTGGTCCGATCGGGTCCGTGAGCGGGATGCCCAGTCCTACCTGCTGCCGCAGAGCATCCGGTCGGCGAGTGCGGGCAGCCCTGGTCCTCCCCGCGTCGCAGGTTGAGCGCGATCACCACACCGTCGGTGGCGTCGGGGGAGACCATCGCGATGGAGGCGGTGCCGTCAACTACGCCCTCGTGACCGTGCAAGGTTCCGCACGAGAGGGTGGAGGTCACGAGGCCGAGGCCGGGGTCCGTGTGTGGCCGATCACCGCGGCCCTCTGGTCTCGGCCGTCGGAGGCGGATCGGCCAGCGTGGTTGTTCGGGTCAGGACGTTCTCGGTGAGGATCTGCAGGGTGCGGTCGGGCTCTTCGAACGCGGGGCTGTGGGCTGAGTGCTCGAAGGTGTAGAACCCGACGAGGGGGGCTTCGAGTCGGGGGGCGTAGGCCTTGGCCAGGTGGTAGGACACGGTCCGGTCGTGGCGGCCGTGCAGGAAGTAGGCCGGGATCGGCAACTGGGTGATCGTCGCTGGTCAGGTCGGTGGCCAGCATCTGGTCCCAGAGCCCGAAGCTGCGGGAGAACCGCCGGCCGCGCCACAGGTTGACCTTCTCGGCCGGGGTGTAGTCCGGTGAAGCCAGGGAGGGCAGGAAGATCCCGGTGACTACCGATCCCATGTCGTGGGTGGTGCCGACCCCGAGACGGTGCATGGCAGGGTCGCGCAGGACCTCGTAGCCGCGGGGAAGGGGAATGTCACCGGTGACCGGGGAGCGCTCGAGCCGGCGGACCATCCGATGGTCGCCGCGCGCGCGGTAACCCTCGAGCATGAACGGTAGGCCTCTTGCTCGGAGGCGATCTGGTGGGTGGCCTGGGCCATCCCGATGTAGGAGTGGAACAGCTCCGGGGCCCGGGCGGCGGCCTGCAGCCCGATGAAGCTGCCCCACGAGTGGCCCATGAGGTGGACCTTTTGACCCCGAACCGCCGGCACAGGTACCGGGCGACAGTGATCGTGTCGTCGATGAACTGCTCGACGGTCATCGTCTCCGCGGGGATGTCGGGGTGGTAGGACAGCCCGGCCCCGCGCTGCTCCCACCACGCGACGGTGAACGCTTCGTGCAGCCGTGTGGGGTGGCGGTGGGTCAGCCAGAACTCCGGCATCCCCGGCCCCCCGTGCAGGAACAGCAACACGGGGCTGCCCGGGTCCCGGACCTGCAGGAACATGCCCTGATCGACCCCGTTGACGGGGACGCGCACCTTCACCGCTCGACCATCGCGCGGCCGAGGGTGCTCGTGCTCGGTCATCCGCTGCACGCTCAGCCTCCGGCGGTGATGGCGCCGACGGCCAGGAACGAGAAGATCAGGACGTCCTGCCAGAAGTGGACGAACCACGCCCAGAACATCCCGCGGGTCTCGACCATGGAGCGGGCCAGGATCCAGCCGAGGAAGCCGGCCAGGAGCACGCCGATCAGGCCGTAGGGGACTCCGTAGTAGTGCCCGATGCCGAAGTAGGCGGCCACCATGAGCACGGCCTGCCGCGGGCCCACCGGACCCTCCAGCACGGACAGCAGGGACGCCTTGTAGGTGACCTCCTCGGTGAAGGCGTTCACCGCGGCGGCGAGCAGGATGGCCGGCAGGAACGGCCACAGCCGCGCCAGGTCCGCCGGATCGGGTCGCCCGGCGATCACCAGGAACGCCAGTGTCCCGCCGCTGATGCACAGGGTGAGCCAGAGCCCGAACCGGTTCCACCGCTGCCCCGGGCCCACGCCCAACCAGCGGATCGGGGCCACCGGGGCGGTGAGGTCACCACGGGTGAGGAAGAACTCCCGGCGGGTGCGGCCCAAGGCCAGCAGGGTGCCGATGATCACGAGGGCGACGATCAGGTTCAGCGACTGCTCGGCCAGCATGAAGACGGTGAACGACGGGTCGGCCAGCCACCCCGGATAGCTGCCCAGCTGATCGACGCGGGAGTACACCACCCACTGCGCGCCGACGAGCACCGCGAGCACGACCAGCAGCGGGCGCAGGGCACGCACCGGCCGCCACACGCACGTGGCCAGCATGCCGGCGCCGATCACGGCCAGGGCCAGCAGGGCGCGCTGGTCCGCGGTCACGGGCCGGCCGAGGAACTCCCGACCCACCACCTGCGGCAGGCCGGAGGCAAGCAGGACCAGCGGCCCACGCAGCCACCAGGGTCACCCGGGTGGAGCGTGGTGAGCCGACCGTCAGCGGCGCCCTGACGCTCATTCAGGGGGACCGGAGGACATCGCCTTGACGACGCCCGACGACCCCGAGCCCGATCAGGACCAGGGCGATCACCCAGATCCACGGGATGTCGATGCTGGTCATCACCGCGATCCCCACCGGGATGGCCAGGAAGATGCCCAGCACCATGATCGCCTCGCGGGTGCGACCCGACAGCCAACGCTCGGCGGCCAGGGCGACCCCGATCACGACCATGATCCCGGGCCACCACCACCCCGTGATCAGCAGGACTCCGATCCCGATGAGGATCAGCCCACCCGCCACACCGCTGCGCTCCCTGCGCATCACCTCGGACATGGTGAACCTCCGATCGTTGACGACGCTACGACCTCTCGAATCCAGCCCGGTAGGGCCCAAAGTCCGGGGTGAGGGGATCATTCGGGCGCGCCGGCGCAGGCTGCGTGCCCATTTCCGGGGGCGCGCCGGCCCGGAGTTCAGCACCCGGATCTCAGGAGTTTCGATGAAGGCGTTCAAGCACCATTGGCCGGTCAGGGGGTCCAGCCTGAATGGCGACTTGGTGACGAGGTTGCCACCGGTGGGGTGGAGTTGCATGGGTTTGCCCGCTTTCGTGGGTGGATCGGGTATTGATTGACGAGTCGGTGGGGTAGCGGCGGCTAGATGAGTCGCGCCGTGTGACGGCCACGAGGCCGGCGCTGTCCGGGTGGGTCCTACGAAGCCCGTCACCCGTCCGGGCTGGACGGTGTAGGTGAGGTTGTCGACCACGACCTCGTGGCCATGGCGCGTCGTGACGTTCTCGAACTCAAGGGTGTGCACCGGGAGCTCCTCGTTCTTTGTGACTTCTGTGGTGACGTGACCCGCGCCTGCCCGGGGGCGCGCATTGGACGGCTCACGAGGTGGCCCGGTCCTGGGTCGGGTACGTCTGGGGCAGGACAACCTCGGCCAGGTAGGTGGCGAAGCGCCCGGGCTCGTGCAGGTGCGGGGTGTGGCCGGAACTCTCGAAGGTGACCAGCTGCTTGCTGGGTGCCGACAGTCGCTCGAACCAGTCGACTGCGAGCACGGAGCGCCCGGGGGCCTCATGGGCGCCCTCGACGATGTAGACCGGGACGTCAAGTCGGGGGACGTCACGGCGGAAGTCGACGTCCTGCAGCTGCGGGTACATGAGGGCGAACGTGTCGATCAGCGCGGCGGCTGAGCGGAACTTCTCGGTGAGGGTGTACTCCTCGACGAGCAGGTTCGCCGGGTACGTCGACCGGGCGTCGTGATCCGGGCCGTGCGTGAAGTCGTGCCACTCGGGGTTGGAGGCGATCGCGATCGGGTAGGCGAGCATGTTGGTGTAGGGCGGCGGGCCGATGGCGCGCAGCTGCTCGGCGAATCCGCTGTCGCCGACCCGTTCGGCGTAGGCGACGCTCTCGGCGTACATCAGTTTGTCGGTCTCCTGCTGGTCGACCATCTGCCCGGATCCGATGTAGGCGTGGAACAGGTCGGGGCGTGCCTGGACGGCCAGGGTGCCCAGGGTCGTGCCCCAGGAGCTGCCGAGCAGGTAGATGCGCTCCTCGTCGAACCGGTTGCGCAGGTACTCGGTAACCTCGATGGTGTCGGAGACCGCTTGGGCCACGGTGAGCGTGTCAAGCGGCTCGAGGGCGCTGGCGGATCTTCCGGTGCCTCGTTGGTCCCAGGTCGCGACCGTGAAGTGCTCCTCGAGCTGCTTGCCGGCGTAGTGCATCGAGCCCAGGGCGGTCCCGCCCGGGCCGCCCTCGAGGAACAGCAGCACCGGGGCCTGGACGTCGTTGCCGCGGAGCATGATCGATTGATCCTGCCCGCCGATCAGAACCGTGGCCAGCTCGGCAATGCTGCCCGGCAGCGGCTCGCCGTCCCCGTCGAGGATGGGGGCGGTACCGGCCGGGCGGGCCAGGACGGCGCCAAGAGCCACCACGACGACGGTGGCCAGCACCAGGGAGGTCCCCCTCGCCGCGCGCCAGAACGCAGAGCCCCCGGCGGAGGCGGGCTGGCCGTCGCCGGTCTCGGCTGATTCGTCGCGGTTCTGCCGACGGGCGAGGGCTGCCCCCCAGAACGCGGCCACGACCATGGGAAGCCCGACGACCAGGACGTCGAACCCGCGCCCGACGACGAGGGCCAGGATGCCGTAAAGCCCGTCGAGGCGGATCGCGTCGACGGTGGGGCCGACGGCCCCGATCCGTCCGATCTCGAACGCTGCCCCGAACGTAGCGGGCGCGAGCAGGGCCGCCCACCTGCTGGCCATCAGCCACCCGGCGAGGACCCCCACTGCGAGTCCGAGCGTGAGAGCCGTCAGCGATTGGGCCGAGGTCATGGGGCCTCTGGGCATCATGAATGCCAGGGCCAGGCCGGCGGCGGCAGCGCTGAGGAGGGCACCGGCGGTCCTGGCCCACCCGCGGGCCTTCGTGGCTGGCGTGGCGTGGTTGATCTGGGTTGTGGTCACGGTCGGCTCTTTCGCTCGTCATGGATCCAGGTGGCCAGGGCGACGCCGATTCCTGCGAACAGGACCAGCACCCCAATGGTGGTGGGCACTGCCACGCTGCGGATGACCTCGGGGGCAAGGTCGTCGCCGATAGCCAGCGTGGTGGTGCCGCCAGCCACGACGGCATCGGTCCCCACCCGATAGGTGCCGGTGCGATCGGCATCGAAGACAGCCACAGCGGTTCCCCACGCGCCCGGGGCCCCGGGAACGTCGTAACGCAGGTCCAGGGCATAGGGGCGCACCTGCACCGGGGCGCCCTGGGGACCGCTCGCGGTCAGGTCCGCGGCCGTGAGCCGGACAGGTTCGGCGCCCTCAATGTAGATGACGTGCGACCCGGTCTGGGTGATCGCCACGGATGCGATGCCGGGCACCTCGGTGCGCGCGAACTGCTCCGGACGCTGCACCTGGTCCAGGAATCCGGTGACGGCCCACAAACCCGCGGCGGTTGCTCCGATGATGGCAATCAGGACGGCCAGGCCGTACCCGCGCCGGCCGGTCGTGCGCCCGTGCAGTGTGGGGTCTGGCAGCCCGGGGCCGGGCGCGACTGGTCCTCGGGGGTGGTGGAGCGGTTCATGGTGACTCCTGGCTCGTGTGGTCGTTCGTTACTCCAGAATCGACCCCTCGTAACCCGGAGGGCATCGGTCCCCGGAGCCAACTTCCCGCCCCCTCCACGGGGGTACCGCAGGGCGCCGACTCCGTCTGCGGGTGGACGCGGTAGTAGTCCCCAGACGGAGGCCTCCACCGGTCACTCGCAGTAGCGTCAGGAGCGTGAACGACGCAGTGGCGAGGCTTCGCAGCCTCGACGCCCAGCGACCCTGGGTCCTGGACGGCATTCTGGCGGTGGCGATCTTCGTCGCCGCCGCCGTGTCGGCCGCGATCCCGCACCGCAGTACCGACCCCCGGACGTGACCGTCTACCTGTTGATCGCCCTCGGCGCGGCACCGTACGTCGTTCGCCGCCGGTGGCCCCTGCCCGTGCTGGTGCTTGCCTCCATTCCTGTGCTCGCGCTGCTCGCTCTGGGGTACAGCTCCGCGGTGATCGGTGCTGCGCTGTTCCTCGCTGCCTACACCGTGGCCGCGCACTCAGACCGGCTCGGCACCGCCCTGGGAGTGGGTTACGCGATCGGCGTGATGGTGGTCGTTGCCGTCGTGGCTCCTACGACCATGGGGATCGCTGGCGTGGTCACCAACGCTGCACTGTTCCCGGGGCGTTCGCCCTGGGGGGCAGTGCCCACGTCCGCCGGGAGAACGTCGTCCTGCTCCAGGAACGGGCGCAGCTGGCGGAGCAGGCGCGCGCGGAGGAGGCCCGGCATGCGGTTGCCGACGAGCGGCTGCGGATCGCGCAGGAGCTCCATGATGTGCTCGGGCATTCGTTGGGCGTGATCGCGTTGCAGGCAGGTGTCGGGGCCCATGTGATCGACGTCGATCCGGGGAGGCCAAGGCGTCTCTCGAGGCGATCTCCCGGACCAGCCGCTCCTCGCTGGCCGAGGTCCGTCGGATCCTCGGGGCCCTGCGCACCGAGACGGCGTGACTGGTTACCACCCGCCGCTGGGGCTCGACGCCCTCGACGCCCTGGCGGTCGAGCTGACCGAGGCGGGGCTACCCGTCACCGTTCAGGTCAGCGGAACCCCTCACGACGTGCCCGCTGCCCTCGGATTGACCGCGTATCGGGTCGTCCAGGAGGCCCTCACGAACGTCCTCAGGCACGCCGGACCTGGGGCCCGGGCCGATGTCAGCGTGCATCACGACGACCGGCAGGTCACCATCCGGGTGGACGACGACGGTGACCCGGCAACAGCATCGGTCACCAGCCCCCGGATCGGGCACGGCCAGCTCGGCATGCGCGAGCGGGTCGCGGTCTGGGGTGGCACGCTGCAGGTTGGACCGCGACCGGAAGGCGGCTACCGGGTGACCGCCACCCTGCCCTACGAGCCCCAGGAGGGACCATGATCCGGGTGGCCGTCGTCGATGACGAGGCCCTCGTGCGCCGCGGCCTCACGGTCCTGCTCCGCCTCGAGCCGGGCCTCGACGTCGTCGGCGAAGCCGAGGACGGGGCTGGGGCGATCGCCCTGGTGCGCCGGGAACACCCGGACGTGGTGCTCATGGACATCCGGATGCCCGGAACGGACGGGCTGGTCGCGACCCGGGCCTGATGGCAGACCCCGACACATCGGCCGCCCGAGTGATCATCCTGACCACCTTCGACCTCGACGAGTACGTGTTCGGCGCGATCCGGGCCGGTGCCAGCGGGTTCCTGCCCAAGGACACCACCCCCGAGGAGCTGCTCACCGCGATCCGGGTGGTCGCCGACGGGGACTCCCTGCTCGCCCCCAAGGCCACCCGGCGTCTCATCGAGGAGTTCGTCCGCCAGTCACCGGTACCCCAGCCGACCCGCCCACCGGGCCTCGACCAGCTCACCGACCGCGAGATCGAGGTGCTGCGTTCCGTGGCCCGCGGGCACTCCAACACTGAGATCGCCGACGAGCTGGTCATCAGCTACGCCACCGCCAAGTCGCATGTCAGCAGCCTGCTGGCCAAGCTCCAGGTCCGCGACCGGGCGCAACTGGTCATGCTCGCCTACGAGCACGGCGTCGTCACCCCCACCCGGGAATGAGCGTCTTGAGAGCGCCCAGGTGCAGCCGCCGGGCGGCGCTGGCACCCGTCAGGCGCGCGCGGTGATCCTCCGGGGTGGGCGCCTGGACGCCGACGTCGTCGTGGTCGGGGCCGGGCCGGCCGGGTCGCTCATGGCGATCGAACTCGCGGGCGACCCTGTGCTCGCCGGGCTGCGGGTGGTGCTCGTTGACCGGTTGCCCGAGCCGCTGGTGGGCCGCTGGTGGGCGTACTGGGCACCGCACCACTGGTCCGGGGCGCGGACTCGGGGCAGTGGAGCAGGATCCGCCTGCAGGGAGCCGACCGCGTCGTCGACGTTCGCCTGACGCGCTCGCGCTGCCGGCGGATGGACGGCGGGGCGTTGGCCGAGCACCTGGCCGCGGTCATCGCCGCCGCCCCAGGGGTGCGCCGCGTGCTGGGCGCTGTCGAGGGCGTCGGCCAATCTGACGAGTCAGCGATCGTGCGCCTGACCGGAGGCGACTCGATCACCGCCCGGTGGGTGATGGACTCCACAGCGGGCCCACCAGTGCAACGGTCTGGGCCGTGGCTGTCGTTCCTGGGCTGGCGGGTCTGGCCGGAGGTCGGATCAATCGACCTTGGTGCGATCGATCTGATGGACTTCCGGGTGCCTCAGCGCGGCGGGCTGCGATTCGGCTACGTCCTTCCCGAGACCGCCGAGCACAGCCTCCTGGAGCTCTGCTCGTTCCGTAATGGCAGCCCGGACCCGCACCTGGCACGTGACATCTCGCCATGGATCAGCGAGCGCCTCGATGGGCATGGCTTCCGTGCCGAGCCGGTCGAGGATGACTCCTATCCGCTGCTCAGCAGCCGGCCCCGTCGACTCGGGCCACGAGTCATGGCGATCGGGCACCGCGGCGGACTGGTCCGTCCATGCTCGGGGCGAACACCTGGTTTAGCGTGCTCGGTGGAGGCGCGAACTCCGCTGGCCGCTGTCGGCCCGAAGCGTGGGCCCCGGTAGCCCGGCGCCTAGAAAAAGTGGAACACGCCGTGGCCCGGCCTCACAAGTACCGGAGAACGGTGCTGCGTGTGAGCCTCGACACGCAGGCGTATGCCCTACCCCCCCGGGCTGTACGCCTGTGCCCACGGCGTGCCCACGGGGCCTCGCGGTGGCGTCAGGGGGCGTCCCGGGACCCCCTCCCGAGCGTGCCCCCGGCAGGATTCGAACCTGCGGCCTGTGGTTTAGGAAACCATCGCTCTATCCCCTGAGCTACGGGGGCCGTGCACTGCAGGGACGCGGACGTCCCCTGGCGCAGGTCAGATTGTCGCAGATGCGAGCGGCGTGCCCGAGCGGGAGACCTCGGCCAGCTCGTGCAGCGACAGCCCGATGGATTCCACGAGCCGATCCAGGTCCGGCAGAGCAGCGGCATCCGCTGTGATCCCGATCGTCAGGTGGTCGGCATAGGACACCAGGGCGAACGTGCAGCGCACGTCCAGCGCCACGGGGATGTACGGGACGAACTCCACGAGCGGCCGGCCGCAGAGATGGCGCACCTCTCGAGGGCCCGGCACGTTCGTCGCCGCGACGTTCACGCGCCCCTGGCCGGCGAGCACGTACCTGCGCGACGCTCGGGCGAGCAGCGGCGCGGGGATGTGGTCGGCCAGGCGCACGACAGCGTCGGTGCCGGTCGCGACACCCTGGGACTTCTGCTCCGCGGTGCGCTGCATGACCACGGCCAACTGCCCCGCTGGGTCTGCCACGTCCACCGGCAGGTTCACGAACATCGCCGACGTCTCGTTGGTCGCTGCGGTCGAGCCCGGCCAGCGGCGGGCCGAGGCCGGCACGATGGTGCGCAGCACGAGCTCATCGAGAGGCTCGCCCCGCTCCAGGAGATAGCGGCGCAACCCTCCGGTCAGTGCGGACAGGAAGATGTCGTTGACCGTGCACCCGCTGGCCTCCCGGAGGTCCGCCAGTGGCGCGAGGCCGATCCCCGTCCAGCCCCACAGCCGTTCGGCGCCGAGAGGCCCGTTGAGGATGCTGGGCGGCAGGTCCGGGCGCACCACCGCGGCCAGCCCGGCACGCACCTGCTGGATCGCCCGCCGCGCCTCGGCCCGGGGACAGCACCGCACGCAGCAGCGCCTTGATCAGGCGGAACGGAAGCGACAGCAACCACGTCGCACCTGACACGACAAGCGCACCCCGGGAGGGCGCCGGGCGCAGGGCGACCGGCCGCGCCGTGGGCCGCCCCGACATCGGTGGGAGTCGCCACGGGGTCCAGGACGGACTGGACCACATCGGTCCCCGACCGACCGTCGACCATCGCGTGATGCGCCTTGGCGACGACCGCCCAGCGCCCTCCGGACAGGCCATCGATGTGCCACATCTCCCACATGGGCCTGCCCGCGTCAAGCCGCTCGGCCATGATCCACACGACCATGGCGCGCAACTGGGCGTCGTCGCCCGGTGGATCGAGCACCGCATGGTGCAGGTGCTCGGCGACCGAGAAGTGCTCGCTGTCCACCCAGATGGGCCGGCCCAGGTCGAGCGGCATCCGCTGGGCCCGCCGGCGGTGCCAGGGCGCCGGGGCCAACCTGGCGGCGATCCGATCGCAGAGCTCGTGATGGTCCGGTGCCGGACCCTCGAAGACCAGCAGCGACCCCACGTGCAGCGGTTGGACGTCGGTCTCCATCCAGAGGAACCCGGCCTCCAGTGCGCTGAGCCGACCGTATCCGGTCACACCTCCAGTGTGGCACCGGGGCAGCGGCGGTGTCCCCCACGGAGAGAGCCGATCGGGGCCACCCTGACGTGCGTGTGCCCGGGGCCTCCCCGCCGCAGGCCCCGGACACACGCACAGCCGTCCTCACCACATCAGCGCCACCAGATGCAGCTCACTCAGACGTGGATTCGACAACCGATTCCAGCCAGTCGTGGATCTGTCTGGTGTCGAGTCGAAGGGGTTGCTCTGGGGCCTGGCAGTACGTGCCCAGCCACCAGCTGGTCGCCAGCAGGATCGTCTCGTCACCGTCCTTGAACAGGCGCGGCGCTCCCGAGTCCCCGTAGCACATTCCGCTCGCGCCGCCGGCGATGTTGCTCAGGAGGTGCAGGTTGCGAGGGGTCACCGCGACACGGTTTCGGTGGCAGAACGGCGTGTCCCGCTGCTGTCGGGTCGAGGCCGTTGGGACCGCCCGTGCGAGCACGATCCCACCCGTACCCCACGATCGTGACTTCACGGCCCTTCAGATCCAGGTCGCCACCTGCCCCACCTCAGGCAGGACCGGAAGGGCGATCGCCGCGAGCGCCGCGATGGGCGCCTCAAGGATGAACACGCCCACGTCCCGAGTCCAGTTCCTTCCCGGCCAACCCGGCATAGGGACCGCAGTGCCGGGGTGAATCGTCGGAGTGACATCCGAGGTGACCACGGGATCCAGGGTCAGGCCGACGATCTCACTACCCGGGTATGAGCCCTCACGGACCTCCGGGACCATGCAGTGGCCAGCAGACACGAACACCCGGTCCGTGACCATTGTCCCGCTGCACCAGTAGTGGTAGCTCCCATCCTCCCACTGCAGGACGAGGGTGCCGACGTACGTGTGCTCGGTGTCAGGCTGGCCGTTCACAACCCCACTGGCGGGGGCTGTGGCAAGCGACATCAGCAGGGCGACGGCGATCGACGCAACCACAAAGGGACTGCGGGTTCGCGTTCCGGGATGTCGCACGTCCGAGCAGCGCTCGCTTCACGTTCGCCATGGCCGACCCCTTCTCCTCAGTCACACGCTCAGGCGCCCTCGACGGTCGCCCGGGGGAGGAAGAACTCCAGCGGGATCTGATCGGGGTCGCGGAAGTTCAGGTGCCATCCGAACGGTGACTCCTCGATCCCCGACTCGGTCACGCCATGTGAGCGCAGGCGATCGAGCCAGCCGTCGAGCTCGCCGCGGCTCGCGCAGACGAACCCGACGTGGTCCAGCCCCACGCGGGTCTGGGTGAATGCGTCATCGGCGACGTCGGGGTCCTGGCGCAGGTCGATCGCCTGGCCGGTGGGCGTCATGAAGATCTTCATCGGTGCCGGCTCGTCGAACTCGGCCACCAGTGTCATGTCGAACAGGCGGGCGTACCAGTCAGCGCTCTTGTCGATGTCGTGGACGCTGAGTGCCACGTGCTGGATGACGGGGGTTGTCATGGCTGTTCTCCTTCTGTGGGCGATGCGCCCGCATCCCCCACGGTGCTCCGCCTGCCGGCCGCTCAGCATCCGTGGAACTACGGGGTTCCTGCTGCCGTTGCGGGTGCGGGCACCTGCCGCCACGCTGGGGGCATGTCCATCGAGGTCCACGACGGGGTCACCGCCGAGGTGGGTCGGATGCAGGTGCGTCGCGTCCTTCCGCGTCGGCGGCTGCGCACGATCGGCGCGTGGTGCTTCGCCGACCACATGGGCCCTGCGGAGGTCACCGAGACCGCAGGCCTGGATGTCGGGCCGCACCCGCACACCGGGCTGCAGACCGTGACCTGGCTGATGGAGGGAGCGGTGCTGCACCGCGACAGCCTCGGCTCCGAGCAGCTCATCCGCCCCGGCCAGGTGAACCTGATGACCGCGGGGCGGGGCGTGGTCCACGCCGAGGAGAACTCGGGCACCTACCGCGGGACCCTGCAGGGGATGCAGCTCTGGGTCGCGCAGCCCGACGACATGCGGCACGGCGATCCCGGGTTCGAGCACCACGCGGACCTGCCCGTCGTCGAGTGGGACCGGGCCTCGCGCGACGCTGATCGCCGGGAGCTACCTCGGCGCGACGTCACCGGCGGCGTTCGCCACCGAGCTCCTGGGCATGCAGGCGACCATCCAGCCCGGAGTGACGACGTTCCCGCTGCGCCCGGAGTTCGAGCACGCGATCATCGCCCTCGACGGGCCCCTTCTGGTGGGCGGCGAGCCGGCCGCTGCCCGGGCCGCCGCGAGTCCCGGGCAGATCGCCGCACTGCCTGCCGGGCTCTCCGAGATCGACGTCGAGGCCCGCGGAACGACCCGCCTGATGATCCTCGGCGGCGTCCCGTTCCCGGAGCCGGTCTTCATGTGGTGGAACTTCGTGGCCCGCAGCGCCGACGAGGTCTCGACGTTCTACGCAGACTGGCGCGACCACGGCCAGCGGTTCGGCGACGTCGACTCGACCCTGGTCCGCATCCCGGCGCCACCGCCACCCTGGGAGCCGATCCTGACGTCCCGCCCCACCCGGTCCACGTGATCGGCCGGACGGGCCCTGCCGTCGGCGGGCCGGGCGCCGCGGAGGACCGGACCCACTGACCTCTCCAGCGGGCCGACGCCTGACAGCGGCGCTGGAGCCGGGAACTTGATCGAGTGATACCCCCTGGGGTATATTGATCACACCACGAACTCGAAGGAGACCCCCATGTGCAGCCCCGCGATCTGCCGCTCATGCGGCAAGGTGACCTACTCCGGCTGCGGCCGGCACGTCGACCAGGTCATGGCCAGCGTGCCCGAGCCCCGGCAGTGCACCTGCCGCTGACCGCCCACCACGCAGATCCTCCGCCAGGGGCAAGATCCTCCGCATCGACGCGGAGGGTCCGACCCCTGGCGGAGGGTCTTCGCGTGGCTGCGGCGTGGGTCGTGTGCGATCGCGGGCCGCGGTTAGGGTCGGCCCATGAACGGCGCGCCCGCCTCAGCCCACCTCTCCCGTGCCGGTCGAGCCACGGTCGGCCGCTCCGCCCAGGGGCTCGACGAGGTGCGCCGCTCCTGGCGGATCATCCTGCAGGCCACGCTCGCCGCGACCCTGGCCTACGCCGCGGCGCTGGCGATCGGCCACGAGCAGCCCTTCTTCGCCCCGATCGCCGCGATCGCCACCGTCGCGGTGTCACTGGCCCATCGGCTCCGGCGGTCCGCGGAGCTCCTCCTCGGCAACGCCGTCGGCATCCTCTTCGCCGACCTGCTCATCGCCGAGATCGGGACCGGCGTCTGGCAGCTGGGGCTGGTCGTGGCGATCGCCCTGATCTCGGCCATCATGCTCGGCGGCGGCCCGATCCTGATCATGCAGGCCTCCTCTGCGGCCATCCTGATCGCCACCCTGACCCCGCCCACGGCGGCCCAGCCCTGGAACACCGGACGGGTCGTCGACGCCCTGGTGGGTGGGCTCGTCGGGCTGGTCGTCTCCGCCCTGGTGATGCCCGTCGACCCGGCTCGGCACGCCCAGCAGGTGACCCTCCCGGTGATCACCACGATCGCCTCGGGCTACCGGAGGCTGGCTGCGGCCCTGACCTCCCGCGGACCCCGATGAGGCCCGCGCCGTCCTGGAGGACCTGCGCGGGACGGCTCCGGTGCTCGCCTCGTTCCACGCCGGGCTGGATGCCACCCGGGAGTCCGTGCGGCTCTCCCCCTGGTACTGGGGCCAGCGCCAGACCCTGGCGACCTACACGATTGCCGGCGGCCACCTCGACAACGCCCTGCGCAACCTGCGCGTGCTGGCCCGCCAGGCGTCGATCGCCCTCGACCGCGATGACGTCGTCCCGGCCGTGATCCCGCACGCGCTGCTGGGCCTGGCCGACGGCATCGAGGCCCTGGGCCCGGCCATCGCCGGGGATTCCGGGTCCGAGCCGGTGCGCGAGGTGATCCTCGACGGCGGTCGCGATGAGCGCGACCGCCCCGGCCGAGGGGCTGTTCACCGCGCCGATGGTGGCGCAGATCCGACTGTCCGCCTCCGACCTGCTGCAGGCCACGGGCATGACCGTCGACGAGGCCGCCACGGCGATCCGCGCGGTGGGGGATTCGCCGGGACCTCGGCCTGCCTGAGCCGGGACCTATGGCCCGGTAAGGCAAGCCTTACTGCACGGTATCCTGCCTGCCATGAAGCTGGACGCGGCCCGCCCCGGGCAGCCACTGACCGTCCTGGGACCCGGTGGCCAGGGCGACCCGGAGCACCCGGACAGCACGACCCGTGCCGTCTCCCGCCGGCTGGCCGAGCTGGGCATCCGTCCCGGCGCGGCCGTGCGGATCCAGTCCCGGACCAGCGGCGGCGGGGCGATCCTGGCCATCGGCGACGACCGGATCGCCGTCTCGCGCCAGATCCTGGCCAGCATCGAGGTCGGCACGGAGGTGCCCTCGCATGGCTGACACGATCGCCAACTGCCACGAGACGCCCGGGCAGCCGGCGGCCCACGGGGCGCGCGCGCGTCGCCCTCGTCGGCAGCCCGAACTCCGGGAAGTCCACGCTGTTCAACGCGCTGACCGGCGCGGGGCGGGCCGTCGGCAACTACCCGGGCACCAGCGTCGAGGTCGGCACCGGGCGCTGGGCCGACCCGGCGTTCGGCGAGCTCTCCCTGACCGACCTCCCGGGCGCGTACTCGCTGGACCCGATGTCCCCCGACGAGGCCCTGACCGCGGACCTCCTGCACGGCGGTGACCAGGTCGACGCCGTCGTGGTGGTCTGCGACGCCGCGCACCTCGGGCGCTCGCTGGTCCTCGCCGCACACGTGCGCCAGCTGCCCGTCCCCGTCGTCGTGGCGCTGACGATGACCGACGTCGCCGCCCGCCGCGGCGTGCGAGGTCGACGACGCCGTCCTCGCCCAGCGGCTCGGCGTGCCCGTGGTGCGCCTCGACCCGCGTCGCCGGGACGTCGCACGTCCTGGCCGAGGCGGTCAGCCGGGGCACTGGCCCGACCCGCGGCCCACCCGCTGGCCCTGACGCCGGCGACCGTCGGCGGCTGCCGCGCGGACTGCCCGCCGGGACTGCACCTCCTGCCCCCCGATCGCCGTCGACGACCTGAGCGCCACCCTCGACCCGGACGACGACCTCGCCCGGGCCGAGGCGGTCTTCACCTGGGTCACCGGACACGACGGCGCTGGCCACGACCCGCGCCCACGAGCACCGCCAGACCTGGTCGGACCGGATCGACCGATGGGTGACCGCCCCGGTGCTCGGACCGGTCATCTTCCTCGGCTGTCATGTGGGCCGTGTTCGCCCTCACGACCACCGTGGCCGCCCCCCTCCAGGACGCACTGGACGCGTTCTTCACCGGCCCGGTCACGACCGTGACGACGGCCGCGTTCGCCGCCGTCGGCCTGGGCGGCAGCCTCCTCGAGGGACTTCGTCGTCGACGGCCTCATCGCCGGCGTCGGGATGCTGCTGACGTTCGTGCCGCTGATGGCCATCATGTTCGCGCTGCTGGCGCTGCTGGAGGACTCCGGGTACATGGCGCGCGCGGCCGTCGTGACCGACCGGCTCATGTCCCGACTCGGCCTGCCCGGGCGGGCGTTCCTGCCGCTCGTGGTCGGCTTCGGGTGCAACGTCCCGGCGATCTCCGCGGTGCGGGTCCTGCCCGACGCGCGGCACCGGCTGCTCACCGCCCTGCTCGTGCCGTTCACGTCCTGCTCCGCCCGCCTGACCGTGTACGTGATGGTGGCGGCCACGTTCTTCCCGGCCCACGCCGGGACGGTGGTGTTCGCGATGTACGTCACGAGCATCCTGCTGGTGATCCTCGGTGGCCTCCTGCTGCGCTCCACCCTGATCCGGGCGATGGGCTCCGACCCGCTCGTCCTCGACCTGCCGCCCTACCAGCGCCCGTCCGTGCGCCTGCTCGGGGCGGCCACGTGGATGCGCCTGCGCGGGTTCCTGCAGACTGCGTCGGGGATCATCGTGGCCACGGTGGCCGTGGTGTGGGCGCTCGGCGTGATCCCTGCCCCCGGCACCAGCTGGGCGCTCGGCGAGGTCCCGATCGCCGACAGCCTCTACGCGTGGCTGGCCGACGCGGCCAGTGTCCTGTTCCTCCCGACCGGCTTCGCCGAGTGGCACGCGGTGGGCGCGCTGATGGTGGGGTTCGTGGCGAAGGAGGCGGTGATCTCCTCGTGGGCCCAGACCTACCCGGCCGATGTCGACCTCTCGACGGCCGTGTACGCCGACTTCGTCGCCAGCTCCGGCGGGCACCCGCAGGCCGCGGCCGCCGCGTTCCTGGTGTTCCTGCTGGCCTACACCCCGTGCGTGGCCACACTGGCCGCCCAGAAGCGCCAGATCGGCACACGCTGGACGGCCACCGGCGTGGTCATGCAGCTCACGATGGCCTGGCTGCTCGCCGTGGCCGTCTTCCAGATCGGCTCGGCGCTCGCATGAGCAGGGTGAGCGAGGTCCTCGCCGCCGTCGCCGAGGGCGCCGGCTCCACCGCCGAGGTCGCGCGCCGCACCGGGGCCTCCACGCAGGACGTCGAGACGGCCCTGGCCGCCCTGGCCTCGACCGGCCGGATCCGTCGCGTCCTGGTGTTCGCCGACGCGTGCTCGACCGGGGGCTGCTCGGGGTGCGGCTCCTCCGGCGGGTGCGCCTCGGCCGGAGTGGGGTCGCTGGTGGGCTCCGGCCTCACCGCCTGGCGGGTCGTCGCGCGCTGAGCGCCGCGCAGGTCACACGCCGGGGTTGTCGCAGCGGGCCTCCGGCGGAGGGCGCCTGTGTCGAACGCGGTGGACCGTGCCCTCGGACGCTGGGCGGTCTGCGCGCTGATGCGAGCGGGGCCACCGCTGAGTGCCGACCATCGGAGCAAGTTGACGGGACGAACCTTCTGCCAACCTCGCACCAGTTCCGGTGGAAACCGGCCTTCCCGGTGCATCGTCCGACCAACCTCGCACCAGTTCGCGGTGGAACCCACCGATCTGATCGGCCCGGGAAGCAGCGGAACTGGTGCGAGGATGGCGCGACCCGGCCTGGCCAGCCCCTATTCCACCGGAACTGGTGCGAGGTTGGCCGAGTCCAGCCCCGCGAGGACCGCCCGTTCGTGGTCGAGCAGCCACGCCTTGATGTCGAGGCCCCCGGCGAACCCGGTGAGCGCGCCGGATGCCGCAACCACCCGGTGGCACGGCACCACGATCGACAGCGGGTTGCGCCCGTTGGCCGCCCCCACGGCGCGGGCGGCCCCGGGATCGCCCAGCTCGGCGGCCTGCTCGCCGTAGCTGATGGTCTGCCCGTACGGGATGGTCCGCAGCGCCTTCCACGCACGCAGCTGGAAGTCCGTGCCCGCCGGGTCGAGATCGAGGTCGAAGTCCCGCCGGGTGCCCGCGAAGTACTCCGCGAGTTGGGCCTGGGCCCGGTCGAGGTGCGCCTCAGCCATGGCGACGCCCGACGATTCGCGCGTCCGGCCCCTGCGCGCTGCCGGAGGAGTCGCCAGGGCCACGGATCCGACGGCGCGCGCCACCCGGGACCCGTCCTCGCCCGGCCACAGGACCGCGCGCAGTCCGGCAGGCCCGGCGACGAGCTCAGCGGGCCGATGGGAGTGCTCATCGTCCGACGGCGCAGGGCCGCCTGCTCGGTGGTCGTGGTTGTGCGTGTCATCAGGTCGCCCTCCGCGGGGCCCGCCGCAGCGGGGTCGTCATGGGTCATGGGTCGTTGGTCGTGCACGCCGGCCGGGTTCGGTGTGCCGACGGAGTCACCGGCTGCGGGCCGGGCGGCCCCGGCGGGCGCCGTGGCGGAGGCCCCGTCGGATCCGGGGGCACTGCGCGGTGCCGGACGCCGGTCCGCGATGCACCCGATCCGGGTCAGGCGGCTCGAGGCTGGCCCACAGGTGCGCCACCGCGTACGACCGCCACGGACGCCAGGCGTGCGCCGCGCGCTCGATCTCGCGCGGGCGGTCGTCGCCGCCGAGCGCCGCGACGGCGTGGCGGACCCCCAGGTCGCCGGCCAGCATCACGTCCGGGTCGCCGAGCCCACGCATCGCGATGTAGGCCGCGGTCCACGGCCCGATCCCCGGGCGGGCCCGCAGGGCCGCGCCGACGCCTGCCCGGTCGATCCCCGGGTCGAGGACCAGGTCCGCCTCGGCCAGCGCCCGGCAGACGCCCACCAGCGCCGCCCCGCGCGCCCGCGGCATGGACAGCCCGTCAGGGTCGGCCTCGGCCAGCCGGTCGACGGTCGGGAAGACGTGGGTCAGGACGGGATCGGCGAAGGCCAGCGGCTCGCCGTGGGCGGCGACGAGGCGACCCACCACGGTGGCCGCCCCCGCCACGCTCACCTGCTGCCCGACGATCGCACGGACCACGATCTCGTGCGGGTCGACGCTCCCGGGGACCCGCAGGCCGGGGCGCGCGGCCACGAGGGGAGCGAGCAGCGGGTCGGCGCCGAGCACGCTCGGCCACCGCGACCGGGTCGGCGTCGAGGTCGAACAGCCGGCGCACCCGGGCCACTGCCGGGCGCCAGGTCCCGCAGGTCCGCGAGCCGGAACTCGGCGAGCAGGCCGCCCGGGACCGCGTGGCACGCCACCGTGGCGTGGCCGTGGGGGAGGTCGAGCGTCCGCCGGTAGGTCTGCCCGTCCCACTCCTCGAGCCCCGCGACCGAGCGCTGGCCCAGGAACGCCAGCAGGGCTCGGGCGTCGAACGGCTGGCGCGTGGCCAGGCGCACCCGGATCGGAGCGTGCGGGTGCCCCTCGGGCCCCGTCCGCCGACCTGTCCCCGACCCGACGCGCGCCCGCCGATCCCGCAGCGACGTGGGCGACTCGCCGTACACGGCGGCGATCGTGTCGTTGAACGACCGGATGCTGCCGAATCCGGCGGCCCATGCGACCTCGCTGGCGGGCAGGTCCGTGGTCTCGAGCAGGATCCGCGCGGTGTGCGCGCGCTGGGTGCGGGCGATCGCCAGGAGTCCCGCCCCGAGCTCCTCGGTCACCAGCCGGTTGAGGTGCCGCTCGCTGTAGCCGAGCGCGGCGGCAACACCGGCGACCCCCACCCGCTCGACGGCGCCGTCGGCGACGAGCCGCATCGAGCGGGCCACGACATCCCCGCGCACGTTCCACTCGGCCGATCCGGGCACGGCGTCCGGCCGGCAGCGCCGACAGGCCCGGTAGCCGTCACGCTGGGCGGCGGCGGCCGTCCGGAAGAAGGTGACGTTCCCCCGCTTGGGCGTGATGGCCGGGCAGCTCGGCCGGCAGTAGATCCCCGTGGTGCGCACCGCGGTGTAGAAGGACCCGTCGAAGCGTGCGTCCCGGCTGGCGACGGCGCGGTAGCAGCGCTCGTGATCCAGGGCGAGGTCCATGGACGACATCCTCCCCCACCGGCGCCGGCTCCCACTAGCAGGAATCGGACGCGGCAGTCGGGCGGGGCGGCGGGCCGGCGCGATCGGTCCGGATCTCGGACGATCGGTCGGAGATCCGGACGACCCGGCGTGAGCCACCGGATGGCGGACCGATCGGCCAGCGGCGCGGGCGCTCAGGCGGGGTCGCGCCGGCTGCCGGGCCGGGGACGCCGCGGAACTGGTAGGGCTGGGCGGCGCGGCCGTGCTGGACGATCCACGCCTGCCCGGCGGAGTCGGACCCCAGCACGGTCGCGATCGCGGCCACAACCTCGTCGACCGACATCAGCGGCATGCGCGTCGACTCGAGGGATCCGCGGACCGGGTCGACGATCGGGGTGTCGGTGAACCCCGGGCAGACGGCGTTGACCACGATCCCCTGCGCGGCCAGCCCGGGACCGATGGACCGCACGAGGTTGACCACGGCCGCCTTGTTCGCCGCGTAGACGGGGTCCATCGGCACCGGCGCCAGCCCGGCGAGGCTGGCGGCACGACCACCCGGCCCCCACCACGGGCGCGCAGCGCCGGGAGGGCGGCCGCCAGCCCGAAGACGACGCCGTCGAGGTTCACGCCCATCGCCCGCCGGTAGGCGGCCTCGTCGAATCGGTCGAGGGTCACGGCCAGGCTGTCCACCCCCGCGTTGAGCACGGCGATGTCCAGGCCGCCGAACGACTCGACCGCGGCCGCCACCGCGGCCTCGTTGTCACCCAGGACACTCACGTCGCAGCGCACCGCGAGCCCGCCGATCTCCTCGGCCACCGCCGACGCCCCGGCAGGTCGATGTCGCACACGAGCACCCGCGCGCCGGCGGCGGCCAGCATGCGGCACACCCCGGCCCCGATCCCGGACGCCCCGCCGGTCACGAGCGCGACGCGACCGGTCAGGTCCAGGGGCAGGTCGGGGTTCATCAGGGCTCCTCGTGGGGGCTGACACCGGGGGTGGGACGATGCCAACGTACCAACCACAGGCAGCCGACCCGGGACGCCCGACCAGGCGCCGGCCCCCTGCCAGACGGACGGAGAACCATGGACTTCCAGCACAGCCCCCGCGCCCAGGAGTACCTCACGAGGCTGCAGGCCTTCATGGACGACGCCGTGCTCCCCGCGGAGCCGGTCTACGCCACCCAGCGCCGGGAGCTGCGCGGCCGCGGGCCGGCCCCACGAGCTGCCGCGGTCGTCGAGGACCTCAAGGCCCAGGCGCGCGCCGCCGGGCTGTGGAACCTGTTCCTGCCCGACAGCACCGACCCGGCCCACGGCCTGAGCGTCCTGGACTACGCCCCGCTGGCCGAGCTGTCCGGGCTGGTCCCCCGAGATCGCGCCGGAGGCCCTGAACTGCGCCGCGCCGGACACCGGCAACATGGAGATCCTGCACATGTTCGGCACGCCCGAGCAGAAGGAGCAGTGGCTGGAGCCGCTGCTGGCCGGAGAGATCCGCTCCGCGTTCTCGATGACCGAGCCCGACGTCGCCAGCAGCGACGCCCGCAACATCGCCACGCGCATCGAGCGCGTCGGCGACGAGTACGTCATCAACGGCCGCAAGTGGTGGAGCACCGGCGCGAACGACCCGCGCTGCCGCGTCCTGGTCGTCATGGGCAAGACCGACCCGGCAGCCGACGTGTACCACCAGCAGTCGATGGTGCTGGTGCCCATCGACACCCCCGGGGTCGAGATCGTGCGCAACGTGCCGGTGTTCGGCTACCACGACCAGCACGGGCACGCGGAGATCACGTTCACCGACGTGCGCGTCCCGGTCACCAACCTGCTGGGCGAGGAGGGCTCCGGGTTCGCGATCGCCCAGGCCCGGCTCGGCCCGGGTCGCATCCACCACTGCATGCGCGCGATCGGCATGGCCGAGCGGGCGCTGGACCTGATGTGCCGGCGCTCGGTCGAGCGCGTGGCGTTCGGCAAGCCGCTGGCCCGCCAGGGCGTGGTCCAGCAGTGGATCGCCGAGTCCCGGATCTCCATCGAGCAGGCCCGGCTGCTGACGCTCAAGGCCGCGTGGATGATCGACACGGTCGGCGTGAAGGGCGCCCGCAAGGAGATCGCCGCCATCAAGGTCGTGGCCCCGCGGATGGCCCTCGAGGTGGTCGACCGCGCGATCCAGACCCACGGCGGCGCGGGGGTCAGCGACGACACCCCGCTGGCGATGATGTGGGCCGGCCTGCGGACGCTGCGGATCGCCGACGGCCCCGACGAGGTGCACCTGCGCGACGTCGCCCGGCTCGAGCTCCGGCCGCTCGTGGTGCCCCGATGAGCGACGAGTCCCCGGCGCCGGCCCGGTCCGCGACGAGGACGCGTTCGACGTGGCCGCCCTCGACGCCTGGGTGCGCGAGCGGGTGGACCTGCCCACCGGCCTTCCGGAGGTCCGGCAGTTCCGGGGCGGGGCCTCGAACCTCACGTTCCTCCTGCGCTACCCCGGACGCGACCTGGTCATGCGCCGCCCGCCGGCCGGGCACAAGGCGGCCAGCGCCCACGACATGCACCGGGAGGCCGAGATCCAGCGGTTGCTCGCGCCGTGGTTCCCGGCGGTCCCCGAGGTCCTGGGCTACACCGACGACCCGGCCATCCTGGGCTCGGAGTTCTACGTGATGGCCCACGTGCCCGGGCTGATCCTGCGCGGGGACCTGCCCGCCGGGCTGAGCCTCGACCCCGCCGAGGCCCGCGACCTGGCGCTGGGGATGTTCGACTCCCTGGCGGACCTGCACTCGGTGGACATCGCCGCCAGCGGCCTGGACACGTTCTGGCGCGGGTCGGGCTACGTGCGCCGCCAGGTCGAGGGGTGGTCGCAGCGCTACCGGGCAGCGAAGACCGACGACGTCCCCGACGCCGAGGACGTCATGGCGTGGCTGGCGGCCCACCAGCCCGACGACGTCGCCGCCCGGATGATCCACGGCGACTGGCGCTTCGACAACCTCGTGGTCGACCCCGACGACCTGTCGAGCGTGCGCGCGGTCCTCGACTGGGAGATGGCCACCGTGGGCGACCCGCTGATGGACCTCGGCGCATCGCTGGCGTACTGGGTCCAGGCCGACGACGACCCGATCTTCCAGATGTTCCGCCGGCAGCCCTCGAACCTGCCGGGCATGCCGACCCGCGCGGAGGTCGTCGCGCACTACCTGGACCGGACGGGGTTGACGCTGCCGCCCGCCGGCTGGCGGTTCTACGAGGTGTACGGGCTGTTCCGGCTGGCGGTCATCGCCCAGCAGATCTGGTACCGGTATCGCGCCGGGGAGACGACCAACCCGGCGTTCGCGCAGTTCGGGGCGGCGGTGAACTACCTGATCGCCCGCGCCGCGCGCATCTGTTGACGACACGCCCCGATGAGGATCCCCACCGATGACACGCCACGAATGGCACCTGATCAGCCCGTTCATGCAGCGAGATGTGACCTTTGAGGATGGCAGGGGGTTGCGCACCGAGAGCTGGACGAACAGGCGCACCGGCACGAACCTCCTCCAGCCGCTGGAGCACGGCGCACCGGAATGGAACACGGAGTTCTCGTTCGCGGTCGATGGACGGACGACGCTGAGCAGCTGTTCACCTGACCTGCACCTCGTCGGCAGCAGGCAACAGGACACCAGCCTCACAGTGCTGCTTGAGGCGCAGGACATCGCGATCGATGTCACCTACACCGTCTACGAACGGCATCCGGTGCTGCGCAAGGGGCTGACGATCCACAACAGGCGCGCGACGCCGATCGTCCTGACGCACATGATCCTGGAATCGCTCGAGCTGTGCGTCGGCCACCCCGACGAGCAAGCCCTGTTCACCTTCTACGGGGTGCAGCCCCGAGAGCTGTTCGTGAGCGGACGGGTCGACGACCCCGTCGTGTACCAACGGAACGTGAGAACGGGCGAGGGCTTCGTGGCGATGAACGAGGTGCCCGGCATCATGAAGCGCATCGACACGTCGTGGACGTGGCAGAGCGGGGTCCGACTGATGTACGACACCGATGTGTTCCCGTTCGAGCGGCGCGTGGAGCCCGGCGAGTCGTTCACGACCGCCAGCGTGGGCATCGCCTTCACCCAGGAGGGGACGCAATCCGCCCCGCAGCGCGTGGTGCCGGCCTACACCAGCGACATCCTGCACCCGAAGGGTTCCGGTTTCCGTGCCCCGTGGATCTACAACACGTGGGAGCACTTCTTCCGCGACATCGACCAGACATCGATCGAATCGATGATCCCCCTGGCCGGTCGCATGGGATTCGACGTGTTCACCCTGGATGACGGGTGGCAGGAGATGATGGGCAGCAACGATGTCCGCACGTCACACTTCCCCGACGGCCTGGACGGGATCCGGCGGATGGTCGAGGGCAACGGGATGCGCCTCGGACTGTGGTTCGCCCTGGCCGTCGTGGATGCCGACGATCCCCCTGTGAGGGAGCATCCGGAGTGGATGTCCTGGGACGGCGGACTCCAACCGCGGCAGACGCTGACCATGTCGGGCCCGGCGCCGGTGATGTGCCTTGCGACGCCCTATCGGGACATGGTGACCGAGCAGATCGCCCAGGCCGTGCGCATGTATGGCCTTGCATACGTCAAGCTCGACCTGACCACGGTCTTCAATGCGTATGGCGAGGGGCCGGGGTGCTATGCACCCGGTCATGAGCATGCCTCGTGGGCTGAGTCCCTGAACCGGACCTACGAGAGCATCCATGCCATCACCGCATCCCTGCACGCCCAGTTCCCGGAGCTGTTGATCGACCTGACGTTCGAGCTCTGGGGGCAGAAGCACGTCATCGACTACGGATTGCTGGCATCGGGGGACCTCGATTGGCTGAGCAACGTCCACGACCTGGGCGCGGCCGGCCCGCGCCAGGCGCGCACGCTGCTGTACCAACGGTCCATGGCGATGCCCGCTGACTCCATGCTGATCGGCAACCTGCGGGCAGACATCGAGCCGATCGCTGAGCGCTTCGCCACGGCGATCGGGTCCGCCCCGCTGCTGCTCGGTGACCTTCGGCGGCTGTCCTCTGAGCAGATCTCGTGGTACCGCGCCAAGATCGACTGGTTCAAGGACCTGCGGGCGGAGATCCCGATCCACCAGAGCTTCTTCCCGCTGGGGGCCTGGATGCATCCGAATGCTGCGCAGTGGGATGGCTATGCACGACTCAGCCATGCCGGTGAAGGAATCCTGGTGCTGTTCCGCAATGGCTGCAGCGATCGCGAGGCCAGGGTGAGCATCCCGATGTTCGGGACGGATCGCTGCAGCCTGACATCCGTCATGACCGACACCCACCTGGGCAGTGTCGCGGCCGAGGACGTCACCACTGGGGTGACGCTGGCGCTGGTCGAGGACGTGGAGATCATCGAGGTGCGCCGAACCCGGCGCTGAGGGACCTGCGGACGTGCCCTGCCCGATGAACCCCGGCGCCGGATCCATGGAACGGGATCGACCATCGGATGGTCGATCCCGTTCAGACCGTTGTCGGCGAGCCAGTCAGACCGGGGGCTCGAGGCCCTCGTGGGCGTAGAGCGCCCGGATGAGCGGCGCGTAGTCCCCGGCGTAGAACGCCTCGAACGGCCGCGGCGTGTAGCGCACGAGGTCCACGAACGGCAGGTCGCACAGGGCTCGCAGGGCCAGCAGCTCGTCGGGCGGGAACGCCACGACGGCCGGGCCGACGCGACGGACACCCCCCGGCACTGCCGGCGTCTGGCCCGCCTCACCCCAGGGCAGCACGATCGTGTCGTGCGGCTGGCCCTCGATCTCGGGCACCGGCGGGGCCCCGGCAACCGGCCGCGCGGCACCCCCGGCCAGGCCGAAGGCCGGGTTCACCTCGATCGCCGACAGCACCGTGTCCGCGGCGGACCATGCCCGGGAGCGATCCAGCCGCCGGGGCAGGTAGAGCACGAGCAGGACCGCGGCGGGCGCGGCGAAGGTGACCAGGGCCAGGACGTTGGCGGCCGTCGTGACCGCGTCGGTGATCGCCTGGCCCGCCTCCACCGCGTTGCCCACCGTCGCATCCGACAGCCCGTCGAGGGTGCTCTGGATGTCGTCGCCGACGAACGGGATCCCCGACAGCGAGCTGCCGATGGAGTCCCACGAGTCCTGGACGCCCTGGGCGTTGTCGGTGAACCCGGTGCTGATGGCCGTCAGGGTCATCACGGCCTTCCTCACCGCCCACGCGAAGAAGGCGAAGAGGATCAGGGCGAGCAGGACGAGGACGTCGCGGCTGATCTGCCGGTTCCGTGGTCCGGCGAGGTCCGGGTAGAGGCGCATGGGCAGATCCTCACACGCCCACGCGCCACGGGGGCCGCCGCAGCCACGCCGCCCGCCACGACGCCTCCCGGCCACGGCTGGGAGACCCCGGGAACGTCGTGTCGCTCATGCGTCATGTCGCGCCCGAATCGATCGTGCGGACCGCCCGAGCGCGACCCGCACCCGAGCCTCGGGCCATGATCGTCCCCATGCCCACGGACGCGCCCTACCTCTGGCCTCCCCTGTCGACCGCCCCCACCGGATGGCTCGCCCTCGATGCCACGCCCACGGTCGACGGCCCCTGGACGGACCAGGTGCGCCTCGCGCTGCGCCTGCTCGACCCCCTGCCCGGTGCGGCCGGCGCCGGCACGCCGCACGTCCGCACGGTGGCCGACCCGTCGCTGCCCCCTGAGGGCTACCACCTGGTGATCGACGACGAGGGCATCACGATCGCCGCGAGCGGGCCAGCCGGTGCGCTGCAGGCCACGACCACGATCCGCCAGCTGCTTCCCGCGGACGCCTGGCGGGCGACGGCCGTGCGTCGCGACGACTGGCGGCTGCCGACCGTCGACATCACCGACTCCCCCGCACACGAGTACCGCGGGTTCATGCTGGATGTCAGCCGGCACTTCGCCCCGGTCCCCGAGGTCCTGCGCTGGATCGAGCTCCTGGCCATGCACCGGCTCAACCGCCTGCACCTGCACCTGACCGACGACCAGGGATGGCGGGTGGAGTCACCGACCTACCCGGCCCTGGCCGAGGTCGCGTCCTGGCGTCCGGCGAGCTGGATCGGCCACAGCCAGGGCCGCGAGGCGGAGGACCCCAGCCGCCTGGACGGGACTCCCCACGGGGGCGTCTACTCCGTGGCCGACCTGCGTGAGATCACCGCGCACGCCGCACGGCACGGGGTCACGATCGTGCCCGAGGTCGACCTGCCCGGCCACGCGTGCGCGCTGCTGGCCGCCATCCCCGAGCTCGGGGTCCCCGGCTGCCCGCCGCAGCAGGTGGCCACCCGCTGGGGCCTGCTCGGCCGGACCATCTCCCCGCTGCCCGACGCCATGGCGATCGTGGCCACCCTGCTCGGCGAGGTGGCCGAGGCGATCGACTCCCCGTACCTGCACATCGGTGGTGACGAGGCCGAGCTGGGGATGTGGCGGGGATCCCCCGAGGTCCTGGCCCTGGCGCAGGAGCACGGGGGCGTGGAGGCCCTGCGCTCCGTGGTGAACGCGCAGCTGGCCCGGATCGTGCTGGACCTGGGGCGCACGCCGATGGCCTGGGACGACGCATTCGTCGCCGGTGGGCTGCCGACCCGCACGGTCGTGATGCCGTGGCGCTCGGCGGCGATCGGCCATGCCGCGGCGGCCGCCGGCCACGAGGTGGTGATGACCCCGGTCCTCCCCACGTACTTCGACTACGCGGAGGCCGCGGGGATGGACGAGCCGCTGTCGATCGGCGCCCCGCTCGGGGTCGACCGGGTCGCAGCCTGGATCCCGGAACCGGCCGAGCCGGGCAGCCCGGGACGCGTGCTCGGCGGACAGGCGCAGCTGTGGACCGAGTACGCCCCCGACGCGGCTGCCCGCGAGTACCGCGCCTTCCCGCGGCTGTCGGTCCTCGGCGCGAACCTGTGGCGCGGGCGCCCCCTGGACCTGGCCGCAGAACGCGACGCCCTGGACGCCCAGGTCGCCCGCCTCGACGCGCGGCACGTCAACCACCGCCCGCTGTCCGGGCCGCGGCCGCGGCAGCGCGCGGGGACGGGTCGTCGCGCTCCCGTGGGGATCTACCCCATCGACGCCGTGGCCGCGCACCTGGCCGCCACCGCCGGGGATGCGGAACCGCCCCCGTAGGGCAGCCGGTACTCGCGCGTCGTGACTTAGGTCCCCCACTCCGAGGCCTCCTGCCCCTGCGAGGCCATGTCCGAGATGGGTGATGCTTGAGCCTGCGACGAGCAGTGGAGGAGGTGGCATGGACAAGATCCCGTCGGAGGGGGCGACCCTGCCGTCCCCGTCCACGCATGCGGAGATGGCCTCCCGGCGCCGGGGAGCCGAGTGGGCGCGCGCCGTGGTCGGCCAGGCGATGACCCGGCCGGTGCTCACGATCGACGTGACCGAGAGCCTGTGGGATGCGTGGCAGCTGCTCAGCGTCTCCGGGCTGCGCCACCTCGTGGTCGTCGACGACGGCCGCTGCCTCGGGGTCATCTCCGATCGGATGATCCTCACCGACATCCCGGTCTCCGAGGAGCGCCTGCGCAACCGCGGCGTCGGTGACCTGCTCTCCCGCGCGCCGGCACGCTCCGTGAGCGACTCCGCGCCCCTGGCCGATGTCGCGCGCATCATGGCCCGCCACTCGGCCGAGGCCGTCCCCGTGGTCGACGAGCTCGGCCGCCTGGTGGGGATCGTGACGGGATCGGACCTCGTGCGGTGGTGGGCCGCCGACGGCACCGAGAGGCCGTAGGCTGCGCTGCGTGACTGACGCCCGCACCGATCGGCTGGTCTGGATCGACCTCGAGATGACGGGGCTCGACCCTGCCCGCGACGAGATCGTCGAGATCGCCGCCATCGTCACCGATGCCGAGCTCAACGAGCTCGATGCCGGGATCTCGCTGGTCGTGCGTCCCCCGGACCTGTCGATCCTCGAGGGGATGGAGGAGGTCGTCGTGCGGATGCACACCGAGTCCGGACTCCTCGACGACATCCCGTCCGGCATCACCCTGGCCGATGCCGGCGCCGAGGTCCTGGCCTACGTGCGGGGCCACGTCAGCGAGCCGCGCCGGGCACCCCTGGCCGGGTCCAGCGTGTACGTCGATCGCGGGTTCCTCGCCCGGTACCTGCCCGAGCTCGACGAGCACATGCACTACCGCCTCATCGACGTGTCCACCATCAAGGAGCTGGCCCGCCGCTGGTACCCGCGCTCCTACTTCAACGCCCCGGCCAAGACCGGCGGGCACCGCGCCCTGGCCGACATCCGGGAGTCCATCGCCGAGCTGCGCTACTACCGGGACACGCTGTTCGTGGCCGTGCCCGGACCCTCCACCGACGAGGCCCGCGCAGCCGCGACGAACCACGTGGTGGACCACGGGGCGAGCCCGTCCCCGTCCGGAGCGGACACCTGAGTCGGGTACACTCTTCCCTTGCTGCGCAGTGATCCTGCGCAGCACATGGTGGGTGTAGCTCAGCTGGTAGAGCACCTGGTTGTGGTCCAGGTGGTCGCGGGTTCGAGTCCCGTCACTCACCCCACGAGTGGGCCGTCCAGGTCATGGGCGGCCCACTTCTCGTGGATCCCCGGGGCACCTCTTGTGGGCCCCGGCGCGCCGGGATCGGCAGGGGCGACGCCCCCGCAGCCGCGCGGTACCCTCGGGTCGACTCGGTCCCGACCACCGCAGGAGCCACTCGTGCCGTCAGCCCGCCGCGCAACGACCGCCGCCGCCCTCCTGCTCCTGACGGCCCTCGCGGGCTGCGGCGTGGCCGACAACGTGACACTGCCCACTGCCCTCCCTTCAGGCTCGATCGCGCTCCCGACGCCCTCGATCGCGCTGCCGACCGCGCTGCCGAGCGCCTCGCTTCCGACCCGGTCGCCATCGGCCGAGCCGACCCAGACCGCCACCGAGGAGCCCACGCAGGAGCCGACCGAGTCCGAGCCCACCGAGGCGACCCCGGAGCCGACCCAGGAGCCCACCACGCAGGCGCCGACCACGCAGCCGCCGCAGGAGTCGCCGACCCCGACGAGGACGTTGACCCAGAACGCCACCTCGATCCCGCCCTCGCAGCCGGCGACCACCGAGCCAGCGACGCCCACCGAGTCCGAGACCCCGACCGAGACCCCGGAGCCGACCGAGTCGGAGACGCCCGAGCCCACCGACACGGCATCGCCGACACCGACCGACAGCGCGTCGCCGACCGAGAGTGCCTCACCGACCGGGTCCGCGAGCCCCTCGGCGACCGGGTCGGCCTCGGCGTCGGCCACCCCGGACGAGTCCGGATCCAGCTCGCTCCCCCTCTGGCTCGGGCTGGGCGCCCTGGTCGCCGCGGGCGGGGCGCTGGCGTGGTTCCTGAGCGCCGGGTCCAGGAGGAAGTCCTGGGACGCGCGACTGGAGGTCGAGCGGACCCAGGGGCAGTGGGTCGTCAACGAGCTGGTGCCCGCCCTGACGAACCCGGCCACGCCCCCGCAGATGGTGGGCCCGCACTGGGCGACCGCCCAGCCCACGCTGGACGAGCTCGGGACCAACCTGGCCGGCCTGGTCGCCGACGCCCCGGATGAGGCGCGCGCGGCGCAGGCCCGCGCGATCGAGGCCGCCGTCACGCAGGTCCGCTCCTCGGCCGCGGCGCACGTCGCCCTGGTCTCCTCGGGGTCAGCGGACCCCCAGGCCGTGGCCACCTCGGCCGCTGCCCTGCAGACCGCGCGCAGCCAGCTGACCGCCGCCCTGGGCAACACCCCCTGAGACGGCGTGGGGGCGGATCGTGGGGGCTGACCCGCGATCCGCCCCCACGACCGCGCCTGCGGCGAGGACTCCTGGCGCGGCTACTGCGGCTTGACCATCGGGAACAGGATGGTGTCCCGGATGCTCAGCCCGGTCAGGGTCATCACGAGCCGGTCGATGCCCATGCCCTGGCCACCGGTCGGCGGCATGCCGTAGTCGAGGGCCTGCAGGAAGTCCTCGTCGATGGCCATGGCCTCCAGGTCGCCGGCCGCAGCCAGCAGCGACTGGGCGAAGAACCGCGCCCGCTGGTCGACGGGGTCGTTGAGCTCGGAGTAGGCCGTGCCCTGCTCCGCGCCCCAGCAGACCAGGTCCCACTTCTCGGCGAACCGGGGGTCGTCGCGGTGCGCCTTGGTCAGCGGGGCGATCTCCTTGGGGAAGTCCATGTAGAAGGTCGGCAGCTCGGTCGAGTCCTCGCAGAGCTCCTCGTAGAGGGCCTCGAGAACGGCGCCCCAGGTCCAGTGCTGCTCGATCTCGATGTGGTGCTTGGCCGCGTGCGCCCGCATCTGCTCGATCGGGGTGTCGGCGGTGATCTGCTCGCCCAGCTTCTCGGCGACTGCGTCGACGACCGTGATGTGGCGCCACTCGCCGGACAGGTCGAACTCCTTGATCGAGCCATCGGGCTGCATGCGCCGGGCGACCGGCTCACCGAAGGCAGCGATCGCGGCCTCCTGCATGATCTCCTGGGTGAGGATGCGCATGTCCTGGTAGTCCGAGTAGGTCTGGTACATCTCCAGCGACGTGAACTCGGGGTTGTGCGAGGAGTCCGCGCCCTCGTTGCGGAACTGCCGGCCCATCTCGAAGACCTTGTCCATGCCGCCCACCAGCAGCCGCTTGAGGTGCAGCTCGGTGGCGATGCGCAGGAACACGTCCATGTTGTAGGCGTTGATGTGGGTGACGAACGGCCGGGCGTTCGCGCCGCCGTGGATGACCTGCAGCATCGGGGTCTCCACCTCGACGAAGCCCCGGCGGTGCAGCGAGTCACGCACGCTGTGCACGATCGTGGAGCGCAGGTAGGCCACAGAGCGCGTCTCCGGGCGGACGATGAGGTCCACGTAGCGCATGCGCGCCCGCGCCTCCGGGTCGGTCAGGCCCTTGTGCTTGTCCGGCAGCGGGCGCAGCGACTTCGCCGACAGCATCCACGACGTCGCCGAGACCGACAGCTCACCCTTGCGGCTGGTGATCACCTCGCCGGTGATGGACACGAAGTCGCCGATGTCGATGACGTGCTTCCACTGGGCCAGCGCCGCCTCGCCCACCTCGGCCAGGGAGAGCATGACCTGCAGGTCCCCGGACCCGTCGCGCAACGTCGCGAAGCAGAGCTTGCCGGTGTCGCGCTTGAGCATCACGCGCCCCACCACGCTGACGGTGGTCCCGGTGCGGGTGTCCGGGGGGAGGTCGGGGAACTGCGCGCGGACCTCGGCCAGCGGCGTGTCGTACGGGACGTTCACGGGGTAGGGGTTGATGCCCATCTCCCGGATCCGCTCGAGCTTCTCGCGGCGGACCCGCACCTGCTCGGGCAGGCCCTCGGTCGACAGGGCGGCCTCGAGCGGGTCCTCCTCCGCCGGGATCAGGGCCTCCACCTCGGCGGCGTAGACCTCGCTGGACCGGTCCAGTGCCCCCGCGCCCGCCTCCGTGCCACGGCGCAGGGCCAGGGCCAGGGAGGGCTTGGCCAGGAACCCCTCGGCGTTGCCCGCCGCGACCCCCACCCGCGGGAGGTCGGAGGCGTACTCGAAGCAGAGGTACCGGGGCTGCCAGTCCGGGGAGTACTTGGCGTTGGAGCGGTACAGGCTCTCGAGCTGCCAGTTGGAGTTGCCGATCATGAGGATCCGGCGCCAGGTGCGGGCGATCGGCCCGGCGCCGAGCGACTCGCCGCGCTCGAACGCCTCGCGGAACATGGCGAAGTTCAGCGAGACCCGTGACGCGCCCAGGTCGCCGGCCCGACGGGCCAGCCCCGCCACCAGGTACTCGATGAGGCCGTTCTCCGCGGTGGGGTCGCGACGCATGAGGTCCAGGGACAGCCCGTTGCGGCCCCACGGGACGAACGACAGGAAGCCACGGACCCTCTCCTCACCGTCGTAGGCGGCGACCAGCACGCAGTCACCGTCGAGGGGGTCGCCGAGCCGCCCGAGGGCCATCGAGAAGCCGCGCTCCTCGCCGCCGTCGCCGCGCCACACGGCCGCCGCTGCCTCCAGGGCGCGGAAGTCGTCGGCGGTCAGCGTGTTGTGCCGGACCGCGCGGACCGTGTACCCGCGACGCTCGATCCGCGACACCGCCTGCCGGACGTCCTTCATGGACTTGCCCTCGAGGGTGAAGTCGGTGAGGTTCAGGATCGCCTCGTCGCCGATCTGGAAGGTGTCCAGCCCGCCCTTCTGGTAGGCCGCCGCGCCCTCCTCGCCCGCCGCCATCACGGCCATGGACCAGCCGTTGGCCCGGGTGTGGGCCCGGAAGCGGTCGATCGCCATCGGCCACCGATCCGGGTCGCCGAGCGGGTTCCCGCTGGCCAGCGCCACGCTGCCGACCACGCGGTAGGACACCCCGGCCATGGCGTCCTCCACCGACTCGGTGTCCCAGACGACGGCCTTGTCCCGCCGGGTGGCGAAGTAGCCCAGGGAGTCCAGGGACCCGAACGCACGGAGCAGCGCACGGACCCGGGCCTCATCCCTGGCCTCCAGGCTCCGGGAGTCCTTCGGGGAGCGGAACCACACGTAGGCCGCGCCGAGGATGACCGCGGCGCCGAGCAGGTTCACCAGCCCACGCACCCAGAACGGGACGGAGAGCCCGCTCTCGTCCTGGACCAGGCCGATGTCCTCGAGGATCGTCTCGAAGCCGAAGATGGAGGCCACGCCCGCCTCTCCGCCAGTGCCGTAGCGGTTGGCAAGCCAGCCGCCGACCACGACGGTGATGGCTCCGCCGACCAGGAGCACGCCCAGGGCCTTCAGGTCCGCGCCCCGGGCGTTGTGCGCGCGGAACTGCCCCTTGGCCCGGATGAACAGGGTGATGAGCAGGATGTTGACCGCGACGCCGATCCACAGGGTGAAGGTCCGCTGATCCTCGCCGGCCGCGAGGGCCAGCACCCGTCCGAGCGTCGGCAGGAGGAGGACCAGGATGAAGCCGAGCCACCAGGCCTCTGCCAGGCGCCGACGCAGGCCGATCGCGATGACCAGCACGAGGCTCGCGTAGACGATGTTGGGATCGACGATCAGGAACGTCTCGGACACCACGTCGTCGGGCCGGTCGAAGTAGCGGCGGAACGGTCGGACGACCGAGACGAGGAACAGGAACGCCGCGTACAGCAGTGCCCCCGTGGCGAACCAGTCGGCGGCCACATCGGAGCGGGAGCTGTGGGCGAACCTGGTCGCCTCGCGGACGACCGATCGACTGCTCAGGGTCGGCTGCAGGCGCATCCTCGATGACCTGATCCGGGCTGGATCCCATGGTGATTCCCCTGACTCCTGCGCGGCACGTGCGCGTCATCCTAGAACGATCCCGCCCCGGCGACAGGCCGAACTCGGGGCCGTCGGGCTGGTTTGGCCGCGCGGCCCCCGATTGGTATGGTGTGACGGCACTCGCGCCGTTAGCTCAGTTGGTAGAGCAGCTGACTCTTAATCAGCGGGTCGTAGGTTCGAGCCCTACACGGCGTACTGGCCCCCCGGCGATCCCGGGGGGCTTTCGCCATTCCGGGGGCTCGTCATCCCGGCCCGTCAGTCCGAGGTCCTGGCGCCTCAGAGGTACAGGCCGGTCTCGTCCTCGGCCACGCGCGCCGCGGCGACGGCGTGGATGTCACGCTCGCGCAGCAGGACGTAGGCCTCCCCGCGCAGCTCGACCTCGGCTCGCTCCTCAGGCTCGAAGAGCACCTGGTCGCCCACCTGGACCGCCCGGACCAGAGGGCCGATGGCCACGGCCGTCGCCCAGGTGAGCCGCTTGCCGACGGCGGCAGTGGCGGGGATCAGGATCCCGCCGCCGGAGCGGCGCTCCCCGTCCGGGGTGTCGATGTGGACCAGCACGCGGTCGTGGAGCAGCTTGATCGGGACCGACCCGTCGGCCCCGGGCGTGAGGTCGGGGGCAGGAGGGGGCTGCTGGGGCACCCGATGAGCCTAACGGAGTACGGTTTCGGGCCATGACCGGTCTCGCGGATGCGCTCGACCTGTCCCTCGAGGTCGGCGAGCTCGTGCAGCTCTCAGGCGGCCACACGACCCGGACCGTCGACCACATGGAGCGGATGGCCGCCGCCCTCGGCGCCCACGAGAGCAACGCCCGGATCTCGTCGGTCAACGTCGCCATGACCGTCTCGGCCGACGGCCACCAGCTGACCGCCGGGCGGCATGCCCGGCACCTGGGCATCAACTTCAGCACGCTCACCCTGGTCAAGCGCCTCGTCGCGGACACGGAGGCGCACGGCCTGACGGCAAGCCAGGTGCGCGCGCGGCTCACGCTGATCCGCAACGCCGGTCCGGTCTACCCCACCTGGATCGTCATGCTGGCGCTCGGTGCCTCCACGGCCGCCTTCGCCGCACTGTTCCATGCCGGCGCCATCGCCATGGCCCTGGCCCTCGTCGGTGGGTGGTCCGGCGCCTGGGTGCGGCACCTGCTCGTGGGGCGCGGCCTCCAGCCGTTCGTCTTCGTCACGAGCGCGGCCTTCACCTCGGCGCTCGTCGTCGCCGGCGGCGGGCACCTCCTCGGCCTCACGGAGGCGGACATCACCCCTGCCCTCGCGGCGTCCACCCTCTTCCTCGTGCCGGGGGTCCCCCTGCTCAACGGGACGGCTGACCTGCTCACCGCCCACTACCTCAACGGGGTCGTGAAGCTGGCCATGAGCGCCGTGATCATCGCCTCCGCCGCCGTCGGGCTCGCCACCGCCGTGGCCCTCGTGGGTGCCCTGCCATGACCTGGGCGCTCTCGTTGTGGGCCGGCGTGGCCGTGCTCGGCTTCGCGATGGTCTTCTCCGTGCCGCGAAGGACGCTGCCCGGGATCGTCGCGCTGGCCGTCGTGGCCCACCTCGCGCGCAGCCTGGGCCTGGAGCTCGGCGCCTCGCTGCCCCTTGCCAGCTTCTGTGCTGCCCTCCTGGTGGGGCTGACCGCCGCCGTCGTCGCGCCACGGACCAACCAGGCCACGCCCATCTACGCCTTCGCCCCGGTCATCCCGCTGATCCCCGGCACCTACATGTTCGACACCCTCACCGGGGTGCTGCAGCTCACCTCAGGACGGGAGCCCGACCCGTCGACCATCGTCGACGCCGCCGTCGTGAGCGGATCGGTCGCCACCCTGACCGTGATCGCCCTGGCCGTCGGCACGATCACCCCCACGCTGCTGGTGGGTCGGCACATCGCCCGGCTCGTCACCGGTGGGCCGAGCGAGGCGGAGTAGCCGGGGGCGTGGCCCGGCTCCGGGGGCTTGCCGCAGGAGCTCAGATGGCAGCGGCGAGGCCAGCGAGGGCACCGGCCTGGGCGCGCGGGACCGGCAGGAAGACCACGTCGGTCGGGACCTGCTGGGCGGGCGGGGCAGCCAGGGCCCAGCGGATGGTCCTGCTCGTGACGCGGACCGCCACCAGCCCACCGACGACGGCCCCGGCGGTGAGTGCGACGTTCTTCCAGCGCACCCCGTCGGGGCCGACGTAGAAGTCCTTGACCTTGTTCGAGCTGCGCTTGGCGACCTTCGTGGGGTTCACCCGGTCCTCGAGCTCGGTGATTGTGCCGACCAGTCGCTCGCGCGTCGCGTCCAGGTCCGCCTCGATCTCGGCGGGAGTGCGCACGGGAGCGCTCGCGGGCTTGCTGGCACTGGCCTGGGACACGTCAATCCTCCTGGGAGCACGGAATGGCCCCACCATACGCGGGCAGGGGCAGCCCAAGCCATCGCGGGATAGGGTCGGGGCGCGCGAACCTGCAGGAGGACCCATGACAGCCCGGCTCGAGCCCGGTGACCCCGCCCCCGACTTCGACCTCGCCGACGATGCCGGCGGCCGGCTCCGGCTGGCCGACCTGCGTGGGCACCAGGTCGTGCTCTACGCCTACCCGGCGGCCATGACTCCCGGCTGCACGAAGCAGGCCTGCGACTTCCGGGACTCCCTCGACGCGTTGGCAGCCGCAGGGATCACCGTCGTGGGGATCTCGCCGGACAGCCCGGAGAAGCTCGCGAGGTTCCGGGCGAAGGAGGGCCTGACCTTCCCGCTCGTCAGCGACCCGGACAAGTCCGTGCTGGCCGCCTACGGGGCGTTCGGGGAGAAGTCCCTGTACGGCAGGACGGTCGTGGGCGTGATCCGCTCGACGTTCGTCATCGACGCCGAGGGGCTCATCGAGCGGGCGATGTACAACGTGAAGGCCACCGGGCACGTCGCCAAGCTCCGCCGCGAGCTCGGGGTCTGACGGCGCCCCCAGCGGCGCACCAGGGCCGGCCCAGGTCGACGCGCGTGCTCAGCCGCGTCCGGACCCGACAGCGGACCCGGCAGCTGCACCCCTACCGGCGCTCCCAGGCGCCCGGCTGGGCAAGCAGGTCCCGGGTCGACTGGGGCAGCTGGCCGCTGACGACGTCCTCGAGCGTGACCTGCTCCAGGACTGTCCGCAGGGCCGCGCGGGTCGCGACCCAGACCTCGCGCAGGTGCTCGGCGGCCCCCGGGTAGGCCATGTCCTCGGGGGCCATGCCACGAACGGCGGCGATCGGGCCGTCGAGGGCGCGGAACACGTCGGCTACGGCGATCTGCGCCGCCGGCCGGGCCAACCGGTACCCGCCTTCGGCCCCGCGCTTGCTCACGACCAGGCCGGCGCGGCGCAGCTGGGTCAGGATTCCCTCGAGGAACTTCACCGGGATGCCCTGGAGCTCGGCGAGCTCCTCGGAGGTCACCAGCTGGTCGGACCTGCTGGCCAGCTCTGCGAGCGCCCGCGTGCCGTAGTCGACGCGCGCTGAGACCTGCATGCCCCCATCCAACCACCCGCCCCGCCCCGGTTCCCCGGGAATCGGCCGTCAGGACTGCGACAATGGGACGACGCGGGTGTGGCGGAATTGGCAGACGCGCAGGATTTAGGTTCCTGTGTCCACGGACGTGCGGGTTCAAGTCCCGCCACCCGCACAGCGTCGGGCCCCTGACACGCGGGGGCCCACCCCAACGACCGAGCCCTCCCCGTGCGTCGGAGCTCCCGTGCGTTGGGCTCACCCTCAGGCCGCGGGATGGGTGCCGTGCGCGGGGGATGGGGCTCGACGAGCACCGCAGTCCCGGTCCTGTCGGGAGGCGCACGCGAAACCTCCCTTCTCACCTGGGTCAGGAGCCTCCCCATCGCCCACGCACTCAGAACCGCCCGAATAGCCCCTGCTGCGGGCCCGAGAAGGGCGGTCTGGTGTGCGTCCCTCGCCTGCACGCCCAACGACTGGCCGTATTCGGCAGGTTTCGTGTGCGCGGCGACGCCCCCAGGCGTCCACCGGGCGCCGACGCCCCTGGGTTCAGGGGGCGGAATCGGCCAGCAGCCCTGCCAGCACCGGGACCAGCGCGCGGAAGGCCTGTCCGCGGTGGCTGATGGCGTCCTTCTCCGCGGCCTCCATCTCGGCCGTGGTCCGGGAGGATCCGTAGGGCTCGAAGATCGGGTCGTAGCCGAACCCGCCGCTGCCCCGACGCTCGCGGATGAGCGACCCGTCGATCTGCCCCTCGACCACGCGAGCCTCCCCCGGCTGGCCGTGGCGGCCGGGCGGCATCGCGACGGCCGCTGCGCAGAAGAAGTGCGCGCCGCGGCGCTCGTCGGGGGTGTCGGCCAGCTGGGCGAGCAGGAGGTCGAGGTTGGCCTCGTCGTCGCCGTGCTGCCCCGCCCAGCGGGCCGACAGGATCCCCGGCATCCCGTTGAGCGCATCGACGCACAGCCCGGAGTCGTCGGCGATCGACGGCAGCCCGGTGTAGGCGGCAACGGCCCGGGCCTTGAGCAGCGCGTTGGCGGCGAACGTCGCGCCGGTCTCGGCGACGTCCGGCAGGGCGGCGAACGCCTCCGCGCCCACGAGCTCCACATCCTGCCCGGCGGCCTCGAGGATCCGGCGGAGCTCGGCGATCTTGCCCTGGTTGCGCGTGGCGAGAACGACCCGGTGCGTCATGGCCGGCCCTCCGCAGCACCGCCCAGGGCCGTCGCCTGCAGCGCCGTGAGCTGGACGCAGCCGGCGGCGGCCAGGTCGAGCAGGCGGTCGAGCTCGGCGCGGTCGAACGGCTCGCGCTCGGCGGTCCCCTGCACCTCGACGAACCGGCCCGAGCCGGTCATCACGACGTTCATGTCGGTCTCGGCGCGCACGTCGTCGTCGTAGTGCAGGTCCAGGCACGGCTGGCCGTCGACGATCCCGACGCTCACGGCCGCGACCGAGTCCACCAGCGGCGAGGCCCCCGCGGCGACCAGGCCCTGGCCACGCGCCCAGGTCACGGCATCGGCGAGGGCGACGTACGCGCCCGTGATGGCGGCCGTGCGGGTGCCGCCGTCGGCCTGCAGGACGTCGCAGTCGATGACGATCGTGTTCTCGCCGAGCGCCGTCACGTCGATGACCGCCCGCATGGAGCGGCCGACGAGCCGGGAGATCTCGTGGGTCCGCCCGCCGATCCGGCCCTTCACCGACTCGCGGTCCGAGCGGGTGTTCGTCGAGCGCGGCAGCATCGCGTACTCGGCGGTGACCCAGCCCGATCCCGAGCCCTTCTTCCACCGCGGGACGCCGGCGGTGAAGGATGCCGCGCAGAGCACGCGCGTGGCACCGAAGGACACCAGGCAGGAGCCCTCGGCATGGTCCAGCCAGCCCCGCTGGAAGGTCACCTCCCGCAGCGCGTCGGGCGCACGGCCATCAGATCGGGTCACAGCTCCACCACCATCCCGGGGGCGGCCAGGGCCACCTCCCCATCGAACGCGCTGCGCCCCTCGGCCAGCGTCGCCCCCGGATCGTTCCACGAGACGAGGTGCGTCAGCACCAGTCGGCCCGCTCCGGCGGCGGCAGCGTGCTCAGCGGCCTGGACCCCGGTCATGTGCAGGTCCTTCGGGTTGTCGACATCGCTGAGGCAGGAGGCCTCGAACAGGGCGAGGTCCGTCCCCCGGCTGAGCTCGACCAGCGCCTGCGTCGGCCCTGTGTCCCCGCTGTAGACCAACGACGCCCCGCCCGCCTCGACGCGGATCGCGAAGGCGGGGACCGGGTGCGCGACCCTGGCGAGCGTGATGGTGAACGGGCCGATCTGCACCGGGTCCGGCGCGTGGTCCACGAACCGGTAGACGCGCTCCAGCCCGTCGACCGGCTCCCCCGGGGAGGTCCGGTACGCGTCGGCGATCCGTCGTCCGGTCCCGCGCGGCCCGTGCACGGCCAGCGGCGGCGGGGGTCCGTCCGGGTGGTACTTGCGGGCCACGTACATGCCGGTCAGGTCCAGGCAGTGGTCGGCGTGCAGGTGCGAGAGCAGCACCGCGTCGAGGCTGCGGATGTCCGTGGCTGCAGCCAGGGGGCCCAGCGACCCGGGACCCAGGTCCAGGACGATCGAGGTGCCGTCGTGCTCCACGAGGTAGCAGGAGGCAGCCGAGCTCGGATTCGGGAACGACCCCGCACAGCCGATGACCGTGAGTCGCACGCGCCCTCCCGCGACGTGGGGGCCCGAGCCGCCCCGACACGCGGGCCACCCTAGCGAGCCCCAGCACCCGGCCCCGGCGCCTGGTGGGGAGAATGGGCGTCATGTCGCTCACACCGTCGGTCGCCGGCCCGGGCGTGGGCAACCCCGACGCCCCCATCGGGATCTTCGACAGCGGGGTCGGCGGGCTGACCGTGGCGCGCTCGGTCATCGACCAGCTGCCCGACGAGGCGATCCTGTACGTCGGGGACACCGCCCGCGGGCCGTACGGGCCGCGCCCGATCGCCGAGGTGCGGTCCTTCGCCCTCGACGTCATGGACCACCTGGTCAACTCGGGGGTCAAGGCGCTGGTGATCGCGTGCAACTCGGCGTCGGCGGCGGTCCTGCGCGACGCCCGCGAGCGCTATCCCGTCCCGGTCGTCGAGGTCATCAAGCCGGCCGTGCGTCGCTCGGTCCGGGCCACGCGAGACGGGCGCATCGGGGTCATCGGGACGGTGGCGACCGTCACCAGCGGGGCCTACGAGGACGCGTTCGCCGCCGCGCCGCACCTGACGATCCGCTCGCGGGCGTGCCCGCTGTTCGTGGACTTCGTGGAGTCCGGTGTGGTGACCGGCGACGAGGTGATCGCCGTCGCCCACGAGTACCTCGACCCGCTGCTCGAGGAGGGCATCGACACCCTCGTCCTGGGCTGCACGCACTACCCGCTGCTCACCGGCGTGATCTCCTACGTGTGCGGCGACGACGTGACGTTGGTCTCGTCGGCCGAGGAGACCGCGAAGGACGTGTACCGGACGCTTGCGGCGCACCAGCTCGGGCGCCCGGCTGATTCACCCCCACCCGTGCACCGGTTCCTGGCCACGGGGGACCCCCTGCCCTTCGCCCGCCTCGGTCGCCGGTTCCTCGGCCCGGAGGTCACCGTGGTCGAGCAGACCCCGGAGTGGGTCACCGCCGGCTGAGCGGCTTGGCGATCCGCACCCCCGGGATGCGACCATGGGGCCCGTGAGCATCGCACCCGTGGAGGACGTGGAGGTCGCCGACGAGGCTGCCGTGGACACGCCCTGGGTGACCATCGTGTGGAACGACCCGGTGAACCTCATGTCGTACGTGACCTTCGTCTTCATGACGTACTTCGGGTACCCGCGGGCGAAGGCCGAGGCGCTGATGCTCGACGTGCACAACGAGGGTCGCGCGCTGGTCAGCTCGGGCAGCCGGGATGCCATGGAGCGCGACGTCACGGCGATGCACAGCTACGGGCTGTGGGCCACCCTGTCGCGGGCGCAGTAGGAGCATGATGGGTCTGCTCGATCCGCCGGGGTTCCGGCGCAACCGCCACGGGAAGGTGTGGCTGCACCTCGGCGACGCCGACCGGCGCCTCATCGGCGACCTGCTGCGGCAGATGTCCGACCTTCTCGCCGAGCCCGAGTCCGAGGAGCCCGTGGACCCGCTGGCCGAGCTGGTGGGGATCGACCCGACGGCCACGCGCCCCGAGGACCCGGCGCTGGCCCGGCTGTTCCCCGATGCCTACGAGGACCCCGCTGATGCCGACGAGTTCCGCCGCTTCACCCAGCGCGACCTGCGCGCCACGAAGCTGGCGAACCTCACCACGGCGATCGAGTCCCTGGACCGACCGAACCCGACGCAGCTGTCCGAGGCCGAGTGCCTGGCCTGGCTCGGGGCGCTGAACGACCTGCGGCTGACGCTGGGGACCCGGCTGGAGGTGGGCGAGGAGAGCCCGGGGGAGTTCCTGGCCCTGCCGGAGGAGGACCCCCGGCGGTCGATGTACCTGGTCTACGACTGGCTCACCTACCACCAGGACCGCCTGGTCCAGGCCCTCCAGAAGGGCGTGCGCGCATGATCCGGATCCCTCCACGCGCCGCCGGGCTGCCCGAGCCCGCGCTCCTCGGGCGCATCCGGTCCGGAGTCATCGGCGACGACCAGGTGATGGATGGTCCCTACGGGCGCCGTCGGGTCACCTACGCCGACTACACGGCCAGCGGCCGCGCGCTGGACTTCATCGAGGACTTCATCCGCGGCGAGGTGCTTCCCCGCTACGCCAACACGCACACCGAGTCCAGCGGGACCGGGCTGCAGACCACCCGCCTGCGCGAGGACGCACGGCGGATCATCCGGGAGTGCGTCAACGGCGACGACTCCACGGCGGTCATCTTCGCCGGCTCGGGCACGACCGGGGCGATCAACAAGCTGATCGGGATCCTCAACCTGCGCATCCCCGCGGACCTGGACGACAGGTACGGGTTCAGCGCCCAGATCCCGGCGGCGGAGCGACCCGTGGTGTTCATCGGCCCGTTCGAGCACCACAGCAACGAGCTGCCGTGGCGGGAGTCGATCGCCGACGTCGTGATGATCCCGGAGAGCCCCGACGGGCACATCGACGCCGAGCGCCTGGAGGCCGAGCTCGTCCGGCACGCCGACCGTGCGGTGAAGATCGGCAGCTTCAGCGCCGCGTCGAACGTGACCGGGATCCTGTCCGACGCCGACGGGATCACGCGGCTGCTGCACGCCCACGGGGCCCTGGCGTTCTGGGACTACGCGGCAGGCGGGCCCTACATCGACATCGACATGAACCCGGGTGGGGACCCCGCCTCGGCCAAGGACGCGGTGTTCCTGTCCCCGCACAAGTTCATCGGTGGTCCCGGGACACCCGGCCTGCTGATCGTGCGTCGCGCGCTGCTGGCCAACCGCGTCCCCGACGTCGTGGGCGGTGGCACCGTGGCCTACGTGAGCCCCACCGAGCACACGTACCTGGCCGACCCCGAGCACCGGGAGGAGGGCGGGACGCCGGCGATCATCGAGTCGATCCGCGCCGGCCTGGTCTTCGACCTCAAACGGGCCGTGGGCACCGACGTGATCCGGGCCCACGAGGAGGACCTCGTCCACCGCGCCGTCACGGCGTGGTCGGCCAACCCCGCGATCGGCGTGCTGGGCAACCTGGAGGCCGATCGGCTGTCCATCGTCTCGTTCACCGTGCGGGGTCCCAGCGGGCGCTACCTGCACCACAACGCCATCGTCGCGATGCTCAACGACGTGTTCGGGATCCAGGCCCGCGGCGGGTGCTCCTGCGCCGGGCCGTACGGGCACCGCCTGCTGGGGATCTCCCTGGACCGGTCGGCGGAGTTCGAGGAGCAGATCTCGGTCGGCTGCGAGGGGATCAAGCCCGGGTGGGTCCGGGTCAACTTCAACTACTTCATCTCCGAGCAGGTGTTCACCTACCTCGTGGAGGCCGTCGACCTGGTCGCCCGCCACGGCTGGGCGCTGCTGGAGGACTACCGGTTCGACATCGCGACGGGCCTGTGGAAGCACCGCGCGGGCCCCGTCGAGCCCCCGCTGCGCCTGGCCGACGTGCACTACGACGCCGCCGGGGAGCTCACCTGCCCGCGCCACGACGATCGTGCCGACGAGGGCGCACTGGTCGAGCACCTGGCGGACGCGCGTGCGCTGCTGGCCGCCGCGGTGGCCCGCGCGCGAGGTCCGTGGGCCGAGCTGCCCGACGAGCTGGGCCACCTGCAGTGGTTCGACCTCCCGGCAGCCAGCCTCACCTGACCGACCGCGGTCCGCCCCCCCTGCTCCCGTTCCGACGACCTGCTCCCTCCGACCTGGAGCGGATCGTCAGGACGGGAGCAGATCGTCACGGGCGGGGCGCCGCAGGGCTCACGACCCGTGGACTCAGCGGGTGGTGAGCGTGAACTGCTCGGACCGCCCGGCGGGCAGCGCGCCCTTCTTCCTCGTGGTGATCCGGTAGGTGCGTGACGTCGTGGCCTTGGGCCACCGGAAGGCGAACGTCACCCGCCCCTTGGCGGTGGTCCTCTTGGTCGCCATCGTCTTCCACTTGCCCTTGACGAGCATCTGCCGGCGGACCGTCACAGCCTTCTTCCCCGGCATGACCTGGACCCGGACCTTGACCTTCTTGCCCCGCTTCGGGGTCAGCGTCGAGGGGCGGGCCTCGACGACCGTGCCGACGGCCGGCGTCACGGTCGGAGGGGGCGCGACCGGCAGTCCCTGGGCGAAGGCCCGCATGGCCGCCCACGAGTCGGGGTCGACGCCGCCGAGGTGCCAGGCGGCCACACCCGCGACGGCGTACTCGGTGACCAACGGCATCCGGGCCGCCACGCCACGCGCGTCGACCCACCACGCCTCATGGTCGACCACGCACGACGTGGCCTGTCCCTGGGCGTCGACTCCGACGTACTCCTTGGCGAAGGTGGCGACCATCTCCCCCGAGGGGTCGTCGTAGCGCAGCGCCGGTGGGGCACCGGCAACGGAGGTCAGGTAGGTCATCGCCGTGGCGGTGGTGAAGCTGGTCGTCCCGGGCACGGGAGTGAAGCCGGTGGTGTCCGGCGCGCCGGCCGTCGGGCACGTCCCGGTGATGGAGGGGGACCCATCGGCCCTGCGCGCGGTCCAGAGCCGCCCGTACGCGGGCAGCCCCATCCGGATCCGGGCAGCCGGGAAGGCGGTGACCGCGTAGGCCAGGGTGCGCCGGATGAACGACAGCGGTGAGATCGGCCCCGGGCGGGAGACGGAGTAGTCGTAGGTCATGATGCGCAGGGAGTCGACGACGGGGGCCACACCGGCGTAGTCGTAGACCCAGTACCCACTGCTCGAGGTCCTGGTTCCGTCGTACATCGGCGGGACGGCCAGGGCCAGCCGCTTGCCCGCGCCGTGCAGCGCTGTGCCCAGCTCCGTGACGAACGCGACCCAGGCAGGTCGGGTCGTCGCCCACGTGGAGGCCCCGTCGGAGAACGCGAACTTCTCGTAGTCCAGCTCGATGCCGTCGAACCCGTTGGCCGTGGCCAGCTCCACGAGCTGGTTGACATGGGCCGCGCGGGCAGCCGCATCCTTGAGGACGGCCGCCATCGCCTTGGCTGCCGACCCGTCCGCGATCGAGGGGATGACCGCGATGCCCCGGTCACGCAGGCTGGCCTGGACCCGGGCCCGGGTGTCTGCGGACACGGAGGTCGTGACGGCCACCGAGCCCCCGGAGGCCGTGGCCGTGTACCAGAACGGGGATGCCTCCCCGATCAGGTCGGCGTTGCCCTCGACCCCGGCCAGGGCCGTGTCGGTCGCCCAGCTCGGCAGCCATCCGGTCACCAGGGGGGTGGGCGTCGGATCGACAGCCGCGGCAGGGTTCGCCGGACCCAGCAGCCCCACGAGCAGGATCAGCACCATCGCGACGACGCCCCAGGCGCGCCCGCCGGGGAGCGTGGCACCCGAGGTCCCCTGCACGTCCGGCCGCACCCCGCACCTCCCGAATCGAACCGGGCCCGTCGGCCCCTCACCCCATCGTGATGATGCCACGCAGTACCGCCCCGCGGTCGCCACATCCGGCGATGCCGCGCCGCCTTATCCCGCGGATTGGCCATCCTTAGCGGCCGTGGCCACCGGAGGGCTACTCGTCGTCGCCCCCGCCGGCCGGCAGGCCGTTGTAGACCTTGAGGCAGTCCGGGCACACGGGGTACTTGGAGGGGTCACGACCGGGCACCCACACCTTGCCGCAGAGGGCCACGACAGGGGTTCCCATCACAGCGCTCTCCACGATCTTGTCCTTGCGGACGTAGTGGGCGAATCGATCGTGATCGCCCGTACTATCGGCATTCTCGGTCCGTTCCATCACGGCGGTGCCGCCGGAGAGCTCGGGTGAGTCCAGGGGTTCGGGGTCGGTGGGCATGGCCACGATGGTACGCCGATCACGATGTGTCACGACCGGGCCGGGGAGCCCCCGGCGACGGACCCGCCACCTACCGGTGACGTACCGTGATGCCATGGGCGCTCTGTCGGTTGCGATGCAGACCCTCCTGCCTCGTCGCGGCGGGTGCCGCGGATGCACGGAACGTGAGTGACAGTACTTTCGTTCTAGTGGACTTCTAGACGTTCAATGGATAACATCAGTCCTCACGGTGAGTAGCGTGGCGAGCACCGCAGATGGATCTGGTCTCGGGCCTGCAGCCCCGAGGAAGGCCCAGCGGCGAGCGAGCCACGCACTGCCGGAGTACGAGTTCCACGTCGCGGGCCACGGCCCGGATCGGAGTAGTCAATGCCGCAGCAGCCCCTCTCCCAGGTGCCGATGGATGCCACGTGGGAGTGGCAGGAGGTGGGCGCCTGCCGCGGCGCTGACCAGGACCTCTTCTTCCATCCCCAGAACGAGAGGGGCCTCGCACGGCTGCGTCGTGACCGGGCTGCGAAGGCTGTGTGCTCGCGCTGCGACGTGCGCGTCGAGTGCGCGGACTATGCCATCCGCGCCCGCGAGCCCTACGGCGTGTGGGGCGGCATGACCGAGGAGGAGCGCGAGCGCGTGTACGTGCGCATCGACCTCACCGACTTCCCCCGCCAGCGCGGTGAGGGGGCCAGTGCGGCCGCCGACGAGATCGCCCTGGCCGTCTCCCCCGTCTCCCTCGGGATCGTCTGAGCACCTCCGCCGACTCCCGCTGACGACGCCCCTCCCGCCCGGGAGCGGGCGTCGTGGCCTGTCCCGGTCCCTCAGGCCAGGGTCGCGACCATCAGCGCCTTGATGGTGTGCATCCGGTTGTGCGCCTGCGAGAACACCACACTCGCCGGGGACCGGAACACCTCGTCGGTGACCTCGAGGCCGTCCTGCAGGCCGTGGCGCTCGGCTGCCTGCCGGCCGACCACCGTGCGCGCGTCGTGGAACGCGGGCAGGCAGTGCATGAACACCGCGTCCGGGCGTCCGGTGGCGGCCATCAGGGCCGAGTCCACGCGGTAGGGGCGCAGCAGCTCCACGCGGGAGTCCCACACCTCCTTCGGCTCGCCCATCGAGACCCAGACATCCGTGTGCACGAACCGCGCCCCCGCGACGCCCTCGGCCGGGTCCTCGGTGAGCAGGATGCGCGCACCACTGACGGCCGCGCGCTCCCGGGCCAGTGCCTGGACCTCCTCGGCGGGCCACAGCTGCCGTGGTGCCACGATCCGGACGTCGGCGCCCATGATCGCCGACATCACGAGCATCGAGTTGCCCATGTTGTAGCGGGCGTCCCCCACATAGGCCAGGCTGATGTCCGACCAGGGCGCACCCCCCGCGCACTCCTGCATCGTGAGGAAGTCCGCCAGCATCTGGGTCGGGTGCCACATGTCGGTCAGCCCGTTGTAGACCGGGACGTCGGCGGCGTCGGCGAGCTCCTCGACGATCGCATGGTCCGAGCCGCGGAACTCGATGGCGTCGTACATGCCGGCCAGCACGGCCGCCGTGTCCGCCGCCGACTCCTTGTGCCCCATCTGGGAGGCCCCCGGGTCCAGGAACGTCACGTTCGCGCCCTGGTGGTAGGCCGCCACCTCGAAGGCGCACCGGGTGCGGGTCGAGGTCTTCTCGAACACCAGGGCGATCACCCGACCCGACAGTCGCTGGCGCTCACGGCCCGCAGCACGGTCGGCCTTGAGGACACCGGCCAGGTCGATCAGCGAGTCGAGCTCGACAGCCGAGAAGTCGGCCTCCCGCAGGAAGTCGCGCCCGCGAAGGTCCACAGCAGCATCATCCATGCCCCGATCCTGCCACCCCACCCCGCAAACCCTCCCGTTAGGGCAGGAACCTCCGCGTCGACGCGGAGGTTCTGACCCCTGGCGGAGGATCTGCGGGGTGGGGTCGGACGCGCGACCGCCCGGTGCCCCTGCTGGGGACCGGGCGGTCGTGGTGCTCGTCGCGGATCAGGCCTTGGCCTCCTCGAGGTTCTCGCGCAGGACCTCGAGCTGGGCGTACATGGCCGCGGGCACGGCGTCAGCGAACTGCCCGAAGTACTCCTCGGTCAGGATGCACTCCGACAGCCAGCGGTCGGGATCCACCGAGAACAGCTCGGCCAGCTGCTCGTCGCTGAGGTCCAGCCCGTCGAGGAACAGGGCACCCGGGGCCGGCGCGATGCCGATCGGGGTGTCCACACCGGCGCCCACGCCGTTGACCCGGTCGATGATCCAGGCCAGCACGCGGCTGTTCTCGCCGAAGCCCGGCCAGATGAACCGGCCGTCGGCGTCCTTGCGGAACCAGTTGACCTGGTAGATCTTCGGCAGCTTCTCCGGCGTCGTCGCCGCGCCGACCTTGAGCCAGTGGCCCCAGTAGTCGGCCATGTTGTACCCACAGAAGGGCAGCATCGCGAACGGGTCGCGGCGCAGCTGGCCCATGCCGCCGACAGCCGCCGCGGTCATCTCCGAGGAGACCGTGGCGCCGATGAAGACGCCGTGCTCCCAGTCGCGGGCCTCGTTGACCAGGGGCACGTTCGTGGCACGACGACCACCGAAGAGGATCGCGTCGATGGCCACACCGGCGGGGTCCTCCCAGTTGTCGGCGATGATCGGGCACTGGGCGGCCGGCGTGGTGAACCGGCTGTTCGGGTGGCTGGAGGGCTCATGGGAGTCCGGGGTCCAGTCGCGGCCCTTCCAGTCGATCAGGTGCGCCGGCGGCTCGTCGGTCATGCCCTCCCACCACACGTCGCCGTCATCGGTCAGGGCGACGTTGGTGAAGATGGAGTTGCCCCACATCGTGCGCATCGCGTTGGCGTTGGTCTTCATGGAGGTGCCCGGCGCGACGCCGAAGAACCCGGCCTCGGGGTTGATCGCGTGCAGGCGGCCGTCCTCGCCGTAGCGCATCCAGCAGATGTCGTCGCCCACGGTCTCGACCTTCCAGCCCGGGACGCTCGGCTCGAGCATGGCGAGGTTGGTCTTGCCGCAGGCGCTCGGGAAGGCCGCGGCCAGGTGGTTGACGTCGCCGGTCGGGCCGGTCAGCTTGAGGATCAGCATGTGCTCGGCCAGCCAGCCCTCGTCGCGGGCCATCGCCGAGGCGATCCGCAGCGCGAAGCACTTCTTGCCCAGCAGCGCGTTGCCGCCGTACCCGGAGCCGAAGGACCAGATCTCGCGGGTCTCGGGGAAGTGCACGATGTACTTGATCTCGTTGCACGGCCACGCGACGTCGGGGCGGGTGTTGCCGTCGCGGTCCGCGAGCGGGTAGCCGACGGAGTGCACGGCGGGCACGAAGTCCCCGTCCGGGCCGATGAGATCCAGGGCGGCCTGGCCCATGCGGGTCATGATCCGCATGTTCACCACGACATAGGGCGAGTCGGTGATCTCCACGCCCAGCTGCGAGATGGGCGATCCCAGCGGGCCCATCGAGAAGGGGATGACGTACATGGTGCGCCCGCGCATCGAGCCCTCGAACAGGCCCTTCAGCGTGCCGCGCATCTCGACCGGGTCGTGCCAGTTGTTCGTCGGGCCGGCATCGTGCTCGTGCAGCGAGCAGATGAACGTGCGGTCCTCGACCCGGGCCACGTCAGTGGGGTCCGAACGGAAGAGGAAGGAGTTGGGGCGCAGGTCCGGGTTCAGCGCGATGGCCATGCCGTCGTCGACCATCAGCTGGGTGAGGCGATCCCACTCCTCCTGCGAGCCGTCGGCCCACTCGATCCGGTCGGGCTTGGCCAGCGTGGCCACCTGCTCGACCCACTCGAGCAGCTTCTTGTTCCTGGTGGGCGGATTCTCGAGTCCGGGGACGGTCATGGGATGCGCACTCCATCTGATCCTGGCGCGCCCCGAGCGGGCGCACACGACATAGCCTGCCGCATGGCCGTTTCCGGCCAACAGGAGGAGGTACCCAAACGCCGTGCCGATGGTCCCGTGGGTCCCGGGCCCAAGGGCGGTGGAACCACCCGGGGGACCCGCCCTCAGCCCTCCGGCGGCTGCTCGGACCAGCCCAGGGCCGCCTCCACCGCCGCGCCGATCGACAGCAGGGCGTCCTCCCCGTGCTCGGGACCGACGATGCTCAGTCCCACGGGCAGCCCCTCCACCAGGCCCATCGGCAGCGTGAGGATGGGCCAGCCGGCGATCGCCGGGGCGGAGGTCACCTGGCCGCCCGTGAACGAGTCCCCGCCCGCCAGCTCGCTTCGCCAGGCAGGTCCGTAGGCCGGGGCGATCAGGACATCGACCCCGTGCGCGAAGGCCGGCGTGAGCACGGCGTCGACGGCCCAGGCGAGGTTGCGCGCCCGGGCCGCGCCGTACTCGGGGGCTGCTCGCCCCCCGCTCACGGTGGCGGCCTCCAGGTACTCCTGGCCGTAGTGGGCCAGCTCCTCATCGCCATGGGCTGCGTTGAACGCCACGACCTCCGCGATGGAGGTGGGTCCGGACCCCGGCCGCGTGGCCAGGTAGGCGTCGAGGTCGTCGGCCATCTCGTGCACGAGCACCGTGACCTCGTCCTGGGCGGACTCGTCGTCGGCGGTGGCTGCGTCCACGTCCACGACGGTCATCCCCGCGGCCCGCAGGCGCTCCACGGACCGGGACAGCAGGGCATCGGTGGCCGGATCGCCGGACAGCCAGGCTCCCGGGACCCCCAGGACGTAGCGGCGGCGATGCTCCCGATCCGGGTCCTGGGCCGCCACAGGAGGGTTCCCGGCGAGGACCGCGAGCAGCGCACCGACGTCCGCCACGCTGCGGCCCATCGGGCCCGGCGAGTCGTGGCTGGCCGCGATCGGGGCGACCCCCTCGACCGGCACGGTACCGACCGTGGGCTTGAGGCCCACGACCCCGCACAGCGACGCGGGGCAGGTGATCGAGCCGTCCGTCTCGGTGCCGACGGCCAGGGGCGCGTAGCGGGCGGCCAGTGCGGCGCCGGAGCCCGAGGACGAGCCACCGGCCGACTGCCCGGATCTCCACGGGTTGTCGGTGAGCCCGCCGACGGCCGACCATCCGCTGGCCGAGTTCCTGCCCCGGAAGTTCGCCCACTCCGAGAGGTTCGAGGCGGCCAGGATGACCAGCCCGGCCTCGCGCAGCCGCGTGACCAGGGGGGCGTCCCGCTCGGCCGGGGACCCGACCATCGCCAGCGACCCGACCGTCGCGGGCAGCCCGAGACACTCGATGTTGTCCTTGACGATCACCGGGATCCCGTCGAGCGCGCTCAGCGGCTGCCCCGCAGCCCTGCGGGCGTCTGCGGCCCGCGCCTGCTCGAGGGCCTCCGGGTGGACCGCGATGAGCGCGTGCAGCGTCGGCTCTCGGCGCTCGATCCGGCCCAGCAGGTGCTCGACGAGCGCGACGCTGGTCAGCTGGCCCCGGGCCATGAGGGCCGCCGCCTCGAGGGCGCCGAGATCGTGCAGCGGTGCACTGCTCACAGGAAGGTCCAATGCTCCACCTGCGGCGGCTCGGCGAAGAACGGGCCGATGAGCGCGCGCCACTGCCCGAACAGGTCGCTGCCGCGGAACCCCTCGGTGTGGTCCTCGAGGGTCTCCCAGGTGATCGCGAGCTGGAACACCGACGGCCGCTCGATGCCGCGGTGGACCCGGATGTCACGCCATCCGGGCGACTGCGCCAGGACCTCCTTGGCCTGCTCGAGCGCCGCGAGGAACTCGTCCTCCCGGCCGGGCTGGACCGGGATGGTGGCGGTCTCCAGGATCACGGTGTCCTCCGTGGGGTCGGCGGCGGGGCGGTCGCCCCCGATCCAACCACGTCGGTCGGCGCCTGTCAGGTGCGCGCGGGCGCCCCGGACTCCAGCGGGGCACTGCGTCGGCGGCTGGCCGTCAGGAGCTCGCTGCCGGCTTCTCACCCAGGCCGGGCAACCGGCCCCGTGAGAGCTCGTCCATCACGGGGAGCATGTCCATCCACCACTGCTGCATGGGGCGCCGGTTCTCGATGTCGTACACCTCCGAGATCCGCACCAGGCGGGCCGAGCCCATCTTGCCGTCGACCAGGGTGGCGTAGTGCCAGTCGATGCGGCCCGCGAGCATCCGCCCGGTCAGCCAGTCGATGCAGTGGGCGGCCAGGCGTGCGGCGTGGACCCGGTCGAACGGGGTCGGGTTGCCGCCCTGCTGCAGGTGCCCGAGGACCATCGGCCGCACGTCGAACAGCCCGCCGGACTCCTCGGCGAACAGCTGGCACAGGAACTCGGTGGTGTACCCCGCGCTGGCCTGCTCGTTGCGGATCGACAGGTGGAACCGGCGGCCGGTGCGGAATCCCTCCACCATCTGCGCCACGTCCTGGTTGAGCCGGGCCAACGTCGGCGGGTCCTCGTTGAGGTAGACCTCCTCGGCGCCGACCGACAGGGCGGCCAGCGTGGCCAGGAACCCGCACTTGCGCCCCATCGTCTCCACGACGAAGGCGCGGTGCGAGGCGCTCGCGGACTGCTTGAGGACGTCGACCGCCGAGACGATCGCGTTCAGCGCCGTGTCCGCGCCGATCGTCATCTCCCAGCCGGGCAGGTTGTTGTCGATCGTCGCGGGCAGGCAGATCGCCGGGATCCGCAGCCCGGGGTGGTCGCCCCGGTGCTCGCGCAGGCGCCACATCGCCTCGTAGGCGCGGTGGCCCCCGATGACCAGGAGGGCGTCGATCTTGTTGCGCTGGATGGCCTCCCCCACCGCGGCGTAGTCCTCGGCACGAGGGGTGGTGCGGCTGGTCCCCAGCTCGGCGCCACCGAGGCTGGCCAGGCCCTCGACGGCCGCCCAGTCGAGGTCCTCGACCTGGTCGTTGAGGAGTCCGGGGAATCCTCCCCGGATGCCCGCCATGGCGTGCCCGCGCGAGACCCCGAACCGGACGGCTGCCCGTACGGCGGCGTTCATGCCCGGCGCCAGGCCCCCGGCGTGCACGATGGCGATCCGGGTGCCCTGACCGGGGAACATGGGCTCGGGCTGGGCGATCCCGTCGAACACCCGCATCATCCCGGTGAACGAGTCGCCACGGGCTGCCATCGCGCCGGCGTAGTCCCCCGCCTCGATCATCCGGGGGATCGCCTGGGTCGCGGCGACGGCCTCCATCAGGGGCATCCGGGAGACCCGGTTGTTGTGGATCCCGATCAGCTGCGAGACGTGGTCGTCCCCGGCGCCGAGGACCTCCAACGCCGCGGCGTGCCCCATCAGGGTGGGCATCCAGCGGTCGTACGCGGTGGGGGCACCACCACGCTGCACGTGACCGAGGATGGTGACGCGGGTGTCCTCGCCGAGGCGCTCGGTGATCAGGTCGGCGACCATCTGCGAGGTCACCGGCTGGCCGGACTCGTCGGACACGCCCTCGGCGACGATCACGAGGTTGTCGCGGCGACCGGCCGCCCGGCCCGCGGCCAGGCGTGCGACCAGTGTGTCCTCCCACCCCGGGCCGGGTCGGACCTCGGGGATCAGGACGTAGTCCGCCCCACCGGCGATCGCGCACATCACTGCGAGGTACCCGCAGTGCCGGCCCATGACCTCGACGACGAACGAGCGCTGGTGGCTGGAGGCGGTGGAGGACAGGGCGTCGATGGCCTCGATGATGCGGTGCATCGCGGTGTCGGCGCCGATCGTCTTGTCGGTCCCGACCATGTCGTTGTCGATCGAGCCGACGGCTCCCGCGATGATCAGCTGCCGGTGGGCGTGCGCCTGCTCGGCGCTGATCTCGCCGGCGGCCACCAGCTCCTCGAGCAGGCCCGACCACTCGGAGCGGAAGATGTCGGTGCCGGTGAGGGATCCGTCGCCGCCGACGACGACGAGCCGGTCGATCCCGCGCTCGACCAGGTTGCGCGCGGCCCGCAGCCGGCCCTGGCGCTCCCGGAAGTCCGCCGACCGGGCCGTCCCGATGACCGTCCCGCCGAGGTGCATGATCGATCCGACGGAGTTCCAGTCGAACTGCTGGATGCGCTCGCCGCCGTCGACGAGGCCCTGCAGGCCCTCGTACACGGCGTAGGCGTCGGCGCCGTTGGCGATCGCGGTGCGGACCACGGCCCGCACAGTCGCGTTCATCCCCTGGGAGTCACCCCCGGAGGTCAGGACGGCCAGTGCCTTGCGGCGTTCTTCGATCGGGGCCATGCGAACCTCCCGGAGCGGCGTGGCCCCAGCCTATTGAGGCGACCGCGCCGGGCGCCCGGCGAGCGCGGCTCAGCCCCAGCCGAGCTCATGCAGGCGATCCTCGTCGATCCCGAAGTGGTGCGCGACCTCGTGGATCACCGTGATCCGCACCTCGTCGACGACGTCCAGCTCGTCGCGGCACATGCGCAGGATCGGCAGCCGGTAGATGGTGATCCGGTCGGGCAGGACCCCGCTGTACCACTCACCCCGCTCGGTCAGCGGCGTGCCGACGTAGAGCCCGAGCAGGCTCGGCGTCCCCGGGGGGACGTCGTCCTCGACGAGGATCACGCAGTTGGACACCAGCCGGGCGAGGTCAGCCGGGATCGTGTCCAGGGCCTCGGAGACGAGCTCCTCGAAGCGATCGCGCGGGATGTCGAGCATGCCGCGATCCTCGCAGGTGATGCCTCGATCAGCAGCCGTGCCGGGTGCCGCCCCAGTGGCCGGCGCCGCGTCCATGGTTCCAGACCACCCAGAAGGCCTTGTCCTGCTCGAAGCGGCTCCAGGAGCTGATCGGCTTGCGCGCCAGGTCGCTGCGGCCCATCTTGTGGGCCGTGGCGCGGGCCAGGCCCGCGTTGAACTGGTAGGCCCCGCGATAGCGGCCGCCGGGGGAGGAGATCCGGTAGTTGCCCCCCGACTCCCGGCGCACGATGCAGCGCCGCGTGCCCTCGTAGCGGGAGCTGTAGTACTTGCCGATGTAGGCCGAGGCCCGCACGCCGCTCAGGCTGCGCGACACCTTCGGGTTGCGCTCACCAGCGCGCACGGCGCTGGCCGCGGCACTCGGGGCGGCAGCCACCGCCGCTGTCCCTGCAGAGGCCGGTGAGGCGGGTCCGATCACGACGAGGGCGCCGGCTGTGGCGGCGGCGGCAACGACTCCGGTCACGCGCGTGAGCAGTGCGGGCATACGACTCCTGGTCCGGGCCGGCCGCCAGGGCCGACGCACGTGCGCCGCAGGCTCGACGTCGGGTGCGGGTTCAGGTCTCCCGCGCGACTCGCACCGCCCTGGCATGGGTGGTTCCGCGGCGTGCCGCGGGCTGCTGCGCTCCCCCGGACGCCGGCTGCGTCCCACTGGGGCTCGCACCAGTGTTGCCAGAAAGGGGGCCGTGACGGAAACGAGAAGGCGCATCTGTGAGGAACATCACAGGCGGTTTGGTGGGGTCCGCCGGTGTTTCACCCGGTTCCGGGCGGACCGCCGCGACCCGGCAGGAGGCCCAGGGCGACCGGCGCATCGCGTCGACCGGCCCGAGGGCGCCGCCGCGGTCAGCAGCCGCGGGCGGTGGGCCAGTTGACCCCGACCCCGGCCGTGGTTCCAGACGGTCCAGAAGGCCTTGTCCTGCTCGAAGCGGCTCCAGCGGTTGATGGGCTTGTTGGCCAGGTCCGGCCGCCCCATCTTCTTCGCCGTGTGCCGGGCCAGCTGGGCGTTGAACTGGTAGGCGCCCTTGTACCTGCCGCTGCGGGAGGCGATCCGGTAGTTGCCGCGGGACTCCTTGCGGACGATGCACTTGCGGGTGCGCTCGTGGCGCGGGCTGTAGTACTTGCCGATGTAGGCCGAGGACCGGATCCCGGTCATGCTGCGCGACACCTTGGTGTTGCGCTCACCTGTGGCGCGGCGGCGCCGACGGACGCGCCGGCCGTCGTGGCCGCGGGCGCAGCCGACGCGGTCGATGCCGGCGCGAGGAGGGCGGCTGACCCCACGGTCAGGGCCATGGCGAGGGTGCCGGTCATGCGTGCGAGGGACGTGGTCATGGGAACTCCTGGTCCGGCCGACGCGATCGCGTCGAGCGTGGTCCACCCCGCCGGGCGTCGGGTTCTGGTCTCCCGCGCGGTCGTGGGTTGCCCTCCGTCGGAGGGCGCTGCCCGCATGGAGCGGGGTCGAGGTGGCGCTGCCCCGAAGCAGGATCGGGGGCAGCTGCCCTGCGCTCATGCCCTGTCGGCGACCTCCGGAAACCCCGATCGGCACCGTTGTGAGGGGTGTCACAGGGCCGCCGACGACGGGCCCGGCCGCGCATCGGGGCGATTCGCAGCCGGCGCCCCACCCCGGGCTTCCCTCCGGACCCCGGGCAGGAGCAGAGTGGAGGTGCACAGACGAAACCCTCGGAGGTGGCGCGATGAAGGCATCAGTCGGCGATCGGATCGTGATGGCCGGTGAGCAGGTGGACCGCCCGACGCGGGACGGGGTGGTCCTGGAGGTGCGGGGCGCTCACGGGGCTCCCCCCTACCTGGTGCGCTGGGCCGACGGGCACACCGGGCTGCTGTACCCGGGGCCCGGATCGGTGCTGCGGGTGCAGAACCCCGGTGAGGAGGAACCCCCGGAGGCTGCCGAGGTGCCCCTGTCGGAGGCGGCGGCTGCACCCCCGAAGGCCCATCAGTGGACTGTGCGGATCTCCCTCTTCGAGGGCGACGACACGACGGCCCGCGCCGTGCTCGTGGCGGACCCGCTCGAAGGGGTCCGCGCGACCGGGGTCAGCCACCGGCGCGCCCAGGATCCCCCGCAGCCCCGGATCGGCGACGAGGTGGCGGTGGCCCGGGCCCTGCGCCACCTGGCCGACCAGCTCCTCGAGCAGGCCACGTCCGATATCCAGGAGTCCACGGGCGAGGGGGACGTGCACGTGTCGCCCACGTGAGCCGGGTCCGAGTCGGTCCTACGACGAAGGTCCAATGGTGCCCGGACCTGCCCGGTCCGCAGACTCGGGGACATGAGGGACACCCCGCCCCTCAGCACCCGAGGACCTGGAGGGCACCATGACCACCACCACGACCACCCGCACCGCGACGTTCCTGGCCGCCATCGGCTTGGCCACGTTCGGCCTTGCCCCTGTCGCGCTGGCAGCTCCGCCGGTACCGGCTGATGCGATGTCGACCTGCACCAACGACGCCGTCCCGGCCGGTTACACACTGATCTCGTCGTCCGCCCGCAACATCCAGGGGACGTCCGGGAAGGACGTCATCAGGGTGCAGGGCACGGGCAGGCACACGATCCATGCCCGAGGCGGCGATGACATCGTCTGCGGCTCGCCGGGCATGGACATCATCCACGGCGGCTCGGGCGACGACCTGCTGGTGGGCCTGGACGGACGGGATCGGTTGCACGGCGGCCGAGGGGACGACGCCCTGGTCGGCGGGGCGGGCGACGATCGCCTGTTCGGTGACGCGGGTGACGACAACCTCCTCGGCGAGGACGGCGACGACCGGATGCGTGGCGGCCGGGGCGAGGACGAGCTCAGCGGCGGGGCCGGCGACGACCGCGGCTCCGGGGGATCCGGCGACGACAGCCTGCGCGGAGGCGCGCAGGACGACGTCCTGCGCGGCCAGTCCGGCGACGACCTGGTCGACGGCCAGGAGGGCGACGACCAGTGCTTCGGTGGCCGCGGTGACGACAGGGTCCTCGACGACCGCGGCCGGGGCGACGACGACTCCCAGGACACCGAGGACGGCCAGCACGGTGTCGAGGTCGAGGACCTGACCGACGACAAGGGGATGGCCTCTGGCACCGACGAGCTCCCCGGGCACGACGCCACCGACGACAGCTCGGGGCGCACGGTCTGACACTGGGTGGGTTGGCCCCCGCTCCCGCGGGGGCCAACCCACTACCGTCCGGACCGGTAGCGATGGCTCCCGCGAGAGGCGGGCGACCCGCCCCTTCGCACTCGATTCCGATGTTTCACGCCGGTGCACGCCGTGCGTCAGGCGGTTCGCGTCCGATTCCGTCGTTGGGCGGCTCCCACGACCGACGGCCAGCGACGGAATCGGACGCAATCCCGGCGGAGGCACTCGAGCAGGGCGTGAACATCAGGATCGCGTGCGCATCCGAGCACATCGCCGATCGTCGGGACCCCACACCATCCGACCACCCGGACCACCGAAGGCATCCCCCAACACGGCGGACGCACGAAGAACCCCACCGGCAGGACGAAGTCCCGAGACACCTGTCACGATGTCCCGGGGCTTCGCATTGTGTGTGGAGGTGCCGGGAATCGAACCCGGGTCCATCGGTGTCTCTCAGGGTCTTCTCCGGGCGCAGCCACGCTGTTGTGGTCTCGACCTCCGCGCTTCGTGTGGCACTGCGCGGTAACACGGTCCAGCAACTGTTAGGTGTTCCGTCCCACCCCGTTACCGGGCGGGTTGGTGAGTCTCCTCAATGACGGCGGAGTCGGGGCGGAGACGCCCCCGGTCCACCGGTCGCTAGTCGCTCAGGCCGCGAGGGCCATGTTTGAGCGTGCGACAGTTGCGTTGTTGTTCGCAATTGTTTTTTGGCAGGTCGTTCTCGAGATAACTGCCATCCTCGGCCCGCTTCTCCCGTCGATCACATCCGACGTCGAAACCTGTCACCCCCCTGTTGAGTTGTCACCGGCGAACCGGCTCATCCAGAGTAGCGCCAGCGCCTGACATAAGCCAACGCTCGGTTCGCCCCCGTCACGGCCCCTCCCCGGAGCGGACAGGACGCGCGTTCCCGGCCATTCGAACCAGGCTGTGCGCACAGCCGGCCACATGTGTCCCTGAATGCGCACGACGGCCGAGCAGTGGCCGGGAACGCGCTGCCACCCCCCACGCGGCGGCCGGACCGGGTCGACTACCGGTGGCCCTTCAGGTGGCGCCCCATCTCCTTGGCGATGTCGCGATTGGCATCGCGCTCGGCCAGGGTCTGGCGCTTGTCGTAGGCCTTCTTGCCCCGGGCCAGGGCGATCTCGACCTTGGCGTAGCCGTCCTTGAAGTACAGCGACAGGGGCACCAGCGTGTAGCCGCTCTCCTTGAGCTTGCGCTCGAGCCGATCGAGCTCCGCACGCTTCATCAGCAGCTTGCGCACGCGCCGCGGGGCGTGATTGGTCCACGTGCCGTGGGCGTACTCCGGGATGTGCAGCCCGTGGAGGAACAGCTCGCCGTCATGGAACTGGGCGAACGCGTCGACGATGCTGGCCCGCCCTGCCCGCAGGGACTTGACCTCGGTGCCCACGAGGACGATCCCGGCCTCCCAGGTCGCGTCGATGTGGTAGTCGTGGCGCGCCTTCTTGTTCTGGGCGACCAGACGTCGCCCTTGTTCGCGCGGCATCAGCAGCGAACCGGTTCCTTCTCAGCCCCGAACCAGCCCAGCGGGTCGTAGGGCGTCCCGCCCACGTGGATCTCGAAGTGCAGGTGCGGACCGGTGGAGTAGCCGGTGCTGCCGACGTAGCCGATCACGTCGCCCTTCTTGACGGTCTGCCCCTCCTCGGCGCCGAACCGCGACTGGTGGGCGTACATCGAGAACAGCCCGTTGCCGTGCGAGATCAGGGTGTGGTTGCCGTACGGGCCACCCGTGGCGTTGATGACGACGATCCCGGCGGCCGTGGCCCGGATCGGAGTCCCGCTGGGCGCGCCCAGGTCGACCCCGGTGTGGCACGAGCGGTACCCGTACACGGGGTGGACCCGCGGCCCGACGCCCTGGCCGACGCGAACGCCCTCGATCGGCCAGCGGAAGCCCTCCACGTCCGTGGGGACGAACCCCAGCGAGCCACCCGAGGCCAGGCGGGCGGCCTCGGCAGCCGCCTGCTTGGCCAGCAGGGCGGCGATGCGCTGCTGCTCGGCCTGGTAGGACTTGTACTGCTTGAGGACCTTCGCGCGCTCGGAGGCGGCGACGTCGAGGGCGGTGGCCTTCTGGGCGACGAGCAGGTCGACCTTCAGCTTGGCCGCCGCGGCCTTGTCCCGGGCGATGTTGGCCTCGCTCAGCGCGATGGCCGCCTGCTGGCGCTTGTCGTCGACCTCCTGGCGCAGCACCTCGAGCCGGGCCTCCTTGAGGGCGAGCTCGGCCCGGATGCCGGCCATCTGGGACAGGGTCTGGTTGTTGGCCCGGGAGACCGCATCGAGGGCCTGGGCCCGATCGGAGAGGTCCGTCGGGGACTGCGCCGTGATCAGCAGGTCGAAGTCGGCGAACGCACCGTTCTGGTAGACGGCACGGGCGAGGTTGCCCACCCGGCTCTGGAGGTCCTGGATCTGGAACTCGACCTCGGCGCGCTCCTGCTCGGCACGGATCGCGGCGGCGGTGGCCTGCTCGAGCTCGGCCTGGGCGGCGCGATCAGCCTCCTCGGCGACGGCCGCGGCCTCGCGGGCCTCGGCGAGCTCCTTGCGGGCCGCGGGGAGCAGCTGGCGGACCTCCTGGAGGTCGGCGATCGCCTTCTCGACCTCGGCGTTGGCCGCCCTCAGGTCGTCCCCGGCCGCCTCGACGGCGGCATCGATCTTCTCCTTGTCCGCCTCCGGATCGGCTGACGCCGGCCCGAGGGAGACGGCCCCGAGGGCAAGCATCACGGCAGGCGGCGAGGGCCGTCGCCCGCTTTGCCCGCATCTGTCCACCCCTCATGCCTCAGACGCCCGCATAAGGGGCGTGCGTTCCAGAGTACCGCGCGAAGGCGGCCTGTCCACGTCATCGACCATCCCGTGCCCGATCCTGAGCAGGGTCAGACCCGCAGGTACCGGCGCAGCGTGACCAGCGCGGCCACCGAGGCCAGGGCCACGCCCGTGATGAAGACGATCACCGAGACCTGGGCCCAGACGTCCCATCCGACGAAGTTGGTGAACTGGAAGCTGGGCGTCAGCACGCCATCCACCAGCACCGCCTTGAGCATCGCGAGCAGGCCGATCGCCACCATGGCCCCCACCATGGCGGCCAGCGCGGCCTCGAGGAGGAACGGCAGCTGGATGTAGAAGTTCGAGGCGCCCACGAGCCGCATGATGCCGGTCTCCCGGCGCCGCGAGAAGGCGGCAACCCGGATGGTGTTGGCCACCAGGAGCACGGTGGCCAGCAGCATCATCGCGGCGATCACCAGGGCTCCGGTCTGGAACCCGTTGAGGATGGCGAACAGCTTGTCCAGGACCCGGCGCTGGTCGTTCACGGAGTCGATGCCCGGGCGACCGATGAACGCGCTGGCCACGACGTCGTACTTCGTCGGATCCGACAGCTTCACGCGGAACGACTCGGGCATCTGGTCCGGGGTGATGTTCGACAGGATCGGGGCGTCCTTGAACTGCTCGGAGAACCGCTCGAAGGCCTCCGCCGACGACTCGTAGTACACCTCCTCCACGAGCGGCTGCAGCGAGTCGAGGTCGGCCCGGATCTCCTCCCGCTGGGCCTGGGTGACCGGGCCCTCCGCGCACGAGATGACCTCCGAGGTGGATCCGCACAGGTAGATCGAGACCTGGACCTTGTCGTACCAGTAGTCCTTCATCAGGTCGACCTGCGAGCGGACCATGAGCCCGGCGCCGAACAGGGCCAGGGAGACAGCCACGGTGATGACCACCGCGATCGTCATCGTCAGGTTGCGCCGGATCCCGGTGAACACCTCGCCGAGCACGAATCTCACGCGCATGGGGGCCCCCCGCTCGGGCGGGCGGGGCGCGTCATCGCGCGACCCCGTAGACGCCGCGCGACTGGTCGCGCACGATCTGGCCGTTCTCGAGCTCGATGACCCGCTTGCGCATCTGGTCGACGACCGCGGCGTCGTGGGTGGCCATGACGACGGTCGTGCCGGTCCTGTTGATCCGGTCCAGCAGTCGCATGATGCCCACGCTGGTGGCGGGGTCGAGGTTCCCGGTGGGCTCGTCGGCGATGAGGATCATGGGCCGGTTGACGAACGCCCGGGCCACGGCCACGCGCTGCTGCTCGCCTCCGGACAGCTCGTCGGGGTAGCGCCCCTCCTTGCCGGCCAGGCCCACGAGGTCGATGACCTCGGGGACGACCTTGCGGATGTGGGCGCTCGGCCGGCCGATGACCTGCAGGGCGAAGGCGACGTTCTGGTACACGGTCTTGTTCGGCAGCAGGCGGAAGTCCTGGAACACCGCCCCGATCTGGCGGCGCAGGTGCGGGACCTTCCAGTTGGGCATCCGGCTCAGGTCCTTGCCGGCGACGAACACCCCACCCGACGTGGGCCGGTCCTCCCGCAGCACCAGCCGCAGGAAGGTCGACTTGCCCGAGCCGGAGGCGCCCACGAGGAACGCGAACTCGCCCTTGGTGATCTCCAGGCTCACGTCGTCCAGGGCCGGGCGCATCTGCGTGGGGTAGTGCTTGGTGACATTCGCAAAGCGGATCACGCGACGGACTCCCGGGACGGATGGCTGCGGCCGGCGGCGGTTCTGCCGGGCACTGGCCAGTCTACGGGCGGGTCGGCCCGTCCGGCGGCAGGTTCCGGCTGCGCCGCGGGGTCAGGCGCCTGCGGGTCCCTCGTCGGATCCGCAGCGACAGCTCGGCGGCCAGCTCGCGGGTCGTGGGAGTGCCCGCCGGCGCCGCCCCTGAGGCCGGCCCACCCGCGGCTGCCGCCTTCTGGGCAGCCGCCGCAGCCTCCGCTGCCTGTCGCTGGGCACCTCCGATGGCTCCCAGGACGGAGGCGACGGCCGCGCTGATCGGGACGTCCGCCGGGGCGCCCGCTGCCCTCGACGGCTCCGGGGCGACTGGCCGGCACCTCCTGGCCGAGGACGGCGAGGTCCCCGTGGAGGACGACCCCGAGCCCTGCGAGGTCGCCGGCCACCTGGCGGCCGTGGGCGGCGACCCGGGCCAGGACCTCCGCCGGGGTCACGATCGGGGCCTCGTGCGGGTCGGGCCGACGACCCTCCACCATGCCGGCGGCCGCCCCGGTCCGGATCGTCCGCTGGTAGGTGGGCCAGTCCCAGTCGGCGCTGACCTCGTTGAGGGAGCGCAGCAGCTCGGCCTCGGCGGCGGTCATCGACCGGTTGGAGTCCGCTGCCCCGTCGTCAGGGACCGAATCGGGCAGGTCCAGCAGCTCGCGGAACGTCCGCAGCAGGAACCCCCGGTCGGACCCGTCCAGGCACACCAGGTGCACCCGGTCCGCCCCGACGAGCCCGGCCCACCGACCCACGATCGCCGGGTAGTCGTTGCGCAGCCAGAACCCCGACCGGCGCGCACCGGGCTCCAGCTCGGCGACGATCTGGTCGAGCCATTGGCCGTAGGTCGTGGTCCAGCCCGACTTCAGGTACTGCTGCCACGACGAGCTCAGGAGCGCGGCCATGGGGCGCACCGTGAAGACGACGTGCACGCGATCGGGCCCGAGGTCGGCCACCATCCGGGCAGCCGCCTCGTCGGGGGTCAGCGCGAAGCTCTCGCTGGAGATCAGCACCCGTCCGGGGTGCCGGGTGGCCGCTCGGGCCAGCCGATCCCAGTCCCGCGGGTCGGGGTCCCAGCCGCCCTGGCGGCCCACGCCCCAGGTCCGCCCCGTCATCGCCATGGCCGCCGGGTGGTGCGAGCGCCGGCGGCCCGGGTAGAGCACCCCGTGCTCGAGCAGCTCGGGCCTGCTCGCGGCGAAGGCGGACTGCAGCGCCGTGGTGCCGGTCTTGTGGAAGCCCAGGTGCAGCAGGATCGCATCCGCGGGGAGGGGCGCTCCGGCAGCCATGTCAGGCGGACCCGCCCTGGCGGCGCCAGCGGATCCCCGCCTCGATGAACTCGTCGATGTCCCCGTCGAGGACCGCCGACGTGTTGCCGGTCTCGTACTCGGTGCGCAGGTCCTTGACCATCTGGTAGGGGTGCAGCACGTAGGAGCGCATCTGGTTGCCCCACGACCCGGAGGTGTCGGTCTTGAGCGCGTCCATCGCAGCGCGCTCCTCGATCCGCCGGCGCTCCAGCAGCCGGGCCTCGAGCACCCGCAGCGCGGCCGCGCGGTTCTGGATCTGGGACTTCTCGTTCTGGCAGGACACCACGATCCCGGTGGGGATGTGGGTCATCCGCACCGCCGAGTCGGTCGTGTTGACGCTCTGCCCGCCCGGGCCCGACGAGCGGAAGACGTCGACCCGGATCTCGTTCTCGGGGATGTCGATGTGGTCGGTCTGCTCGGTCACGGGCAGCACCTCCACCGCCGCGAACGACGTCTGGCGGCGGCCCTGGTTGTCGAACGGCGAGATCCGCACGAGCCGGTGGGTGCCCTGCTCGACCGAGAGGGTGCCGTAGGCGTAGGGCGCCTTGACCGCGAACGTCGCGGACTTGATGCCCGCCTCCTCGGCGTAGGAGATGTCGTAGACCTCGTAGGCCCAGTCGTGGCGCTCGCAGTAGCGCATGTACATCCGCAGCAGCATCTCGGCCCAGTCGGCGGCATCGACGCCACCGGCCTCCGAGCGGATCGTCACCAGCGCCTCGCGCACGTCGAACTCCCCGGCCAGGAGCGTGCGGACCTCGAGCTCGGCGACGGCCTTCTGGAGCTCGACGAGCTCCTTGTCGGCCTCGGCCAGGGAGTCGGCGTCGCCCTCGCCCTCGGCCAGCTCGACCAGGATCGGCAGGTCGTCGAGGCGCTGGCGCAGGGCCGAGACCTTGCGCAGCTCCCCCTGGACGAACGACAGCCGGGAGGTCACCTTCTGGGCGGCGGCCGGGTCGTCCCAGAGGTCCGGGGCCGAGGCCTGCGCCTCGAGCTCGACGACCTCGGTGCGCATCGCGGGGAGGTCCAGGACGCGCTCGATGCTGGTCAGGGTGGTCTCGAGCTCGGCCACGGCCACGGGGAAGTCAGTTGCCATGAGGCACAAGCCTACCCGCGCGGCCGAGGCCCCGGATCGCGTCGGATTCGAGTGGATCGCGTTCGTCGGGACCCGACGCGATCCCGGCGCTCCCCAGCGAACCCGACGCGATCCCGGCGCGGCGCGACCCGGCGGCGCGACGGGCGGGGTCAGCCGCCCTGGGTCGCCAGGGTGCGGATCACCCTCAGGGCCACCGAGAGGGTGGCCAGGTCGAAGCTCTCCTGCGCGCCGATCTCGGCCAGGGTGGCCCGGGCCCGACCCAGGCCCTCCGCGTAGCGCTCCTCCCAGGTCGTGACCCGCTCGACCGGCTCGCCGCCGTCGGGCGTGGCGCGCACCACCCTCGAGGTCAGCGAGGCCAGGGCCCCGTAGAGGTCGCTGCGCAGCGCCGAGCGGGCCAACGAGGACCACCGGTCCGCCCGCGGCAGGGCCGTGATCCGCCCGAGGAAGCGGTCCACCTCGTAGCGCTCGGAGATCGTGAAGTACAGCCGGGCGACGCTGGCCGGCTCCTCCCCCGTGCGCCGGGACACCTCGACGATGTCCAGCAGCGAGAACACGTCGAGGAGGGCTGCCACCTCCGCGGCGAGGTCGGCGGGGGCGCCGGCCGCCACGAAGTCCGCGACCCGCTCGTCGAGCCGCTCACGCTCGACGCCGACCAGGAACTGCGGGATCTGCCCGGCCACGTCAGCGACCGTGGCGCGGAAGCGCTCGATCTCCGCGGGCACGTCGAGGGTCCCGCCGCGGGTCTGCAGCAGCCACCGCGTCGACCGGTCCAGGAGCCGCTGCACCTCACTGCGCAGGGCGTTCAGGGCAGCCGTGCGGACCACCCCGCCGTGGGAGTCGATCCGGTCCCACAGCTCCGGCAGGCCGAACACGCCGCAGGTCACGCTGAAGGCGCGCGCGATCTCCGCGGGAGCCGCACCGGACTCCTCCGCGGCACGCATGGCGTAGGTGATCCCGCCCCGGTTCACCATCTCGTTGACCAGCCCGGTGGCGATGATCTGCCGGCGCAGGGGATGGGCGTGCAGGTGCGCGTCGAAGCGCTGGGCGAGCACCTCGGGGAAGTACCCGGACATCCAGCTCGCGGTGAAGGCCTCGTCAGGGACCGCCGACTCCAGCAGGGCGTCCTTCAGGTCGAGCTTCGTGTAGGCGACCAGCACCGCCAGCTCGGGCTTGGTCAGGCCACGCCCCTCGAGGACCATCGTGGCCAGGGCGGCGTCGTCGGGAAGGGCCTCCAGCCCGCGGTCGAGCCCCGCGGTCCGCTCGAGGCTGCGGATGAGCCGTCCGAGCGCGGGGACCATCGCCGTGCCGTGGTGGGACTCGAACGTCAGCAGGATGTTCTGGTCGATGTTGTCCTGCAGCACCATCGCCGCGACCTCGTCGGTCATCGACTGCAGCAGGGGGTCGCGCTCGGCCGGGTCGAGGTCCCCGGCCGCGGCGACCCGGTCGAGCAGGATCTTGATGTTCACCTCGTGGTCGGAGGTGTCCACGCCCGCGGAGTTGTCGATCGCATCCGTGTTCAGCGCCACGCCCGCGTGGGCTGCCTCGATCCGGCCGCGCTGGGTCAGGCCCAGGTTGCCGCCCTCGCCGACGACCCGCGCCCGCAGGTCGGCGCCGTTGACCCGGATCGCGTCGTTGGCGCGATCGCCGACGTCGGCGTGCGTCTCGGTCGAGGCCTTGACGTAGGTCCCGATCCCGCCGTTCCAGAGCAGGTCCACCGGGGCCTTCAGGATGGCGCGCAGCAGGTCGTTGGGCGCCATGGAGGTCGGCCCCCCGTCGATGCCGAGGGCCGCGGCCGCCTCGGCGCTCACCGGGATGGACTTCGCCGAGCGGGGGTACACCCCACCGCCGGTCGAGATGAGCGGGGCCGAGTAGTCGGCCCATGACGACCGTGGCAGGGCGAACAGCCGCTGGCGCTCGGCGAAGGACCGCGCAGGGTCGGGGTCCGGGTCCACGAAGATGTGTCGGTGGTCGAAGGCCGCCACAAGGCGCAGGTTCGGCGACAGCAGCATCCCGTTGCCGAACACGTCGCCACTCATGTCGCCGACGCCGACGGCCGTGAACGTCGTCACGTCGATGTCGGGCCCGACCACCCGGAAGTGCGCCCGGACCGACTCCCAGGCCCCGCGGGCGGTGATCCCCATGGCCTTGTGGTCGTATCCCGCCGACCCGCCGGAGGCGAAGGCGTCCCCGAGCCAGAAGCCGTACTCGGCGGCGACCCCGTTGGCGATGTCGGAGAACGTCGCGGTCCCCTTGTCCGCGGCCACCACGAGGTAGGGGTCGTCGCCGTCATGCCGCACGACGCGCTCCGGCGGGACCACCTCGTGGCCCACCAGGTTGTCGGTGAGGTCCAGCAGCGACCCGATGAAGACCTTGTAGGCGCCGATCCCCTCGGCCATCCAGGCGTCGCGATCCAACGCCGGGTCCGGCAGCTGCTTGGCGAAGAAGCCGCCCTTGGCGCCGACCGGGACGATCACGGCGTTCTTGACCGCCTGCGCCTTGACCAGCCCGAGGACCTCCGTGCGGAAGTCCTCCCGGCGGTCGGACCAGCGCAGGCCACCGCGGGCCACCTTCCCGAACCGCAGGTGCACGCCCTCGACGCGCGGCGAGCAGACCCAGATCTCGTACTTCGGGCGCGGCTCGGGGAGCTCGCGGATGTGCGCCGGCTCGAGCTTGATCGCCAGTGCGGGCCGGTCTGCCTGGAAGTGGTTGGTGCGCAGGGTCGCCCGGATCAGGTCGAGGAAGGACCGCAGGATCCGGTCCTGGTCGAGGCTGGCCACATCGTCGAGCGCCCGGGTGATCTGCGTGCGCAGCTCATCGGCGCGCTGGGCCCGGTCGGCCACCAGGTCCGGGTCGAACCGCGCATGGAACAGCTGGACCAGCAGGCTGGCGATCCTCGGGTTGGCCAGCGCCGCGTTCTCGATGTAGGCCTGGCTGAAGGCCGATCCGGTCTGGCGCAGGTAGCGGGCGTAGGCACGCAGGACCGAGATCCGGCGCCAGTCCATGCCGGCCTCGGCGACCAGGCCGTTGAACCCGTCGACCTCGGTCTGGCCCGCCCAGCAGGCCAGGAACGCCTGCTCCCACATGTGGCGGACCCCGCCGAGGCGCGAGGACCCGGAGGCATGCAGGCCGAAGTCGAAGATGAAGGCCCCACCGGGCCCGCCGTGCGACATCGGTGCGGACCAGCCGGAACGGCTGCTCGGTGACCACCTGGACACCCGAGGCTGGACAGCACCGGCAGCACCTCGGCCAGGGAGATGTCCATGAGCGAGTACAGCTTCAGCCGGGCGTTGGCCTGCTCCCCGCTGGCCTCGGCAGCCGGCTGCAGCGACACCCGCAGCGGGGACTGCGCGGTCAGCTGCTCGATCTCGGACAGGTCGGCCACCGCCTCCGCGGAGGACGTGAACGCCCGGTAGGCCTGCGGGAACCCCTCCGGGTACCGGCTGAGCAGGGCGTGCGCCTCGGCCTCGGAGGAGGCGGCCACCAGGGCCAGGGAGAGCTCGTCGTCCCACGAGAGGACCACCTCGGCGATGCGGGCCTCGAGGGCCTCGGCGTCGACCTCGGGCACCGACTGCCCCCGCGCCATCCGGACCACGATGTGCAGCCGCGCGAGCACGGACTCGGTGACACGCGCGGTGTAGTCGACGCTGACCCCGCCGACCGCGTCCATCAGGACCTGCTGGATCTGCAGGCGCACGTCGGTCGTGTAGCGGTCGCGCGGCAGGTACACCAGGCAGGACAGGAACCGCTCGTAGGTGTCGTGCCGCAGGAACAGCCGCGTGGCCCGCCGCTCCTTGAGGTTCAGCGCCGCCTCGGCGACGGTCGTCAGCTCGTCGGTGTCGATCGCGAACAGCTCGTCGCGGGGGAACGTCTCGAGGAACGCCATGAGGTCCCGGCCGCCGTGCGAACCACGGCTGAACCCGAGCACCTCGCGCACCCTGCGGACCTTCCGGTCGATGACCGGGATGCCCTCCACGGACTGGGTGTAGGCCGAGGAGGAGAACAGGCCGATGAAGCGGTGCTCGCCGACGACCCGTCCGGCACGGTCGAACATCTTGACCCCGACGTAGTCGAGGTAGACGGGTCGGTGCACGGTCGAGCGGCGGTTGGCCTTGGTGACGATGAGCAGGCGGGGCTCCAGGGCCTTCTGCCGGACGGTCGCCGGCAGCTCGGAGAAGGAGACCGACTCGGGGCGCTCGGAGCGCAGCAGGCCCAACCCGCTGCCGGGCTCCTCGACCAGCATCAGCTCCTCGGGCCCGCCGGGCTGCCCCGTGAGCCGGTACTGCCGGTACCCGAGGAACGTGAAGTGGTCGTTGGCCAGCCAGTTGAGCAGGTCGATGGCCTCGGCGACCTGGTCGCCGGAGACACCTCGGGGCGCCTGGGCGACCAGCTGCGCAGCCAGTCCCCGGGCCTCGGCCACCATGCGCGGCCAGTCGGCCACCGCGCGGCGCACGTCTCCGCAGGACCCGCTGCAGGTTCTCCTCGATCGCGCTGAGCGCCGCCGCGTCGGGCTGCCAGTCGACCTCGATGTGCATCCACGACTCGAGGCCGCCCTCGGCGTCCTCAGCGGGCAGCGCGAGCTGGGAGTCGACCCCGGACACCGGCGGGTCGGCGTGGACCAGCGCGCCTGCCCTCGTCCCGGGTCACCGCCACGATCGGGTGGACCACCAGGTGGATGCCCACCCCCAGCCGGTTGAGCTCGGCGCTGACGGAGTCGACCAGGAAGGGCATGTCGTCGGTGACGACGCTGACCACCGAGCGCCCACAGGACCAGCCGTTGGCCGCGACCGTGGGGTTGACCGCCCGCACGATCGCCTGCTGGGGCTCGCGGCGCCGGGCGACGTCGATCAGGTGGGTGACCGCACCGACGACGGCCTCGGGGTCGCGGTCGGCGATGTCGCCGGGGTCCACATGCCGGTAGAACAACGACGCGAGCCGCTCGTCGCGCGCCGATGACCAGCTGTACCACTCGGCGAATCCCACGCCCACGTTGCCGGTTCCTCCCTCGAATCGACCCAACATCCCACCTTCGCACCTCACGCCCTGACAAGTCGACCGGGCCAGCGCGGGCCCCGACGCCAGCACGGGTCGGGGCGTCAACGGGCCTATAGTCCTGCTAGCCCAGTCGCCCCGGCCCCCGCCGGGCCGACCGCCGATCAAGGAGTGCTCATGGCCAAGAGGTTCGCCGGCGACATCCACTTCGACGTCGCCCCGGATGTCGTGTTCGCGGCGCAGTGCGACCCGCACTACGTCGTCTGGAAGCACGAGCACATGGCGGCGTTCGACGTGTCGGCCGAGGTCGAGGAGGACGGGTCGCACGTCGTGATCAGCTCCTCACGCAAGCTCCCGGCGCAGATCCCCTCGGCTGCCCGCAAGTTCGTCGGCGAGTCCATCCAGATCGACGAGGTGCACACCTGGACGCACTCCGAGGTCGACGGCTCGCGGCACGGCACGGTGACGGCCTCCTTCGGGGGGGCCCCGATGGAGGTCTACGGGACGATCGAGCTGCACCCGGTGGGCGCGGGGTCGATCATCAAGGTGGTCATCCACGCCAAGGCCCACGTCCCCATCGTCGGCGGGAAGATCGAGCACATCGTGGGCGAGCAGTTCATGCGGGCCCTGCGCAAGGAGCAGCAGATCGCGCCCCAGTGGTTCACGGAGTAGGGCCGCCGGCCCCGCCCGCGCGCCTCGGCCCGCCCGGAGGCGCTAGCGTCCACGACGACGGACGGCCCCCGCGACCGTCCCCACGCCTGACCAGTCCAGCAACGAGCAGGAGAGACCATGGCCGTCACCGATTCCCTGAGCGTCACCGTCAACGCGCCCCTCGACCAGGTGCTTTCCTTCCTGCGTGACATCGACAACCAGAAGAACTGGTTCCCCGGCAACAACGACTCCGAGGTGCTCGCCCGTGACGATGCCGGCCTGCCCACCAGGGCGCGCCTGGTCAACGACGTGAAGGTCGCCAAGGACGACTTCCAGTTGGACTACGTCCACAGCGACACGGGCTTCTCGTGGACGCTCGTCGCTCCCACGAAGGTGCAGAAGCGGCAGGAGGGGTCCTGGTCGCTGGCCGACAGGGGAGGATCCACCGAGGCGACGATGACGCTGACCGTCGACACCTCGCTGCCCCTGCCCGGCTTCGTGCAGAAGAAGACGGTCAAGGACACGCTCAAGGGCGCCACCTCGGCGCTGGCCAAGCAGTTCTGACCACGGGGCCGGCTGGCCGCGCGTCAGCGGTCCAGCAGCCCCGGGATCTCCTGGACGCCGAACCAGGCCAGGTCCGTGGTCAGCACGGCGGCCACCTGACGCCGGGTGACGGGTCCGGCGACGGACACCCAGCCGTCGTCGAAGGCCGCGCCCTGCCCCGCGGGCGCCGCGCCGTCCGACGCCGCGGGGTCGGGCACGTCGACGGCCAGGACGACCCCACCGTCGAGGTCCACGAGGGCCTCGGCGGCCGCCAGCTGCGCCTCGAACTCCCACTCCTCCTCGTCCACCTCCGGGGACCCGGCACGCCATCCGGGGTCGACGGCGCAGGCCCGCAGGGGACCCGGGAGGACGCCCTCGACGTCGAGTGCCGCCAGCTGGGCCCACCCGACCGGCACGTAGGCCCGCATCAGCCGACCGAGGCGAGGTGGTCCGGGCCCAGGTGGTCGGGATCGCGCAGGGCGTCGATCGACGTGCGGACCGAGGTCTCCAGGACGTGGATCCGCTTCTCGAAGTCCATGAGGTTCCCGCCGATGGCCGCGAGGTCCTCAGCCCCCGGGCCCAGGACGGTCACGTCCGTGCCCCCGGCGCGCACCTTCTCGACCTCGTTCAGGCAGCGCTTGGTGACCTGCACGCGCCACGTCCGCTCGAGGCGGGCGAGCAGGTGGTCCGGGCGATCCATGTGGAAGCTGACCATCGGGGCGATCACGTAGACCTCGTCGAGGCCCATGTTGGCCACGAGGTCCACCGACGTCGCCGACCACGCGCCGCCGTCGACGTAGCGCTTCCCGTTGATCTCCACCGGCGAGTACCAGGCGGGGATCGAGCACGAGGCCTGCACGGCCAGCGACAGCGGCGCCTCAGGGGCAGTCGGCTGGCCGAAGACCACGCGCGTACCCGTGGCGTAGTCCATCGTGACGATCCACACGTTCGGGTGCGGTGACCACTCGCCCATGGGGGTGAAGCCCTCAACCAGGTGGGCGACGCGGTCCAGGGTCTTCGACCCGGTCGGGAGGAACGCGGACAGGAAGGCCGTCGGGGGCATCCGGCGCATCCGGAACCGGTTGAGCCCGGTGCGCATCAGGGCCCGCGACCCCGGCTCGAGCTTGGGCCGTCCCGGGCGGGACCCCCCAGTCACCGCCTCGATGTCCCAGCTGAACCCCGCGATCGGTCCGGTCAGGACCTTGTCCCCGCGCTCCTGGGCGGCGAGCTCCTCCACGGTGGCACCGGCGCCGAGCAGCGCGGCGAGCACCGACCCCGCGGAGGTGCCGACGATGACCTCCGCGTCGCGGGGCTCGAACCCGTGGACGACCTTGAGCGCCGACAGTGCGCCGACGGCCCACGCCCCGCCCAGGACGCCACCACCGCCGAGCACCAGCCCGCGCCTGATGGGCCGTTCAACCGACGCCATGGGCGGACCTCCTCGCTGGATGATCGACGCGCGGGATCAGCCCAGCGCACACAGGGGACCCCAGATTACGCCCCCGGGTATCCACGCGTCGCGCGGGGCCGGAAAACCCTACGGCGTGGGCCTTCTCGGCCGTCGCGCCTTCCCGCTGAGCGTCACCGTGGCCAGCATCTCCTCGATGGCGTCGTCGATGCACTGGGCCAGGACCTCGACGTCCGGCATGGCGTCCCGATCCGCGTTGATCCCGAAGAACACCCCGCCGTCGTAGGAGGTGAGGCCGATGGACACCGCCTGGCCGCGGGCCAGGGGCACCACCGGGTAGGCCGCGAGCATCAGGGCGCCACCGGCGTAGAGCGGGAACTGCGGTCCGGGGACGTTGGTGATCACCACGTTGTAGACCCGCCGTGACAACCCGGACACGACCCGGGCCCCCAGGGAGTGCACGGTCGGTGGGGTGAACGAGGCCACGCCGACCAGCGCAGTGGCCCCCAGCATCTGGCCGGTCTCCTTGAGCATGTCCATCTCGAAGCGGACCCGCTGCAGCCGGATGACCGGGTCGGGCTCGCCGATCGGAAGGTCGCACAGGAAGGCGGCGATCTGGTTGCCGGAGTTGTCGCCACCCGGGGTTCGCACGCTCACGGGGACCATCGCCCGGATCGAGCTGCTGGAGGTGACCGGCTCGGCCCGCGTCAGCATCCAGGCCCGCAGGGCGCCGGCGAGGATGGTGAGCACGATGTCGTTGATGGTCCCGCCGTGGGCGCGCTTGATCCGCTTGAGCTTCTCCAGGTCGGTCTCCGTCGTCGCGTAGCGCCGAGCCCCGCCGATGGAGGCGTTGAGCGGACTCGAGCTGGCCGGTCGGGCCATGGTCCGCGCGGCCGCCGCCAGCCCGACGACGCTGCGCCCGATCTGGCCCACGGTCTCCTGGACGTCGATCAGCCCCGTGCGCACGGTGTCGACGACCGCCTTGGGCGAGCGGGCGATCTCGTTGACCGCCCCGGCCACGAGCTCCACCGACGACGGCTCCCGCAGCGGGCGCCAGGTGTCCTCGGGCACCTCGCGCGGCTCGGGGCTGGGGTCGAGGATGACCTGGCCGATGTCGACCGCCGTGGCCCCATCGACCATCGCGTGGTGGGTCTTGGTGAGGATCGCGAACCGGTCATCCTCGAGGCCCTCGACGAGGTACATCTCCCACAGCGGCCTGGTGCGGTCCAGCGGCCGGCTCATGATCCGTGCCACGAGCTCGTTGAGCTGGTCGTCGGTCCCGGGGCGGGGCAGCGCCGAGCGGCGCACGTGGTAGGTCACGTCGAAGTGCTCGTCATCGACCCAGACCGGGTTCGCCAGGTGCCCCGGCACCCAGCGCACGCGCTGGCGGTAGCGCGGGACCAGGGCGATCCGGTCCCGGATCAGCCGGACCAGGCGCTCGTAGTCGAATCCCGCCTCAGGGACCTCGAAGACCGCCACGCCGCCCACGTGCATGGGGGTCGTCAGCTCCTCCATGTAGAGGAAGGACACATCCAACGGGCTCAGGCGATCACTCATCACGTACTCCTCGCGTCACGGGCACCCCCGGCCAGGCGGTCCTCCGCATGGCCGTGCGAGCGTCATTCATCTTGCCCCATGGGCGATACCGACGCCCACCGGCCCTGCCCCGACAACCCCCAACCCCCCGGCCGGGGTCGGATTGGGAAATCGCAGGGGCCTCCCGTATGCTTATCGCCGTCCCCAGCCACCAGGTGGGGTCGGTACGGCAAGAAGTCCGGCCCCATCGTCTAGTGGCCCAGGACGCCGCCCTTTCAAGGCGGTAGCACGGGTTCGAATCCCGTTGGGGCTACGTCCAGACCAACGGGCTGGAAAGGCAGAATCGCGGTCCCCGGACCGCACAGCACAACGGCCGAGCAGCAACGCGAGGCCCCGTAGCGCAGTTGGTTAGCGCGCCGCCCTGTCACGGCGGAGGTCGCGGGTTCGAGTCCCGTCGGGGTCGCTCCAGTCCGGGTACCGGTTCCTCGGAACCGACCGGCCAGGTAGCTCAGTTGGTACGAGCGTCCGACTGAAAATCGGAAGGTCGGCGGTTCGACCCCGCCCCTGGCCACAGCGAAGCCCCTCATGTCTCCCCCGTCGTGAGGGGCTTCGCCCTGTACGGGCGATCAGGGCACCGGGTCCCACGCCGACCAGTGCACGAGCAGGCTACGGGCGGGGGCAAGCACGGTCTCCCCCGCCCGCACGAGGGTCGTGGACGCGGGCTCGGGGCCCGGGAGCGAGGTGTCCAGCTCCAGGCGCCAGAGGTCTGACGGCCGACCGGCCGGTGACGTGTCGGGGATGCGGAACACCACGGGATCCGCCGCCCCATTGACCAGGACGAGCAGGTTGTGGTCCAGCAGGAGCTCGCCCCAGGGGTCGCGGTCGGGGGCGACGGACCCGTCGACGAAGACCGCGACGCTGTGCCGCGCCGGGTCCTGCCACATCGGGGTGGTCATGGCCCGGCCGTCGGGGGCGAACCAGACGGAGTACCCGGGGTCGGCCAGGTACCGGCTCCGGCGCAGCACGGGGTGCGCCCGACGCATCGCGATCATCCGCCGGACGAAGGCCAGCAGGTCGTCGTCGACGTGCTGCCAGTCGAACCAGGAGATCTCGTTGTCCTGGCAGTACGCGTTGTTGTTCCCCCGCTGCGTACGGCCGAGCTCGTCGCCGCCGAGGAGCATGGGGACCCCGCGGGACAGCAGGAGGGTCATGAGGATCGCCCGTACGTCCCGATCCCTGGCGGACTCGATCGCCGGGTCGTCGCTGGGGCCCTCGGCGCCGTGGTTCCACGAGATGTTGTCGTTCGTCCCGTCCCGGTTGTCCTCGCCGTTGGCCTCGTTGTGCTTGGACCTGTAGGACACCAGGTCGCGCAGGGTGAAGCCGTCGTGGCAGGTCACGTAGTTGATGGAGGCGTGCGGGCGCCGCCGGGTCGGACCGTAGATGTCCGAGGACCCGGCGACCCGGGTCGCCAGCTCGGGCAGCATGCCTGGGCGACCCGACCAGAAGGCCCGGATGGTGTCCCGGTAGCGACCGTTCCACTCGCTCCAGGTGTCCGGGAAGGCCCCCACGCTGTAGCTGTCCCACTGCCCGACGTCCCACGGCTCGGCAATCAGCTTCACCCGGCTGATCACCGGGTCCTGATCGATCAGGGCGAAGAAGGACGAGAGCCGTTCGAACCCCCCGTCCTCGCGCGCCAGGGCGGTGGCCAGGTCGAAGCGGAAGCCGTCGACATGCATCTCGGTCACCCAGTACCGCAAGGAGTCCATGATCAGCCGCAGGCAGGTGTGGTCGTCGACGTTGTACGAGTTGCCCGTGCCGGTCGTGTCCAGGTACCGCGAGGGATCCGCCGGGTCCACCCGGTAGTAGGCGTGGTTGTCGATCCCGCGGAAGCACAGGGTCGGGCCGAGCTGGTCGCCCTCAGCCGTGTGGTTGTAGACCACGTCGAGGATCACCTCGATCCCCGCGGCGTGCAGGGCCAGGACCATCTGCTGGAACTCCCGCACCTGGCCACCGACCCACCCCGCCTGGAACGCGGCCGAGTACTCCTCAAGTGGTGCGAAGAAGCCGATGGTGTTGTAGCCCCAGTAGTTGGACAACCCGGAGCGCGCCTGCGCGCTGGCAGTGATGAACTCGTGGACGGGCAGCAGCTCCACGGCCGTCACGCCGAGCGACGTCAGGTGCGCCACGGCCGCGGGATGGGCCATGCCGGCGTAGGTCCCGCGCAGCTCCGGGGGCACACCCGGGTGGGTGGCCGTGAACCCCTTCACGTGCACCTCGTAGATGACCGAGTCCGCGTAGGTGGTCCGCGGAGCGACGTCCCCGGCCCAGTCGAAGGTCGGGTCCACGACGAGGGACTTCGGCATGTGGGCCGCGGAGTCCAGCACGGAGATCGTGTCCGGTGAGTTCCAGTCGTAGTCGAAGACCTCGGGGCCCCAGTGGAGCTCGCCGTCGAAGGCCCGGGCGTAGGGGTCCAGGAGCAGCTTCGCCGGGTTGCACCGCAGTCCCCGGCTGCGGTCGTAGGCGCCGTGCACCCGATACCCGTACCGCTGCCCGACACCGACTCCGGGCAGGTAGCCGTGCCAGACGCCGCTGTCGTACTCCCGGAGCGTCACCTGATCCTCGTGCCCCGCCTCGTCGAACAGGCACAGGACCACCTTCTGCGCCACCTGGGAGGCAAGGGCGAAGTTGGTGCCCCCGGCATCGGGCGTCGCCCCGAGGGGGAAGTGGCTTCCCGGCCACACACGTCGGTGCATGCTGGCAGACTCCCACCGACGTGGCCCGGGCGACAGGGCCGAACGGCACTCAGGGGACGACGACCTCCTGGGAGGCCACCCCGTCAGCTGCCCGGTCAGGACCCCCCGGGTTCGACCGACGCCACAAGGCCGAGGGTCCCGAGCCGTCGCACGTGCGCGGCCGGCGCCTCCCCGGTCAGGGGACGCTGCGGATCCGGGTGACCAGCACCGCGGACAGCAGGGTGATCACCGCGGTGATCAGGTAGAGCCCTGTGTAGCCGGCGACCCCGGTCACGATCGGCGCTGCGATCACCGGGGCGAGAACCTGGGGGGCGCTGTTGGCGATGTTGATCACGCCGAGGTCGCGCCCGCGGTCGATGGCCCGCGGCAGCACCTGCGTCACGAGGGCCTGGTCGACGGCCAGGTACATCCCGTAGCCGAGGCCGAGGACCAGCGCGGCGAGCATGGCGGCGGGGAACACGGGGAAGAACGCGAGGATCACGGCGGCGACGGCCATCACGACGGTGGCGACGATCACGTACACCTTGCGCCGGCCCGAGCGGTCGGAGATCCGGCCGAACACGACGGCCGTGAGGATGGTCCCCAGCGCGTACAGGGCGATCAGCACCGTCTGGCCCTGCTCCGGCTCCGCGTACTCCACCTCGTCCTGCAGCCAGAAGAGCAGGTACAGGGTGGCCATCGAGTTGCCCAGCATCATGAGGAAGCGGGTGATCCACGCCCACGCGAAGTCGGGGTACTCGCGCGGGGAGATCCAGAACCCGCGCAGCCAGGCTCCGAGGTGGAACGCCGGCTGCTGCTCCCGGGGCAGTGCCACGTCCCGGACGCCCAGCACGAACGGGAGGACCAGCAGCACCAGCAGGGCCGCGGTCAGCACCAGTCCGGGCCGCAGGTCGGTCACGACGAAGGACACCAGCGCCACACCGACCACGACGCCGACCGTCGTGGCGATCCCCACCCAGCCGGACACGAGTCCGCGCTGGCGGACCGGGACCTGGTCGGGGATCGTTGCCGTGATGGCCGCGTACGACCCGTTGATCGTGGCCTGGCAGGCGAACCAGACCAGCGCGAGGCCCAGCACCGTGCCGGGCACCCCGAGCAGCACGATGCCAGCCGCGCCGGCCAGCGCGCCACCGAGAACCCACGGCTTGCGCCGGCCCCAGCGCAACGTCGTGCGATCCGAGAGCGCCCCGGCCAGGGGGTTGAAGAAGATCGAGGCGAACGCCCCCGCGCCGGTGATCCAGGCCAGCGCAGTCTCCTTGCTGTCCGGGGCCACCTCCTGGGCCAGCCGGGGCAGCAGGCTCTGGATCGGGGTGAAGAACGCGATCGTGATGCCGAGGTTCACCAGGGCGACGGCGCCGATGTACCTGCGCCGCACCGGTGCGATCGGTTCCTCCAGCGCCCCGGGGGCCAGGACCTGCTCGGCGCTCATGCGTCACCTCGCACGGTCGCAGCCAGCCCCGGGCCGGGCGTCCTCGGGGTGCGATGCTGCTTCAGGGGTGGGCCGCCCGGTGCCCAGGTGGTGGTCACAGGCGGCAGCCTGTCACGCCGGGTCCGGTGAAGCGGGGCAGGACGCGCCACGCCTCCCCCGGGCCAGGACGCTGGAGCTACTTCGAGTAGACGCGCTTGACGTTGTGCTGCGAGTTGAGGTCCTTCGCGCCGAGCCAGCCGGCATCGGTGCGGTTGCCGTTGCCCGGCTTGACGGGCCCGGCCAGCGTCCAGGTGCTCGGCTCGAGCACGCTCACGGCAGTGGGACCGGCGGTGGCGACCACCGACTCGTAGGCTTCCTTGGACAGGGCGAGCATCTCGTCGTAATTGTGGATCGTCAGCGCCTCCTGGGCATTCACCAGGAGCTGGTCCGCTGCAGAGAAGTCCTTGCCTGGGGCCTTGGCGGCGATCGCGTTGGCGATCTTCGCGTATCCAGCCGCGTGGTGCCGGGCCGAGTTGTCCCTGTCGAACTGGCCGAAGTCGGTGGCCAGGTCCATGTAGGACATGATCGTGTGGGACATGTCCCCCAGCCAGGCGAACTGGGTCCTGCCGCTCGGGTCGTAGTCGCCGGTCTTGGGGTCGTACCCGTCGTGTGGGTGGCTCATCGAGGAGTGGTGGCCGTACTCGTGGATCATCGTGGTGGTCATCCCGTAGCCCACGGCCACCACGTCCGGGTACACGAAGCCGAAGACACCGCTCTGGGTGCCGTCGAGCCAGTTGTCATCCGCGAACCCGAGCAGGCCGCCGGGGTTCTTGGGCTTGGTCCCGACCCCGTACCCGATGAGGGCGGCCTCGTAGGTGCTCCCCGCCGGCTTGTCGAGGAACGTGGACCTGTTGCGCGCGGCGCTGAGGAACAGGTCGGCGAACGGGGCGTAGACACCCGGCTGAAGGTCGTTGTAGCAGAGCCGCTTGTCCTTGGCGAAGCCCTGGTAGCACCGCGACCAGTCCCCGGAGAAGGGCAGGTCCTGGGCAGGGCTCACCGTCACCGTCGGGCCAGCGGGCAGCGAGTTCACCTCGGTCTGGACCCTGGTGGGCTTCAGGAACCGCGCGGACACGTCCACGTTGTTCCACCACTCGACCACGTTGAGGTCGAGCTCGACCGTGTCCGGGATCCGGTTCGCGGTGAAGTACGGCGGGTAGAGAGGTGAGGACGCGAACAGCAGGTTCGTGGCCACGTAGCGCGTGACCTTGCCCAGATCCTCGGCCAGGGTCGCTTTGCCGAAGCCCGGATGGTTGTAGGCGCGGGTGCCGCCGGTGTAGTGCCAGATCGGTGGGATCCGGTAGTCGGGTGCGCCGTCGCCGTCGAGGTCGGCGTCGTCGACGTTCCAGTTGTCCGACCAGCCCTCAGGTCCGGCGGACAGGTCGTAGAACCAGACCCGCGACCCGGTTCCAGGCGTACCGCCCCACGCGGTCAGCTTGCGGCTGGCGCGCACCTCACCGAAGTTGTAGCCGGTATCCGGATCGGTGGTGTCGAGCTTGACATAGGTGTGGTTGCCCAAGCTGGGCGCGATCCGGGATGCGTCGATGAAGAAGACGGTCGGCGTCGAGGGGTCGATCCCGAGGCCGGCCTCCGCCTTCGCGGCCAGCCACGCCTCGGTCTCCGGGGCGTCGATCCACTTGTTGCTCGTGATCTCCTGCGTCGCCCCGACCTGGTCGTTGTACTGCTCCTGGAACAGGGTCGGGTCGTGCGGGGTGGCTGAGCTGGTCAGGTAGGAGGCGAACTCCGCCTCGAAGGCCGGGCCGGCGAACACATGGTGATAGCGGAACGAGTAGGCCAGCCCCAGTCGCGCCTCGTCCTGCAACCCGTAGAAGCGCTTGTACCGGACCACCGGCGCAGACGACTCCAGCAGTCCGGGCAGCTCCTCGGCGCCGAGCTCGTCGGCCTCGATCCCCACCAGGACCACGTTGACGTCGATGTCCTCCTGGAACGACGTCACACCACCGGGATTGAGCTCCTTGTAGGGTGAATCGGCCGCGGCGGAGAGTCCAGGCGCCCCCAGGGCCAACCCGAGAGCCACCACGGAGCCGATCGCCGCCTTGGTCATCATGAGAAATCCTCCTCGACTCGTGGGCCTCTGGCCCCAGACGCTACGCCCAGGCGACGGGCTGATGCGCCGCCGCCGGGCTCCAGCCGCCAGGAGCCGTGGCCATCACCGTCGCGCGCAGGCACCGACGCCCTGAGGGCGAGGCGACAGGGCCAGCCGCTAGGGTCGTGAAGTGGCCAGCGCAGGACACCCGCCCGGGGAGGACATCGCGCCGGCGCCGGCGACCTCCGCTCGCGAGATCCTGAGGCTGGCGGTCCCTGCCTTCGGGGCCCTGGTCGCCCAGCCGCTGTTCACGCTGATCGACGCGGCCATCGTGGCCACGCTCGGGACCACCTCACTGGCGGCCCTCGGGGCCGGCGCCCAGGTGTTCACCACCGTCACCGGGCTGGCGATCTTCCTGGCCTACGGGACCACGGCGGTGGTGGCCCGCAGGGTGGGCGCCGGGCAGGTCGCCGCAGGGATCAGCGACGGGATCGAGGGCGTGGCCCTCGGCCTGGCGCTGGGGGTCGCCGCGACCGCGGGCACGTGGCTGTGGGGGCCCCAGCTGCTGGCGTGGATCGGCACCTCCCCGGCCACCACGCCGGAGGCCCTGGCCTACCTGCGCACGATCAGCCTCGCGTTCCCGTTCGCCCTGGCTGCCATGGCGGCGATCGGCGTCCTGCGCGGGCTGCAGGACACCGCCACGACCCTGTGGATCACGCTCGCCGCGGTGGCCACGAACCTCGCCCTGGCCGCCTACCTGGTGCTGGTCGCCGGGTGGGGGATCACGGGGTCGGCGTGGGCGACCGTCGCGGCCGAGGCCCTCGCCGCGGGCCTGTTCCTGGCGGTGCTGGCCCGTCGGGCGCGGCGGCACGGAGCCTCGTTGCGGCCAAGCCGTTCCGGCGTGCTGGTGGCCGCCCGCGGGTCCGTGCCCCTGTTCTGGCGCACCGTTGCCCTGCGCGCGGTGTTCATCCTGGCCGTCGTGGTCGCCGCCCGCCTCGGGGACGCCGAGCTGGCCGCCTACTACGTGACCTTCACGATCTGGTACCTGCTGGCCCTGGGGATGGATGCGCTGGCGATCGCCGGCCAGGCGCTGCTCGGGCGCCACCTCGGGGCCGGCTCCGTCGACCGGGCCCGGGCCGTGACGTGGCAGATGACCCGCTGGGGGGTCTGGCTCGGCGTCATCCTCATGGCCCTGGTCCTGGCAGCGCGCCCGTGGGTTCCCGGCCTGTTCGGCGACGACCCGACGGTCCAGGCGATGGTCGCCTCTGCGCTCGTGGTGGTGGCGCTGCAGCAGCCCCTCGCGGGCGTGGTGTTCGTCCTCGACGGGGTGCTCCTCGGCGCGGGCGACGCCCGCTTCCTGGTCTGGGCGCAGGTGCTGGCTCTGGCCGCCTTCGCCCCCGCGGCGTGGTGGGTGCTGCGGAGCGGGGGCACCGTGACCGCGCTGTGGTGGGCCCTGACCGCGTTCATGCTGGCGCGCGGTGGCGCCTTCCTCTGGCGGGTGCGCGGCAACGCCTGGCTCGTGACGGGCGCGACCCGCTGACGGGACGACGTCCCGGCGGGGATGGCGTTCGGTGTGCTGGGCTGGAGGTCCTACCCGGTCGGGGCGTCGTCGGCCATGCCGTTGCGCGGCGCCGGGATGCTCTCGAGCAGTCCGCGCACCTCGCTCTCGAGGTAGCGCCGGTGCCCGCCGAGGGTGCGGATGGAGGTGAGCTTGCCCGAGTTCGCCCACCGGGTCACGGTCTTGGGGTCGACGCGGAACAGGGCTGCGACCTCGGCTGGGGTGAGCAGCGGTTCCACTTCCTGCTGTCGTGCAGCCATTGCGGACTCCTCGGTGATAGTTCACAGAACGTGCTCAATCGGGCATCTGCCCTGAGCATGACACCGAGACCCCCGCGACATCAACACGGGGAGACCATTTTTCCAGAGCATTCCTCCGTACGGCGGCTACGCCACGCCGGGACTCCGGAGCCGCTCGGGACACGGAACACCCGAGCAACTGCGCGATGAGACGGGCGCGTGCCCCTGCGTCCGGGTAGTATGTCCCCGATCACGCCTCCTGCAGGCAGGCGTGGATGACGTGTCACGCCGGAGCACACGTACCGCCCGGGAACGCACCGGAGGAGGGGGTCGAGCCATGGGGCGCGGCCGAGCCAAGGCCAAGCAGACGAAGGTCGCCCGCCAGTTGAAGTACGGCGGGCCGACCACGGACCTGGAGCGACTCCAGGCCGAGCTCGCAGGGTCTACACCTTCCGAGTCCGACGAGAGCGACGACCTCGCCGAGGACTTCGACGACGATCCCTACGCCAAGTACGTCGAGGAGATCGACGAGGACGAGGACGACGACGAGGACCGGGGCCGCTGACCAGCGTGTGACGTGAACGCGGCCGGCAGGAACCCGTCCGACGGCGGCTCCGCCTGACGGCGAGCGGGGGTGGCCCTGCTCAGGCGTGCTCCCCCACCAGGGCCACGGTCCCGCCCACGCCACCCTTGGCCGGCGAGTCCGAGGCGTCGCCGGCCGACGCCGCGCGCACGTGGCCGCACACCCACGCCGGCACGCCCCGGGCCGCCAGGCGGCGGACACCGCCGGCGACAGCGTCGGGCGCCATGACGGCGACCATCCCGACGCCCTCGTTGAACGTCCGCTCGCGCTCGGTCAGGGCAACCCCACCGAGCTCGCCGATGAGGCCGAAGATGGGCGGAGGCGTCCAGGACGCGCGGACCATCTCGCCGTGCATCCCCGCGGGCAGGATCCGCGCGACGTTGGCGGCGATCCCTCCCCCGGTGATGTGCGACACCGCGTGCACGCCCCCGGCGGAGATCAGGTCCAGGACGTCGAGGGTGTAGATCCGGGTCGGCTCGAGCAGCTCCTCGCCGAGGGTCCGGCCCAGCTCGGGCACGTGGCGGTCCAGGGCCCATCCCGCGCGGTCGAACAGCACGTGGCGGGCCAACGAGTACCCGTTGGAGTGCAGGCCGCTGGAGGCCATCGCGACCAGGACGTCGCCCTCGCGGACCCGGTCGGGGCCGAGGAGCTCGTCGGCCTCGACCACGCCCGTGCCGGCCCCGGCGACGTCGTACTCGTCGGGGGCGAGCAGGCCCGGGTGCTCCGCGGTCTCCCCACCGACCAGCGCGACCCCGGCGCGCCGACAGCCCTCGGCGATGCCGGTCACGATCGCGGCCACGCGCTCGGGGACCACGCTGCCCACGGCGATGTAGTCGGTCATGAACAGCGGCTCGGCGCCGCACACCACGAGGTCGTCGACGACCATCGCGACCAGGTCGATGCCGATGGTGTCGTGGACGTCCATCCGGCGGGCGACCTCGATCTTGGTGCCCACGCCGTCGGTGGAGGTCGCCAGCAGGGGTCGGCGGAACCGCGTGAGCGCCGAGGCATCGAACAGCCCGGCGAACCCGCCGACACCTCCGACGACCTCGGGGCGCTGGGCACGGGCGATCGCCGAGCGCATCAGCTCCACGGCGCGCTCGCCCGCCTCGACGTCCACCCCCGCCGCCGCGTAGGTGGCGCCCGAGGGGCTGCCGCCGTCCGTGGCCGGCCGGCTCGCGGGGCTCATGGCGCAGTCACCTCCTCGGCCTCGAGCAGGTACTTGCCGAGCAGCTCGGGCTCGGGCAGGGCGATCGGGTACACCCCGTCGAAGCAGGCGCGGCACAGGTTCTTCGCGCCCAGGGTCGTCGCGGCGGTGAGGCCCTCCAGGGAGACGTACCCGAGGGAGTCGGCCCCCAACGAGGCGCGGATCTGCTCCACCGATGCGGTCGTTGCCGATGAGCTCGGTCCGGGTCGCGAAGTCGATCCCGTAGAAGCACGGCCACAGCACCGGCGGGCTGGAGATCCGCACGTGCACCTCGGCCGCCCCGGACTCGCGCAGCATCCGGACGATGGCGCGCTGCGTGTTGCCCCGGACGATCGAGTCGTCGACGACCACCAGTCGCTTGCCCTCGATGACGTCGCGCAGCGGGTTGAGCTTCAGCCGGATGCCCAGCTGCCGGATGGTCTGCGACGGCTGGATGAAGGTGCGCCCGACGTAGGCGTTCTTGACCAGGCCCTGGGCGAACGGGATGCCGCTGGCCTGCGCGTAGCCGACCGCGGCCGGCGTCCCGGACTCGGGTGTCGGGATGACCAGGTCCGCCTCGACGGGGTGCTCGTGGAACAGGGTGCGGCCGATCTCCACGCGGGTGGCGTGCACGCTGCGGTCCGAGATCCGCGTGTCCGGCCGGGCCAGGTAGACGAACTCGAACAGGCAGCCCTTCGGCTCCGCGGGGGCGAACCGGTCGCTGCGCAGCCCGCGCTCGTCGATGGCGATCACCTCACCGGGCTCGACCTCGCGCACGAACGTCGCCCCGACGATGTCCAGGGCGGCGGACTCCGAGGCCACGACCCAGCCACCGCGCTCCAGCCGGCCGATCACCAGCGGACGGATGCCCTGCGGATCGCGGGCGGCGTACAGCGTCTTGTCGTCCATGAAGACCAGGCTGAACGCCCCGCGCACGTGCGGCAGCTCGTCGACCGCGGCGGTCAGCATCGACTCGCCCTGGTGGGCGGCCAGCAGCGCGGTGAGCAGCTCGGTGTCCGAGGTCGAGTGCATCAGGGTGCCCAGCGGGAGCGCGCCGGAGCGGGACTCGGCCTCCGCGACCCGGACGGCCAGCTCGTGGGTGTTGGTCAGGTTGCCGTTGTGGCCCAGCGCGAGGTGGCCGGTCGCGGTCGAGCGGAAGGTCGGCTGGGCGTTCTCCCAGACGCTGGACCCGGTCGTGGAGTAGCGGCAGTGCCCGATGGCCACATGCCCCTGCAGTGAGGCGAGGACGCCCTCGGTGAAGACCTGGGAGACCAGGCCCATCTCCTTGTAGACCATGATCTGGTGGCCGTCGCTGACCGCCATGCCGGCGGACTCCTGGCCGCGGTGCTGCAGCGCGTAGAGGCCGAAGTAGGTGAGCTTGGCGACCTCCTCGTCGCGCGCCCACACCCCGAAGACGCCGCACGCGTCCTGCGGCCCCTGGTCGTGGGGATCCAGTTCGTGGGTGAGCATCCCATCGCCGCGCGGCACGGGGAGCAGTCTAGGTGCCGGGGCCGGGTCCGGTGAACGCCCCGCCCGCAGGGGCGTAGCCTCGGGTCCCGTGCCCGCCGCCCGGATGCCCGTCCTGCTCGTGGTGGCCGCCGGTGCGCTGTTCGGGACCGCGGGCACCGCACAGGCGCTGGGCCCGACGGGCAGCACACCGCTCGGGGTCGGGATCATGCGGATCGTCGTCGGCGCCCTCGTGCTGCTGCTCGCGATGCCCCTGCTCGGGTCGTCGCCTCGACGGCTCCTGCCGCTGTGGCGCACGCCGGCCATGCTCGTCACGGCCTGCACGGCCGGCGCCTACCAGCTGTTCTTCTTCGCCGGGGTCGCCCGGGCGGGGGTGGCGCTCGGGACGCTCGTCGCCGTGGGCAGCGCGCCCCTGTTCGCCGGTCTGGTCGGCTGGGCGGTCCTGCGGCACCGGCCCACGGCGGGCTGGCTGGTCGCCACCCTCGTCTGCCTGGTCGGCCTCGGGCTGCTCACCGCCCCCGGGCTCACCGCCGGCAGCGCCACGGGGCTCCTCCTCGCCCTGGGGGCTGGGCTGTGCATCGCCGGGTACAACGTGGCCGCACGGATCCAGCTCGACCGGGGCGTGGGGGCGCTCGAGGTGCCCACCGGCAGCTTCGTGCTGGGCGGTGCGCTGCTCCTGCCCCTGCTCGCCACCCAGCCGCTGGGGTGGATCTCGACGCCCTCCGGCGCAGCCATGGCCCTCTATCTGGGCGTGGCCACGATGGGCCTGGCCAACGTCCTGCTCACCCGCGGGATGCGGACGCTGACCCCCGGCCCGGCGACCACCCTGATGCTCACCGATCCGGTGGTCGCGACCGTGCTCGGCGTGGTGGTCCTCGGGGAGGCGCTGGTGACCGTGGAGGTCCTCGGCGTCCTGGTGATCCTGACGGGGCTGTTCCTGCAGGGCGTCCTGGCCAGTCGTTCGGCCCCCGAGGAGTCCGACGCGGTCCCGATCCTCTGACGCCCCTGCCCACTCCGTCGCGCCGCCCCCGTTCGAGGATCTGCTCCCGGCGGGAGCCCGCGTCGAGGAGGATGGGGGCATGGCACGTCCCCGGATCGCCGACGCTGAGGGGCTGGCCGCTGTCCGGGCGTGTGCCACCCCCGTCGGCCCGGACCAGGACCTGCCAGCCGAGCCCCGTGCAGCCGACCAGGGCGGCGTCCCGCGCCAGCCGGACGAGTCGGATCGGCCGGACCCGCGGGACCACCCAGGCCAGCCGGACGCGCGACCGGATCGAGCCACGCAGCGCCTGGCGGTCCGGTACACCCTCCAGCTCCTGACCGACCGTGCGCCGGGGCATTCCGTGGAGGTCCGGATCCCGCCGTTCGCGGCCGTTCAGGCGATCCCGGGCCCCGTGCACCGCCGGGGCACCCCGTCGGCGGTCATCGAGATGGACCCGGCAACCTGGCTGGCCCTGGCCACCGGCGAGCTCTCCTGGGCGCAGGCGAAGGCTGCCGGACGGATCCGGGCCAGCGGCGAGCGCGCCGACCTCTCGCCATGGCTCCCCCTTGTCACCGCGTGAGGGATGGCGATCGCCACCGCGAGGTGATCGTCACCGGTCGGGGCGACGCCGCGTGAGTCGCCGTCGCGGGATGCGCCTCGCCGGGCTCACAGGTTGCCGACGATGAGGGCCACGCCACCGAACGCCGCAACCGCCAGGACAGCCAGGCGCGCAGCATGCTCCGGGATCCGAGGAGCCAGCCACATCCCCAGCACGGTGCCGATCACGAGGGCGAGGACCATCCACGGGTCGGGCCAGGTGAGCCCGACGACTGCGACGGTGGCGATGCCCTGGATGAGGAAGAACGCCTGCAGGCTGGCGCGCGACTCCGGGGGGTCCCATCCCGCGTTCGCCGCGTAGAGCCCCACCGGCGGGCCGCCCACCCCGCCGACGACATTGAGCGTGGCGCTGGCGATCCCCGTCCCGACGGCTCCAGGCACGGAGACAAGGCGACTCCACGTGAACCCGCGCCAGAGCGCCACGACACCGATGAGCACGGCGACCCCGGCCGCGACCGCGACCGTCGCGGTGTCCACGCCCGCGAGCAGGGCCGCAACCACCGGCGTCGCCAGGAGGGTGGGGACCAGCAGCGTGGCGGTGTCGCGCACCCGGACACGCCGCCAGTGCCCGATCAGGGGCAGAACCGAGGCCAGCGCGCCCAGCAGGACCACCACCGCCACGCCCTGGCTGCGGACCCAGCAGTGCGATGAGCGCGGGCGCCGCCACCAGCGCGAACCCGAGCCCCGTGACCGACTGGGCGAGGCCGCCCAGGGCAACCCCGGCGACGGCAACGACGAACAGCGGCTCCACAGGGGAGTCCTATCAGGTCCGGGGCGGCGAGGGGTCAGCCGACTGCTCTGCGGCCTTCGGCGGCGGCTGCGACGATCCGCTCGATCCGGGCGGCGCGGGTCTCGGGTCGCTTGGCGCTGATCACGAACCACAGGCTCTGCTTGCGCGCGCCGGGTGGCATCCCGTCGAAGAACTCGCGCGCCGCCGGCTGGGCGTCGAGAGCCCCAGCCAGGTCGTCGGGGACCTCGAGGCGGTCGACCGAGTCGAGGATCCCCCAGGATCCGTTGGCCTTGCCCACCTCGATGGCGCGCAGCCCGCGCTCGGTCATCAACCCCGACGGCAGGAGGTGCTCGAGTCGCGCCTTGTTCACCGCCGACCACGTCGAGCGCGGCTTGCGCGAGCTCAGGAGCAGCATCGACGTCTCCTCGTCGCGTTGCCGAACGGTGGAGTCGATCCAGCCGAAGCACAGGGCCTCCTCGACGATGTCGTCGTACGAGGGCGCCGGCTTGCCCGACGAGCGCGTGTAGGTCACCAGCCAGATGCTCGGGGAGGTGTCCGCGTTGGCCTCGAGCCACGCGCGCACGTCGGCGCGTGAGGTGACCAGCACCTGCTCGAGGTCATCGAGGCCCATGGCCGCACATGGTGGCACGCGCGGCACAACGGCGCACTTCCCGTCCGAGTTGCAGTCGGGGGCGGAACCCGCGCATTCCCGGCCACGTCGCCGTGGCCGCGCGCGTTGGCGGCCACATGCGGCCGGGAACGCCCAGGGGCTCAGGGAAGCGGCCGGGTACGCGCAGCGCGATCACGTGCCCGCCCGGCAGCTCAGCCGAACAGCGCCGGGAGCGTGGCCTCGCGCACCTCGCGCACCTCGGCCAGCGGGAGGACCACGGTCTCGCCGTGGACACCGTCGACCACCAGCGCCTGGCCGCCGCCGACCACGCCGGACTCGGCGCCGATCCCGGAGTCCACCACCCCGATCCGCGTGGCCGGGAACCCGCGGGCCGCGCACATCTCGGTGAACCGCAGCTCCTCGGAGCGCGCCACCACCACGACCGCCCGGGTCGCGGACTCCGACAGGAGGAACACGAACGGGTCGAGGCCGTCGGGGACCCAGCAGCGCGCGCCCACGTCCGAGCGCAGCGCCATCTCCATCAGGGCCACCGCCAGGCCGCCGTCGGACACGTCATGGGCCGCGGAGAACATCCCGTCGCGCGACCCGGCGACGAGGATCTGGCCCAACTGACGCTCTGCCTCGAGGTCCAGGTGCGGGGGCATCCCACCGAGGTGGTTGTGGACGACGTGCGCCCACTCGGACCCGCCGAACTCGTCACGGGTCTCACCGAGCACGTAGACCAGGTCGCCGTCGGCACCCCACGCCATCGGGGTGCGCCGGCCCACGTCGTCGATGACGCCGAGCACCCCGACGACGGGCGTCGGATGGATGGCCACATCGCCGGTCTGGTTGTAGAACGACACGTTCCCGCCGGTGACCGGCGTGCCCATCGCCAGGCAGGCATCGGCGAGCCCGGTGACGGCCTGGGCGAACTGCCACATCACGCCCGGGTCCTCCGGGGAGCCGAAGTTCAGGCAGTTGGTGATCGCCAGCGGCACGGCACCCGAGACCGACACGTTGCGGTAGGCCTCCGCGAAGGCCAACTGGGCGCCGCGGTAGGGGTCCAGGGCGGCGAACCGGCCGTTGCAGTCGGTGGCCAGGGCCACCCCCAGGCCGGTCTCGTCGTCGACGCGGATCATCCCCGAGTCCTCGGGCTGGGCCAGGACCGTGTTGCCCATGACGTAGCGGTCGTACTGGTCGGTGACCCAGTCCTTCGCGGCGAGGTTCGGCGAGGCGAACAGCGTCAGCAGCGTCGCCCGGATCTCGGCGGCGGTGCCCGGGCGGGCCAGTCGCTCGGGCGTCGGGGCGTCGTCCTGGCGCGGCGTCAGCCACTCGGGCCGGGCCAGGGGCCGGTCGTACACCGGTCCCTCGTGGGCCACGGTCCGCGGGGGCACGTCGACGATCTGCTCGCCGTGCCAGTCCACGGTCAGGCGCCCCGAGTCGTTGACCTCGCCGATCACGACCGCCTCGACGTCCCACTTGGCGCAGATCGCCAGGAACGCCTCGACCTTCGCCGGCTCGACGACGGCGCACATGCGCTCCTGGGACTCGCTCATGAGGATCTCCTCCGGCGAGAGCGTGGGGTCGCGCAGCAGCACGCGGTCGAGCCACACGTGCATGCCGCCCTCACCGTTGGAGGCCAGCTCGGAGGTGGCGCACGAGATGCCCGCGCCCCCGAGGTCCTGGATCCCCTCGACCAGGCCGGCCCCGAGGACCTCCAGCGTGCACTCGATGAGCAGCTTCTCCATGAACGGGTCGCCGACCTGGACGCTGGGCCGCTTCGTCGGGCCGCCGTCGGTGAACGTCTCGGAGGCCAGCACCGACACCCCACCGATCCCGTCGCCGCCGGTGCGCGCGCCGTAGAGGATCACCGCGTTGCCCACACCCTTGGCGCTGGCGAGGTGGATCTGGTCGTGGCGCATCACGCCGACGCACAGCGCGTTCACCAGCGGGTTGCCCTGGTAGGAGGCGTCGAACACCACCTCGCCACCGATGTTGGGCAGGCCCAGGCAGTTGCCGTAGCCACCGACCCCGGCGACGACCCCGGGAAGCACGCGCCGGGTGTCGGGGTGGTCGGCCGCCCCGAAGCGCAGCGGATCCATCACCGCGACCGGACGGGCGCCCATGCTCATGATGTCGCGCACGATGCCGCCGACGCCGGTGGCCGCGCCCTGGTAGGGCTCGACGTAGCGAGGGGTGGTTGTGCGACTCGACCTTGAACGTGACTGCCCAGCCGTCGCCGATGTCCACGACGCCGGCGTTCTCGCCGATCCCGACCAGCAGGGCGTCGGTCGGCGGCTTCTTCTCACCGAACTGGCGCAGGTGCACCTTCGAGGACTTGTACGAGCAGTGCTCGCTCCACATGACCGAGTACATCGCGAGCTCGGACGAGGTCGGGCGGCGGCCGAGGATCTCGCAGATGCGGGCGTACTCGTCGGGCTTGAGGCCCAGCTCGGCGTACGGCTGCGCGGCCACCGGCTGGGCCTGCGCGGCGGCGACGGTGTCGGTCATGCGTGGGCTCCCTGTGCGGCGCCGGCCATGGATCCGCCGGCGGCGAGGTGGGCGAGGATCGAGGTGAAGAACCCCAGGCCGTCGGTGCTGGGGCCGGTCAGGGCCTCCACGGCGTGCTCCGGGTGCGGCATGAGGCCCACCACGTTCCCGGCCTCGTTGCAGATGCCGGCGATGTTGCGCTGGGAGCCGTTCGGGTTCACGCCCGCGTAGTAGGCCACGACCCGGCCCTCGGCCTCGAGGGAGTCGAGCGTGGCCTCGTCGGCCTGGAACCGTCCCTCGCCGTTCTTCAGGGGGACGACGATGCGCTCACCGGCCTCGTAGTCGCGGGTCCACGGCGTGGCCGCGTTGGCGATCTCGAGCTCCTGGTCGCGGCAGACGAAGTGCAGACCGGCGTTGCGGGTCAGGGCCCCCGGGAGCAGGTGGGACTCGCACAGGATCTGGAAGCCGTTGCAGATGCCCAGCACCGGCAGCCCGCCCCGGGCTGCGTCGATGATGGAGCCCATCGCGGGGGCGAACCTGCTGATGGCCCCGCAGCGCAGGTAGTCCCCGTACGAGAAGCCACCGGGCAGGACCACCGCGTCCACCGCGTGCAGGTCGGGGTCGGCATGCCAGAGGGCGACCGCCTCGCCGCCGGCGACCCGCACGGCGCGCGCGGCATCCCGGTCGTCGAGCGACCCGGGGAAGGTCACCACGCCGATGCGCATCAGGCCTGCTCCACCGCGGTCGGGGCCTCGACGTCGACCGGTGCGGACCCACCGCCACAGCCGGCCCCGCCGCACGCGCACCCACCCTCGTCGGCGGGGGCCGCGGCGCCGGTCGAGCCCTCGGCCGCCGGCTCGCAGACGCAGTCGTCGCAGTCGCAGGCGATCTCCTCGCCCTCCTCGTAGATCTCGTAGTCCTCGATCACGGGATTGCTCAGCAGCGATCCGGCGAGCTCGTGGAGGCGCTCGGAGAGCTCCTCGTCGATCTCACCCTCGACCTCGATCTCGAAGCGCTTTCCCTGGCGGACGGAGGCGACGCCGGTCAGGCCGAGCCGGCCCAGCGCCCCCATCACCGCCCGGCCCTGCGGGTCGAGGATCTCCGGCTTGAGCATGACGTCGACGACGACGCGGGCCACGGCAACTCCTGGGGGTGCGGCGAAACTGCTGGGCACAGCCTACTTCGACGCACCTGACAGCCCGACCAGGCTGGGCCGTGGGTGCGGGCCGCCGGGGTGGGCGGGCGGGGGCCGGGGGGCCGGTGGGGCCGGGGCGGGCCGGGGCGGCCGGGGCGGGCCGAGCCGCCGCCGAGCCGGGCGGCCGTCAGGCTGAGGCTGCCGGCTCTCCCGACCGGCGACGCCGGATCCGGCCGATCGCGCTGATCGCGAACCACGCCAGCCCCACGAGGATCACCAGGGCGATCAGCGGCGCCAGCAGGGCGGCCAGCGCCAGGCCCAGCGAGAAGCCGTCCTCCACGACGCTGGCCACCGGGCCGCCCACCCCCGCGGTCGTGACGTTGATGACCGGTCTCGCGGCAGCCTTCGTGGAGTGCACCCCGAGCGCGGTCAGCAGGCCCACGATCACCGCGAGGGCCTGCGCCCACTGCCAGTCAGCACCCGAGGCGGCGGCCGCGAACAGCACGGCGCCCGACGCGGGGCGGATGAAGGTCTGGACCGCATCGTTGACCGAGTCGACCGCGGGGACCTTGTCGGCGAGCAGCTCCACCGCCAGCAGGACGCCGATGATGATCAGCGCCGGGGTGCTGCCGAGGATGTCGTAGGGATCTCCGAAGCTCACGACGTCGAAGCGCACCAGCAGCCCCGCCACCATCAGCGGGATGTAGGCGTTCAGGCCGGCCGCGACGGCCAGGCCCAGCCCGGTGATGAGGATCGTGGCTCCATCCATGGGGCAACGGTAGGTGCTGGTGGTCCGCCGTGCGCGGACACGTCGGCCATCCGCTGCTGCTCGTCCACGCGGGTCGCAGCCGGATCCGGTCGGGCGCGCGCGTGCTACGGCTGGTCGAGGACCGCCTGCGGGGTGCTCCCGCCCATCGAGGAGAACAGCTGGTCGGCCTCCCCGGAGTCCCACTTGATGACCCACTGGCCGTTCTCCCAGTGGTCGGTGTCGTCGATCGGGACGGTGGTGACCTCGCCGCTGCCGGACGCGATCCGGGCCATGCCGAACCCGAAGGTGCCCAGGTCCACGAGCCCCGTGCCCTCGTCGACCCGCACGGAGTCGAGCATCGCGTTCACGATGTTCCACTGCCGGAACGGGGTTGACCAGGGTCTGCCAGCTCAGCGCCTCGTCGACCATGAGCGCCACGTACTGGCGCTGGCGCTCGATCCGGCCGAGGTCGCCCTTGGGGTCGGCGTAGCGCATCCGGACCCACGCCAGCGCCTCGCCGCCATCGAGCGTCTGGCAGCCGGCGGGGACGTCGAGGCCGCTGTTCTCGTCGGAGATCGCCTCCTCGAAGCAGACCTCGATCCCGCCCACGGCGTCGGTCATGGTGACGATCCCGCCCATGCCGACCTCCATGTAGTTGTCGACGTGCAGGCCGGTGTTGTACTCGATCGTCTGGCTGAGCAGGGGGGCGCCGCCGTAGGAGAAGGCGGCGTTGATCTTCCCGCCGCGCGCCTCCACCTCGGATCCGTCGGTGGCGGTGTGCGCGGGGATGGTGACCCACGAGTCACGGGGGATCGAGACCAGGGTCGGGGCCTGGCCCAGCTTCTGGTGGACCAGCATGATCGTGTCCGTGCGCTGGCCCTCGGTGTCGCCGGTGCGCAGCTTGCTTCTGCTCCTTCTTGCTCAGGCCCTCACGGCTGTCGGAGCCCACGAGCAGCCAGACGGTCCCGTCCGTGTCGGCGATCGGGTCGGGCGAGAGGGCCTGGATCTTGTCCAGGGAGGTCGCCGCGTAGACCCCAGTGCGACCAGCCAGATGACGTAGGCGGCCAGGGCCCACGCACGATCCGCCAGATCGACCAGCGCCGGCGCCGCTTCTGGTGGGGTCGGCCGGGCGATCGTCGGCTGGGGCGCGGCGGGAGCCGGCTGGGCGGCGGCGGATCCGGCAGGGGTCCGGCGGCTGACCCGGCGACGGCGCAGCGGCCGGCGTGCCGGCCACGACGGCCCCGGCGACCACGGGAACAGCCCCCGCGGGGGCCATCTCAGGTGCACCTCGCCCCCGTCGGCCTGGCCGGCCGGGGGGTCCTCCCGCTGCGCATGCCCACGAGCCGTTGGGCAGGCGTCGGTAGAGGGTGGAGCCGGTCACCGGCCAATGATGACACGGGCCAGCGCCCTCCCCGAGCAGATCCACCATCGCACGGGGCAACCGGGTGGCGCTCACCGCGCCCCGCGGGGGTCGGCGTCAATACTCTGGGGGTTCGTGCGTGGCCCGCCCGCCACCACGCGCACCAGGAGGTGCCATGACCCACGAGCGCGCCGGACTCCCGGCCCAGGACAGCGACCTCGTCGACATCGCGAAGCTGATCACGCTGTACTACGCCGAGCAGCCCGACCCGGAGGACATCGACCAGCGGGTCGCCTTCGGCACGTCCGGGCACCGCGGGACCAGCCTGAAGACCTCCTTCAACGAGTTCCACATCCTGGCCACCACCCAGGCGATCGTGGAGTACCGGACGATGCAGGGCACCGACGGCCCGCTGTTCCTGGCCAAGGACACCCACGGCCTGTCCGAGCCCGCGTGGGTCTCGGCGCTCGAGGTGCTGGCGGCCAACGACGTGGAGGTCCGCATCGACAGCCGCGACGGGTACACGCCCACGCCCGCGCTGAGCCACGCGATCCTGGCCTACAACCGGGGGCGCACCGACGGCCTGGCCGACGGCATCGTCGTCACCCCGTCGCACAACCCGCCGACCGACGGCGGGTTCAAGTACAACCCGCCGGACGGCGGGCCGGCCAGCAGCGAGGCCACCGGCTGGATCCAGGACCGCGCCAACGAGATCATCGCCAACGGCATGTCCAGCGTGCGGCGGATCCCGCTGACGCACCGCCCTGGCCCAGGACAGCACCGGCACCTACGACTTCCTCGACGCCTACGCCCGCGACCTGCCCAACGTGCTCAACCTCGACGCCGTGCGCGACGCCGGGCTGAAGCTCGGCGCCGACCCGATGGGCGGGGCGGCGGTGGCCTACTACGGCTACATCGCCGAGATGCACGGCCTGGACCTCACCGTGGTGAACCCGAAGGTCGACCCGACGTGGCGGTTCATGACCCTGGACTGGGACGGCAAGATCCGGATGGACTGCTCCTCGCCGTTCGCGATGGCCTCCCTGGTGGCGCTCAAGGACTCACTACCGGGTGGCGTTCGGCAACGACGCCGACGCCGACCGGCACGGCATCGTCACCCCGGGGGCGGGCCTGATGAACCCCAACCACTACCTGGCCGTCGCGATCCAGTACCTGTACGCCAACCGGCCCGGCTGGCGCGCGGACGCCGCCGTCGGCAAGACCCTGGTGAGCTCGTCGATGATCGACCGCGTCGCCGCCGACCTCGGCCGGCGGCTCGTGGAGGTCCCGGTCGGGTTCAAGTGGTTCGTGCCCGGCCTGGTCGACGGCTCGTTCGGCTTCGGCGGCGAGGAGTCCGCCGGGGCGTCGTTCCTGCGCAAGGACGGCACGGTCTGGACCACCGACAAGGACGGCGTCCTGCTCACGCTGCTCAGCTCGGAGATCACGGCCGTCACCGGCAAGGACCCCTCGGAGCACTACGCCGAGCTGACCGCCCGGCACGGGGCGCCGGCCTACGCCCGGGTCGACGCACCGGCCAACCGCGAGGAGAAGGCCAAGCTGGCCAACCTCTCCCCCGACCAGGTCACGGCCACCGAGCTGGCCGGCGAGCCGATCACCGCGAAGCTCACCGAGGCCCCGGGCAACGGGGCGAAGATCGGCGGGCTGAAGGTGACCACCGAGAACGGCTGGTTCGCCGCCCGCCCCTCGGGCACCGAGGACGTCTACAAGATCTACGCCGAGTCCTTCCTCGGGGCCGAGCACCTCGCCCGGATCCAGAGCGAGGCCCGCGACGTGGTCTCGGCCGCCCTGGGGTAGCCGGCTGAGGTCCCGGCTCCTCAGGGCGGGGGAACCACCGTGGGGACACGGGCCCATGCACACCGAACCGCCCGTTAGCGACCAGCAGCTCAGCCCTCGGACGAGGGCGCACACGGAACCGCCGGATACCCGCGTCCCAGAGCGTCCAGAAGGGCGGTTCCGCGTGCGCGGGCCGCCAAGCCGGATCCGTGCCCGAGCGTAGGAGCGGTTCCATGTGCGCCGCACCCCGAATGGTCCTGTAACGCGCGGGCCCGCGGCGGGAACATAGGGGTATGGGCACCCAACAGCTCGAGGACGAGTGGTTGACCGACCTCTTCGGACGGCACTCCCGGGCGGTGCTGGCCTACGCGCGGCGTCGGCTGGACTCCGCGGAGGACGCCGAGGACGTGGTGGTGGAGGTCTTCGCCACCGCATGGCGTCGCCGCGAGGTCGTGCCCGACGAGGCGCTGCCCTGGCTGTACGCCACGGCCGGCAACGTGATCGCGCACGTGATCCGCTCCGACTCCCGGCGCACCCGGCTGGGCGCCAAGCTGGCCACCGTGCGTCCCCTGCACGCGATCTGAGGACGGACCCCGCCCAGCAGGTGGTCGACGCCACCGCGGCCCACGACGTGGTGTCCGCCGCCCTGGACGACCTCTCGGAGTCCGACGCCGAGCTGCTGCGCCTCTGGGCCTGGGAGCAGCTCGAGCCGGCGGAGATCGCCGAGGTCCTCGGCTGCTCGCCGGGCACCGCCCGAACCCGGATGCACCGGGCCCGGGCGCGGCTGCGCGAGGCCCTGGTCCAGCGCGGCGTCAGCGGCCCGGCGGTCGACGGCCCCCGGGCATCACCCCGGCCCACGAGGGCCCCGGCAGTCAGCACCGCCCCGGGACCCAGCACCCACCGGATGCGACCGCATCCCCCGACGACACCCTGACCACCCCCCACGGCTCGGAGGCCACCCGATGAACACCCAGAGCACCGAGGACCGCGCGGACGAGGCCCTGCGCGCCCTGCTCGCCCAGGCCGATCCCGAGGCCGGCGCCCCCAGCCCGTGCCCGCGCACCTGCTGGACCGCGTCCGGGCTGCCGCGGCGCCGGCGAGGCACCCGGCACCGGCGAGCGCGGCCCCGCTGGTGGCGACCACGCCCACCTCGCTCACCGAGCACCCCTCGTTCCTCGCGCGGCACTGGCAGGGGATGCTCATGGCGGCCGCCGGGGTCGCGACCCTCGCCCTGGCCGCCGGAACCGTCCTGCCCGGCCTGACGGCGGGCGGCGGGTCGGACTCGACCGCCAGCGTCGGCGTCTCGGACTCCGCAGGCGGCGGCGAGCCTGGCGGGCGCGGGCAAGGGCACGGCCGTCGAGGGCAGCGTCGGCGCCCCGGAGGCGGCGCGGGACGCGGCCGTCTCCTCGGAGGCGATGAGCCCCAGCACCGGTGCCCGGCGCCGTCCCGGGCGCGGACACGACCGAGGAGGCGCTGGTCCGCTCCGGCTCGGTCCTGGTCGGCACGGAGGACCCGGAGGCAGCCCGCGACACGTTCGTGGCGACCATCCTGGCGATGGGCGGCCGGGTCACCTCCGAGTCGGTGGTGACCGAGGGCGGCGGCGGGGCGCAGCCCTACGGCCCCGAGGTGGCCATGTCGCGCGACATGGGGATGAGCTACCCGTACCCGTGGTACCCGAGCGGACCGGGCATCTGGCTCACCGTCCAGGTGCCCGTGGAGGACTACGACGAGGCGATGGAGGCCGCCCGCGACGCCGGCGAGGTCGTGCAGATGCAGCAGTCCACCTACGACGTGGGCGCGCAGGTCGCCGACGTGGACGCCCGCATCAAGGCGCTCGAGGCCTCGCTGGTCCGGCTGACGGCCCTCATGGACGAGGCCACGGACATCACCGACGTGATCACCCTCGAGCAGGCCATCTCCCAGCGGCAGTCCGAGCTCGACGCCCTGCGGGCCCAGCAGCGCGACCTCGAGAACCAGACGGCGATGTCCCAGATCAGCCTGACCCTGATGAGCCCGGAGGACGCCCAGAACTCGGTCGACCCGCAGCCGCAGCAGACGTGGTGGGAGTCGTTCCTCGAGGGCCTGTCGCAGTTCTGGAGCTGGTTCGGCCAGGCCCTGCTGATCATCTCGCCGCTGCTGATCGCGATGGGGATCATCGCCTGGGTGCGTCGGCGCGCGGGCCCGCCGGGCCGCATCGACCCCGGCCGCAGCCGCCGGCCGCCGGCACCCGCAGGCGCCCCGCAGGCAGCGACCCCGACCGACCCTCCGCACCACCTGACGGCGGTCCGGCGCGGGCAGCGGCGGACATGACGAAGGCTCGTCACCGGGTCGAGGGGTGACGAGCCTTCGCCGTGCGACGTCCCGGGCCCTGGTCGGGGGCCGCGGGACGTTCCGCCCGAACCTGTGCGGTCCGGGCATCTGCAGACGTTACTGCGGATCGCCCTTCTGGGCGGCGATTTCGGCGCGGACCTCGTCCATGTCGAGGCCGCGGACGGCCTCGATGACCTGCTCGAGCGCCGGTGCGGGCAGGGCCCCGGGCTGGGCGAAGACCAGGACGCCCTCGCGGAAGGCCATCAGCGTCGGGATCGAGGTGATCTGCGCCGCGGCGGCCAGCGCCTGCTCGGCCTCGGTGTCGACCTTGCCGAACACGACGTCGGAGTGCGCCTCGGACGCGGACTCGAAGACGGGGGCGAAGTTGCGGCACGGGCCGCACCAGGCAGGCCCAGAAGTCGACCAGGACGATGTCATTGCCCAGGACGGTCGACTCGAAGTCCGTGGCGGTCAGGGTCACGCTTGCCATGTCATGTTCCTTGCACTCGGCGTCTGTGGGGTCGTGCGGAGTTATACCCCGGCAGGTATGGAACCACACCTGGTGCCGCGGATATTCCGCCGACGGCGATCGCCCGTGCCGGACGAGCTCGTGGAGCAATGGCCGGCCATGGGACGTCGGGCGCTGCGCGGCACCGTGACCCGCGCCGTCGCCGGGGGGGAGGCGACCCTCGTGCCCGATCCGGACCTCGCCGAGGGCTGGATGCTGCTGGTCGAGGGGACCCAGCAGTCCCACGTGGACCTCGCCGACCCGAGCCGCCTGGTCTTCGAGTACATGCGCCGCATCGGGCACGTGATCGACCTGCTCCCGCCGGGCCCGCTGCGCGTGGTGCACCTCGGCGGCGGGGCGATGGCCCTGGCCCGCTACGCCAGCGCCACCCGGCCGCGGACCCGCAACCTCGTCGTCGAGCACGACGCCGCGCTCGTCGAGCTCGGTGCGCGCCCACCTGCCGTGGCCCCGGGACTACCAGATCCGGGTGCGCATCGCCGAGGCCCGCGCCGCCCTGGAGTCGCTGCCCGACGAGTCGGCCGACCTCGTGATCCTCGACGTCTTCGCCAGCGCCCAGACCCCGGGCAACCTCACGACCGTGGAGGCCTTCGGCCACGTCGCGGCGCGTGCTCGACCCCCGGCGGGACCCTCGTGGCCAACATCGCCGACGAGAACCCCCTGACCTACGCCCGCCGGTACGTGGCCGGCGTGCGCGCCACCTTCGACCGGGTCGTGGTGGCCGCCGAGCCGGCCGTCCTGCGCGGGCGTCGGTTCGGCAACCTGATCGTGGTCGCCCAGTCGCCCTGGGCGGAGCCCCTGGACGTCGCGGCGCTGACCCGGCGCAGCGCCGGCGACCCGTGGCCCGCCCGCGTCCTGCACGGAGCGGACCTCGACGGGTTCGTCGGCGACCACCCGCCCTTCACCGACGCGACGGCGACCGGGCTCCGCCGCCCGGTCCCACCGCCCGGGGTCTTCGGTCGGTGATCGACCGATCGACACCAGCCGGCTCAGCGCAGCTCGAGGTACAGGAACGTCGCGCCCTGCGGCTCGCCGGTCGGGGACAGGGCGTAGCCCGGGATCGTCCCGACGGGCACGTAGCCCAGGCCGCGGTAGAACTCCTCCTCCGGGCCCCCCGCGACGCAGTCGAGGGTCAGCAGCGTGAACCCGCGCGCGCGGGCCTCCGCGGCGGCGGCGTCCATGAGGCGGGTGGCCACACCCGGCGCCGGTCGGCCGAGTGCACCATAGCTTGCTGAGCTCGGCCCGATGCGGCTGGTTGGGCGCCACCGCGGGGTTCAGCGAGATCGTGCCCACGACCTCGCCCTTGTCGCGCGCCACGAGCAGGACCCGCCGGCCCGAGGCGACGTCGCCCGCCTGGGCGCGCCACCACGCCTCGCCGTCGGCCGGGCTGAACGGGAGCAGGAAGTTGACCCCAGCCCCGGAGGCCACGGCGTCGGCCACGATCTCCCCGAGCCGGGGGCACAGCGCCGGGAACTCCGCCGGGTCGAGCAGCCCGATCGTGACCGAGTCGCCCTCGTAGCGCGACGGGTCGATGACCGACTGCCCGAACGGGAGGTCGGCGACCGTGCGCCAGACGGCATCCGCGCCGCGGACGAACAGGCTGAGGCGGTCGACCTCGAAGGCGGCCCGGTAGGCTCAGCAGAGCCTCGTGGGCCTGGTCGAGCCACTCCTCCTCGAGGTCGTGGGCGACCGTCACATGCGGGTGGTACGGGAAGGCCAGGGGCCGGTCCAGCGGGCCCCGCCGGACCGCCGCCTCCGCGGCGCGGACCGGGGCCTCTCCCTCGACGATCGGGCACGAAGACCACCTGGGAGACCGGCCGGAACGTGCCCGCACCCTCGAGCACGATCGGGAACGGCTCCATCTGCGCGGCCTGGGCCTGCAGGTGGGCCAGGATCTCGGCGAGGTGCTCCTCGTCGGCCACCTCGGTCGGCGGCACGAGCGTGATGTGCGCCACGATCGCGTGGGCCAGCGGGTCGCCGAACCGCTCGCGGTAGGCGCCGAGCTCGCCCAGGAACGGCTCGGGGATGGGCAGCGCGACCCCGATGGTCAGGGGCCAGTCCTGCGGCTCGTCGCCCAGGACGTCGGCGGGGACCAGGGGTGCGACGCTCATCGACCGGTCACGAATCCCAGGTGGTCGTACACGTCGGCCACCGTGGCGGCGGCGACCTCGCGGGCGCGGGCGGCGCCGTCGGCCATCTGGCGGTCGAGCTCGGCGGGGTCGGCCATGAGCTCGGCGACCCGGGCCTGGAACGGCTCGACGAACGCCACGACCGCCTCCGCCGCGTCCTTCTTGAGGTCGCCGTACATGCGCCCCGCGAACTCCGGCTCGACCTCGGCGACCGTGCGCCCGGTGAAGGTCGCCAGGATCGTCAGCAGGTTGGAGACCCCCGGCTTGGCCTCGGGGTCGAAGCGGACCTCGGTGTCGGAGTCGGTGACCGCGGACTTGATCTTCTTCGCGGTCTGCTTGGGCGGGTCGAGCAGGAACACGCAGCCGGCGGGCGAGGACTTGCTCATCTTGGACGTCGGGTCGGTCAGGTCGAAGATCTTGGCGGTGTCCTTGACGATCAGGGGCTCCGGGACGGTCAGCGTGGGGCCGAACCTGCCGTTGAACCGGACCGCGAGGTCGCGCGTGAGCTCGAGGTGCTGGCGCTGGTCCTCGCCGACCGGGACCGCGTTGGCCCGGTACACGAGGATGTCGGCGGCCTGCAGGATCGGGTAGGTGAACAGCCCCACGGAGGTGCGGTCACTGCCGGCCTTGGCCGACTTGTCCTTGAACTGCGTCATCCGGCCGGCCTCGCCCATGCCGGTCAGGCATGCCAGCGCCCACTGCAGCTGCGTGTGCTCGGGGACGTGGCTCTGGACGAACACCGTCGAGCGCCGCGGGTCGACCCCCAGGGCCACCAGCTGCGCGTAGGACACCCGGGTGCGCCGGTTCAGCTCCGCCGGGTCGTGGTCCACCGTGATGGCGTGGAGGTCGACGACGCAGTAGAAGCAGTCGTGGGTCTCCTGGAGCGCCACCCAGTTGCGCAGCGCCCCCAGGTAGTTGCCGATATGGAAGGAATCTGCCGTCGGCTGGATCCCGGACAGCACACGAGGACGCAGGGACATGGGCGCCATTGTCGCAAAGAACTCCACATTCCCCGACCCGGCGGACGCCGCGGTGGGTGCGCGGGCCGCGGGGGGCGGTGCCGCGGTGCCCGGCGCCGACCGGCGGCCGGTGGCGCGTCAGGTCCCCGACGCGTCCGGCTCTGGCTCGGCGGTCGGCTCGGGTGCGGCGACCGCCGGCGTGACCCGCAGCCGGGAGATCCGGCGGCCGTCGAGCTCGATCACCTCGAACCCGGCCCCGGCTCCCTGCAGCTGGTCGCCGAGGGCCGGCAGTCGCCCGAGCTGGGCGACGAACCACCCGGCGACGGTCTCGTAGGGGCCGTCTCGGAGCACGACCCCGGACTCCTCCTCGAAGTCCTCGAGGTTGAGCAGCCCGTCGACCTCGAAGGGGGCGCCACTGCGCACCGCGTGGGCCGGCGTGGTGGCCCCCTGGTCGTACTCGTCGTGGATGTCGCCGACGAGCTCCTCGACGAGGTCCTCCAGCGTGACGATCCCCGCGGTGCCGCCGTACTCGTCGGCCACGACCGCCAGGTGGTGCCCCCCGCGGCGCATCTCGGTCAGGGCGGGGATGACCTGCTTGCTCCCCGGGAAGAACGCGACCTCGCGGGCCAGGTCCTCGAGGCGGACCGACCGGGTCGACCATCGAGGGGGTCAGGATGTCGCGCACGTGCACGAACCCCAGGACGTCATCCGGCGAGTCGCCGATCACCGGGTAGCGGGAGTGCGGCATCTGGGCCACCAGCGACGCCGCCCGGAAGGCCGGCAGCGAGGCGTCGAGGAAGGCCACCTCGGTGCGCGGGATCATCACCTCGCGCAGCTCGGTGTCGCCGGCGTCGAAGACGTCGTCGATGAGCTCGCGCTCCTCGGCGGTCAGGTCGGTGTGCGCCGCCACCATGCCGCGCAGCTCCTCCCCGGTGATGACCTCACGGCCGCTGGAGGGGTCGAGGCCCAGGATCCGGACGATGAGGTTGGTCGAGGCCGAGAGCAGCCAGATGAAGGGCCGCGAGATCCGGGCGATGAAGTCGATGGGAGCGGCGACGGCCAGGGCGATGGACTCGGACTTGGCCAGGGCCAGCCGCTTGGGGACGAGCTCGCCGAGGACGAGCGAGATGTAGACGACGAGCACCGTGGCACCGATGAACGCCACCGAGTCCGCGACCGTCTGGCTCATCCCCGCCGAGACCATCCATCCGGCGACCACCGGGGCGATCCGGTTGGCCCCGAAGGCCGCGGAGATGAAGCCCGCCAGGGTCACGCCGACCTGCACCGCCGCCAGGAAGCGGTTCGGCTGGTTCATCAGGGCGCGCAACCGCGGGCCCCGGCGCGGATCGGACTCGATCAGCCGGTTGACCTGGCTCTCACGCAGCGAGACCAGGGCGGTCTCGGACGCGGCGAAGAAGCCCCCGA
>CAVSQK010000042.1:0-112201 GCA_963729885.1 uncultured Actinomycetes bacterium
ACTCGCCGTCGGGGTGGGACTGCGTGGCCTGCACCGACCCCAGGGGGCGCAGGGGGGCCGCGTCCTGTGCCCTGCGGTTCCTGCGCCCCATGGGGCAACGGTATCCGGCACGATGGGCATGGGGGCCGGGCTGTGACTACCCTTCAGGGCATGCTGCACCACGTCGAGAGCGGATCCGGACCGGCCGTCGTCCTCCTGCACGCGTTCCCGATGGACAGCTCACTGTGGGCCGCCCAGCGGCCGGCGCTGGCCGGTGCGGGCTACCGGGTCATCACGCCGGACCTGCCCGGGTTCGGCGGCAGCGCGCCGTCCCCGGACGCGCCCTCGCTGGACGTGATGGCCGATGCCGTCGTCGGGCTCCTGGACCACCTGGGGATCGAGCGGGCCGTCGTGGGCGGGTTGTCGATGGGCGGCTACGTGACCATGGCCCTGCTGCGCCGGCACCCCGACCGGCTGTCGGCGATCATCCTGGCCGACACGAAGGCCGAGCGCCGACGCACCGGAGGCCGCCGCGAACCGTGAGGCGGTCGCCGCCGCGGTCGAGGCAGCCGGGACCGCGGCGGGGATCGCCGACGGGATGCTGCCCAACCTCCTCGGCGCGACCACCCGGGAGTCCCGGCCCGATGTCGTCGCGACCGTGCGCCGGTGGATCGGCGCGCAGCCGGCGGCGGGCGTGGCCTGGGCGCAGCGGGCGATGGCGTCCCGTCCCGACTCCCTGGCGGACATCGCTGCCTTCGGCGGGCCGGTGCTGGTGCTCTACGGGGAGCGAGGACACGATCTCGCCGGCCGCCGACGCGCATGGCCATGGCCGACGCGGCGCGGGCAGGGGGCAGTGCCACGACCGTGGTCGAGGTCCCGGCCGCCGGGCACCTGACCGCCGTCGAGGATCCGGACGCGGTCACGCGCGCACTGCTCAGCTGGCTGGCCACCCTCTGATCGGCCCCCGGGCAGGGGGTCGGACGCGCCGGTGCCGTCACGACGCGCCCGACCTGCTCGCGGGTCGCTGGGTGATCAGAGGTCGCGGAACCTGTTGATCGCGTCGATGTGCTTGGCGCGCTTCTCCTCGTCGCGCACGCCGAGGCCCTCCTCGGGCGCCAGGCACAGCACGCCGATCTTGCCCTGGTGCAGGTTGCGGTGGACGTCGTAGGCGGCCTCGGCGGTCCTGTCCAGGGGGAACACCTTCGACAGGGTCGGGTGCACCAGGCCCTTGTCGATCAGCCGGTTGGCCTCGTAGGCCTCGCGGTAGTTGGCGAAGTGCGAGCCGATGATCCGCTTGAGGTGCATCCAGAAGTACCGGTTGTCGTACTCGTGCATGTACCCCGAGGTCGACGCGCAGGTCACGATCGTGCCGCCCTTGCGGGTCACGTACACCGAGGCGCCGAAGGTCTCACGGCCCGGGTGCTCGAACACGATGTCGACGTCCTCGCCCCCGGTGAGCTCGCGGATCTTCTTGCCGAACCGCTGCCACTCCTTGGGGTCCTGGGTGGCCGGGTCCTTCCAGAACTTGTAGTCCTCGGCATTCCGGTCGATGACCAGCTCGGCGCCCATCTTGCGGCAGATCTCGGCCTTCTCCGGGCTGGAGACCACGCAGATCGGGATGGCCCCACCGTTGAGCGCCATCTGCGTGGCGTACGAGCCCAGGCCGCCCGAGGCGCCCCAGATCAGCACGGTGTCGCCCTGCTTCATGCCCGCCCCGTTGCGCGAGACCAGCTGGCGGTAGGCGGTGGAGTTGACCAGCCCGGGAGCCGCAGCCTCCTCCCAGGTCAGGTGCTCGGGCTTGGGCATCAGCTGGTTGGACTTGACCAGGGCGATCTCCGCCAGGCCACCGAAGTTGGTCTCGAACCCCCAGATCCGCTGCTCCGGGTCCATCATCGTGTCGTTGTGCCCCATCGGGCTCTCGAGCTCGACGCTCAGGCAGTGCGCGACGACCTCGTCACCGGGCTTCCAGGCGTTGACCCCGGGACCCGTGCGCAGCACGACGCCGGCGAGGTCGGACCCGACGATGTGGTACGGCAGGTCGTGGCGCTTGGCCAGCTCGTGGGTGCGCCCGTACCGGGACAGGAACCCGAAGGTCGACACCGGCTCGAAGATCGAGGTCCACACCGTGTTGTAGTTGATGCCCGAGGCCATCACCGCGACCAGCGCCTCACCCGGGCCCAGCTCGGGGACCGGGACATCGTCGAGGTGCAGCGACTTGCGGGGGTCCTTGTCCCGGGTGGCCATCCCGGCGAACATCTGCTCCTCGTCCTTGTGGACAGTCACGGCCCGGTACGACTCGGGCAGGGGGATTTCGGCGAAGCCCGGCTCGAGATGGGCGTCGTTCTGGATCGCGTCGAGGATCTGCTTCACGGGGACCTCCAAGGAGACGGACGGGGACCGGTCCCATTCAGGCTACTGCCCAGTAACCGGCTGGACGTCACCCGGGGGGAGGGGTGCCGTGGCTGGGCACGCAGCCGACGCCGGGATCGCCCATGGGCTGGGCGATCCGGCACTCGCGTGCCGGGCTCAGTGGCCGGGGCGTCCTTGGCCGGCTCGACGAGCTCGACGAGCACCCCACCGCAGTCCTTGGGGTGCACGAAGTTGACCCGGGACCCGGCGGTGCCGCGCTTCGGGACGTCGTAGAGCAGGCGCACCCCCGCCGCACGCAGGCGCTCACCGGCCACGTCGATGTCGCTGACGCGGAACGCCAGCTGCTGCATCCCCTCGCCGCTGCGGGCCAGGAACTTGCCGATGGGGGAGTCCTCGCGCAGGGGCGCCAGGAGCTGCAGGAACGACCCGGAGCCGGCGATGTCGATCATCGCCTCGCGCACCCCCTGCTCCTCGTTGACCTCCTCGTGCACCGAGTGCAGGCCGAAGGCGCGCTCGTAGAACGCGATGGCGGCGTCCAGGTCGGCCACCGCCAGGCCGACGTGGTCGATCCGCTCGACCAGGGGGCCGAGGGCTGCCACGGCGACGGGCACGGCGGGGTGGGGGCGTCCATGGGAGTCACCTTCCTGTCCGGCGCGAGGGCCGGACGCGTAGCTGGGGCGCCGTGGGCCACGCGTGGGACCGGCGCGCATTCAGCCTACGCCGTGGGCGATCCCGACCTCGGGCGGCGTGCTCGGCGAGCCGAGCCGTCCGAGCGAGTGACCTGCGGCCGGCCGTGCGCAGGCCGAGCCGGTGTTCCCTCGCCATGGCGGCGTGGCTATCGTGGCCCGTGAGGCAGTCCTTCCAGAACCCACAACAGAGAGGTACGCCATGTCAGCCGGTCCCGCACCAGCCTTTGCGTCGTGGCCAGTTGGCCAGTCCGACCAGAACCCACGAGAGAGAGGCACGCCATGTCCGGATCCGTGATCGTCGCCGGAGCCCGCACCCCGATGGGTCGGTTGCTCGGGTCCCTGAAGGGGTTCTCGGCCGCCGAGCTCGGTGGCATCGCCATCAAGGGCGCCCTGGAGAAGGCGGGCGTGTCCGGCGACCAGGTCCAGTACGTGATCATGGGCCACGTCATCCAGGCCGGCGCCGGGCAGATCACCGCCCGCCAGGCCGCCCTCGCCGGCGGGATCCCGCTGGACGTGCCCGGCCCTGACCATCAACAAGGTGTGCCTGTCGGGCATCGACGCGATCGCCCTGGCCGACCAGCTGATCCGCGCCGGCGAGTTCGACGTCGTCGTGGCCGGTGGCATGGAGTCGATGACCAACGCCCCGCACGTGCTGGTGGGCAGCCGCGAGGGCGTCAAGTACGGCGACTGGACGATGAAGGACTCGATGGCCCACGACGCGCTGTTCTGCGCCATCGACGGCCTGGCGATGGGCCTGTCGACCGAGCAACTACAACACCCGCTACGACCTCACCCGCGAGGAGCAGGACGAGTTCTCGGCGCGCTCGCACCAGCTGGCCGCGCGTGCGGCCAAGGACGGGCTGTTCGACGACGAGATCGTGCCGGTGTCGATCCCGCAGCGCAAGGGCGACCCGATCGAGTTCAGCGTGGACGAGGGCGTGCGCGCCGACACCACCGTCGAGTCGCTGGCTCGGCTGCGCCCGGCGTTCACCAAGGACGGCACCATCACGGCGGGCTCCGCCTCGCAGATCTCCGACGGTGCCGCTGCCGTGGTCGTGATGAGCAAGGCCAAGGCCGCAGGAGCTGGGCCTGACCTGGCTGGCCGAGATCGGCGCCCACGGCGTGGTGGCCGGCCCGGACGCGTCCCTGCAGGAGCAGCCGGCCAACGCGGTCCTCAAGGCCTGCGCGAAGGAGGGCATCGCGCCCGACCGACCTCGACCTGCTCGAGCTCAACGAGGCGTTCGCCGCCGTGGGCATCGTCTCCACCAAGAAGCTCGGCGTCGACCCCGAGAAGGTCAACGTCAACGGTGGCGCGATCGCCATGGGCCACCCGGTCGGGATGTCCGGCGCCCGCATCGTGCTGCACCTGGCCCACGAGCTGAAGCGGCGCGGCGGCGGCGTGGGTGCTGCGGCCCTGTGCGGCGGCGGCGGGCAGGGCGACGCCCTGATCGTCCGCGTCCCCACGGCCTGAGCCGAGCAGCGGCCGCCGCGACGGCTCGCGGCCGACGGCGGATCGGTCCGGATCTGCGACGATCCGTCGTCGGAGATCCGGACCGACCGCAGGGCGCGCCGCGCAATGGCGGATCATGCGGGTCGGTGGGGTTGCGGCTGGCCGGGCGGGGTGACGGTCATGGAGAGGGGTGGGCGGTGACGCGGACGGTGGACGTCGACCAGTTGGTCGAGCGCGCCCTGGCAGGTGACCCCCGCTCGGTCGGGCGGCTGATCACGCTCGTCGAGGACGGCGCCCCGCAGCTGCGGGCGCTGATGGCGGCCCTGGCCCCGCGCTCGGGGGGCGCCCACATCGTGGGGCTCACGGGCTCGCCGGGGGTCGGCAAGTCGACCACGACCTCGGCACTCGTCGCGCAGTTCCGCGCGGCCGGCCGCCGGGTCGGCGTCCTCGCCGTGGACCCGTCCTCGCCGTTCTCGGGCGGCGCCCTGCTCGGCGACCGGATCCGGATGCAGGAGCACGCCACCGACCCGGAGGTCTTCATCCGGTCGATGGCCTCACGCGGCCACCTCGGTGGGCTGGCTGCGACGACCCCGCAGGCGGTCCGGGTGCTGGATGCGGCCGGCTGCGACCCGGTGCTCGTCGAGACCGTGGGCGTCGGGCAGTCGGAGGTGGAGGTCGCCAGCGAGGCGGACACCACCATCGTCCTGCTGGCCCCGGGGATGGGGGACGGGATCCAGGCGGCGAAGGCCGGCATCCTCGAGGTCGGCGACATCTTCGTGGTGAACAAGGCCGACCGGGACGGCGCGGATGCCACCGCACGCGAGCTGCGGCACATGATCAGCCTCGGTCCCTCCGGCCAGGCGGGGGCGTGGAAGCCGCCGGTCCTCAAGGTCATCGCCACCCGGGGGCAGGGACTCGCCGAGCTGGTGGCGGCCATCGACGGGCACCGGGAGTGGTTGGGCTCCTCCGGGGCCGGCGCCGTGCGGCGCCGGGCGCGCGCCCGCTCCGAGATCCAGGGGATCGCCCTGGCCGCCCTGCAGGCGCGGTTCGCCGGCATCGGCGGTGACGGGGCCCTCGATGGCCTGGCCGACGACGTCGCGGCGGGGCGCACCGACGCCTTCACCGCCGCCGACCGGATCGTCGCCGAGGTCGCCGGCTGACCTGCCGGTCCTCGTGGCGCCCTCGAGCCGCCGGACGAGTACCGTGACGTGCATGAGCAGCCCTTCCGGTCGTGCACGTTGGGAGGCGGACTTCGACGCCGCACAGGCGTCGGGCACGGTCCGTGACGAGGACTTCACCACGTTGTCCGGGGACGAGGTGGCACCCGTCTACGGCCCTCCCGACGGCGCCGAGCCGGTGGCGCAGATCGGGTGGCCGGGGCAGTTCCCGTTCACCCGCGGGCTGTACCCGACGGGCTACCGCGGTCGGCTGTGGACCATCCGGCAGTTCGCGGGGTTCGGCAACGCCGAGCAGACCAACGGCCGGTTCCGCGACATCCTGGCTGCCGGCGGTGGCGGGCTGTCGGTGGCCTTCGACATGCCCACCCTGATGGGCCGGGACTCCGACGACCCGCTGGCCCGCGGGGAGGTCGGGCACTGCGGCGTGGCGATCGACTCGGCGCGCGACATGGACGTCCTGTTCGCCGGTATCCCGCTGGCCGATGTCACGACGTCGATGACGATCTCCGGCCCCGCCGTGCCCATCTTCGCGATGTACGTGGTGGCCGCCGAGCGCCAGGGTGCGGACATCAGCCGGCTGGACGGCACCCTGCAGACCGACATCTTCAAGGAGTACACCGCCCAGAAGGAGTGGCTGTTCGGCCCCGAGCCGCACCTGCGCCTCATCGGCGACCTGATGGAGTGGACCGGTGCCCACGTGCCGAAGTACAAGCCCCTGAGCGTGTCGGGGTACCACATCCGGGAGGCCGGCTCCACGGCCGCCCAGGAGCTCGCGTTCACGTTGGCCGACGGGTTCGGGTACGTCGAGCTGGGCCTGTCGCGGGGGCTGGACGTGGACCAGTTCGCCCCCGGGCTGTCGTTCTTCTTCGATGCGCACATCGACTTCTTCGAGGAGATCGCGAAGTTCCGCGCCGCGCGGCGGATCTGGGCCCGCTGGCTGCGCGACGAGTACGGCGCCACGACCGAGCGCGCCCAGTGGCTGCGGTTCCACACCCAGACCGCCGGGGTCAGCCTCACCGCCCCACAGCCGGACAACAACATCGTCCGCACTGCCATCGAGGCGTTGGCCGCCGTGCTCGGTGGCACGAACTCGCTGCACACGAACGCCCTCGACGAGGTGCTCGCGCTGCCGAGCGAGAAGGCCGCCCAGATCGCCCTGCGCACCCAGCAGGTGATCGCCGAGGAGACCGGCGTGGCCAACGTGGCCGACCCGTTGGGGGGCAGCTGGTACGTCGAGGCGCTGACCGACCGGATGGAGGCGCAGGCCGAGGCGATCTTCGCGCAGATCCGGGAGCTGGGGGTCCGCCGCCGACCGGGGGAGGACCATCCGATCGGCCCGATCACCTCCGGGCTGCTGGCTGGGATCGAGAGCGGCTGGTTCACCGACCTCATCGCCGACGCGGCCTTCGAGCACCAACGGGCCATGGAGCAGGGCCGCAAGCGCGTCGTCGGGGTCAACGTCCACACCGATGCCATCGAGACCCCGCTGGAGATCCTGCGGGTGTCCCACGAGGTGGAGCGCGACCAGGTGGCCGTCCTGGCGCAGCGGCGTGCGGCCCGCGACCCCGAGGCGGTCGGGAAGTCCCTGGCGATCCTGGCCGAGGCCGCCCGCACCGACACGAACCTCGTCCCGGTGCTCATCGACGCCGCGCGGGTCGAGGCCACGCTGGGCGAGATGTGCGACGTGCTGCGCGCCGAGTGGGGCACCTACCGCGAGCCGATCTGAGGCCTGACGAACCCTCCGCAAGGCCATCCGAACCCCAGCAAACCCTCCGCGAGGGGCACGATCCTCCCCGTCGGACGGGAGGGTCCTGCCCCTCGGGGAGGGTTTGCGCTCAGGGGCGGGGTGGCGCGACGGGGGCGGGGGTCAGCGCGCGCCGAGGCGGACGTCGGCCAGCATCTCCAGCACCTCGACCATCCCGCCCGGGTCCCGAACGCGGTAGCGGGCCAGGCTCGGCCCGGGGCCCACCCGGATCGAGATGTCCTCCGGCCGCAGGGCAGCCATGGCCGACTCGTCGGTGATGTCGTCGCCGGCGAACAGGACCCGACGCCCAGGGTCGGCGGCGATGAGCGCACCCAGCGCCGCACCCTTGTCCAGCGGTCGCGTCGACAGCTCGATCACGAGCTTGCCCTCGAGGCTGAACGTACCCTCCAGCTCGTCGGCCAGGCTGCGGACCAGGGTCAGGGCAGTATCCGCATCGGCGTCGGTGCAGCCGCGCACATGGATGGCCAGCCCCGCCGGCTTGTCCTCCATGCGCACACCCGGGATGCCACCCACCCTGTCGGCAGCGCGCTCCCGGACCTCGGCCAGCAGGCCCGACTCGGCATCACCGAGGACCAGGTCGGAACCCATCTCCTGGCCGTGCGAGCCGACCAGAGTGGCCATGCCGGCCGCGCCGCTCACGGTGGCCAGGTCCTGCCTCGCCCGCCCGGAGACGAGCACCAGGTCCGTGCCGGGGGCGCGGGCCAGCCGAGCCATCGCCTCGAGCGCCCCCGGCAGCGGCCGGGCGGCCGACGGCACCGGGACGATGGGCGAGATCGTGCCGTCGAAGTCGAGGGCCACGAGCAGGCGTCCCCGACCGCGCAGCCCCTCGAGGGCCCCCTGGAGCTCAGGTGACATCAGGAGGCTCCGGGGGCGCGAGGCTGCCCAGGAAGTCCTCGGCCCACTTGGCGACATCGTCGGTGATCACGCCGGCGCGCAGGGCAGCCATCCTGGTCTGCGTCGCCTCGGGTGGTTCGGCCAGCGCGGCCAGGATCGCCGCCTTCATCCCCCGGATGTCGTACGGGTTGACCAGCCACGCCTGCGACATCTGCTCGGCCGCGCCCGTGAACTCGCTGAGCACGAGCGCCCCGGAGTTGTCGACCTTCGCGGCCACGTACTCCTTGGCCACGAGGTTCATCCCATCGCGCAGTGGTGTCACCAGCATCACGTCCGCCGCGACGTAGAGGGCAGCGAGCTCATCGGGCCCCATCGCCTGGTGCATGTAGTGGATCGGGTTGGTGCCCACCGGTCCCAGCGCCCCGTTCGCCCGGCTGACCAGCAGCTCCACGTCGTCGCGGATCTTCTGGTACTCCTCGACCTTCGCCCGCGTGGGCGGCGCGACCTGGATGAACGCCGTGCGCGCCGGGTCGAGCTTCCCGTCGAGCAGGAGCTCGGTCACGGCCTGGATCCGGACGTCGATGCCCTTCGTGTAGTCCAGCCGGTCCACCCCGAGCAGCAGGACCTCCGGGTCCCCGACGTCGGCGCGGATCTGGCGTGCACGCTCCTGCACCTCGGGCCGCACGGCCAGGTCCGCGTAGTCGCTGGCCCGGATCCCGATCGGAAAGGCCCGGACCACGACCGGACGCGCCCCACCCGGCTGCGCGACGTGGAGCTCGCCGTGGTAGTCCACGACGTCGGCGAAGCGGCGCGCCGCGCGCTGGAAGTTGATCACGGCGTCGCTGGTCTGGAACCCCACGACGTCGGCGCCGAGCAGCCCGTCGACGATCTGGGCGCGCCACGGCAGCTGGCTGAAGATCTCCACCGGGGGGAAGGGGATGTGCAGGAAGAAGCCGATCCGCAGGTCCGGTCGCAGCGCCCGCAACCGGGCGGGCACCAGCTGGAGCTGGTAGTCGTGGATCCACACGCGCGAACCCAGGGGGCGCCGTCGCGGCGACGACGTCGGCGAACCGCTCGTTGACCTCGCGGTGGGCCTCGAACTGGCTGCGGTGGTAGACCGGTGCGACGATCCCGCCGTGGTAGTTCGGCCAGAGCGCTCCGTTGGAGAAGCCGTCGTAGTGGGCGGCCACCTCAGCCCGGCTCAGCGGGACACCCACGAGCTCGATGTCGCCGACCCTGTCCGGGGGCTGCGGCGCCGCCCGGCCCACGACGGCATCCTCGTCGTCGGCCTGCCCGCTCCAGCCGACCCAGATGGCCTGCGTGTCGCGCAGCACGGACTCCATGGCGGACACGAGCCCGCCGGGGGCCCGGCGCCATCCCTGCTCGTCGTCGAACTCGACGGGGAGCCGGTTGGCCACGATGACGAGGTCGGGGCCCTCCGCAGGAGGACCATCCCGTCGGCCTGTGCGTGTGCTGAACCTCACCTGGAACCACGTCCCTCGTCGTGCACTAGTTGCCCGGATCGTCCCGGCTGAGCTCGAAGGTCAGGAAGCCGAACGGTGGGAGCGTGAGCAGGTAGGGCAGCTCCCCGACCCGTGGGAACTCGACTCCGCCGAGGAGCTCGATGGGTCGGGACCCGGCGTGCTCCCCGAGGCCGAGCTCGACGGGCTGGGCCGAGGCCGAGAAGTTGGCCACGCACAGGATCGGTCGCTGTCGCGACGACTCCGGGGTGCGGATGTAGGCCAGGACGGCACTGTTGGTGGCGGGCAGGAGCTCCAGCCCGCCGAGGCCGAGGACGGGGTGCTCCCGGCGGATCTGGATCATCCGGCGCATCCACTGCAGGAAGGAGGCGGGATTGCGCCGGCTCGACTCGACGTTGCGGGCCCCGAACCCGTACACCGGGTCCATCGAGGGCGGCAGGTACACCGAGGCGAAGTCGGCCTTCGAGAAGCCACCGTTGCGGTCCGGGCTCCACTGCATCGGCGTGCGCACGCCGTCGCGGTCGCCGAGGTTGATGTTGTCCCCCATGCCGATCTCGTCGCCGTAGTAGAGGATCGGCGTCCCCGGGAGGGTGAACAGCAGCGAGTGCAGCAGCTCGGCCTGGCGGCGGTCGCCCTCGACGAGGGGGAACAGCCGTCGGCTGATCCCGACGTTGCGGCGCATCCGCGGGTCGGTCGCGTACTGCTGGTACATGTAGTCGCGCTCCTCGTCGGTGACCATCTCCAGGGTCAGCTCGTCGTGGTTGCGCAGGAAGATGCCCCACTGGCATCCGTCGGGGATCGACGGGATCCCGGCCAGGATGTCGTGGACCGAGCTCGCGTCCTGGCGGCGCAGGGCCATGAACATCCGGGGCATCAGCGGGAAGTGGAAGCACATGTGGCACTCATCGCCGTCGCCGAAGTACTCCACGACGTCCTCGGGCCACTGGTTGGCCTCGGCGAGGAGGACGCGTCCCGGGAACCGCTCGTCGACGTGTGCGCGCAGCTCGCGCAGGTACTCGTGGGTGGCAGGCAGGTTCTCGCCGTTCGTCCCGTCGGCCTCGAACAGGTAGGGCACGGCGTCGAGGCGGAAGCCGTCCAGGCCCACTCCCAGCCAGTGGTCGACGACCTCCAGCATGGCCGCCCGCACCTCGGGGTTGGCGTAGTTGAGGTCCGGCTGGTGGCTGTAGAAGCGGTGCCAGTAGAACTGGCCGCGGGTGCTGTCCCAGGCCCAGTTGCTGGACTCCGAGTCCACGAAGATGATCCGGGCCTCGGACCACCGGGACTCGTCGTCGCCCCACACGTACCAGTCGGCCTTCGGGTTGTCCCGGCTCGAGCGCGACTCCTGGAACCACGCGTGCTGGTCGGAGGTGTGGTTGACCACCAGGTCCGCGATGACCCGGATGCCGCGCTTGTGCGCCTCCTCGATCAGGGTGACCGCATCGTCCATCGTCCCGTAGTCGGGGTGGACTGAGAGGAAGTCGGCGATGTCGTAGCCGCCGTCGCGCAGCGGGGAGGCGTAGAAGGGCAGGAGCCAGAGGCAGTCCACGCCCAGCCACTGCAGGTAGTCCAGCTTCGCCGTGACGCCGCGCAGGTCGCCGCTCCCGTCGGCCGACGCGTCGTAGAAGCCGCGCACGAAGACCTCGTACATGACCGCGCTGCGGTACCAGTGGGCGTCGGGGTCCCCCGACTGCACGATGGATCCTGGGGTGGGCATGCCCATGAGGCTAGTTGCCGGCCCGCCCCGTGCCAACTGAGCTCCCCGTACGTCCCTCGTCCGGCCACGTGCCGGATCGTGGGTCACGGTCCGGTGCGACAGGTGGAAGAATGCCGTCATGAGCAACATCTCTGGATATGGAGCCGTCGATCTCGGTGCCCTCGCCGCCGCGCGCGAGGCCCAGGCCCAGGCCGAGCAGCGGGCCGCCGAGCGCACGGCGAACCCCAACATCCTCCCGGTCGTCGTCGATGTCACCGACGCCAGCTTCCAGACCGACGTCATGGACGCCTCGATGCAGGTCCCGGTGGTCCTGGACCTCTGGGCCACCTGGTGCGGGCCGTGCAAGGCGCTGTCGCCCATCCTCGAGCGCCTGGCCGACGAGTACGCGGGCCGGTGGGTTCTGGCCAAGGTCGATGTCGACGCCAACCCGGCGATCGCCCAGGCCTTCCAGGTCCAGTCCATCCCCAGCGTGTTCGCGGTGGTCGGCGGTCGCCCGCTGCCGCTGTTCCAGGGCGCCCTGCCCGAGCCGCAGGTCCGGGCGTACCTCGACGAGCTGCTCAAGGTGGCCGAGGCCAACGGCGTGAGCGGGACGGTCGCCGGCGCGGCTCCTGCCTCCGCCGGGGCCGAGCCCGTCGAGCCGCCGGCCGATCCCCGGATGGAGGCCGCCTACGACGCGATCGAGGCCGGCGACTGGGCCGCTGCCCGGGCCGCGTACAAGTCGATCCTCGACGCCGCCCCCGCGGATCCGGTCGCCCGGGCCGGCGTGGCCCTGGTCGGGGTCTTCGAGCGGGTCGACGGGGCCGATCACGCCGCTGTCCTCGCCGCCGCCGACGCGGCCCCCGATGACCTGGCCGCCCAGGAGCGCGCCGCCGACGTCCTGGTGCTCGACGGCAGGCCGGTCGAGGCCTTCGCGCGCCTCACCGGCGCGATCCGGTTCACGGCCGGGGAGGACCGTGACCGCCTGCGCACGCACCTGCTCGACCTCTTCGAGGTGGTCGGTCCCGAGGACCCGGCCGTGGCCCGGGCGCGCGTCGACCTGGCGAACGCCCTGTTCTGAGCCGACGGCCGCGGCACGAACCCGATGGTGTGTGGCGCACCCGAATCCGCCCTTCACGTCCACGTGGATCGGCCGCTGGAACGGGACGCTCATCGAATCGCCCGGATCAGCCCCGGCCAGCCGGCCGTAGGGGAGGTTCGGCGTGCGTCACCCGTGATCGCCTCGCGCCACGGTCCCCAGAAGGCAGGTTCCGTGTGCTCGGGCGGTACAGGTGCGGCCTACGCCTCCTCGGCAGCCTCGGCCCCCTCGGTCGCCTCGGCGTCGTAGCGCAACCAGACGGTGGCCAGCGGGGGCAGGGTCACCATGGCCGAGGCCGGGCGCCCGTGCCACTGCTGGTCCTCGGCGATCACGCCGCCGAAGTTCCCGACCCCGGAGCCGCCGTAGGCCTCGGCGTCGGTGTTGAGGACCTCGCGCCAGTAGCCGGTGCTCGGCAGGCCGACGCGGTAGTCGCCGCGGACCACGGGGGAGAAGTTGGTGATCGAGGCCAGCACGGAGCCGTCGGTGCCGTACCGGAGCCACGAGAACACGTTGCCCGAGGCGTCGTTGGCATCGATCCACTGGAAGCCCTCGGGGGTGTTGTCCTGGTCCCACAGGGCGCGGGTCTCGCGGTAGGCGGCGTTCATGTCGCGCACGCAGTGCTGCACGCCGTAGTGGTCCTGGTACTCGCACAGCCACCACTCGAGGCCGCGCTCCTCGCTCCACTCGGAGGTCTGGGCGAACTCCGAGCCCATGAAGAGCAGCTGCTTGCCGGGGTGGGCCCACATGTAGCCCAGGTAGGCGCGCAGGTTGGCCGTCTTCTGCCAGCGGTCGCCGGGCATCTTCTGGACCAGCGAGCCCTTTCCGTGCACCACCTCGTCGTGCGAGATGGGCAGCACGAAGTGCTCGCTCCACGCGTAGACCATCGCGAAGGTCATCTCGTTGTGGTGCCACATGCGGTGCACGGGCTCGCGGGAGATGTATCCCAGCGAGTCGTTCATCCAGCCCATGTTCCACTTGAGCCCGAAGCCCAGGCCCCCGAGGTACGTGGGGCGGGTGACGCCGGGCCAGGAGGTGGACTCCTCGGCGATGGTGACCACGCCCGGAACCCGCTTGTAGACGGTGGCGTTCATCTCCTGCAGGAACGCCACGGCGTCGAGGTTCTCGCGCCCGCCGTACTGGTTGGGCAGCCACTCGCCCTCGTTGCGTGAGTAGTCCAGGTAGAGCATCGAGGCCACGGCATCCACGCGCAGCCCGTCGATGTGGTACTCCTCGAGCCAGTAGATGGCGTTGGACACCAGGAAGTTGCGGACCTCCGTGCGGCCGAAGTCGAACACGTAGGTGCCCCAGTCGGGCTGCTCGCCGCGACGGGGGTCGGCGTGCTCGTAGAGCGCCGTGCCGTCGAAGCGCGCCAGTGCCCAGGCGTCCTTCGGGAAGTGCGCCGGGACCCAGTCGAGGATCACGCCGATGCCGGCCTGGTGCAGCGAGTCGACGACGAACCGGAAGTCGTCGGGCTTGCCGAACCGCGAGGTGGGGGCGAAGTAGGAGGTCACCTGGTAGCCCCAGCTCGGGGCGTAGGGGTGCTCGGCCACCGGCATGAGCTCGACGTGCGTGAAGCCCATCTCGGTCACGTAGGCCACCAGCTGCTCGGCGATCTGGCGGTAGTCCAGGCCCAGGCGCCACGAGCCCAGGTGCACCTCGTAGACGCTCATCGGGGCATTGATCACGTCGGTCTCGGCCCGTGCGGCCAGCCACGCGTCGTCACCCCAGGTGTAGTCCGAGGTGTAGACCACAGACGCGGTGGACGGCGGCACCTCGGTGTGGAAGGCCATCGGGTCTGCCTTCTCGCGCCAGACCCAGTCCTTGCCCAGGATGGAGAACTTGTAGGTCGTGCCCGCCCCGATGTTCGGGATGAACAGCTCCCAGATGCCGGTGCTGCCCATGGAGCGCATGGGGTGCCCGGTGCCGTCCCAGCCGTTGAAGTCGCCGACGACGCGCACGCCCTCGGCGCTGGGCGCCCAGACGGCGAAGGAGGTGCCCGTGATGACCCCGAACGGGCTGTCGTAGGTCCGCTCGTGCGCGCCGAGGGTCCTCCACAGCTCCTCATGGCGACCCTCGCCGATCAGGTGCAGGTCGAGCTCGCCGAGGGTCGGCAGGAACCGGTAGGGATCATCGGCGGGGATCAGTCCCTGGCCGTAGTCGACGTCGATCGTGTAGGCGGGCACGGTGTCACCGGGCAGGACGACGACCCAGACCCCGCGGTGCTCGTGGAGCATCGGGTGCCGGCCCAGCGGGGTCACGACGATGACCTCCTTGGCCATCGGGCGCAGCACGCGGATCGTCACGGCACCCTCGTACGGGTGCGCGCCGAGGATCGCGTGCGGACTGGCGCTCGCGCCGTCGACGAGGCGGTCGATGTCGCCGGTGTCGACCGGCCGCTTGGCCGGACCGGTGGGGGCCGCGGGGGCCGCCGGGCCCGGGGGAGTGCTGGGGGCGCCGGCCGCCGGCGCTGCCGGTGCTGCCGCGGGCTTGGGCGTGCCGGGATCTGCGGGGGTGTCGGACGGGGTCATGGCATCCTCTCGAGAACAACGGCATGTGCAACGGTGAAGGTGGGGTCGTGCCGGATGTAGTTGTGCGGCGCCCCACGCCCAGGTCTCGCCGGTGATGAGGTCCCGGGCGAGCACCCGCTCGTCGTGGCCGAAGCCCAGGGCGCCGAGGTCCAGGTGCAGGGTGCCCGCCTGCGGGCTGTTGGGGTCCAGCACGCAGGTCACGACGACGACCTCGTCGGCGGTCCGCTTCGACCACGCGATCATCTGCGGGTTGTCGATCGTCTCGAAGCGAAGGTTGCGCAGCTCGTGGAACGCCGGGTGATCACGGCGGATCCGGTTGAGCACGGTCAGGTAGGGCACGAGGCTGGTGTGTGAGGCCGCGGCCCAGTCACGCGGGCGGTACTGGAACTTCTCGGAGTCGAGGTACTCCTCCTTGCCCGGGGCCAGGGGCTTGTGCTCGTAGACCTCGAAGCCGGCGTAGACCCCGTACGTGGGGGCCAGGAGTGCGGCGAGCGTCGCGCGGATGGCGAACGCCGCCTTGTTGCCCGACTGCAGGAAGAACGGGTTGATGTCCGGGGTGTTGACGAAGCAGTTGGGCCGCATGTAGTCCGCGGCGAAGGTGCTCAGCTCCGTGAAGTAGCTCTCCAGCTCCCACTTCGTGTTGCGCCAGGTGAAGTACGTGTAGCTCTGCTGGAAGCCGACGGTGCCCAGGGTGCGCATCATGGCCGGTCGGGTGAAGGCCTCGGCGAGGAACAGCACGTCGGGGTCGGTGGCATAGATCCGGGCGAACAGGACCTCCCAGAAGTGCACCGGCTTGGTGTGCGGGTTGTCCACGCGGAAGATCCGCACCCCCTTGCCCATCCACAGGCGCAGGATGCGCTCGCACTCGTCGACCAGGCCGTCGAAGTCGTCGTCGAAGTGGATCGGGTAGATGTCCTGGTACTTCTTGGGCGGGTTCTCGGCGTAGGCGATCGTGCCGTCGGCCCGATGGACGAACCAGTCCGGGTGCGCCGTCACCCAGGGGTGGTCGGGGGAGGCCTGCAGCGCGAAGTCGAGGGCGACCTCGAGGCCGTTGTCCGCGGCCACCGACATGAAGTGCTCGAAGTCGGCCATGGTGCCCAGGTCCGGATGCACGGTGTCGTGCCCACCGGCCTCGGAGCCGATCGCCCACGGCGAGCCGGGGTCATCGGGGCCGGGGGTCAGGGTGTTGTTCGGGCCCTTGCGGAACGTGTGGCCGATCGGGTGGATCGGGGGCAGGTACACGACGTCGAAGCCCATGGCCGCAACCGCGGGCAGTCGCTGGGCGGCGGTGCGGAACGTCCCTGATCGAGGGGGATTCAGCGTCGCTCCCTCCGAGCGCGGGAAGAACTCGTACCACGCTCCGTACAGGGCCCGGGGGCGCTCGACCCGCACGGGCCAGGGGCCGGACATGTGCGGCCGCTCGCGCAGGGGGAACTCGGCCAGCGCGTTCTGGACCGCGGGGGCCTCCGCGGCGTAGAGGCGCTGCACGGCGGTCTCGGCGGTGTCGCGCATCGCCGCCGCGGCCTCGGTGAGCACCTTGCGTGCGTGCTTGGTGCCTGCCTGGGCGGCAGCGCGGTCGAGGACCCGGGCGCCCTCCTCGAGCTCGAGCTCGACGTCGATCCCGGCGGGCAGCTTGATCTCGGCCTTGTGCTTCCAGGTCTCGTAGGGGTCCCCGGCCGTGATGATGTAGTAGGTCCAGTCGCCCTCCCGGCCGAGCCTGGCATCGACGGTCCACCGGTCGGGCTGGGTCGGCCCGACCTCATGCATCCGCAGCAGCGGGCCGTCGGGCTCGCCGATCGTGAACTCGGCCGCGTCGAACCGGGGGCCACGAACTGGACCTCGACGCTCATGGCGTCGTGGCCCTCACGGAAGGCGGTCACGGAGACGGGGAAGGTCTCACCGACGACCGCCTTGACCGGGTAGCGGCCGCCCTCGACCACGGGGCTGATGTCAATGCTGGGGAATCGACCGATCACCTCCGTGACGGTACTACCCGGGGGCCCCCCGGTGCCTGCTGATCGGACGTCCCTGGGTGGCCGGCGCAGGGGCGCGGTCGCTCGGCCCGGGCATCGGCTCCCCGCGGGCGGTAGCCTGCCTCGCGGAGGTGGGCCGTGGCGACGACCGTGCGCGACGTGGCGGCGCTGGCCGGCGTGTCGACCGCCACGGTCTCGCGAGCCCTGCATGGCCACCGGGCGATCTCCGAGGCGACCCGGATGAAGGTCGAGCAGGCCGCCGAGCAGCTCGGCTACACGATGCGCACCGACGGCCTCGGACCGGGCCCGGGTCGCGGTGGTCATGCCCTACATCGACCGCTGGTACTTCGCCCAGGTCCTCGACGGGGTGGAGCGCGCGTTCGCGGGCAAGGGGATCGTCGTGCTGATCCATCGGCTCGCTCGACCTCGACGACCGGCGCCGGGCACTGCTGGGCGACATCCCGCGGCGCGAGGCCGACGGCGTGCTGCTGGTCAACGTCCCCCCGGCCCCGGACGAGGCCGCGCTGCTGGCCGACCGGCGGATCCCGCTGGTGCTGCTGGGCGCATCCCTGCCCGGGGTGCACAGCGTCGAGATCGATGACGTGGCCGCCGCCCGGTCGGCCACGGCCCACCTGCTGGACCTCGGTCACCGGCGCCTCGGGCTGGTGTCCGGCAGGCCGTTCGAGCGGATCCCGTTCACGGCCCCGCCCGAGCGCAAGCGGGGGTTCCTGCTGGCCCTCAAGGAGGCCGGGGTCGCCTGGGACCCGAACCTCGAGGTGAGCGCGGACTTCTCCGTGCGCGGTGCCCAGCGTGCGGCCATGACGCTGCTGGAGCGCGACGGACCGGCCCGACCGCGGTGTTCGCCGAGAGCGACGAGATGGCCTTCGGGGTCATGGCCGCGGCGCGGGCCCTGGGGCTGCGCGTCCCCGAGGACCTGTCGGTCGTGGGCATCGACGACCACGACATCTCCGAGTCGATGGGCCTGACGACCGTGGCCCAGCCGGTGCGCACCCTGGGCGAGCTGGCTGCGCTGCAGCTCGCCGGGCTGATCGGCAACCACTCGGAGGCCCAGCCGGCGCAGCGGGTCGTGGTCCCCACGCTGCTGGTGGTGCGCGACCTCCACAGCGCCGCCGGAGGGGCTCCGCGGCCACCCGGTCAGGAGGAGACGGCGGAGCGGCGCTCGCTGACAGGGCCGCCAGGTGTCGGTCGCGTGACGATGCCGTTACCGAATCGTTATCACTTGCACGGCTGTTGCACCGCGGTGGTCATTGCATCGGCACCCTCGGGCGCGCAATGCTGCACATGAGGGCGGTATCCCGCCCCGATCCCGCATAACAAGGAGACACATTCTATGACCAGATCTCCCCGATCCCGCTGGCTGATGGCCGCGGCTGGCGCGTCCAGCCTCGCCCTGGTCCTCAGCGGGTGCTTCCGGCTCGGAGACACCGCCACCGATGGCGGCCGTGCGGCCGCGACCGACTGCGCGGCCTACGAGCAGTACGGCGACCTGTCCGGCAAGACGGTCAACGTGTACGCATCCATCCTCAGCCCCGAGCTGGAGATGTACGAGGCGGCCTACATCCCGTTCGAGGAGTGCACCGGCGCCAACATCGAGTTCGAGGGGTCCGGCGAGTTCGAGGCCCAGTTGAAGGTGCGGGAGAAGGCGGGCAACCCGCCGGACATCGCGCTGATCCCGCAGCCCGGCCTGCTGGCCACCATGGTGGCCACCGGCTCCGTCAAGGCGCCGTCCGCGGGCACCGTCGCCAACGTCGACGCCAACTGGCAGCCCGACTGGAAGGAGTACGGGTCGGTCGACGGCACGTTCTACTCGCCGCCGAACAGCTCCAACCTGAAGTCCCTGGTCTGGTACTCGCCGTCGATGTTCACCGACAACGGCTGGACGATCCCGACGACGTGGGACGAGCTCAAGACCCTCACGGACACGATCGTCGCCTCGGGCGTGGTCGACAAGCCGTGGTGCGCCGGCATCGGCTCCGGTGACGCGACCGGATGGCCGCTCACCGACTGGATGGAGGACGTGATGCTGCGGCTGCACGGCCCCGAGGTCTACGACCAGTGGGTGACCCACGAGATCCCGTTCAACGACCCGAAGGTCGTGCAGGTGCTCGACGAGGTCGGCTGGTTCATGCAGAACGAGAACTACGTCAACGGTGGCTATGGCAACGTGGAGTCCATCGCGTCGACGAAGTTCCAGGAAGGCGGCCTGACCATCCTCGACAGCACGTGCGCACTGCACCGCCAGGCGCAGTTCTACGGTGGCCAGTGGCCGGAGGGCACGACGATCGCCGAGGACGGCGACGTGTGGGCCTTCTACCTGCCGACCGCGGATCCGGCCACCAAGCCCGTCCTCGGTGGTGGCGAGTTCATCACCGCGTTCGCCGATCGTCCCGAGGTCCTCGCGGCCCAGGAGTGGATGTCCACGGTGGAGTACGCCAACAGCCTCGCGGCGAACAGCGTCGGGCTGGCCAGCGCGAACATCAATGCGGATCCCACGCTGTTCAAGGGCATCGCGGCGGTCGCGCAGCAGGCCCTCGTCGACCCCGACGCCCAGTTCCGGTTCGACGGCTCGGACATGATGCCCGCGGCCGTGGGTTCCGGGTCGTTCTGGAAGGGCATGACCGACTGGATCAGCCCTGGCAAGTCGACCCAGGACACCCTGGACTTCATCGAGGAGTCCTGGCCGGAGGAGTAGTCCGGAGCAGTGCTGAGCTGAATGGGTTCGGGGGGCCGGCCATCGGCTGGCCCCCCGAACCGAGCACCTCGCGGTTTCTCACCTGACGAAGCAGCCCGCCCGGCGCGACTGGACGGCGGGCTAGGGGAAGGATTGCCTTCATGTCCACCGCCGACAAGTTCCTCCAGATGTTCCTGGCGATCGCAGGGTTCGCGGTGTTCTTCGCGGTCCTGCTCTTCGCCGTCAGCAGGGTCAGGGGCCGTGCCAGCCAAGGCGTCACGGTCGCCGCCTTCGTCGGACCGGCCCTCATCATGGTGGCCTTCGGACTGGTCTACCCGGCGGTGGTGACGCTGATCCAGTCGTTCCAGAACGCCGACAGCACGCAGTTCGTCGGCCTGGACAACTACACGACCCTGATCCAGGTGCAGGAGTACCAGCGGGTCCTGATCAACACGTTCATCTGGGTCCTGCTGGTGCCCATCGCCGCCACGCTCATCGGGCTTGTCTACGCGGTCCTGGTCGACCGGACCCGCACCGAGTCGCTGTCGAAGGCGCTGGTCTTCATCCCGATGGCGATCTCGATGGTCGGCGCGTCGATCATCTGGAGGTTCGTCTACGACTACCGGCCCACCAACGCCAACCAGATCGGCCTGGCCAACGAGATCCTCAAGCGGCTCGGCCTGGACACCTACCAGTTCCTGCTCACCGAGCCCGTGGAACACCTTCTTCCTCATCGTCGTGATGATCTGGATCCAGGCAGGGTTCGCCATGACGGTGCTCTCGGCGTCGATCAAGGCGATCCCCGACGACATCATCGAGGCGGCCAAGCTGGACGGCGTCTCGAGCCTGCAGATGTTCCGCTTCATCACCATCCCGAGCATCAGGCCGGGCATGATCGTGGTCTTGACCACGATCGCGATCGGCACGCTCAAGGTCTTCGACGTGGTCCGCACGATGACCGGCGGGCAGTTCAAGACCAGCGTCGTGGCCAACGAGTTCTACACCCAGGCCTTCCGGTACGACAACGCCGGACTCGGCGCCGCGCTTGCGGTGCTGCTGTTCGTCCTGGTGACCCCGATCATCGTCTACAACGTCGTCCAGCTGCGGAAGGCGGCCCACTGATGACTGCTCCGAATCCCCGCGCCGACGCCCTCGCCGAGCCGGAGGCGGTCGCGCCCAGGAAGTTGCCGAAGGCCACCGAGGGCAGCATCGCCCTGCGGCAGAAGTCGATCTGGGCCACGCTGTTGGCGGCCCTCATCGCCATCCTGTGGACGATCCCCACGCTGGGCCTGCTCATCACCAGCTTCCGGCCCCAGTCGGAGATCCGCAGGTCGGGGTGGTGGACCGTCTGGCAGGACCCGGAGTTCACGCTGGCCAACTACGAGGCTGCCCTGTTCGGCGGCAGCACCAACCTCTCGGACTACTTCGTCAACTCCCTGGTGATCACCATCCCTGCCGTCATCATCCCGATCAGCATCGCCTGCATGGCCGCCTACGGTTTCGCGTGGATCGACTTCCGGGGGGCGGGGCTGCTCTTCGTCGTCGTGTTCGCCCTGCAGATCGTGCCGATCCAGGTGACGCTGATCCCGCTGCTGACACGCTTCGTCGACGCGGGCCTGAACGGGACGTTCTGGCCCATCTGGATCGCCCACAGCATCTTCGCGCTGCCGCTGGCCATCTACCTGATGCACAACTTCATGAACGAGCTGCCCAAGGAGCTCGTCGAGGCTGCGAAGGTCGACGGCGCCGGCCACCTGACGATCTTCTTCAAGATCATGCTCCCGCTGATGCTGCCGGCGATCGCCGCCTTCGCCATCTTCCAGTTCCTCTGGGTGTGGAACGACCTGCTGGTCGGCCTGACGTTCGGTGCCAGCCCCGAGGTCGCCCCGCTGACGGTGCGCGTGGCCGAGCTGGTCGGGAGCAAGGGCTCTCAGTGGCACCTGCTGTCGGCCGGTGCGTTCATCTCGATGATCGTCCCGCTGATCGTGTTCATCGTCGTTCCAGCGGTTCTTCGTGCGTGGCATGCTGGCCGGGTCGGTCAAGGGGTAGCCCGTGGTCGATCTCTCCACCGCCCTTCCGCAGGACTTCACGGTCGGGGTGGGTACCTCGGCATGGCAGGTCGAGGGCGCCGTGGCGTCGCGTGGGCGCACGATCTGGGACGACTTCGCCGACGTCCCGGGCGCGATCGTCGATGGGAGCCGCGGGGACCCGGCCTGCGAGCACGTCGCGCGGATGGAGTCCGACGTGGCGCTCCTGGGCTGGCTGGGTGTGGATGCCTACCGGTTCTCGATCTCGTGGGCCCGGGTGCAGCCCGGGGGCCGGGGGCCCATCTCGGTCGCCGGCCTGGACCACTACGACCGGCTCTGCGACGCCCTGCTGGAGCAGGGGATCACCCCGCTGGTCACGCTGTACCACTGGGACCTGCCCAGCGAGCTCCATGATGCAGGTGGCTGGCTGGACCCGGACACCGGTGAGCTGTTCGGCCTGTACGCGAACGCCGTGGCCTCGCGACTGGGCGATCGCGTCGGCTCGTGGGCGACGCTCAACGAGCCGTGGTGCACGGCGTTCCTCGGGCACGCAGCCGGGATCCACGCCCCGGGGCGTCACGTGCGCCGGCTGAGGCCCTCGAGGTCGCCTACCGGCTCCTGGTGGCCCACGCGCGGGGGATGGAGGGCCTGCGGGCGGCGGGGGTCGCGCAACGCGGGGATCGTGCTCAACCTGATGCCCACCTTCCCCGACGACCCGTACCGCGACGATCCGGCGCTGCGCCAGGCGGCCCGGCACATCGACGGGCTGCAGAACCACCTGTGGCTCGATGCCCTCGCCGGGCGTGGCATCAGCCCCGGGGTCATGGAGAGCACGGCGGACATCACCGACTGGTCGTTCGTGACCAGCGACGAGGAGACCGCGATCGGTGCGCCGCTGGACTGGCTGGGGGTCAACTACTACACGGTGCAGCGGCTGGTCCCGTGCGGATGGCTCAGCGGAGCTGGCCGTCGCCCAGGAGTGCCGGGCGCATCCGGGATGCCCGCCTGTGCACTTCTCCCCGCGGGAGCCGCTGACGACCATGGGCTGGGAGGTCAACCCCGCCGGCTTGGGCACGACCTTGCGCAAGACGGCTGAGGCGGTGCCGGGCGTGCCGCTGTGGGTGGCGGAGAACGGGATGGCCTGCCCCGACGTGGTGGTGGACGGGCGGTGCGACGACCCTGCGCGCGTGGCGCTACCTGCAGGCCCACCTGGCCGAGGTCGTCTCCGCGAGGGCCGAGGGCGTCGACGTCCGCGGGTACCTGGCCTGGTCGCTGTTCGACAACATCGAGTGGGCGCAGGGATGGGGCCAGCGGTTCGGGATCGTGCACGTCGACCAGGACACCCAGGTGCGCACGCCGAAGGCAAGCGCGCACTGGCTGCGCGGGCTGCAGCGCGGCGTCGCCGCTGAGGCTCAGCGGGGGACGATCCGCAGCAGCTTCGCGCTGAACGGCGGCATGGGCAGCGCCGTGCCGTGCGTGCGGGTGTGCCCGTACTCCCCGGCGAAGCCCCGACGGTGTCGACGACCACCTGGTAGTCGGTCCCGAACGGCTCGCCGGGGAGCAGGAACGTGCCGGAGTGCCCGCTGCCGTTGAGCACGAGCAGGAACGGGTCGTCGGTCAGCCGCTCGCCGCGGGGCCCTCGCGACTGCAGCTCCCCGGACAGGTACATGCCGATCATCCGGTTGTCGCTGAAGTGCCAGTCGACCTCGGTGAACTCGTGCCCGTCGCCGCGCAGCCATGCCAGGTCCTTGGCGCGGCCGGCGTCCGGGTGCGGTGCCCTCGAAGTAGTAGGGACGGGCGAACACCGGGTGGCTGCGCCTCAGGTGGATGACGCCCGCGGTGAAGGCGAACAGGTCGCGCTGCCATGCCTCGAGGTCCCAGTCGACCCAGGAGATCTCGTTGTCCTGGCAGTAGGCGTTGTTGTTCCCGCCCTGGGTGCGCCCCATCTCGTCGCCGGCCGTGAGCATCGGGACCCCGGTGCTCAGCAGCAGCGTCGTGAGCAGGTTGCGGACCTGGCGCTGGCGCAGGGCGTTGACGTCCGGGTCCTCGGTCTCGCCCTCGACGCCGTGGTTCCACGAGCGGTTGTTGTCGCTGCCGTCGCGGTTGTGCTCGCGGTTGGCCAGGTTGTGCTTGTGCGAGTAGGTGGTCAGGTCGCGCAGGGTGAAGCCGTCGTGCGCGGTCACGAAGTTGATGGAGGCGTAGGGTGCGCGACCCTCGCTGGCGTACAGGTCGGCAGACCCGGTCAGCCGCCACCCCAGCTCCGACAGCGATCCGTAGCCGCGCCAGTAGTCGCGGGTGCAGTCGCGGAACTTGTCGTTCCACTCGGTCCACAGCGGCGGGAACTCCCCGACCTGGTAGCCGCCTGCGCCGATGTCCCAGGGCTCGGCGATCAGCTTGGTCGTGCGCAGCACGGGATCCTGCTGGATGGTCGACATGAACGAGCCCAGCATGTCGACGTCGTGGAACGAGCGGGCCAACGCGCTGGCGAGGTCGAACCGGAAGCCGTCGACGTGCATCTCGGTGACCCAGTAGCGCAGGGAGTCCATGATGAGCTGCAGGACGTGCGGTTGGGAGGCGTCCGGGGTGTTGCCGCAGCCGGTGTAGTCCGCGTAGTGCCGGCCGTGGCTCAGGCGGTAGTAGCCCTCGTTGTCGATGCCGCGGAAGTTCAGCGTGGGACCCTGCTCGTTGCCCTCGGCGGTGTGGTTGTAGACCACGTCGAGGATCACCTCGAGCCCGGCCGCGTGCAGCGCCCGGACCATCTCCTTGAACTCGGTGACCTGCTGCCCGCGGGTGCCCGACGCGCTGTAGGCCGCGTGCGGGGCGAAGAACCCGAGCGTGTTGTAGCCCCAGTAGTTGGTCAGGCCGTGGGCGAGGACGTGGTCCTCGCTGATGAAGTGGTGGATCGGCAGCAGCTCCACCGCGGTGACGCCCAGCTGGGTGAGGTGCTCGATCACCGCCGGGTGCGCCAGCCCGGCGTAGGTGCCCCGCAGCTCCGGGGGCACCCCGGGATGGAGCATCGTCAGGCCCTTGAGGTGGGCCTCGTAGATGACGGTCTGTGTCCAGGGGGTGTTCGGGCGGACGTCGCCCCGCCAGTCGAACGCGTCGTCGGCGACGACCACGCAGCGGGGCACGTAGGGCGCGGAGTCCCGGTCGTCGCGGACTGTGTCGTCGTGGCCGACGTGGCCCCGCGTGGCCGGGTGGGGGATGTACTCGCCCTCGATGGCACGGGCGTAGGGGTCCATCAGGAGCTTCGCGGCGTTCCAGCGGTGGCCGCGCCAGGGGTCCCACGGCCCGTGGACCCGGAACCCGTAGCGGTCGCCGGCCTTCATCCCGGGCACGTAGCCGTGGAAGGTGTGGAACGTGGTCTCACTGAGCGCCACCCGGCGCTCGCGGCCGTCCTCGTCGAAGAGGCACAGGTCGACCGCGTGGGCGCCCTCGGACCAGACCGCCACGTTGGCGCCCTCGGCGTCCAGGGTCACCCCCAGGGGGTTCCACGTGCCGGGCCACGCGTCGGGCAGCTGCTCGGCGGCAAGCGACAGGGGGGTCACCGAGGCGACCCCGTCGCCCAGGGCGTCGCCGAGGCCCTCCACTGCTCCGTGCACGCGCCAAGGGTACCCGCGCGGGCACCCGTGGGCCCGTTGCCGTGCCGTCCGGGCGTCTGGCTAGGCTCGAACGTGTCCGTTGAGTCCCCGACCGAAGGAGTCCCCGATGTCCGCTGACGTTGTCGTCCAGGGCGAGCTGACCCGCGTGGAGCTCGAGGGCGCGGTCGCGACCCTGCGCCTGGACCGTCCGCCGGTCAACGCCCTGAACCTGGCCATGCAGGAGGAGATCCTGGCCGCTGCCCGCTGGCTGGCGCGCAGCGAGCAGGCGCGCGCGGTCGTCATCTACGGGGGTCCCAAGATGTTCGCGGCCGGCGCGGACATCAAGGAGATGGCGGCGATGACCTACCAGGACATGGCCAGCGCCTCGCACCTGCTGCAGGAGTCCTTCAACGCAGTGGCGGGCCTGCCGATGCCGGTCGTTGCCGCCGTGACCGGGTTCGCCCTCGGGGGCGGCTGCGAGCTGGCGCTGTGCGCCGACCTGCGGGTCGTCGGCGAGCGGGCCAAGCTCGGCCAGCCCGAGGTGCTCCTCGGCGTCATCCCCGGCCTGGGCGGCTCGCAGCGGCTCCCGCGGCTGATCGGCCCCTCGCGCGCGAAGGACATGATCCTGACCGGCCGCTACGTCGGGGCGCGGAGGCCAAGGAGTTCGGCCTGGCCGATCGGGTCGTCGCCGACGATGCGGTGTACGACGAGGCGCTGGCCCTGGCCCAGCAGTTCGCCGCCGGCGCGCCGCTGGCCCTGGCTGCCGCCAAGCGCGCGGTCAACCAGGGCCTGGAGGTGGACATCGCCACCGGGTGCCAGATCGAGCGGCTGGAGTTCGCCGGGCTCTTCGCCACGGACGACCGGCGGATCGGGATGGAGTCGTTCCTGGCCGACGGTCCCGGGAAGGCGAGCTTCACCGGCCGCTGAGCCGGGAGCAGGGCCGTGGGGTTCGCCGACGTTCGCGCCCGTGGGTCGGACGTGATGGGATGGGCGCCTGATCGCGGGAGGGCTGGGGATGAAGGTCGTCGTGTTCGGTGCCGCAGGGGGCACAGGCAGGCATGTCGTGGCCGAGGCGCTGGCGGCCGAGCACGAGGTGACGGTGCTGGTGCGGGATCCCGCGAAGCTGGGCCCGGTGGACCCCGCGTGTCCGTCGAGGTCGGTGACGCCCGGGATCCGCAGGCTGTCGCTGGTGTGCTGGCCGGTGCGCAGGGCGTGATCAGCACGATCGGTGGCCACGGGGTGGGGCGCTCGACGGCGATCACCGATGCGATGACCACGATCGTCGCCGGAACGCCTGCCGGCACCCGCCTGCTTGCCGTGAGCACCGTCGGAGCCGGCGACTCGGCGTCCCAGTTCCCGCGTGCGGTCCAGATGACGGTCCTGCTGCTGCTGCGCAACGCGATCGCGGACCACAACGGCCAGGAGCGCATGATCATGGCCAGCGATCTCGACTGGACGATCGCCCGCTGCGTGGGACTGACCGACGATCCGGCGACGGGCCAGGTGCATGTCCTGACCGCCGGGAGGGTGGGGGGCTCCCGCATCGCCCGTGCGGACGTGGCCCGCTGGCTGGTCGGGAACCTCGACGATCCCACGTACTCACGGCAGGCCGTGTCGGTGTGGTGAGGCGGGCGCGTGCCTGATCACGGGTCGGACCCGTCGGGCCCCGCACCTGACTATCCTGCCGGGCATGCGGACTCGCACGTGCGGCCCCCCGGAGTGGCCGTTCGAGGCCGTGGAGGCAGCCTCGGCGCTTCGCGACCGTGATGGTCGCGGCGTGGATGGTCGCCGTCGCGGCGCCGGCGCGGCCGCAGCACTGGCAAGGGCTGCGTGCTGGCGTCTGCCTCGTGCTGCGTCGGTGCCGGGTACGCCGCGTTCGTGTCGAGCCCACGGAGCCGACCCCTGGAGCGCTGGCGCCATGATCCTGGGCGTGGCTGTGGCCCGACCTCGGGGACGGTCGGGGGGCTTGCGGGCTACCCGATGCTCGCGCTGTGGCTCAACCTCACCACCCTCACGATGGGGATCCTGCTGCCGATGCGCCGGGCCGCGGTCGGCGCCCTGTCGTCGTCGCCGTGACCATGGTCCTCGCGTGGCAGGCCCACGCGGCTCAGGCCGTCCCCCTGGGGCGATCGGGCTGCTCTCCTGGGCGCTACGCCCTGCCGATGGACTCCTCGTGGTGGTCCTGGCAGGCATCCTGCGCCGGACCGCCCGCGAGGGTGACGCCATGGCTCGCGGCGGGCCCGCGCCGCCGCCCTGGCCGCGCCGCGAGGGCGACACGGCGAGCTCCGCCGCGTCTTCCGCATCATCCACGACACGGTGATGAACACACTGGGCGCCGTCGCCCGATTCGACGCCGATGACAGGGGAGCGTGGCCGAGCGGTGCGCGGCCGACCTGGTCGATCCTCCGGCCAGCGGAGTCGGGCGGCCGTCGCGATCCCCTCAGTCGTCGCTCGATTCGGTGGCGACGGCGGGCAGAAATGCTCGGGCCTGCCTGGACAGCGGGCCGACCCTGGTCGGCCCTTCCGGCCCGGGGTGGGGGCGCGCTGGAGGGCGCAGCATGGGAGGCGCTGAACAACATCGCCAAGCACTGCGGACAGGCGGGCCTTCCGACTGGACCTGGGACGGGCGGTGGGGCGCTTGCGATCACGGACGGGGGACGTGGCGTCGACGGGCGCCGGGTCCGCGGAGGGGAGGAGCGCGTCCGCCGGTCCGTCGAGGCGGGCGCCACCGCGGGATCCGGTCTGTCGTCCGGCTCGGGCACCTCGTGGTCCTTACCTGGGGTGGCGGGCGCCGTCCACCGGGCGACGGCTCGGCTGGGCGGGGCCACGGCGCTGGCGCCCAGGCCCCTTGAGCGGCTCTTCGCCGAGTCGCTCGCGGTGTGCATGGTCGTCGTCAGTCGTCGGGCGGTCGCGACCTTGCCCTCCCGGGGACCCGCCCGCGGTGGTAGCCTCAGGGCGCCCTGGGCGTGGCCGCCCTCGGTGGCATCGCTCATCGGCGGTCCAAGCGGGCCGCGCAACGGGCGGTGCCACCGGCTGGTCTACCCGGTCGCGGCGCTGCTCGGGACCTGGTCCCCCGCGATCGGGTAGGAGGGCTGCAGCCGAGCCGGGTCCTGGTGCTGGGGCCCATTGGCCGGGATCGCCATCTGTGTGGCGGCGATCCTGATGGACGGACGCAGGCCCGTGGCGTCCGGCCGCAGCGTACGTGCCGGGCAATGTCCTGGTCGCGCTGGGGTCTGGGCCGGGGCCCTCGGCGTGCCACCCGGACGGCGGGTCACTGCTCGTCGGTGGCTGGGCTCGCCGGCTGTGGGCGTTCCGCCGCCAGCTGAGCCAGACATGGGCAATGGTCGGCGGAACGACGCAGGTGCTGGCCCCGAGCGGGCAGGGCGCGGCCGCGGCCGAGCCGGTGCGCGCGCGCCAGGCCATGCTGGGCTTCGCCCGGTCGGTCTCCGAGCCCGTGATGGTGGGCCTGGCCGTGGGGGATGGACCCCGGGGACGCGGCCACTGTGCGCGCGCAGCCCAGGCCGAGGGGATCCTGCGGGCCCTCACGGCCATGCCGGTGGGGGACCCTGGGGGGGCGGGACAGGCGCTGACCGGCCTCGTCCTGTGGGCGCACGACCGGGGGATCGCCCTGACCCTGACCCTCAACGCCGATCTCGACCAGGACCCGGAACGGTACTGCGGGGCGTGATGCTGGCCGGGGCCCTGGCGTGCCCACCGGGATCGCGGTGCAGGTCACGACCCTGCAGTCCGGCCGGTGCCCACTGCCTGGTCCTGATCGACCCTCGGACCTGGCGGCCCTGCCGGACCCGCGCCACCTGAGGACCCCGGGAGGGTCCTCAGCAGCGGGTCGGGCGGATCCGACCAGCACGAGACGGTGGCACTGGTCGAGAACCTCGAGGCGGCAGGCTGGACAGTCACCGTCGTCGGCGATGAGGTCCTCGCCGAGGCGCGATGGGAGGATCGGGCATGAGGATCGCGATCATCGATGACCATGCGCTGGTCCGCAGCGGTCTGGCCGACGTGGTGGTGCGGGAGCTCGGCGCGACCGTGGTGCACGAGGGGTCCGACCCGGAGGCGATCCTGGCCCTGGAGCCCCTCCCCGACGTCCTGCTGCTCGACCTCGACCTGGGCGGGTCGGTCGCGGATCCGGAGCTGGCCGGTCGCATCCAGGCGGCAGGATGCCGGGTGCTGGTGGTGTCGGCACTGGCCGACGAGCGCTCCGTCAGGGCGATGCTGGACGTCGGCGTCTCGGGATTCGTGAGCAAGCGTGAGCCTCCCGCGACCCTGGTGCAGGCGATCCTCGAGGTGATGGGCGACGGGACGTGGACGAGTCCCGAGGTGGCGGCACTGGTGCTGTCCGGTCCTCGGCGCCCGGCGCTGTCGGAGGTCCAGGAGCGGGTGCTGACCCTCTATGCGTCGGGGATGAAGCTGGACAGCGTCGCCCGCATCATCGGCATCAGCCCGGGCACGGCGGCCACGCACCTGAAGCGGGCGAGGGCGAAGTACGCGAGTGTCGGGAGGGACACCTCCAGCAGGGTGGACCTCTACCGCGAGGCCCTGCGCGACGGCCTGATCCGCGAGTAGCCCGCGGCACGGGGCGACCCCGCCATCGACGGGGGGTGCAGTGGGGGGCCCCGTCAGTCGACGGGGGATGCAATGACGGGGCCGCGCCAGCACTCTACGCCGCGTCCCGGCCGCGATGGCGCCGGAGCGCAGTCCGGGTGATCCCGACGCGGTGCCTCCCCGCCGCAGGCACTCAGGGCCGGTCCGCCGGCCCGGCGATGGTCTCAGCGCCAGCCAACCACTCACCGGCTGCGGATCCCGGGCCGATCGGCCCGGGCGATGTCCCCGGAACAGGGACATCGCACGCGGGCGCACGACGCCCGGTTCGTCGGCGGTCGTGCTGCCCGCCCACGGGGTGACCCGGGCGCCGACCCGGGGTACGCTTCGCCCAGCATCGAGGTGGATGGGGCGAGCCATGCGCGTGCAGGAGCCGGCGGTCCGGACCGACCTTGTCTGGACCCTGCCGAACGTGCTCAGCGGCATCCGCCTGCTGACGATCCCGCTGTTCGCCTGGTTGGCGCTGGTGCCCCAGCAGGACGCCCTGGCCGCCGCTCGTCCTGGCGCTCGGGGGGGCGACGGACTTCTTCGACGGCATGCTGGCCCGGCGCTGGAACCAGGTCACCCGGCTGGGCCAGCTGCTGGATCCCATCGCCGATCGCCTGTCCACGGTCACCGTCCTGGTCGTGTTCCTCATCCGCGGAGTGGTCCCGCTGTGGTTCGTGGCGCTGCTGGTGCTGCGCGACGTCGTCCTGGCGGTGGAGATGGGGCGGTTGAAGAGCCGGGGCATCACCGGGCTGCCGGTCAACTTCATCGGCAAGGCGGCCACCTTCAACCTGATGATCTCCTTCCCGCTGCTGCTCTGGGGGGCGGACCCGCAGACGGTCGTCGAGGAGCTGGCGCGCATCGCCGGCTGGGCCTTCGCCTGGTGGGGCACCGGGCTGTACCTGTACAGCGCGGCGCTGTACATCCGCCAGACCCGCGAGGTGATGTCCGACCTCCCTGCCCCGGCCGGGGCGTAGCGCCGTGCGTGCCGTCGTGATGGCCGGCGGCGAGGGCACCCGCCTGCGCCCGTTGACCACGAACGTCCCCAAGCCGCTGCTGCCGGTCGTGGGCGAGCCGATCATGGGTCACCTCCTGCGACTGCTGAACAGGCACGGGATCGAGCAGGCGGTCGTCACGGTGCAGTACCTGGCAGCGAACATCCGCTCGTACTTCGGCGACGGGGACGAGTACGGGGTGCGACTGTCCTACGCCACGGAGTCCGTCCCGCTGGGCACCGCGGGCAGCGTCAAGAACGCCGAGGAGGGCCTTGCCGGCGAGCCGTTCCTCGTGGTCTCGGGCGATGCCCTGACCGACATCGACCTCACGGCCCTCGTGGACTTCCACAACCGGACCGGGGCCCTGGTGACGGTGGCCCTGGCCCGCAAGCCCAACGTCATCGAGTTCGGGAACGTGATCACGGCCGAGGACGGGCGGATCGAGCGGTTCATCGAGAAGCCCACGTGGGGGCAGGTGTTCTCCGACACGGTGAACACCGGAATCTACGTGATGGCCCCGGAGGTCCTGGACCTCGTCCCCGCCGAGACGAAGGTGGACTGGTCGGCCGACATCTTCCCGACGCTCATGGCGGCGGGGAAACCGATCTACGGGTACGTGACGGACCGCTACTGGGAGGACGTCGGGACCATCGCCAGCTACCTGGCTGTCCAGGGCGACGTGCTCCGGGGCCGGGTCGATGCCCACGTGGGTGGCTTCGAGGTCGCGCCCCAGGTCTGGCTCGGCGAGGGCGCGGTCGTCGACCCGGGTGCGCGGCTGGAGTCGCCGTGCTTCCTCGGGGCCAATGTCCGCGTGGAGGACGACTGCGTGGTGGGTCCCGGCACCGTCCTGGGGAGCAACGTGGTCCTGCGCCGGGGGGCCCGGGTCGTGGGCAGCCTGCTCGACACCAGCGTCTACGTCGATGAGGGCTCGGAGATCACCTCCGCGCTGCTCGGACGATCGTGCGAGGTCCGGGCGCGCGTGCACATCGCCCCCGGGGCGGTGATCGCCGACGCCTGCGTGCTCGGCGAGGAGGTGCAGGTCAGCGCCGGCGTGCACGTGTACCCGGCCAAGCAGATCGAGGCCGGTGCCGTCCTGGCCGACAACGTCATCTGGGAGGCCCAGGCGCACCGCTCGCTGTTCGGCCCGCGCGGCGTGACCGGGATCGTCAACCTCGACATCACCCCCGAGATGGTGGTGCGGCTCGGGGCGGCCTTCGCCGCCCTGCTGCCCAAGGGGTCGACGGTGACGGTCGGCCGGGACCACTCCCGTGCGGCCCGGGCGATGAACCGCGCGCTTGCCGGCTCGTTGACCGCGGCGGGGCTGAACGTGCGGGACCTGCGGATCACGCCCCTGCCGATCGCCCGCGCCGACACGGAGCGCTCAGCCCAGGGCGGGGTCTACCTGCGCACGACCCTCGGGGCCCCCGAGAGCCTGGACCTGCTGCTGCTGGACCGCACCGGCTCGGACCTGTCGGTCTCCGAGCAGCAGACGCTGGAGCGGATCACTGGTCCGCCGGGACTTCCGGCGGTCCTTCCCCGGCGAGATCGGCGACATCCACACCCCGCACCGCTCGGTCGACGAGTACGCCGCGCAGCTGGCCGGGGCGATCGACACCTCCGGGGTCGCCGAGGCCGGGCTGAAGGTGGTCATCGACACCGGTTCGGGCCCCTCCTCCCTGGTCCTTCCCCGCGTGCTCTCCGCGTTGCCGGTGAGCGTGCTCACGGTCAACAACAGGCTCGACGAGGAGCACCCGACGTCCACCGGCGCGTCGTACCACGCGGCCATGACCCGCCTGGGCGAGCTCGTCTCGTCCTCGCGCTCGGACCTCGGCGTGCGCTTCGACCCCACCGGTGAGCGGCTCTCGATGGTCGACGAGACCGGACGGCCCTTCGACCACGGTCGCGCGCTGCTGGTGATGCTCGACCTGGTGGCCGCGGAGCGGCGCAGGGGGGTGATCGCGCTGCCCGCCCACACGACGCGGGTGGCCCAGGGGGTCACCGCCTACCACTCGGTGGGTGTCGTGTGGACGGGCTCCTCGACGGCGGCCCTGTCAGCGCAGGCGCGGGCCACCCCGGACCTCATCTTCGCCGGTGACGGCAAGGGGGGGTTCATCGTCCCGGAGATGGGGCCCAACGTGGACGGGCTGGCGGCGTTCGTCCGGCTGGTGGGCATGGTGGCGCGCACCAGGCTGACGCTGTCGGCGATCGATCGGCGCATCCCCCAGGTGCACATGGCCCGCTCGTCCGTGCCCACGCCCTGGGCCCGCCGGGGGACGGTCATGCGCACCCTCGTGGAGACCGCGGGGGACCAGGTTGTCGACACGGCCGAGGGGGTGCGCATCCAGGAGTCGGACGGTGCCTGGGTCCTGGCCGTCCCGGACCAGTCGGAGGCCGTCATCCAGCTCTGGGCCGAGGCGGCGTCCGACGTGCGCGCCGACAGCCTGCTGCGGGAGTGGTACGCCGTGATCGAGTCCGGGGTCGCGTGATGGCGACCTCGACGACCGGATCACCACCGTCGGGGACCGGTCGGCCGGGGCCGAGTGCCCGCGAGCGGCTGAACCTGATCGACCAGCTCACCAGCGCGGCGGTGGCCAGCGACTACGCCGACGTGGGCGACCAGCGGCCGGCAGGGTCCCGGCGCCAGCGGGTGCTCGTGGCGGCTGTCGCGCTCGGCCTTGCCGGCTTCGTCCTGGCCCTGGGCATCTCGGAGCGGGTCCTCAACGACCCGGCCGTCAACGAGCAGCGCTCCGCCCTCATCGATCGGATCGCGGCGGCCGACGACCGCAACGAGACGCTCATCGGGGAGGTGGAGGCAGCCCGCGAGGAGCTCGCCGTGGCGCGTGAGGACAACCTCGAGGCGACGTTGGCCGGCGTCGAGCTGGCCAGCCAGATCACGGACCTCGAGCTCGTGACCGGCTACTCGCCGGTCGAGGGGCCTGGGGCCGTGGTGACGCTCACGGACGCCCCCGTCACGGAGGGGGAGGAGGGCAGCGACATCGAGCGGGTGCTCGACAGCGACGTCCAGCGGGCGGTGAACGGGTTGTGGTCGGTCGGCGCCGAGGCGATCGCCGTCAACGGCCAGCGGGTGACCGCCCAGACGGCCATCCGGTCGGCCGCAGGGGCGATCCTGGTCAACTACCGACCGCTCAAGCCGCCCTACCGGGTGGAGGCGATCGGTCCCCCCGACCTCGCGCAGAGGTTCGCGACGACCCCGGATGCGCAGGAGCTGGCCAGTGTGTCCCAGCAGTTCGGCATAGGCTTGGAGACGTCGTCCGTGGACCGGATCACGCTGCGCTCGGCAACCTCAACGCTCCCCTCGGATGCGGAGGTTGTCGGCCAGGAGGAGGGGGAGGGCTGATGGTCGCACTGATCGGGCTCATCATCGGGGTGGTGGCCGGGCTGGTCCTGGAACCCACGGTCCCGACCTGGCTGGAGCCCTACCTGCCGATCGCCGTGATCGCGGCCCTGGACGCCGTGGTCGGTGCCATCCGAGCGCTGCTCGACGGCGTGTTCCGCGACCGCATCTTCGTGATCTCCTTCCTCAGCAACGTGGTCGTCGCGGCGTTCATCGTGTGGATCGGGGACCTCCTGGGCGTCGGCAGCCAGATGTCGACCGGCGTGGTGGTCGTCCTGACGATGCGCATCTTCGCCAACGCCGCCGCGATCCGCCGGCACATCCTGAAGGCATGAGCATGGGCCAGGACGACGCAGAGGTCACGGCCGGCCCGGCCGCGGCCGCGATCCCGAACCCGGACGAGCCGGACGGGGACTTCCACACGACGTCGCTGTGGCGCTGGAGCGGTCCGGCGAGCGTGATCGGCGGGGCGCTGTTCGCCGTCCTGGGGTGGTTGTTCGTGGCCGGCGTGGTGGCCGAGGGCAGCGACGACGCCCTGGCCAGCGCCCGGCCCGATGAGCTGGTGCAGATCCTTGACAGCCTCGATGCGGAGAACGACCGGCTCGAGCAGGAGAAGCGCCGGCTCGCGGCCGAGATCGCGTCGCTGACCTCGGGCAGCGACGCCGCCGCCCTGGCGCAGGCGCGCAGCCGGAAGCAGTCCCTCGAGGTGCTGGCCGGCACGACGAAGGTGCGCGGTCCCGGCGTGCGGATCGTGATCCGGGACCCGGAGGGCGCGGTGGACGCCCCCCAGATCCTGGACGCCGTGCAGGAGCTGCGTGACGCGGGGGCGGAGAGCATCGAGGTGGCCGAGCGGCGCGTGGTCGTCAACACCTGGTTCGCCAACCCCCCGGAGGCCGGCACCGCGGCGGTCCTGGTCTCCGGCGACCTGCGCCCGGCGCCCTACACGATCCTGGCGATCGGCGATCCCGAGACCCTGGCCACCGCGATGGAGATCCCCGGAGGCATCGCGGACTCGGTGCGCACCGCCGGCGCCCTCTTCGAGATGGATCGTCGCGATTCCCTCGACATCACCTCGACGGTCCCGCTGACGACCCCCGAGTACGCTGAACCGGTGGACCAGGACTGAGTCCCGCCGTTGCCGACCCCCGACCGTCAGCCCGACCGCAGCCGATGGAGGCCCGATGTACCCCGATGACCTGCGCTACACCCCGGAGCACGAGTGGATCCGCCGGGAGAGCCCGACCGTCCTGCGCTTCGGGATCACCTCGTTCGCGACCGAGGCCCTCGGGGATGTCGTGTACGTCGCGCTGCCGACCGTGGGCAGCGTGCTCACCGGCGGGCAGCCGTGCGGCGAGGTGGAGTCGACCAAGTCCGTGAGCGACCTGTTCGCCCCCCTCGACGGGACCGTCATCGAGGTGAACACCGCCCTCGAGGACTCCCCGGAGATGGTCAACGCCGAGCCCTACGGCGAGGGCTGGATGGTCGATGTCGAGTGCGCGAGCCCCGAGGAGGCCGACGCCGCCTGGTCCTCGCTGCTCACCGCGTCGCAGTACGCCGACGGTCTGTCGTAGCCAGGGGTTGACCCGGCCCTCAGGGAGTCGGGTAGGTTTGCCCCCGAGGTGAACCTAGACCTCAGGTAGAGGTTCCCGGGGGCGGGATCAGGTCAGGACGGAGTCGACGTGGGGCGTTCATGCCGGCAGTGCGGTCAGGAGATGTCCGACCTTGCACGCTTCTGCAGCAACTGCGGTGCGCCGCTGGTCGACCTCAGCGCGGAGGACCAGGTCCAGGCCACGGGCAACCTCGACGTGCCAGTGACCTCGACCGGGCCGCTGGGCCCCGTCGGTCCCGGCAGCGTCGGATCGGTGGCGCCGGGCGCGGCCATGCTGATCGTGCGGCGCGGCCCCAGCGAGGGCACCTCGTTCGTCCTCGACTCCGACCTGGTGACGGTGGGTCGCTCCGATGACGCCGACGTGGTCCTCGACGACGTCACGGTCTCCCGGCGTCATGCGCAGTTCATCCGCGACGCCCAGGGCTGGCAGTGCCGCGACGTCGGCAGCCTGAACGGGACCTACGTGAACCGCGAGCGGATCGACGCGACGGTGCTGGCCGGGGGTGACGAGGTCCAGATCGGCAAGTACCGGTTCGTGTTCCTCGTGGGGGGTGGCCAGTCGTGAGCACGGCTGCAGCGTCGGACGGCCTGCTGAGCATCGGGGAGGTCCTGCACCTGCTGCGCTCGGACTTCCCGGACGTCAGCATCTCCAAGATCCGCTACCTGGAGTCCGAGGACCTCGTCCAGCCGCAGCGGACCCCGTCGGGCTACCGCAAGTTCACCCGGGCCGACGCGGAGCGCCTGCGCTACGTGCTGCGGATGCAGCGCGACCACTACCTGCCGCTGAAGGTCATCCGCGAGCACCTCGACGCGATCGACCGAGGGCTTCAGCCCGCGCCCCTGAGCGCCACGGACACCGCACCGCGGGCGCTGGTCACCACCGACGCCTACCCGTCGCCCGAGGACCTCGCCGCGGAGAGCCAGGAGCTGCGCCTGTCGCGCAAGGAGCTGCTCGAGGAGTCCGGGATCACCAACGAGGTGCTGCGCGAGCTCGAGTCGTTCGGGCTGGTCGCCCAGGCGCCGGGCACCTCCTACTACGACGCCACTGCCCTGCAGGTGGCCCGCATCGCCGCCGAGATGGCCCAGTTCGGATATGGCCCGCGACACCTGCGCCCGTTCCGGCTGGCCGCCGACCGTGAGCTGTCACTGGTGGAGCAGGTCGTCAAGCCCATGGCCCGCGGCCGCCATGAGGACAGTGCTGCGAAGGCGGAGGAGGCCGCCCGCGCGATCGCCACGCTGGCCATCCAGCTGCACGTCGCCCTGGTCAAGGCCGGGCTGCCCGGGACGCTCGGGCGCTGAGCGATGGTGGGTCCAGCCCGCCGGGTCTAGTCTGGCCACGTGGATGGGTACCAGGTGGTCGAGGTCGTGGGTGTGCGCGTCGAGATGCCCTCCAATGCGCCGATCGTGCTGGTGCGGCCGATCAGCGGGGGGGCGGTCCTGCCCATCTGGATCGGGCCGAACGAGGCCGCGGCGATCGCCATGGCCCAGCAGGGCGTGGCCGCCCCCCGGCCCCTGACCCACGACCTGTTCGTCGCAACGCTGCTCCAGCTGGGGACCCCCCTGCTCGTCCGTGCGCATCACCCGGCTGGAGGAGGGGGTGTTCTTCGCCGAGCTGGTGCTGGAGTCCCAGACCGTGGACGCCCGGCCGTCGGACGCCATCGCCCTGGCGCTGAGGGCGGGGGTGCCGATCCTGCTCGCCGACGAGGTGCTGGCGGAGGCAGGTGTGGCACCTGACCCCGACGAGGAGGTCGACGAGGTCGAGCAGTTCCGGGAGTTCCTCGACACGGTGACCCCCCAGGACTTCCAGTGAGCCATGAGGCGCTTTCCTCACCCTCAACTGGAGGTTGAGACTTTGCCCCGGCGTGTCGGGGTGCACGCCGTTGACGTGGGGTGCTCCGGGGCCTAGTTTCGGGGCAGGAATTCCGTCGGTGTAACTACGCTGACGCAAGATGCCACGTCGACCGGAGGCCAGGCGCAGATGTCACCTGAGGGCACGGGACAGCAGCACGAGGTGCAGGGCTCCCTCTTCGACGTCCCCGAGACGACCCTGCCCGAGGGAGTCGGCTACCGCGGCCCGGTCGCATGCGCCGCCGCGGAGATCACCTACCGGCAGCTGGACTACTGGGCGCGCACGGGCCTGGTGGAGCCCTCGATCCGACCGGCCACCGGCTCCGGGACGCAGCGCCTGTACAGCTTCCGCGACATCCTCGTGCTCAAGGTCGTCAAGCGGCTGCTGGACACCGGGGTCTCGTTGCAGAACATCCGCACGGCCGTCGACCCACCTGCGTGCCCGTGGCGTCGAGGACCTGGCCACCCTGACCCTGATGAGCGACGGCGCCAGCGTCTACGAGTGCACGAGCGAGGACGAGGTCATCGACCTGGTCCGCGGCGGCCAGGGGGTCTTCGGGATCGCCGTCGGCAAGGTGTGGCGCGAGGTGGAGGGCACGCTCTCGGCCCTGCCGGCCGAGCGCGGCTCGGGGCTCCCGGCCTCGTCCGCCGACGAGCTCGCCGAGCGTCGCGCCAAGCGCCAGACCGGCTGAGCCCCACAGCAGCCAGCGCAACGTCCCGGTCGCGCCAGCCATCGGCCGGACCCGGGCGCCGACCCTCCCGGCGGACCCGGGTGGTCACGACTATCGTGGGCGCGTGCAGCCCTCATCCCGTGACCTGGAGTTCGCCGACCGCCACATCGGCCCTGATGATCGGGATGTGGCGCTGATGCTGCGAGGCCGTCGGGCATCCGGACCTCGAGTCCCTTGCCCGGGCGGCCGTGCCGGCGACGATCGCCTGGGCTGGCGGGCTGGACCTCCCGCCCGCGCTCACGGAGTCCCAGGCGACGGCAGCCCTGCGCCGGATGTCGGAGGCGAACACCCCGGCCGTGTCGATGATCGGCCTGGGCTACCACGACACCCTCACACCCGCGGTGATCCGGCGCAACGTGCTGGAGTCACCGGGCTGGTACACCGCCTACACGCCCTACCAGCCCGAGATCTCCCAGGGCCGGCTCGAGGCCCTGCTGAACTTCCAGACGATGGTCTGCGACCTCACCGGCCTGCCCCTGGCCAACGCATCGATGCTCGACGAGCCCACCGCGGCGGCCGAGGCGATGACGCTCCTGCACCGGGTCGACCGCTCCGGGGCCATGACCTTCGTGGTGGACGCCGACACCCACCCGCAGACCCTGGCGGTGCTGCAGACGCGTGCCGAGCCCCTGGGGATCGTCCTGGATGTCCGGGACGTGAGCACCGGGCTCCCCGCAGGCGGCTTCTTCGGCGTGCTGGTCTCGATGCCGACCTCGACGGGCCTGGTGCGCGACCCCGGTCTGCTGGCCGGGCTCTGCGACGAGGCGCACGCGCGGGGTGCCGGCGTGGTCGTCGCCGCCGACCTGCTGGGCCTGTGCCTGCTCACCCCGCCGGGGGAGTGCGGGGCGGACATCGTCGTGGGGTCCGCGCAGCGCTTCGGCGTCCCGATGGGGTTCGGGGGTCCGCACGCCGGGCTTCATGGCCGTGCGTCCCGGGCTCGAGCGCCAGCTGCCGGGACGCCTCGTGGGCGTGTCGGTCGACTCCGCGGGCGCGCAGGCCTACCGCCTGGCGCTGCAGACCCGTGAGCAGCACATCCGGCGGGAGCGGGCGACCAGCAACATCTGCACCGCCCAGGTCCTGCTGGCGGTGATCGCCGGCCTCTACGCCGCCTACCACGGACCGGACGGGCTGCGCCGGATCGCCGAGCGGGTGCACGATCGGGCGGCGTCGCTGGCCGCCATGCTGGCGGGGGACGGCGTGCCGATGCTGCACCCGACGTTCTTCGACACGGTCGTCGCGGTGGTCCCCGGGCTGGCGACGCGGGTCGTGGCGGAGGCCGCCGAGCGGGGGATCAACCTGCGCCTGGTCGATGCCGACCACGTGGGGATCACCACCGACGAGGTGACCGAGGAGGAGCACCTGGCCGTTGTCCGCCAGGCGTTCTCCGCCGCGCGCGGCGAGGGGCCCGTCCCGCCGGGGCACCGCGGCGATCCGCTGTCGGCCGGGGTCCTCCCCGAGGCCCTCCCGCAGGGGTGGAGGCGGACCTCGCCCTTCCTCGACCCACCCGGTGTTCCACCAGCACCGCAGCGAGACCGAGATGCTGCGCTACCTGCGCCGGCTCGCGGGCTACGACGTGGCCCTGGACCGGTCCATGATCCCGTTGGGCTCGTGCACCATGAAGCTCAACGCCACCACCGAGATGGAGCCGATCAGCTGGCCCGAGCTTCGCCTCGATCCACCCCTTCGCCCCGCGCGAGCAGTCGCTGGGCTACGCGGAGCTGATCGGTGACCTCGAGGCCCTGCTGGTGGAGCTGACCGGCTATGACGCGGTGAGCGTCCAGCCCAACGCCGGGTCCCAGGGCGAGTTCGCCGGGCTCCTGGCCATCCGGGGATGGCACGCCTCGCGCGGCGAGACCGAGCGGGACGTCTGCCTGATCCCGTCCTCGGCGCACGGCACCAACGCCGCATCGGCGGTGATGGCCGGGCATGCGCGTGGTCGTGGTGGCCTGCGACGACGACGGGAACGTGAGCATCGACGTCGCTGCGTGCGGCGCTGGACGCCCATGCCGGTCGCGTGGCGGCCCTGATGATCACCTACCCGTCCACCCACGGCGTGTACGAGTCCGAGGTGGCCGACCCTGTGCGCGATGGTCCACGACGCCGGGGGCCAGGTCTACGTCGACGGGGCGAACCTCAACGCGCTGGTCGGCCTGGCCAAGCCGGGTCGCTTCGGTGCCGACGTGTCGCACCTGAACCTGCACAAGACCTTCTGCATCCCGCACGGGGGCGGCGGGCCCGGTGTGGGGCCGATCGGTGTGCGCGCGCACCTGGCCCCCTTCCTGCCGGGCCACCCGGTGCGCCCGGAGGCCGGCCCGGCCGGCCGGGGCCACCGCGACGGTGGGGTGGGACCGGTCAGCGGTGCTCCGTGGGGCAGCGCCGGCATCCTGCCGATCCCGTGGGCCTACATCCGGATGATGGGCGCGCAGGGGCTCACCCGGGCCACGCAGGTGGCGGTCCTGTCGGCCAACTACATCGCCCGCCGCCTCGACCGAGTACTTCCCGGTGCTCTACACCGGCCCCGGCGGCCTGGTCGCCCACGAGTGCATCCTGGACCTGCGCGAGATCACCCGGCGCACGGGCGTGACGGTCGACGACGTCGCCAAGCGCCTGATCGACTACGGCTTCCACTCGCCGACCATGAGCTTCCCGGTGGCCGGCACCCTCATGGTCGAGCCCACGGAGAGCGAGTCGCTGGCCGAGCTCGACCGCTTCTGCGAGGCCATGATCGCCATCCACGCCGAGATCGAGCAGGTCGCCACGGGGAGGTCGCCGTCGCCGACAGCGTGCTGCGCGGCGCCCCGCACACCGCGGAGGCCTCGGTCGGGGAGTGGGACCGGCCCTACACCCGGGAGCAGGCGGTCTACCCCGTCCCCGGGCTGCGCACCGACAAGTACTGGGTCGCCCGTCGGCCGGATCGACGGCGCGTACGGCGACCGGCACCTCGTGTGCTCCTGCCCGCGTCCCGAGGAGCTGGCCACCCTGGGCTGAGCGTGCGCCGGGAGCAGAGCTGTCGCCGAGGACGGCGGGGCTCCCGGCGGACCTGACCCGGTCAACGGCGGGCCTCAGGTGCGGCCCTCCTCCTCCTGGATCTCGAAGAGGACGGCCTGGGCGGTCGTGCCCTGCCCGGGCAGGTCCGGTGCGGAGTCTGCACCTGAGGTCGAGGGTGCCATCCACAGCGCGTGAAGCACGGGGAACCCGGCCGCACGCACGGCCTCGACCACGGCTGCGTCATCGTCGACGAACGCCTCGACCCGGTAGCGGCGGGACAGGCGGCGCAGCGCGGCCACCTTCGTGATCCGCGCCGGACGGCGATCGGCGTCGTCGCGCATGAACAGCTCACCGCTGGGCAGGCCCTGCTCGGCCAGCCAGGTCAGCGTCGCGGCGCGGCACCTCTCCGGCCGTCCGGTCAGGTAGACGATGACGTGCCCGGCGCGATCCGCGGTCGCCACGGCCCCGAGTCCCTCGCGCAGTGGGGGTCCTGCGGGGCGGCGCCGAAGAACGCATCCCAGTCCTTCGGGCGCGCGGCCACGTGGTGCAGACGGTGGCGCACGTCGGCGAGCACCCCGTCGATGTCGAACACGGCGACCGAGGGCAGCGCGGCGGTGCCCCGCGGGGGAGCCGGGGCCTGGTCCGGGGGAGCCGCGGTGTCGTCTGGCATGTGCGCGACGCTACCGCCCCACCCCCGCACTTCCTCCGCAACGCGACGGGACCTCGCGGAGCTCGGGGGGCTCCACCAGTTCGCGGAGGTCCTGCGGTGGGGGACCGGTGGGGGACCGGTGGGGGTCCGGTGGGCCCGGGCAGCCGCCTGCTCGGTAGCCTCGATGGCATGGACTTCCACTCCCTCGTCGCGCAGATGCCCACCGTGGTCCCGATGGTCGGGACCCTCGAGCTGGAGTTCCTCGAGCTGGCCCCGCAGCGGGTGCTGCTGCGCCTGCCGGACAAGCCCGAGTACCGCAACCACGTGGGTGGTCCGCACGCCGGCGCGATGTTCACCCTCGCGGAGACGGCCACCGGGGCGATCGTGCTGGGCAACTTCGGGATGCTGCTCGACCGCGCCACGCCCCTTCCCGTGGATGCCTCCATCCGGTTCAAGAAGATCGCCATGGGGCCGATGTACGCCGAGGCGCTGATGCACGACACCCCGGAGTCGATCGTGGCCAGCCTCGATGCGGGGGAGCGCCCGGAGTTCCGCATCGACGTGACGCTGTCCACCGAGGACTGGACGGTCACCGGCGAGGCCAGCTTCCTCTGGACCCTCAAGCCCGTCCGCCGCTGAAGCCCGCCCTTCCGCACACCCTCCCGGAAGGTGCAGACCCTCCCGGGCGACCCGGAGGGTCTGCACCTTCCCGGAGGGTCTGCGGGCTGGGGGTGGCTGGGGCTGACACAGCGTCAGGGGCCGCCCCGGTGTGGGAGCGGCCCCTGAGGCGCGTGCGGGTCAGTGCTTCGCGCTCGCGTCGATGACCTTCTTGGCGATCTGCGCCGGCATCGGCTCGTGGCCGATGTAGGTGCGGTTGAACGTGCCCGTGCCGTGCGACATGGAGCGCAGCTCGATGGCGTAGCGGGTGAGCTCGAGCTCGGGGACCTCGGCCTTGATCAGCGTGCGGCCGCTGCCCGCGGGCTCCGTGCCCGACACCCGCCCACGACGCCCGGACAGGTCGCCCATGACCGCCCCGACGTACTCGTCGGAGACCAGGACGCTGATCGCCGCCACCGGCTCGAGCATCGAGATCTGGGCCGCGGCGGCTGCCTCCTTGAGGGCCAGGGCGCCGGCCATCTGGAAGGCCATGTCCGAGGAGTCCACGGAGTGCGCCTTGCCGTCGTAGAGGGTCACCTGGATGTCGACCACCGGGTACCCGGCCACGACCCCGCGCTCCATCTGGGTCCGCACGCCCTTCTCCACCGAGGGGATGAACTGGCGTGGGACAGCCCCGCCGACGACCTTGTCGACGAACTCGAAGCCCGACCCGGCCGGGAGCGGGGCGACCTCGATGTCGCAGACCGCGTACTGGCCGTGCCCGCCGGACTGCTTGACGTGCCTGCCCTTGGCCTTCGCAGGCGTGGCGAACGTCTCGCGCAGCGAGACCCGCAGCTCCTCGGACTCGACGGCGACGCCGTACCGGTTCTTGAGCCGGTCGAGCAGCACGTCGACGTGCGCCTCGCCCATGCACCACAGGACCAGCTGGCCGGTCTCGGCGTTGCGGTCCAGGCGCAGGGTCGCGTCCTCGGCCACAAGGCGGTTCAGTGCGGCACCGAGCTTGTCCTCGTCGGCCTTGGACTTGGCGACGATCGCGACCGGGAGCAGGGCGTCGGGCATCAGCCACGGCTCCATGAGCAGCGGGGTGTCCTTGTCCGACAGCGTGTCGCCGGTCTCGGCCCGCGTCAGCTTGGCCACGGCGACGATGTCCCCGGCGATCCCGGCGTCGATCGTGCGCTGGACCTTGCCCAGCGGGCTGGACAGGGCCCCGATGCGCTCGTCGACGTCGTGGTCCTCATGCCCGCGGTCGGCACCGAAGTGCCCGGAGACGTGGACGAACGAGTCCGGCATCACCCGACCGGAGAACACGCGCACCAGCGACAGCCGCCCGACGTAGGGATCGGTGGTCGTCTTGACGACCTCGGCGCACAGCGGGCCCGCCGCGTCGCAGGCAAGCGGGCCCCGCGGCTGGCCGTCCGGGGTGGTGACCGGGGGCAGCGGGTGCTCCAGCGGCGACGGGAAGCCACGACGACGAGGTCGAGGACCTCGGTCGCCCCCAGGCCGCCGAGCTCGACCGCCGTGGCGATCACGGGGTAGAACGAGCCCCGGGCGACGGCCATCTCGAGGTCGGCGATGAGCGTGTCGTGGTCGATGTGCTCACCGGCGAGGTAGCGGTCCATGAGGGTCTCGTCCTCGCTCTCGGCGATGATCCCCTCGATCAGCCCGGCGCGGGTGCTCTCGATCAGCTCGAGGTGTGCGGCCTCCGGCTCGCGGTCGACGCGGGACCCGCTGGAGTAGTCGTGGATCCGCTCGGTGATCAGGTCGATGAACCCGGCAGGGGTTCCGTCGTCGGCCATCATCGGCAGCATCAGCGGCATCACGCCCTCGCCGAACACCCTCTGGCAGATCGCCACGAGCTCGTCGAAGTCGGCGCGCGGGTGGTCCAGGCGGGTCACGACGACGGCGCGGGGCATGCCCACCGCGGCGCACTCCTCCCAGAGCATCTGGGTGCCGCCGTCGACCCCGTCGACCGCCGAGACCACGAACAGCGCGGCGTCGGCCGCGCGCAGACCGGCGCGCAGGTCGCCCACGAAGTCCGCGTAGCCCGGCGTGTCCAGGAAGTTGACCTTCACCCCGTCGACGACGACCGGCGCGAGGGCCAGGCCGACGGACCGCTGCTGGCGGACCTCCGCGTCGTCGAAGTCCGACACCGTGGTCCCGTCCGTCGTCCGCCCCGCGCGCGGGATGGTCCCGGTGGCGACCAGCATCGCCTCGAGCAGCGTCGTCTTGCCCGCGCCGGACGGTCCGACCAGGACCACGTTGCGGATGTCGGCGGGGCTGGCCGGTGCAGAGACCGACCCACCCCCTGAGGTGTTCGCCTGAGCCATGAGGTGCCTTTCGTCGTGGGTGTGCAGTCTCCCAAGGCGCAAGCCTCGCAACAAGGACCTTCGTCCTGCGCACTCGGGGTCGGGTTTCTCGCTACGATCGGCCTCCTCATGCTGAACAATGCCGACGCCCGTGGCGTCATCGCCCCTGTTGTCGAGCCCATGGCGCGCGGCCTGCTCCGGATGCGGGTCACCCCGGACATGGTCACCCTGACGGGCACGACCCTCACCGTCCTCACCGCACTGATCCTCATCCCGCAGGGCAGGTTCATCCCCGCGGTGATCCTGCTGTTCCTCTTCATCTCCGCCGACGTCCTCGACGGGACCATGGCCCGCCTCAGCGGGACCCAGGGGCCGTGGGGTGCCTGGTTCGACGCGACCCTCGATCGGGTGGCCGACGGGGCGGTCTTCGGGGGCGTGCTGATCTGGGCCGCCTGGCAGCGCGACGTGCCGACTGCGTTCCTCGCGACGGCCACCACGATCCTGGCCTGGGTCTGCCTCGTCGGGGGGACGGTCGTCAGCTACGCGAAGGCACGCGCCGAGGCCGTGGGCGCGACGGCCAACGGCGGCATCGCCGAGCGTGCGGAACGGATGATCATCCTCGGCGTCGGCGCGATCCTGTACCAGTTCTTCACCTGGGGAATGACCGCCGCGGTGGCCATCCTGGCCGTGCTGACCACCATCACGGTGTTCCAGCGGGGACTCGACGTGCGCAGGCAGCTGAAGCCGCTCAACGGCCAGCAGCCCGACGTGCCCAGCGCCGAGGAGTGAGCCGGCCGTGAAGGAGCAGGCGACGTACCTGGCCTACGCCGGGGGGTGGCGGGCTGTCCGGCTGATGCCCGAGCGCATGGCCTACGCGCTGTTCGACCGGATCGCCGACCAGCAGTGGCGCGCGCACGGGTCCTCCGTCCGGCGGCTGGAGGCCAACCTGACCCGCGTCGTGGGACCTGTCGCCCCTGACGAGCTGCGGGAGCTCTCCCGGGAGGGCATGCGCTCCTACATGCGCTACTGGTGCGACGCCTTCCGGTTGCCCGGCTGGGACACCGCCCGCATCGGCACCTTCGAGATGCGCCACCCGGAGCGGCTGGCCGACCCGGTGGCCTCGGGCCGTGGTGTCGTCGCCGCCCTGCCGCACATGGGCAACTGGGACCATGCCGGGGCGTGGTGCTCCCAGCACATCTCCCCGGTCGACACGGTTGCCGAGAAGCTCGAGCCCGAGCAGCTGTACACGGCGTTCGTCGACTTCCGGACGTCCCTCGGGATGCGCATCCACGGGCTGGGGGACCCCGGGGTGTACCAGCTGCTGCAGGACGCCCTCCTGGCCGGTGGGCTGGTGGCCCTGCTGGCCGACCGTGACCTCTCGGCCAAGGGGGTCGACGTGCAGTTCTTCGGCGAGACCGCGCGGTTCCCCGCTGGGCCTGCCGCGCTGGCCGTGGACACCGGAGCCTCGCTCGTGCCCGTGAAGCTCTTCTGGGAGGGTCACAACGTCGCCGAGATCCTGCCCGAGATCGAGCCGCCCACCACGGGCGACCGGGACGAGCGGATCCGCGTGACGACCCAGGCCGTCGCCGACGCCCTGGCCGCCGGCATCGCCGAGCATCCGGCCGACTGGCACATGCTCCAGCGGGTGTGGCTGGCCGACCTCGACCCGGCTCGGCTGGCTGCACGGGACGCATCCGGAGGGGATTCCTGATGCGCGTCGGACTCGTCTGCCCGTACGCCTGGGACACCCCCGGTGGGGTGGCCGCCCACATCGACGACCTGCGCCTGGCCCTGATGCGCCTGGGGCACGAGGCGATCATCCTGGCGCCGGCGGACGACGAGGAGGCGCTGCCCGACTACGTGACCAGCGGCGGCAAGCCGATCTCCATCAGCTCGAACGGGTCGGTCGCCAAGATCAACTTCGGACCGGTCGCCACCGCCAGGGCACGTCGCTGGGTCAAGGACTCCGACCTCGACATCCTGCACGTCCACGAGCCGGTCGGCCCCACCCTGGGCCTGCTGTCCGTCTGGGTCTCGGAGGGCCCGATCGTCGGAACCTGGCACGCCAGCCTGGCGTCATCGCGCCGCGAGCTCAACGCCATGGCTCCGCTGGTGCGCAGCGCGGTGGAGAAGATCCGGGCCCGGATCGCGGTGTCGGAGTACGCCCGACGCTCACTGGTCGAGTACACCGGCGGCGACGCCGTGCTCATCCCGAACGGGGTCGACTGCAGCCTCTACGCCGGTGACGAGCCGCTGCCGGGCCGGCGCCGGGGGAACACACCCTGATGTTCCTCGGCCGCATCGACGAGCCGCGCAAGGGCCTGCCCATCCTGCTGGCTGCCCTGCCCCGGGTCGCCGCTGCCGTCCCGGACGTCACGCTCCTGGTCGCCGGTCCGGGCGAGGTCGAGGACGTCCGGGTGGGGCTCGACCCGGCGATCGCCGAGCGGGTCGAGTTCCTCGGGCTCGTCAGCCAGGAGGACAAGGCGCGCGCCCTGCACACGGCCGACATCTACGTGGCTCCCAACACCGGCGGGGAGTCCTTCGGCATCATCCTGCTCGAGGCGATGGCCGCGGGAGCCCCGGTGGTGGCCAGCGACATCGAGGCGTTCCAGCGGGTGCTCGACGAGGGTCGCTGCGGGGTCCACTTCCGCAACGAGGACGCCGACGACCTCGCTGCGCCGCTGATCGAGCTGCTCGGCGATCCGGCCCGGCGCGACGCGCTGCGGGCGGCGGGGATCGCGCGCGCGGCCGAGTTCGACTGGTCGAGCGTCGCCCGGCGCGTCGTCGAGGTCTACCAGCAGCGTCACGCCGGGCGGGGAGAAGGTCCGGGCCGACCTGTCCCGGCAGTTCTGGGGTCGGCTGCCCGTGCGGCGCCCGCCGTGGGGCGGCGAGCAGGAGGTCGAGGCAGTGAAGGTCGACCTCGTCTGGCTGATCCTGATCCTGTTCGTGGTCGCCTTCGTGGTGTGGCGGCTGAGTGCCCTTGCCTCCCGGATCGACCGGCTGCACCACCGGATCGACCTCGCCCGCGCGTCGCTGGACGCCCAGCTGCTGCGTCGGGCGCGGGCCGCGGAGGCGCTGGCCACCTCGGGGCTGCGTCGACCCGGCCAGCGCGATCGTGCTGGCCCGGGCTGCCAGCAACTCGCGCAACGCAGATCCCGGCGACCAGGTGGAGCGCAGCGTCGTCGAGTCGGAGATGTCCCGCGACCTGCGCGAGGTGTTCGCCGAGCCCGAGGCCGTCGCGGAGCTGCGCGCGATCCCCGAGGGCGAGGAGCTGCTCGACGACCTGTCGGCGGCCTGCACCCAGGTGGCGCTGTCCCGGCGGTTCCTCAACGACGGGGTCCAGGCGGCGCGGCTGCTGCGCCAGGGCCGCCTGGTCCGCCTGTTCCGGCTGGCCGGCAACGCCCCGCGACCGGACACCTTCGAGATGGACGACGTGCCCCCGCCGGCCTTCGACGCGTTCGCCTGACCCGGTGATCGTGAACGCTGCGTGAAGGTCCGACGTCGCTGCGCGGGTCCCGCCCGGATCCCGGCTGGGCGCCTACTAGGGTGGGGCCATGCGCAGGATCGTTGCCCTGGTCGGACTCGGCCAGCCTGTTGGCGGCCTGCGGTGCCGACGCGCCCGGATCCGGACGTGGTCCGGACCACGGCACCGGCCCCATCGGCATCCGCACCGCCGTCGCTGGAGCCCGCGCCCGTCGAGCCGGCAACCTCGCCGTTCAGCGGGCGGGAGGGTGGTGTCGGCACGCCCGTCATGGTCGTCAAGCTCGACAACACCCCCAGTGCCCAGCCGCACCGCGGGCTGACGAAGGCCGACATCGTCTACGTGGAGCCGGTCGAGTGGGGCCTCACCCGGCTGGCGGCCGTGTTCTCCACCCAGATGCCCGGCACCGTGGGGCCGGTCCGCAGCGCCCGGGTCAGCGACATCGAGCTGTTCGCCCCCCTGGGCAACATCGCATTCGTGTACTCCGGCGCGCAACGACGCCTGCAGCCCAAGCTGGCAGCCGCGGACTGGACCCAGGTGAGCCAGGATGTCAACAGCCCCGGATTCTCCCGGGAGCGCGGCACGGGCCGGTACGCGCCGTACAACCTGATGGCCGACCCGCAGGAGATCCTGGCGACCTCCGGCGCCACCGCCGTGTCCCAGGACATCGGGTTGCGTCTTCGACGAGGAGCCGCCCGAGGGCGGCAAGGAGGCCACGCGGGTGACCGCCCGCTGGCCGTCGATGTCGGTCCAGTTCCGTTGGAACGCCAAGAAGGACCTCTACGACGTCTGGATGAACGGCCGGCAGGCCCGGGACACCGACAAGCCCGGCGTCCAGCGCGCGTCGACCGTGATCGTCCAGTACGTCAAGGAGGTCGACTCCGGCTTCGGCGACAAGTTCGGCGGCCGCACCCCTCTGACCATCCTGACCGGGACCGGCAAGGGGCTGCTGCTGCGCGATGGCGTGGCCCAGAAGATCACCTGGGAGAAGCCCTACTCCGAGGCTCCCACGGCCTACACCGACCTCGACGGGAACCCCGTCGTGCTGGATCCGGGACAGGTCTGGATCCTGCTCAAGGACCGGACCAGCAAGGTCACGATCGAGTAGGCGGCCGCTCCCGGTCAGGATCGAGCGTTTCGCGCTGCCGCGCCCCGGGACGTAACCTTGTCCCATCGTCCCGACCGGCGCAGGAGAACTCGTGAGCAGCACCCCCCAGACCCCAGGAACCGCCCTCGGCACCGACCGCGTCAAGCGCGGCATGGCCGAGATGCTCAAGGGCGGCGTCATCATGGACGTCGTCAACGCCGAGCAGGCCCGGATCGCCGAGGACGCCGGCGCCGTCGCCGTCATGGCCCTCGAGCGCGTCCCCGCCGACATCCGCGCCCAGGGCGGGGTGTCGCGCATGAGCGACCCCGACATGATCGAGGGCATCATCGACGCGGTCTCCATCCCGGTCATGGCCAAGGCCCGGATCGGGCACTTCGTCGAGGCCCAGGTGCTGGAGTCCCTCGGCGTGGACTACATCGACGAGTCCGAGGTGCTGACCCCGGCCGACTACACCCACCACATCGACAAGTGGGCGTTCACCGTCCCCTTCGTCTGCGGCGCGACCAACCTGGGCGAGGCCCTGCGCCGGATCACCGAGGGGGCGGCGATGATCCGCTCCAAGGGGGAGGCCGGCACCGGCGACGTCTCCAACGCCACCACGCACATGCGCTGCCATCCGCGGGGAGATCAGCCGGCTGTCCTCGATGAGCCACGACGAGCTGTACGTGGCCGCCAAGGAGCTGCAGGCCCCCTACGAGCTGGTCAAGGAGGTCGCCGAGCGCGGGTCGCTGCCGGTCGTGCTCTTCACCGCCGGCGGGATCGCCACCCCGGCCGATGCGGCGATGATGATGCAGCTCGGTGCGGACGGCGTGTTCGTCGGCTCGGGGATCTTCAAGTCGGGCAACCCGGCGGAGCGGGCCAACGCGATCGTCCAGGCCACCCTGCACTTCAACGACCCGGGGATCATCGCGAAGGTGTCCCGGGGGCTGGGCGAGGCCATGGTCGGGATCAACGTCGAGGAGATCCCCGCGCCCCACCGCCTGGCCGAGCGCGGGTGGTGACCGGCCCCACCATCGGGGTCCTCGCGCTGCAGGGTGACGTCCGTGAGCACCTGCACGCCCTGGAGGCGGTCGGGGTGCGTGCGGTCCCGGTGAAGGATGCTCCCGCGCTGGCGGGCGTCGACGGCCTCGTGCTGCCCGGCGGCGAGTCGACGACCATCTCGATGCTGGCCATCCGCTGGGGCCTGATGGAGCCGCTGCGCGCGGCTGTCCGCGACGGCCTGCCGGTCTACGGCTCGTGCGCGGGGATGATCCTGCTGGCCGACACGATCCTCGACGGCCGCGCCGACCAGCGGCCCATCGGCGGGCATCGACATGGTGGTGCGCCGCAACGCCTTCGGCCGCCAGGTGGACTCCTTCGAGGCCGACGTGGACTTCCCGGCGCTGGGCGCCGAGCCGATCCGCGCGGTGTTCATCCGGGCGCCGTGGGTGGAGTCGGTGGGGCCGTCGGTCGAGGTTCTGGCCTCGGTCCCGGCCGCCGCGGGCGATAGGATCGTGGCCGTTCGAGCGGGGTCGCTGCTGGCCACCTCGTTCCACCCCGAACTCACCGGAGACCATCGGGTGCACGCGCTGTTCGCCACCATGGTGCGCGGCGCCGCCTGAGTCGAATCGAAGGAGCAGCATGTCCGGCCACTCCAAGTGGGCGACCACCAAGCACAAGAAGGCCGCGATCGACGCCAAGCGCGGCAAGCTGTTCGCCAAGCTGATCAAGAACATCGAGGTCGCGGCGCGCACCGGGGGCGGGGACCTCGACGGCAACCCCACGCTGTACGACGCGGTCCAGAAGGCGAAGAAGAACTCCGTCCCCGCGGACAACATCGACCGCGCGGTCAAGCGCGGCTCCGGCGCGGACGCCGGCGGTGCCGACTGGCAGACGATCATGTACGAGGGCTACGGGCCCAACGGTGTGGCCGTCCTCGTGGAGTGCCTCACGGACAACCGCAACCGGGCCGCGACCGAGGTGCGCGTCGCGATGACCCGCAACGGCGGGAGCATGGCCGACCCCGGCAGCGTGTCCTACCTGTTCGCCCGCAAGGGCGTCATCATCGTGCCGAAGTCCGACGGCCTGACCGAGGACGACGTGCTGATGGCCGTGCTCGATGCCGGCGCCGAGGAGGTCAACGACCTCGGCGAGGCGTTCGAGGTGATCACCGAGGCGTCGGACATGGTCCCGGCCCGCAAGGCGCTGCAGGCCCAGGGCCTGGACTACGAGTCGGCCGAGGCGGAGTTCGTGGCCTCCGTGGAGGTCACCCTCGATGCCACCGGCGCGGGGAAGATCATGCGGCTCGTGGATGCCCTCGAGGACAGCGACGACGTGCAGAACGTCTACACGAACGCCGACATCCCGGCCGAGGTCCTGGCGGAGATGGAGTAGGCGCTCGGCTCCCATCCGGCGGGCCGCACGGGTACCGTTCGGATAATTCCCGGAGCACAGGAGCGACGACGTGGTGGAGCAGGAACGCACGACTTCGGAGGACACGGAGGCGCAGGCGCCACCGGCGGGATCCGGGGCCCCTGACGGGGGCCGAGGTGACCGTGCCGCCCCGAGACGTCGTCCTCGACGAGTGCGCCGGCCAGGAAGGCCGCCGGCCACGAAGGCCGCCGCGGCCAAGAAGGCCGCCGGCCAAGAAGGCCCCGGCGAAGAAGGCGCCCGGCCAAGAAGGCCCCGGCGAAGAAGGCCCCCGGCCGAAGAAGGCCCCGGCCAAGAAGGCCGCCGGCCGAAGAAGGCCCCCGGCGCAAGAAGGCCCCGGCGCGCCCGGCGGAGGCTGCGACGGCCGCACCCCCGCGCAGCGGCAAGCGTGCGGCGGCCAAGCGGACGGCCAAGGCGGCGGCGGGCAGCGTCGGCGCGGCGGTCGGTTCGGCGCGGGCAGCTGGTCGCGCGGCCAGCGACCCCTCGGTGGTCTCCCCGCGGCGGCTGTCCGGGTTCGACTTCGCGACCTGGCGCCTGGCGTCCAACGACCCGCGATGCGCTCGCCGATCATCGGCCTGATCGCCCTGGAGTCCAGCCCGGACTGGGACACGCTCGTCGACCGGTTCGACCGGGCCAGCCGGGTGGCCCCGGTCCTGCGCCAGAAGGTCCTCGAGGGCCCCTCGGACATCCTGAGCCCGCGCCTGGTGATCGACCCGGACTTCGACCTGAGCTTCCACATGCGCCGCTTCCGCGTGCCCGATCCCGGCAGCTGGGAGCAGGTGCTCGTCGAGGCCCGCCGGCAGTCCATGGCCGACTTCGACCTGGCCCGGCCGCTGTGGCGCGTGACCCTGCTCGAGGGGCTGGAGGGGGGACGTGCGGCCCTGATCGTCAAGCTGCACCACGCGATCGCCGACGGCCAGGGCGCGATGATGCTCGGGGCCACGGTCATCGACCTCGTGCCCGGCGGGCAGGACCTGGGACCGATGCCCCCGGCCCCGACAGCGGCGCCGCTGGACACCGCGGGATTCCTGGGCACGGCCGTCGTGGACGCCTCGTCCTTCCTGATGAAGTCCGTGAAGGAGGTGACGGACTCCGCGCTGCCGATCGCCGGCCGGGCCCTGCGCGACCCCGTGGGCGCCGTGGAGGACGTCATGGGGGTGCTGAAGTCGATCTCGAAGTTCCTCGCGATGCCGTCGTCGCCGATGTCGCCGGTGATGCGCGGCCGGTCGATCAACTACCACTTCATCACCCTCGACGTGCCGATGTCCGAGCTCAAGGCCGCCTCCAAGCCCCACGGGGTGAGCCTCAACGACGCGTTCATGGCCGGGGTCACCGGTGGCCTGCGGATCTACCACGAGCGTCGCGGCGAGCCGGTCGAGCACGCTGCGCTGCAACATGCCGATCAGCCTGCGCAATCCCGATCGGCCGGCCCAGAACGCCGTCACGATCGCGCGGTTCGAGGTCCCGGTCGACATCCTCGACCCCGTGGAGCGGATGCGGGCGATCCGCGACATCGTGGCGTCCTGGCGCCAGGAGCCGGCCCTGCACCTGGTCGATCCGCTGGCCGAGGTGGGGTACCGGCTTCATGCCCTCGGACCTCTTCACCTCGACGGCGCAGACCAGCGACTTCACGGCCAGCAACGTGCCCGGCGTGCCCGGTCCCGGTGTGGATCGCCGGCGCGAAGGTGCGGGCCATGTACCCGCTGACGGCCACGGTGGGTGCGGCGACGAACATCACCCTGCTGTCGTACGCGGGCAACGCCGGGGTCGGGATCGCCATGGACGACGCCGCCATCCCCGACCGGGAGCTGTTCGTCGAGTGCATCGGCGCCGGGTTCGCCGAGGTCGTGGGCCATCCGGTGCATGCCAGCGACCCGGTGGCGGGGTAGCAGCACGGCCCTGGTCGTGCAGCGGGTTGCGCCCGGGGACGGGAAGCGCGTCGTCCTGTGCACGCGTGTCGCTCCGGGGGAGCCGCCGGTCTGCCGATAGGGTGCGAACACCTGTTCGTATCGGGAGGTCGCGTGCGTGTACTCGGGGTCGATCCGGGCCTGACCCGGTGTGGGGTCGGACTGGTGGAGGGCTCCCTGGGCCGGCCGCTGACCCTGCGGCACGTCGAGGTGGTCACCACGCCCGCCTCCGATCCGCTCCCGGAGCGGCTGCTGGCCATCAGCCGGCGCCTCCAGCAGGTGATCGAGGAGCTGCAGCCCGACGTCGTGGCCATCGAGCGGATGTTCAGCCAGCACAACCTGCACACCGTCATGGGCACGGCGCAGGCCTCGGCCGCGGCGGTGCTCGCCGCGGCGGAGGCGGGGCTGCCGGTGGCGTGGCACACCCCCAGCGAGGTGAAGGCGGCCGTGACCGGCACGGGGCGCGCCGACAAGGCCCAGGTGGCCGGGATGGTGGTGCGGATCCTGCGACTGGAGGTGGCGCCCAGGCCCGTGGACGCCACCGATGCGCTGGCCCTGGCGATCTGCCACGTGTGGCGCGGCGCGGCCAACGCGCGGATCGCCTCGGCGGTGGCGGCCTCGGCCCCCTCGCGGATCCCGACCCGGGTCCCCCGCGCAGGGCCCCGCTGCGTCCCCGGTGGCGCCGGCGCCCATCGGGCCAGCGGGCGTGGGCGTGCGCGCCGGAGGTGCGCGATGATCGCCTTCGTGCACGGCACCGTGGCCTCGGTGGACACCGACCACGCGGTCATCGACGTCGGTGGGGTGGGCCTGTCGGTGCTCTGCGGCCCGCGCACGCTGGCCGAGCTGCGCGCGGGCGCGCCGGCCCAGGTGGCCACGGCCCTGGTCGTGCGGGAGGACTCCCTGACCCTGTTCGGGTTCGCCGACGAGGAGGAGCGGCAGGCCTTCGAGGTGCTGCAGTCGGTCACCGGGATCGGGCCGCGCACCGCCCAGGCCATCCTGGCGGTCCTCACCGTCGACCAGCTGCGCGCCGCGGTGGCCGCCGACGACCTCGTGACCCTCTCCAAGCCGCCCGGGATCGGCCGCAAGGGTGCCGCGCGGATCGCCCTCGAGCTCAAGGACCGCCTGGGGGCGCCGACGACCTCGACCGCGGCGCCGCAGGGCCGCCGACGACTGGTCGACCCCGGTCATCGACGGGCTGATCGCCCTCGGCTGGCCGCCGCGGGACGCCCGCGCCGCCGCTGAGGCGGTGCAGGGTGAGGCGGAGGCGGTCCTGGCCGAGGGCGGGCATCCCTCCGTGCCCGGCGCTGCTGCGCTCGGCCCTGCGCCACCTGGACCGCGCGTGAGCGACGACGAGCTGGTTCGCGGGGAGGCCGACGACGAGGACATCGCAGCCGAGGGGGCGCTGCGCCCCCGCAGCCTGGCGGACTTCATCGGCCAGGACCGCGTGCGCTCCCAGCTCGGGCTGGTCCTGGAGGCCGCCCGCCACCGCAACGCCACCGCCGACCACGTGCTGCTGTCCGGGCCCCCCGGCCTGGGCAAGACCACCCTGGCGATGATCATCGCCGGGGAGATGTCCGCGCCGATGCGGATCACCTCCGGGCCGGCGATCCAGCACGCCGGCGACCTCGCCGCGGTGCTGTCCAGCCTCGTGCCCGGTGAGGTGCTCTTCCTCGACGAGATCCACCGGATGGCCCGTCCGGCCGAGGAGATGCTCTACGTGGCGATGGAGGACTTCCGGGTCGACATCGTCGTCGGCAAGGGGCCCGGGGCCACCGCCATCCCGCTGGACCTCGCCCCGTTCACCCTGGTCGGGGCCACGACCCGGGCCGGGCCTGCTGCCCGGGCCCGCTGCGCGACCGGTTCGGGTTCACCGCCCACATGGACTTCTACGCCGACTCCGACCTGTTCACGATCGTCAACCGGTCGGCCCGGCTGCTCGGGGTGGAGATCGACGCGGCCGGCGCCGAGGAGATCGCCGGCCGGTCCCGGGGCACCCCCCGGGTGGCCAACCGCCTGCTGCGCCGCGTGCGCGACTACGCCCTGGTCCACGGCGACCGGTCGATCGACCAGCGGACGGCCCACGCGGCCCTCGACCTCTACGAGGTCGACGCCCTGGGCCTGGACCGGCTCGATCGCGCGGTGCTCGAGGCCCTGCTGACGACGTTCCGGGGCGGTCCGGTGGGCCTGTCCACGCTCGCGGTGGCGGTGGCGGAGGAGCCCGAGACCGTGGAGACCGTGGCCGAGCCGTTCCTCGTGCGGGCCGGGCTGCTCTACCGCACCCCCCGTGGACGGATGGCCACGGAGGCCGCCTGGCGGCACCTGGGCCTGACCCCGCCGACCTCGATCGGCCAGATCGGGCTGCCGCTTCGAGTCGCGACGCACCGGACGGGAATGACCGGGGGACGCGCCAGGGCGTCTAGAATCGGGCGCAATTGTGCGAAAGGTCCTCCATGACGCTCGTCGAACTCCTGCCCTTTGCTGCCATCGCGGCGGCCTTCTGGCTGCTGATCATCCGTCCGGCCTCCACCCGCCGGAAGGCCCAGGCCGCGCTCGTGGCGGCGCTGGCGCCGGGGCAGCGGATCATGACCACGGCCGGCGTGTTCGGGACCGTTGTCGGCCATCGACGGTGAGCGGGTCTCGGTCGAGGTGGCCCCGGGTGTCGTCATCGAGATGCTCGCGGTGGCAATCGCGCAGGTCGTGCCGGTGCCGGCCGAGTCCGGCCCTGCCGACGCCGTTCCTCCCGACGAGGGCGGCTCCGAGGGCGCGTCAGCCGCCGAGCCGACGGTCGACGACTCCCCGGCCACTGCACCGCCCAGACCCCGGAGGCCGATCGTGGCTAGCACCGTGTCCGCCTACCGCCCGTGGCGGGTGCTGGGGCCCATGCTCCTCGGCGCTCGTCGCGCTCGTCGTGTGGACGTTCTGGCCCTCGCTGACCAGCACCCCCCAGCTGGGCCTGGACCTGCAGGGCGGCACCCAGGTGACGCTGCTGCCGACCACGGCCCCCGGCTCGGACGGCACGCATCACCGACGAGCAGCTCGACCAGGCCGTCGGGATCATCCGCCAGCGCGTCGACGGACTGGGAGTCGCCGAGTCCGAGGTCACCGTCCAGGGGTCCGGGGACAACGCCGCGATCATCGTCTCCGTCCCGGGCTCGGTGCCCCAGGACCGCCTGGTCGAGCTCGTCGGGCGCACCGCCCAGCTGGCGTTCCGTCCGGTGGAGGCCATCACCAACCCGGAGGCCGTCGACCCGGACGCCGAGCCGACCGAGGAGCCCCTGCCCTCGGCGACGCCCACCGAGCCCAGCCCGACCCCGACCGACGGGTCGAGCCCGACGCCGTCGCCCAGCGCCACCGACGAGCCGTCGCCCAGCGCCTCGCCGTCGGCGGAGGCCTCCGCGTCAGCCTCGCCCACCCCGACCCCCGCCGTCGAGCAGCCCGAGATCCCGGTCCAGGCGGCGGCCAACGACGCCGAGTTCCAGGACCGCGCCCTGCGGCTGGACTGCACCCTGCCGGAGAACCGCGCGGGCACCCCCGACGACCAGGCCCTCTGGCTGGCCACCTGCGACCGTGAGGGCTTCGCCAAGTACCTCCTGCAGCCCGCGTTCATCAAGGGCACCCAGGTGACCAACGCCCAGGCCCAGCTCGACCCGCACGACGAGCAAGTGGTCGGTGTCCCTGACCTTCGACTCCGAGGGCGCCAAGAAGCTCAGCCGAGATCTCGGCGGACATCTACGACAACCCCCCGCCGCAGAACCAGTTCGCCATCGTGCTCGACGGCGTGGTCTTCAGCGCGCCGTCGTTCCTCGAGCCGATCCCCGGGGGCAGCGCCCAGATCACCGGTGAGTTCACCATCGACGAGGCCAACGACCTGGCCAACGTGCTGAAGTTCGGCTCGCTGCCGATCAGCCTCGAGGTCGGCCAGATCACCTCGATCACCCCCACCGTCGGCGACGCCTACCTGCATGCGGGCCTGCTCGCCGGCGCCATCGGCCTGATCCTGGTGGCCCTGTACCTGCTGCTCTACTACCGGGCCCTCGGCCTCGTGGCGGCCGCCAGCCTGGTGGTCGCCGGTGTCATCACCTTCTGCCTGTTCGTCATCTTCGGCCGCACGCTCGGGCTTCACGCTGACCCTGGCCGGCATCGCCGGTGCGATCGTCGCCATCGGCATCACCGCCGACTCGTTCATCGTGTACTTCGAGCGGATCCGCGACGAGGTGCGCGACGGGCGCACCCTGCGCGTGGCCGCCGAGACCGGCTGGATCCGCGCCCGGCGCACCCTGCTGGCCGCTGACTTCGTGTCGCTGCTCGGTGCCGTCGTGCTCTACGTCCTGAGCATCGGCAGCGTCCGCGGGCTTCGCCTTCGCCCTGGGCCTGACGACCGTGGTCGACGTCCTCGTGGCCTTCACGTTCACCCGTCCGGTCGTCGCCCTGCTGGCCGCGACGAAGTTCTTCCAGTCCGGCCACCCGCTCAGCGGCGTCGATCCCCGCAGGCTGGGCATCCCGGAGGCGCCTGCGCGCTCCACGACCGCCGCAGGGAGGCGATAGCCATGTCCCGAGTCGGAACCTTCGGCCAGAAGCTGTACTCCGGGGAGATCTCCTACGACATCGTCGGCAAGCGCCGGCGCTGGTACGCGATCTCCGGCGCGATCTTCCTGGTGGCCTCGTCTCGCTGCTCACTCGCGGCCTGAACTACGGCATCGAGTTCACCGGCGGGGCGGAGTTCCAGGTGCCCAGCGCCTCGTGCACGATCGAGCAGGCCCGAACTGCCGTCGAGGACGCCGGTGTCACGCCCGAGCACCGTGACCCAGCTGGGCGGCGACTCGATCCGGGTCACGACCGAGGCCGTGGACACCGCTGAGAGCTCGAAGATCCGCTCGTCCCTGGCCGAGGCCTGCGGCGGTCCAGCCCGACGACGTGTCCGTGCAGCTCGTCGGGCCCACGTGGGGTGGGGAGATCACGAAGAAGGCACTGACCGCGCTCGTGGTGTTCCTGGCCCTGCTGAGCATCTTCCTGGCGATCTACTTCGACTGGCGGATGGCCATCGCCGCACTGGTCGCCCTGGTGCACGACGTCGTGATCACCATCGGCGTGTACTCGCTGCTGCAGTTCGAGGTCACGCCGAGCACGGTCATCGGCGTCCTGACCATCCTGGGGTACTCGCTCTACGACACCGTCGTGGTCTTCGACAAGGTCAAGGAGAACACCCGGGGGATCCTCGGCCAGAGCCGGCAGACCTACTCGCAGGCCGCCAACCTCGCGGTCAACCAGACCCTGGTGCGCAGCATCAACACCTCGATCGTCGCCCTGCTGCCGGTCGCGGCCATCCTGTTCGTGGGCGCGGGCGTCCTCGGAGCCGGCACGCTCAAGGACCTGTCGCTGGCCCTGTTCGTGGGCATGGCCGCCGGCACCTACTCCTCGATCTTCATCGCCACCCCGTTCCTGGCCCAGCTCGAGGAGCGCAACCCGCAGATGAAGGCCCTCGCCGGGCGGGTCCAGGCCCGCGGTGCGGGGCCGCGCGGCGCCGCGGCCACGGCGACGGCAGCTGCGGGTGCTGCGTCCGGACGCGTCGCTGAGCGGTGCGGATGCGCAGACCCGCGGAGGCTGCTGGCGGACAGCACCGAGGCGATGGACCGGGCCCGGGCCCGACGCACGGCGACCGGTCCGCGCAACCAGCCGAAGAAGCAGAGCCGGGCCGACCGGCACTGATCACCGCCAGCACCAGCCTGAGCCGGGTCGTACACTCGCACGTAACGACCAGGAGGTGCAGGTGGCCGATCCGGAGACCCTGCCCGTCGATTCGGCGGTGGAGTCAGCCCCAGGGCTGCGCTCAAGGCTGTCCCGGATCGCCGGTCGCGGGCTCGGGTGCGCCCCCGGAGCTGGAACCCATCCTGCGGACGCTGCGGCAGTTCCACCCGAAGAGCGACACCCGGGTGGTCATCCAGGCCTACGTGACGGCCGAGGAGCTGCACCGGGAGCAGAAGCGCCGATCCGGGGAGCCCTACATCACCCACCCGCTGGCGGTGGCGCAGATCCTGGCCGACCTGGGCATGACCGGGCCGACCCTGGCCGCCGCCCTGCTGCACGACACCGTCGAGGACACCGGCTACCCGCTGGCCGACCTGCGCGCGGAGTTCGGCGAGGAGATCGCCTCCCTGGTCGACGGCGTGACCAAGCTGGACAAGGTCACCTACGGGGCCTCGAGCGCGGCGGAGACCGTGCGCAAGATGGTCGTGGCCATGGCCCGCGACATCCGGGTGCTGGTCATCAAGCTGGCCGACCGGCTGCACAACATGCGCACCCTGCAGTGGCTGCCGCCGGAGAAGCAGGCCATCAAGGCCCGCGAGACCCTCGAGATCTACGCCCCCCTGGCCCACCGCCTGGGCATGAACACCGTCAAGTGGGAGCTCGAGGACCTGTCCTTCGCGACCCTGCACCCGAAGATGTACGAGGAGATCGTCCGCCTGGTCGGCCAGCGGGCGCCGGCCCGCGAGCAGTACCTCGAGCAGGTGATCGGCGACATCGACGAGCGGCTGCGGGCCGCGCGGATCCGGGCCACCGTGACCGGCCGGCCGAAGCACTACTACTCCGTCTACCAGAAGATGATCGTGCGCGGCCACGACTTCTCCGACATCTACGACCTCGTGGGCGTGCGGATCCTGGTCGACTCGGTGCGCGACTGCTACGCCGTGCTCGGGCACCCTGCACGCCGCGTGGAACCCCCTGCCGGGGCGGTTCAAGGACTACATCGCGATGCCGAAGTTCAACATGTACCAGTCGCTGCACACGACGGTCATCGGGCCGGACGGCAAGCCCGTGGAGGTGCAGATCCGCACCCACGAGATGCACCGTTCCGCCGAGTACGGCATCGCCGCGCACTGGCGCTACAAGCAGACCGAGGTGGGCGGCAAGCTCGGGCCCGACGACCTCGGGTGGCTGCGCCAGCTCGTCGAGTGGCAGCGCGAGACCGAGGACCCCGGCGAGTTCCTCGAGTCGCTGCGCTACGACCTGGGCTCCACCGAGGTGTTCGTCTTCACCCCGCGCGGGGACGTCATCGCGCTGCCGTCGGGCTCGACCCCGGTCGACTTCGCCTACGCCGTGCACACCGAGCTCGGCCACCGGTGCGTCGGCGCCCGGGTCAACGGCCGGCTCGTCCCCCTGGACAGCCCGCTGTCGAACGGCGACGCCGTCGAGGTGTTCACGTCCAAGGCCGAGGGCGCCGGGCCGAGCCTGGACTGGCTGACGTTCGTGCGCAGCCCGCGGGCGCGCAGCAAGATCAAGGCCTGGTTCTCCCGCGAGCGCCGCGAGGAGGCGATCGAGAAGGGCAAGGACCAGCTGCTCAAGGCCATGCGCAAGGAGGGCGTGTCCGTCCACCGCCTGCTGTCGACCAGCGCCCTGGCCACGGTCGCCGCCGACCTGCGCCAGCACGACGTCAGCGCGCTGTACGCGTCGATCGGCGAGGGCCGGATCAGCCCGCAGACGGTGATCCACCGCCTCGTGGCCACGGCCGGGGGAGAGGCCGCCGCGGCCGACGATGCCGCCGAGGGGGTCACGCCGCAGGGCATCACCAAGATGCGCCAGCGCTCGGACTCCGACCCGGGCGTGACCGTGATCGGCTCCCAGCTCGGCGACGTCTGGGTCAAGCTGGCCCGCTGCTGCACCCCGGTGCCCGGCGATGAGATCACCGGCTTCGTCACCCGGGGCAACGGGGTCTCGGTGCACCGCCAGGACTGCACCAACGTCTCGGCGATGGCCGGCCAGGCCGAGCGCTTCGTGCCCGTGGCGTGGTCACCGGGGGCGTCCTCGGTGTTCCTGGTCAACATCCAGGTCGAGGCCCTCGACCGCTCCCGGCTGCTCGCCGACGTCACGCGTGCCCTGTCCGACCAGCACGTCAACATCCTGGCGGCCTCGGTGTCCACCACGAAGGAGCGCATCGCGGTGTCGCGGTTCACCTTCGAGATGGGCGACCCCAAGCACCTCGGCGCGGTGCTGCGGGCGGTCCGCGGCGTGGAGGGCGTGTTCGACGCCTACCGGGTGTAGCACTGTCCCCTCGGGGCCCACCCTGCGATCGATCCGCCATTGAGTGTCGCGATCCGGGATTCATCCGGAATCCCGACCGTGGATCGTCGCATATCCGGATGAGTTGGACTCCGGGGGCTGTCGGGGCGGCCGGTTCCAGGGGGACGTGCGGTCAGCTGGAGTACTCGGCCAGGGAGTTCTCGGCGGCCTCGAGCAGGGAGCGCGTGGTGGTGATCCGTCCCTCGAGGTCGGCGGCCTTGCGCGCGTCGCCGGCGGCCTCGGCCGCGGCGGCCTGCTTCTCCAGCTTGGCCAGCGAGGCGCGGAACGTCTCGACCGTGGACTCGGCCAGCGCCCGCTTGGCGGGGTCGGTCCGACGCCACTGGTCCTCCTCGGCGTGCTTGATGGCGTCCTCGACCTTGCGCAGCCGGCCCTCGACCTTGTCCCGGTCGTTGCGCGGGACGTGGCCGATGGCGTTCCAGCGCTCGGCGATGCCCCGCATGGCGGTCTTGGCCGCGCCGAGGTCGGTGATGGGCAGCAGGGCCTCGGCCTCCGCGGCCAGGGCCTGCTTGGCGTGCAGGTTCTCCAGCTGGTCGCCGTCGCGCTCGGACTGGGCGGCGTTGCGCGCGCGCGAAGAACGCGTCCTGGGCGGCGCGGAAGCGCGCCCACAGCTTGTCCTCATCGGCCCGACCGGCGCGGGGGGCGGCCTTCCACTCGTCCATCAGGCCGCGGTAGGCCCGGGCGGTCTCGACCCAGTCGGTGCTCGTCGACAGGGCCTCGGCGCGGGCGATGATGCCGTCCTTGGCGGCCGTGGCCTCCTTGCGGGCGGCGTCGAGCGTCGCGAAGTGCGCGCGGCGGGCCTTGTCGAACGCGGATCGGGCCGTGCTGAAGCGCTTCCAGAGCTCCTGCTCGGCGTCGCGGGTCGAGCGATCGCCCCGGGGAAGGGCCGTCCACGCGTCCTGCAGCTCCTTGAACCGGTCGCCGGTGGACTTCCACTGGGTGGAGCCCGCCAGCCCCTCGGCCTCCTCGACGATCGCGGTGCGGGCCGCCATCGTCTTGACGCGGGTCTCCTCGCGGGCGGCCGCGGCAGCGGCCTTGCGGGCCTCGCCGGCGGCCTCGAGCTCCTCGGCCAGCGTCGTGAGGACAGCGAGGTCGCCGACCACGTGCGGGTTCTCGACGGCCTCGCGCAGCTTGCCCACGACGATGGCCACGTTCTCGGGGGTGCCCTTGCCGTCCTTGAGGCGTGCCTGCAGCAGCTCGGCCTCGGCCTTGAGCCCCTCGTACTTGCGCTCGAAGAAGGCCAGCCCGTCCGCCGGTGCACCGGCCGCCCACTGACCGACGGCGACCTCCTGCCCGTCGGGGCGACGCACGTACACCGTGCCGTCGTCGTCGACGCGTCCGTAGGCGTGCTCGGTCATCCTCGTGCCCCTCCGTAGTCCGTGCCGGCCATTGTCCCACGCCCGTGGTCCGGACCCGGTGCTATGCCTCCTGCGAGACCGCGGTCTCGATCCCGATGGGCGCCGCCGGGGTGCCGTCGGTGCCGCCCCCGGCCACGCCGGCCTCGGCGATCTTCGTCACGACGTCCAGCCCGGAGCTCACCTCGCCCCAGATCGTGTAGTTCGGCGGGAGGGTGGTGTCCTCGTAGACGAGGAAGAACTGGCTGCCGGAGGTGCCCGGGCCGGCGTTGGCCATCGCGACGGTGCCCGCGGGGTAGTTCACGTCCCCCTCGGCCGGGAGGTTCTCGTCGGGGAGCTCGAAGCCGGGGCCGCCCGTGCCCGTGGCGGTGGGGTCCCCGCACTGCAGGACGAAGATCCCGTCGGTCACCACCCGATGGCACAGCGTGGAGTCGAAGTAGCCCTCGCCGGCCAGCCACAGCATGGCGTTGACGGTCTCGGGGGCCTTGTCGGCGAACGTGTCGATGACGATCTCACCGCAGTTGGTGGTCAGGACCAGCTGGTAGTCGGTGCCGTCCTTGAGCTGCATCTCCGGCGCCGCATCCCACGACTGCGGGTCCGCGGGGGGCGTGGGAGCATCGCCCACAGCCCTCGACGGCAACCGGGGACGGTGCGGCTGACGGTGAGGCGCTCGCGTCCCCCGAGGCCGATGCCGACGGTGTGGGGGAGGAGGACGCCGCAGGCTCGGCGACATCGTCGCTGGCGCTGTCCGGCCAGAGCACGAGGGCGGCCACGGCCAGGACGCCGACGAGCGCGGCGATGCCCCAGCCGATGCGCATCCGACGCTTGTGCCGTTCTGCCCGCGCGGCGCGGCGGGCTGCCTGGCGCTCCAGCTTGGCGGCGGCCAGCTCCTTGCGGCGCTTGTTGGTGACCCCGGTTCCGGGCTTCTTCTGGTTGGACACGTCACGTGCTCCCACAGTCGAGGTGTGCGGCTCGCAGGGAGTCTATGTGGCCCCCGAGTGGGTGCGGGGACGACTCGCGCGATTGGGCCGCCGGGCCGGGGCGCGGATACCCTTGGGGCCGGTCCGGACACGCCCGGACGCGCGTCGACCGCCCCGTGAGGAGTGCGCATGCTGATCGCCGGCTTCCCGGCTGGCCCGTTCGGGACCAACTGCTGGATCCTGGCCCCCGGCGCACGCAGCGAGGCGGTCATCGTGGATCCCGGGATGGACAGCCGGCGCGGGATCGAGCAGGTGGTCGACGAGCACGGGCTGCGCCCTGTGGCGGTGGTCCTGACCCACGGGCACCTGGACCACATGTGGTCGGTGCTGCCGGTGTGCGACGGGTACGACATCCCGGCGTGGATCCACCCGCAGGACCGATCCCTGCTCGCCGACCCGTGGGCCGGTGTGTCGGGGGAGACCCGGATGATGTTCGCCAGCGTGGTGGGCGCGACGGACTTCGCCGAGCCCTCCGACGTCCGCGAGCTCACCGACGGCGCCGCCCTGGAGATCGCCGGGATGACCTTCACCGCCGACCACGCGCCGGGCCACACGCCGGGCTCATGCGCGTTCCGGATGATGGACACCGGCGCCGAGCCCCTCATGCTGTCCGGCGACCTGCTGTTCGCCGGCTCCATCGGGCGCACCGACCTGCCCGGGGGCGACACCGCCACGATGATGGACTCGTTGGCGCGGGTCGTGCTGCCCCAGCCCGACGACATGCTCGTCCTGCCCGGCCACGGGGAGACCACGACGGTCGGGCAGGAGCGCCGGGGCAACCCGTTCCTGCAGGGCCTCGTGCCGCCGGCCGCGCGCACGACCGGGGCCGGCCGATGAGCCGCCCTGCGCCACTGTCGGGCTTCCCCGAGTACCTCCCGGCCGACCGGATCGTCGAGCAGCACGTGCTGGACACCGTGCGCCGGGTGTTCGAGCTGCACGGGTTCGCCTCGATCGAGACCCGCGCCGTCGAACCCCTGGAGCAGATGCTGCGCAAGGGCGAGATCGACAAGGAGGTCTACGTCCTGCGCCGCCTGCACGCCCCCGCCGACGAGCCGGATGCGGGCCTCGGGCTGCACTTCGACCTGACCGTGCCGTTCGCCCGCTACGTGGTGCAGAACGCCGGGCACCTGGAGTTCCCCTTCCGCCGGTACCAGATCCAGAAGGTGTGGCGCGGCGAGCGTCCCCAGGAGGGCCGCTACCGGGAGTTCGCCCAGGCCGACATCGACATCGTCGGGCGCGACACGTTGGCCTTCCACCACGAGGTCGAGGTCGCGCTCGTGATGGCCGAGGTGTTCCGGTGCCCTGCCGATGCCCCGGGCCGTCATCCTGGTGAACAACCGCAAGCTCGCGGAGGGCTTCTTCCTCGGCGCCGGCGCCTCGGATGCCGGGGCCGCGCTGCGGGCGATCGACAAGCTCGACAAGGTCGGCCCGGCCCGGGTCGCCGAGCTGCTGCAGTCCGAGGCCGGCCTGTCCGCCGAGGCCGCCCAGAAGTGCCTGGCGCTGGCGTCGATCCGCAGCGCCGACACCTCCTTCGTCGAGCAGGTCCGGGCGCTGGGCGTCGAGCACGAGCTGCTCGACCAGGGGCTCGAGGAGCTGGCCGCCGTCGTCGGGGCCGCCGCCGAGCGGATGCCCGGGGCGGTCGTCGCCGACCTCAAGATCGCCCGCGGGCTGGACTACTACACCGGCACCGTCTACGAGACCGAGCTGGTCGGGTTCGAGGACTTCGGGTCGATCTGCTCCGGCGGCCGCTACGACGCGCTGGCCAGCGACGGCCGCTCGACCTACCCCGGAGTCGGCATCTCGCTGGGGGTGTCGCGCCTGATGGGCGTCCTGCTCGGGCGCGGGCTGGTCCGGGCGACCCGCTCGGTGCCGACCTGCGTCCTGGTGGCCGTCACCGACGAGGCCGGCCGCGCCGGCTCCGAGGCGATCGCCGGCGCGCTGCGGGCCCGCGGGATCCCCGTCGAGGTGGCCCCGAGGGCGGACAAGTTCGGCAAGCAGATCCGCTACGCGGACCGCCGGGGCATCCCGTTCGTCTGGTTCCCCGACGCCGAGGGCGGCTCGGTGAAGGACATCCGGACCGGCGACCAGCAGCCGGCCGACCCCGCATCCTGGACGCCCCCGCCGCAGGACCTGAACCCGCGCATCGAGCGCACCGCACGTGACGAAGAGGAGAGCCCCCGATGATCCGCACCCATGAGGCCGGGACGCTGCGCGCCCAGGACATCGGGCAGACCGTGACCCTGGCCGGATGGATCGGCCGGCGCCGCGACCACGGCGGCGTGGCCTTCCTGGACCTGCGCGACGGCTCCGGGATCGTCCAGGTGGTCGTGCACGACCCCGAGGTCGCCCACCCGCTGCGCAACGAGTTCTGCGTGAAGGTCGTCGGCGAGGTCGTGGCCCGCCCCGAGGGCAACGAGAACGAGGACCTGGACACGGGCGCGGTCGAGGTCATGGTCGAGAGCCTCGAGGTGCTCTCCGAGGCCGCGCCCCTGCCGTTCCCGATCGACGAGCACGTCGAGGTCGGCGAGGAGGCCCGGCTGCGCTACCGCTACCTCGACCTGCGCCGGCCCGAGCCCGCGCGGATCATGCGGCTGCGCTCGAAGGTCAACCAGATCGCCCGCGAGGTGCTGTTCGCCCGCGACTTCCTGGAGATCGAGACCCCGACGCTGACCCGCTCCACGCCCGAGGGGGCCCGCGACTTCCTGGTCCCGGTCCGGCTGCAGCCGGGCAGCTGGTACGCCCTGCCGCAGTCCCCGCAGCTCTTCAAGCAGCTGCTGATGGTGGCCGGCATGGAGCGCTACTTCCAGATCGCGCGCTGCTACCGCGACGAGGACTTCCGCAAGGACCGCCAGCCGGAGTTCACCCAGCTCGACATCGAGATGAGCTTCGTGGAGCAGTCCGACGTGCTCGCGGTCGGCGAGGACGTCATCCGGGCGCTGTGGGCCGGGACGATCGGCCACGAGATCGGCGAGATCCCGCACATGACCTTCGCCGAGGCGATGCGCCGGTTCGGCTCGGACAAGCCCGACCTGCGGTTCGGCGTCGAGCTCGTGGAGCTCACCGAGTACTTCGCCGAGACCCCGTTCCGGGTGTTCCAGGCGCCCTACGTCGGTGCCGTGGTGATGCCCGGGGGCGGGTCGCAGCCGCGGCGCACCTTCGACGCCTGGCAGGAGTGGGCCAAGCAGCGCGGCGCCCGCGGGCTGGCCTATGTCACCCTCGCGGAGGACGGCACCCTCGGCGGGCCCGTGGCCAAGAACATCACCGACGCCGAGCGCGACGGCCTGGCCGCCGCCACGGGAGCCCAGCCGGGGGACTGCATCTTCTTCGCGGCCGGCCCCGCCCACGAGGCCCGCGCCCTCCTCGGGGCGGCGCGCGTGGAGATCGCCGAGCGGTGCGACCTCATCGACGCCGATGCCTGGTCGTTCCTCTGGATCGTGGATGCGCCGGTGTTCGAGGCGGTCGTCGACGACGACGGCACGCCCGGCTGGACCGCCGTGCACCACCCGTTCACGTCACCGAACGCGCAGTGGATCGACCGTTTCGAGGAGTCGCCCGGGGAGGCCCTGGCCCACGCCTACGACCTGGTCTGCAACGGCAACGAGATCGGCGGCGGGTCGATCCGTATCCACCGCGCCGACGTCCAGAGCCGGGTCTTCTCCGTCCTCGGCATCGACGAGCAGGAGGCACGCGACAAGTTCGGGTTCCTGCTCGACGCCTTCGCCTACGGGCCGCCCCCGCACGGTGGGATCGCCTTCGGCTGGGATCGGATCGTCATGCTGCTCACCGGGGCCTCGTCGCTGCGCGAGGTCATCGCCTTCCCCAAGACCGGCGCCGGCCACGACCCGCTCACAGGCGCCCCCACGGCGATCACCGCCGCGCAGCGCAAGGAGGCCGGGATCGACGCGAGGCCGACCGCGGACGCGGCCGCACCCCGCCCCGAGCAGGGTGCGTGAGGGCTTCGTAGGCTGGGCGTGCTTCGCGGGACGACGGGGGACCGCGAGGGCAGGGAAGGAAGTGATGGGATGCGCTCCCAGATGATCCGGGGATGGATCGTCGGGCTGCTGGCCGTGCTCGCGATCGTGGTGGGAGTGTCACCTGCGGGGGCGCACGCGGAGCTCGAGTCGTCGGATCCGCAGGACGGGGCGACCCTGGCCTCCGCCCCGGCGTCGATCGCGTTCACGTTCGGGGAGCAGATCCTCTCCGAGGGCAATGCCGTCACCCTGACCGACGTCGCGGCCGACACCCGCCTCGAGGTGGGGCCGGTCGAGGTCGACGGCGACACCGTGTCGGTGGCCTGGCCGCAGTCGAGCCCGGCCGGGGAGTTCCGGGCCGCCTACCGTGTGGTGTCGGCCGACGGGCACCCCATCGACGGGACGATCAGCTTCACGGTGGAGCAGGCCGTCGGGACCGTGGAGGCGACCCCGGTGGCGGCGTCGGCGAGCCCGACCACCAGCGCCCGCCCCACGTCCAGCGCCAGCCCCATCGCCGTCCCGGCGAGCCCCACCCCGGAGGAGGGGGACGCCGATGCCGGGTTCCTGGCCTGGGTCCTGGGCATCGGGGCGGCGGTCCTGCTGGGGGCCCTGGCCGGCATGTGGGTCATGCGACGGACACGATGACCACCCGGACCGCCCCCGAGGCGCGGCACGTCGCCTGCCAGCTCCGGCCGGGCGGCCGGCCCTGCTGCCCCGCCTGCTGTGGTCCCTGGCTGCCCTTGCGGCCCTGGTCGCGGCGGCGGTCGCCGCCGGCGTCCGGTGGCAGCCGGTCAGCGATGGGCTGCCGGATGCCGGGCGGCTCGTGGTCGACGGGCTGCCGGTGCTGCGCCTGGTCAGCCTGCTGGCAGGCGGGGCCATGGTGGGCTTCGGGCTCTCGGCAGTCGCACTGGATCCCGGCGCCAGGACCGGCGTGACCCGCGCCGGGCGCGCGGACCTCGTCGTGGCCAGCGTCTCGGCGTTCGTGATGGCTGCGACGGGCCTGCTCTTCGCGTTGTTCACCCTGGCCGATGTGCTCGGGATCGGCCTGGCGGAGCTGACCGCCCCCGGGCTCGTGGCGACCTACCTGTGGGATGTCGAGGTCAGCCGGGCTTTCCTCATCGCAGCGACCCTGGCACTGGTCGCGGGCACCGGGTTCGCCCTCGTCCGGTCGCTCGGCGGTGCCGCCGGCTGGCTCGCCGTGGGCCTCGTCGCGGTCGGCATCCCCTCGCTGACCGGGCATGCGGCGGGGCTCGGGGGGCACTCCCTGGCCCTCATCAGCGGGTTCCTGCACTCCATGGCCGCCGCGGTCTGGGGAGGCGGGGTCGTGGCCCTGGCCACCCATGCGGTGCGCCGGTCGCCGCAGATGGGGGAGCGGGTGCGCCGGTTCGGTGTCGTGGCCATCGTCTCGGTGGCCACCCTCGCGCTGACCGGCCTGGCCTCCGCGGCCACCCGCATGGACTCCCCGTCCCAGCTCGTGACCACCACCTACGGGCGGATGGTGCTCGCGAAGATCATCGCCCTCGCGGTGGCCGTCGTGCTCGGCGGCGTCGTGCGCCGGGCGTGGCGATCGGGGGCCGGCACCGGGTCCGGTCGCCTTCTGGCCGAGGTGGTCGCCCTCGGGTCGGCGCTGGGGCTGGCCGTCGTCCTGGCCCGGTCGGCCTTCCCGCGGCAACCGATCAACCTGCCCACGCTGGGCGAGGACCTCATCGGCTACCTGTACCCGCCGGCGCCCACGTTCGGGCGGGTCGCGCTGGGGTGGCACCCGGACTGGGTCTGGCTGACCGCGGCCCTGCTGGCCATGGCGCTGTACATCACGGGCTACCTGCTGCTGCGCCGTCGGGGGGACTCCTGGCCGGTCATGCGACTGGTGTCCTGGGTGCTCGGGTGGGGCGTGGTCATCTGGGCCACCTGCGCGGGTGTGGCGTGGTACGCCCCCGTGTCGTTCACGCTGCACATGATCTCGCACATGGCGCTGGCGATGCTGGCGCCGGTCTTCCTGGTCCTGGGTGCGCCGATCACCCTCGCGCTGCGGGTGATCCCGGCGGCGACGGGCGGCGCCCGCGGTCCGCGGGAGTGGATCACCTGGGCGCTGCACTCACCGGTGACCCGGTTCGTCACGCACCCCCTGTACGTCCTGTTCATCTACACGGTCGGCCTCTACGGGCTGTACTACACCGGCCTCTACGCCACCCTGATGTCCTCGCACCTGGGTCACTTCGTGATGCAGGTGCACTTCCTGGCCGCCGGGTACCTCTTCTACTGGGTCGTGATCGGTGTCGACGCCGGTCCCCGGCGGCTCGGGTACCCCGCACGGCTGATCCTGCTCATGGCCTCACTGGTGATCCACTCGTTCTTCGCCGTGCCGATGATGATGACCGAGGTGCCGATGGTGCCCGAGTGGTACGCCGTCGTCAGCCCGCCGTGGCTGACCGACCAGCTGCAGGACACCCGCACCGCCGGGGCCATCGCCTGGGGGTTCGGGGAGATCCCGACGCTGGTCGTGGCGATCGTCCTGGGCTTCCAGTGGGCGAAGTCCGACGAGCGTGAGGCCCGGCGCATGGACCGGCGCGCCGACCTCGACGGGGACGCCGAGCTCACGCGCCTACAACGAGCGCCTGGCCCGGATGAACGCCGCGGACTCCGCCGAGGACCGCTAGGACGGGTCGCCCGGAGCAGCCTCGTGGGACGGGCGCCGCCTCGGTGCCGCCCCCGGTGGCGGCTGCGGCGACCAGGGCACCGGCCCGCGGCTGCTCGTAGCCCCGACCGGCCCCCTCGATGATCTCGACAGCGAGCAGGAACAGGGCCATGATCCCGAACGTCCAGAAGATCATCGCCGGGCTGCGCCGGTCGACGAGGATCAGGTAGGCGGCAGCCAGGGCGATCACGACGGCGCGCAATGTGGGCACGAACATGGGGTGGTCCGAGGTGAAGCGACCCACCGGCCCATCGGCCAGGGGGCTTCCCCAGCGGTGGGCGGCCCCGGCGATCGCGTCGCGGACCTTGCGGCCCGACGGCGTGGCTCCCGCGAGCCAGCCCGCGATCGCCAGGGCGATCCCGAGGCACACCATGACGAGCAGGGCGTTGACCAGGAAGCGCAGCATGGTCGTGCTCACCGCCGAGAGGACCTGGCTGTAGTCAGCCGGCGCCTGGCTGACGAGCTCGGCCTGGCCCAGGTTCAGCCCGCCGTACATCAGTGCCCCGCCGAGGGCCAGGCCGATCCCCGTCCACATGACCCCCCGTGAGCGGGGCCGCCACAGCAGGATCCCGACGAGGAACATGAGCAGCACGACGACCCACAGCCACGTCGCCACCGGCAGGAAGATGCCCAGCGCATTCGCTGCGGTCTGCAGGTTGGGTGAGTCGGCCAGCACGACCTCCCGCCCCGGCACCTCCAGCCTGTCGGCGAACGGGACGCCCCGCTCCACGAGCTGGGCCTGGATCTTCTCCACCGCCACCTTGGTGTCCAGGACGATCTGCCCGTCCTGGAGCGTCACCGCGGCGTTGGTGGTGTCGCGGTTGATGAGGGTGACGAACTGCTCCTGGAGCAGCGTGGCGATGGCCACCCACGCGTCGCCGAAGCGGTCGCTCTGGGTGTAGGAGGTCACCCCGGACTCGATGGCCCCGTTGATCCCGGAGGCGATCGCCTGGGCGATGGCCGAGTCGGGGCGCACCTCGGCCAGCGGCCCGTTCAGCTTCGACAGGGCCTCGGTGACGCGCGCCTCCGCGTCGATCGCATCGATGAGCGCCGTGGAGACCTCCGTGGCCACGGTCTGCTGCACGGCAGGGTCATCCTGCAGCGGTGCCAGGGTCTCGACGAAGGTGTCGGTCTCGGTGATGGTGCGCTCGGCCCACAGGGCGCCGACGGCGAACGGGGCCAGCAGGGTGGCGACGATGATGAGCAGGGCAGCGATGATTCGACGGGCCATGCACCCACAGTAGCGCTGCGATCACTGGTTTCCGGCGGTCACACGGCCGCTGGCCCAGCGGTAGCCGACCTCGTAGCCCAGGGAGGAGTAGACAGCCCGGGCCGATCGGTTCGCCGCGTGCATCCCGAGGGTGACGGCCGGGGCGCCCTCGGCGAGCGCGTCGCGGGTCAGCCGGGCGCACAGGTCCCGGGACAGCCCCCGGCCGCGCCACTGCGGGTGGGTCGCGACCGAGCCCAGGTGCGGGATCCCGGGACGCATCGACGTGACCGCGGCGACGGCGACGAGGAGGTCGCCGGCCGGCGCCGGGGGATCGGCAGGGGCCGGGTCCTGGCTGCGGCCGGCCACGTCCCCCGCGAGCGACGAGGTCGTGATCGCCCACCATCCCCGGATCCGCGGGTCCCCGGGGCGGATCATGGCGTCCGGGGATGCGATGGCCAGCAGCGCGGGGATCCGCGGGTCGTCCGGCTCCAGCGGGACGACCCGTCGTTCGCCGGCGCGCACGGCGGGCGCCGCGGTGGTGAACCACCAGTCCCACTCCCAGTGCTCGACGGGGCGGATCGCGGGCCGGCAGGTGCGTGAAGGCCCGGCGCTCCACGGTGATCCCCTCGGGTGGCCCGCCGTCGTCGACCAGGGCCACGACGCATCGCGCCACGGCCGCGGGGTCCTGGCCCATGGCGATGATCCACGGCCGGTCCCAGGTGGCGTGCAGGGATCGCCACGCGACGCCCCCGTGCTCGGCGTGCACCCGCGACACCGCGTCCAGTCGTGCGCCGACCTCGAGGTACGTCTGTGCCCCCCGGTCGTCGCGGGGCACGGCCGATCGGATCCGGTCGGCCAGCGAGGGGTCGGGGGTGGGGGCGCTCACGGTGCCTATCATGGCCGCGTGGCCGGCCCCTCCCGAACGACCCCCTCAGGCCCGTCGCTGTTCGACGCCCCGGGGCTCAGCGAGCGCTCCGTGGATGCCACCGCACCCCTGGCTGTGCGGATGCGGCCCCGGGACCTCTCGGAGCTCGTCGGGCAGGCGGATCTCGTGGCGCCGGGCTCGCCCCTGCGCCGGCTCATCGACGGGTCCGGTGCGGCCTCCGTGATCCTGTGGGGCCCTCCCGGGACCGGCAAGACCACGATCGCCTCCCTGGTCAGCGGGGCCGCGGGCAGGCGGTTCGTCGAGCTCAGCGCGGTCACCGCCGGGGTCAAGGACGTGCGCGCCGCGATCGACACCGCCCGGATGTCCGGCGTGCCGACCGTCCTGTTCATCGACGAGGTCCACCGGTTCACCCGCACCCAGCAGGACGCCCTGCTGCCCGGTGTGGAGAACGGCTGGGTGACGCTGGTGGCCGCGACCACCGAGAACCCGAGCTTCTCGGTCGTCTCCCCGCTGCTGTCCCGGTCGCTGCTGCTGACCCTGAGCTCGTTGACCGACGAGCAGGTGGGGGAGCTGCTCGACCGGGCGGTGGCCGATCCCCGGGGCCTGGCCGGGCGGGTCGTGCTGTCGGGGTCGGCGCGCGCCGACCTCATCCGCTACTCCGGTGGGGACGCCCGCCGGGCGCTGACCTACCTGGAGGCCGCCGCCGAGGGAGTGGCCGGTGCTGCCCCCGACGGGGAGCCGGACGCGGACCCGCCGGAGATCAGCGCGGAGCACGTGGGGGTCGCCGTCCAGCGGGCGCTGGTCCGCTACGACCGCACCGGGGACCAGCACTACGACGTGATCTCGGCGTTCATCAAGAGCGTGCGGGGCAGCGACGTGGACGCCGCCCTGCACTACCTGGCCCGGATGATCGAGGCCGGTGAGGACCCGCGGTTCATCGCCCGCCGGCTGGTGATCCTGGCCAGCGAGGACATCGGACTGGCCGACCCGAGCGCCCTGGGGGTCGCCACGGCGGCGATGACCTCGTCGGCCCAGATCGGGCTCCCGGAGGCCCGGCTGCCGCTGGCGCAGGCGACGATCCACCTCGCGCTGGCGCCGAAGTCGAACGCCGTGATCCGGGCCATCGACGCTGCGCAGGCCGATGTCCGGGCCGGGCTGGTGGGCCCGGTGCCCCCGCACCTGCGCGACGGGCACTACCCGAACGCCGCGACCCTGGGAGTCGTGGGCTACCGCTACCCGCACGACGATCCGTCGGGGGTGCTGGCCCAGCAGTACGCCCCGGACCCGGTCGTCGGACGGCACTACTACGAGCCCGGGGGGCACGGTGTCGAGGCCCGGCTCGGTGACGTCCTGGCCCGGCTGCGTGCGGCGCTCGGCGGCGACGCGGCCACAGCCCCGACTGAGCGACCAGCCGCCGCGCCGCCGGCGATCTGCTCCCGTCGTGCCGATCTGCTCCCGTCGTGGTGGGAGTGGATCGTCGCAACGGGAGCGAATCCGGGGCGTTAGGGTTCGGTCCATGAGTAGGACCTTCTGGATGGTGGTCGGCGCCGTGGGCGGCGTGGTGGCCTACCGCAAGGGCACGCAGGCAGCGGCACGCGCCAAGGAGCTCGGCCCGCTGGGCTCGGCCCAGGTCGCGGCCCAGACGACCAGCAAGCTGGCCGGCAGGACCGCCAACGGGCTCGGTCGGCTGCAGGACGTCAAGGCGCGCCGTGAGGGGCGCCTGCTCACCGGCACCGCGCAGGAGGTCACCGGCGGACCGCCCCCCGAGGACTGGGTCCCCGCCCCGAGCCCCGCATCCGCGACGACGAGGAACGGCCGCCCATGAGCATGGACCAGATGGACTCCGCCGAGATCCGTCGGCGGTTCCTGGACTTCTTCGCCACGCGCGGGCACACGCCGGTCCCCAGCGCGAGCCTGCTCCTCGACGACCCGACGCTGCTGTTCGTCAACGCCGGCATGGTGCCGTTCAAGCCGTACTTCCTCGGCCAGGCCACGCCGCCCTACCCGCGGGCGACCAGCGTGCAGAAGTGCGTGCGGACGCTGGACATCGAGGAGGTCGGCAGGACCACGCGCCACGCCTCGTTCTTCCAGATGGCGGGCAACTTCTCCTTCGGCGACTACTTCAAGGCCGGCGCGATCCCGCTGGCGTGGGAGCTGCTCACCGGGTCGGTGTCCAACGGGGGCTACGGGTTCCCCGAGGAGAAGCTCTGGGTCACGGTCCTCGGCGACGACGAGGAGGCCATCGACATCTGGCACACGATCGCCGGCGTGCCGATGGAGCGCATCCAGCGCCGTGGCCTGAAGGACAACTACTGGCACATGGGCGTGCCCGGCCCCGGCGGACCCTGCTCGGAGATCTACTACGACCGCGGGCCCGAGCACGGCCGGGAGGGCGGGCCGGAGGCCGACGAGGACCGCTACCTCGAGGTCTGGAACCTGGTCTTCATGCAGTCCGAGCTGTCCGAGGTGCGCACCAAGGTCGACTTCGACATCCGCGGGGACCTGCCGAACAAGAACATCGACACCGGCATGGGCCTCGAGCGCATGGCCGCGCTGCTGCAGGACGTGGACAACATCTACGAGATCGACACCACCAAGCACATCCTCGACCGGGCGATGGCGCTGTCCGGGGCGAAGTACGGCGCCGTGCACAAGACCGACGTGGACCTGCGGGTCGTGGCCGACCACGCCCGCACCTGCGCCTTCCTGATCGGCGACGGCGTCCTGCCGGGCAACGAGGGGCGCGGCTACGTGCTGCGCCGGATCATGCGCCGGGTCGTGCAGAAGATGCGCCTGCTGGGAGCCCAGGACCCGTCGATGGGCGAGCTGGTGGGTGCCGCGATCGAGGCCATGGGCCCGCAGTACCCCGAGCTGGTCGACGCCGCCGGGCGGATCACGTCGATCGCCGTCGGGGAGGAGGCGTCCTTCCTCGAGACCCTCGGGCCGGGGCACGACGCTGCTCGACACGGCCGTCACGCAAGGTGAAGTCCTCCGGGAGCACGGTCCTGCCCGGCGACCAGGTGTTCGCCCTGCACGACACGTACGGGTTCCCGTTCGAGATCACCCTCGAGATGGCCACCGACGCCGGGGTCGAGGTCGACGAGGACGGCTTCCGCCGGCTGATGACCGAGCAGAAGGAGCGCGCCAAGGCCGACGCCCGGGTCCGCAAGGCGGGGCTGACCCCGGCGACGGTCTACCGCGAGGTCATGGACTCCTCGGGGGTCACCGACTTCACCGGCTACACCGAGGTGGTCAGCGAGGGCGTCCTGCGCGGGCTGCTCGTGGACGGCCAGTCCGTGGCCGCCGCCGGCCCGGGGAAGCACGTCGAGGCGATCCTCGACCGGACTCCGTTCTACGCCGAGGGCGGCGGCCAGATCGGCGACCAGGGCCTGATCCGCCTGGCCGACGGCACGCTGCTGGAGGTCTACGACGTCCAGCAGCCGGTTCCCGGGCTGTTCGTCCACCGCGCCACCGTGGCCGACGGCCAGGCCGAGGTCGGCGTGGGCGCGATCGGCGAGGTCGACATCCCGCGCCGCCTGGCCATCTCCCGCGCGCACACAGCCACGCACATGATCCACAAGGCGTTCCGCGAGATCCTGGGCGAGACCGCCACCCAGATGGGCTCGGAGAACTCCCCGGGCCGGCTGCGCTTCGACTTCCCGAACCCGGCGCCGGTCCCGGCAGTCGGTGATGAACGACGTCGAGGACCGGGTCAACACCCTGCTGCTCGACGACCTCGAGGTCACCGCGCAGTACATGAGCCAGGACGAGGCCCGTGCGATCGGCGCCATGGCGCTGTTCGGCGAGAAGTACGGCGACAGCGTGCGGGTGGTGTCCGTGGGGGACTGGGCGCGGGAGCTGTGCGGCGGCACCCACACGGCCCGCTCCGGCCAGCTCGGCGTGGTGAAGTTCCTCTCCGAGGCCTCGATCGGCTCCGGGGTGCGGCGCATCGAGGCCCTCGTCGGGGCCGACGCGTACCGCCACCTGGCCCGCGAGCACATCCTGGTCAACAACCTGTCGCAGATGGTCAAGGCCAGGCCCGAGGAGCTCACCGACCGCATCGGCGGGCTGCTCGAGAAGCTCAAGGACGCCGAGTCCATGATCGCGAAGATGCGCAAGGTCGCGATCATGGCCAACATCGAGGGCACGATCGGCACGCGCTACGACATCGGCGGCGCCCGGGTCTGGACCTACACCCTGCCCGAGGGATCCAGCGGAGCGGACCTGCGGGAGGCGACGAACGCCGCCCTGCAGATGACCGCCACCGAGATCCCCGTGGTCCTGGTGGGTGCAGCGGTGGATGCCGGGAAGGTCTCGTTGCTGGTCACGGTCAACCCGATGGGGCAGCAGGCCGGCCTGAGCGCCAAGGACATCCTGGCCGCCGCGCTGCCGGCGGTGGACGGTCGGGGCGGGGGCAAGGCCGACGCCGCGCAGGGTGGCGGGTCGAAGCCCGAGGGCGTCGAGGCGGCCCTGGTGGCCGCCCGCGAGTACCTGGCGGCACGGGCGTAGTGCGCCCGGGCGTCCGGATCGGGGTCGACGTCGGGTCCGTGCGGATCGGCGTGGCCCGCACCGACCCGTCCGGGCTGCTGGCGGTCCCGGTGGAGACCGTGGCGCGCGGGGAGGGGGACCTCGCGCGGATCGCCGAGCTCGTCGCGGAGCACGGGGCGATCGAGGTCGTCGTCGGGTTGCCGCTGTCGATGTCGGGCAGGCCGGGGCCGGCGGCCGAGGTGGCGCGGGAGTTCGCTGTCCAGCTGGTGCCGGTGGTGGCGCCCGTGCCGGTGCGACTGGTCGACGAGCGGCTGTCGACCGTGTCGGCCACCCGGGACCTGCGGGCGCCGGGTCGGTCGTCGCGCACGAGTCGCGCCGTCGTGGATCAAGCGGCCGCAGTGGTGATCGTCCAATACGCTGTCGACAGTGAGCGCGCGACCGGCGTCGCGCCCGGGATCCTCGTTCAGGAGTGAGATGAGCAACCTCGGCCTGCAGATGTCCGCGGACAGCCGGCCCCCTGAGGGCCCCCGGCACCGCGGCCGCTCGTGGATCGCGATCCTGCTGAGCCTGGGGGTCCTGGTCATGATCGGGCTGGGAGTCAAGTTCGCGATCGAGAACATCCCCGACTTCGGCGGACCTGCGGACTTCGTCGGGGAGGGGACCGACCCGGTCGAGGTGAAGGTCGAGGAGGGCCAGACGCTCACCGAGATCGGGCGCACCCTCAAGGAGCCTGGGCGTCGTCGCATCGGTCGACGCCTGGCTCGAGGCGAGCGCCAAGGAGCCGCAGGCCAAGAAGATCGGCCCCGGTCTGTACGACATGCGCAAGGAGATGAGCGCCGCGGCCGCCGTGGAGCGGATGATCGATCCGGACGCGCGGCTGACCGACAAGCTGCTCCTGCGCGAGGGGCTGCGGTTCACCCAGAGCATCGAGACGATCTCGGCGGCCACCGGGATCTCGAAGAAGAAGCTCGTGGCGGCGTCGAAGAGCGGCAAGATCGGGCTGCCCAAGTACGCCGACGACAACGCCGAGGGCTACCTGTTCCCCGCGACCTACGAGCTGGAGAAGGGCGAGTCGGCGACCGAGATCCTGACCCGGCTGGTGGACCGCTGGGAGGAGGCCGCCACGACGCTGAACCTCGACGCCGGGGCCAAGGAGAACGGCGTGACGCCCTACGAGGCGATGATCATCGCCAGCCTCGTGCAGGCCGAGGGCCATCCCGACGACTTCGACAAGGTCGCGCGCGTCATCTACAACCGTCTGGATCCCGACACGTGGGGCGGCACGTACGGATACCTGCAGATGGACGCCACCATCAACTACGCCCTGGACAAGTCGGAGATCAACCTGACGACCGAGGAGCTGCAGAACACCGACTCGCCGTTCAACACGTACAAGAACCAGGGCTTGCCGCCCACCCCGATCAACTCACCCGGTGAGGCGGCCATCGAGGCGGCGCTGAACCCGGCCGAGGGGGACTGGCTGTACTACGTGACCGTGAACCCGGACTCCGGCGAGACCAAGTTCACGAACAACTACGACGAGTTCCTCGGGTTCAAGTCCGAGCTGTCAGCCTGGCTCGCGGCGAACCCCCAGTGACCGACGTGCCCCCCCCACCCCGCAAACCCTCCGCGAAGGGTCAGACCCTCCCTGTCGACGCGGAGGGTCTGACCCTTCGCGGAGGGTTTGCGCTGGGGGGGCGGCGCAGGGCGGCCGTCCTGGGCAGTCCGATCGCCCACAGCCTCTCGCCTGTGCTGCACCGGGCGGCCTACGCCCAGCTGGGGCTCGACTGGACCTACGACGCGATCGAGGTGGACTCGGCCGGGCTTGGCGGGGTTCCTGGCCGGGTGCGGGCCGGAGTGGGCCGGGCTGTCGCTGACGATGCCGCTGAAGCGCGCTGTGCTGCCCCTGCTCGCCAGCGCCAGTGAGCTGGTCGGCCGTGGTCGGCGGGGCGAACACGGTCGTGTTCGGCCCCGACGGGCTGGTCGGTCACAACACGGACGTCGTCGGGATCATCGAGGCCCTGCGGGGGATCGGCGCGCGAGCCGGGCCGGCGATGGTGCTGGGTGGGGGCGCGACCGCCGCCTCGGCGCTGGCCGCGCTGGCCCGCATGGGCTGTCCCAGCGTCACCGTCCGCGCCCGGCGCCCCGAGGCGGCGACCGAGCTCGTGGGTGTCGCCGAGCGACTGGGCTGGAGCTGGAGATCACCAGCTGGCCCGATCGGCTGCCGTCCCGGGATGAGGCGGCGATCGTGGTGTGCACGGTCCCCGCCGCAGCGGCCGAGGGGCTGGCGCAGCGCCGTTCCCGCCGAACCGGGGTGGTTGCTGGACGTCTCGTACTCACCCTGGCCGCCGGCGCTGGTCGCCGCGTGGCGTGCGGCGGGCGGTCAGGCTGTGGCCGGCGACGAGATGCTGCTCCACCAGGCCGTCGAGCAGGTGCGGCTCATGACCGGACTGGATCCCGACGTCGCCGCCATGCGCACCGCCTTGAGCGTTGAACTCGAATGGAGCAGAGCAACTCAAGCCACCGGGGGCTCCTGACGAAACACCAGCCGAGGAGTGGGGCTGGCCCACGCCTATGCATCCGGTGAGGGTTCCCATGGAGCAGGTGGCGACGGTGAGCGGTGAGCTCGCGCGCGTCGATGCCCCAGGGGCCCGCCCGGGCACCCCAGGAGGGCCGACGCCATGACGACCAACCTCTCCGGCAGCCTGTCCGAGTTCAGCCTCGCCGAGGTGTTGTCCCTGCTCGGGATGGGTGGACGCACCGCGCGCATGCAGGTGACCTCGGCGGATGCCGTGGGCACCGTGCACCTCGTGGACGGGCGGATCTCGTCGGCCACCGCGGACAGCGCCCGCGCGGGCCTGCTGCGCGGCGTGGTCGCGGCCCTCTCGGTGCCGGCCGACGATCTGGCGCAGGCGCTGCAGTCCGAGGATCCGGTGCGGGCCCTCGTGGAGTCGGGCGTCGTGGATCGGGAGGCCGCCCAGCAGGTGGCCTCCGAGCACTGCACCGAGGCTGTCGGCGAGATGCTCGACTGGACCTCGGGGGAGTTCGCCGTGTGGGTCGGGTCGCAGGACCCGGCGGACATCGGGGTGCGCCTCGACGTTGACGAGCTGGTGGCCGCTGCGCGGGAGCGTGCCCAGGAGTGGCATGACCTGCGTGCTGCCCTGCCCGAGTCCGACAGCGTCCTGGCCCTTGTCCCGGACGTGGCGCAGGCTCCGGTCGTCGACGTGGAGGACTGGGCCGTGCTGGCGCGCGTGGACGGGCGCAGGACGCTGACCGAGGTCCTGGCGGCCATGGGGGCGTCGCCGTTGGCGGCGGGCAATCGCCTGGTGCAGCTCATGGGCCGTGGGCTCGTGGCAGTGCGGGTCGGCGGAGGTGACGCCGAGCGGGAGCACATCAGCCAGATGCTCGACGCCTTCGACGCCGCCGGGCCTGTTCGAGGCGGTCGATCGAGCTGGTTGCCCAGCCGGAGCCCGAGCAGGAGCCCGACGTCCATGACCTGTTCGTCACCGAGCCGGAGGCCGTCGAGGAGTGGCAGGTCGCCGCTGTGGATTCCTGGGCAGTCGCGCAGAGCGGAGCCGGTCGTGGGATCGGCCCGTCGGAGGCAGTGTCGGATCCCGAGCAGGCGTCCCGCCGAGGAGTATGCGGCGTCCGAGCGAGTGGGCGGCCCTCGTGGCCCCCGAGTTCCCGGCGGGACCGGAGCCGGTGCTCGTCCCAGAGCTTTCCGGCGGCGGTCGAGCCGACCGCCCCTGAGGCGCGAGCCGGTGGCATTCGCCGCCGAGCCGGTGACGTTCGAGCGAGGCGCCGAGGCGGTGACCGTTCGACGACGCGCCGGTGGCGCTTCGAGTCCGATCGCGCATGAGCCTGCGTGGACTTCATCCGAACCGGTTGCTGACGTCGTCCGGCCGCGTACGAGTCGCGTCGGCGTTCTTCGAGCCCGAGCCGGTGTCGTACGAGTCCGACGCACCCACGTACGACGTCGAGCGATGAGGCTCCAGGAGGCGAGCCGTGTGACGTTCGACCTGGAGCCCGTCGCCGAGCCGGTGGGGGAGTCGTTCGCCTGGTCCCCGTGGGCCCAGGAGATGGGCCTCGGCGAGGCCCCGGTGGTGGCTGACGCCGCAGCCGGAGTCCTTCGCCGGGAGCGGCTTCGCCGACATGGTCGAGGATGCCGCTGGGCATGGCCACACGGATGCGTTCCCGGTCCCGCAGGCGCCCGTCGCGGTCGCCGAGCGTGGCAGGTCGCCGTTCCGACGGCACGGCGGTCGACGAGGTCGCGCAGTTCATGCCACAGCCGCGGGATCCCGGCGACGGGGTGGTCGACCCGTCGACCTATGCCCAGCAGTTGGCGCCCACGCGGCAGACCCGGAGGACGTGGCGTCCCAGGAGACGGCTGACGTTCCCGTCGAGACGCCGGTGGTCAGCCGGAGTCGGCACCCGACCCCCTGGCCGGTGGCCTGCTCGCGCACCTGATGTCCAGCGTTCGAGGACTGTGATGGCTGGGCCGCCCGCAGGGGTGGCCCGGGGCCCGGCACCGGAGATGCGGGGACCCGCGGGGGAGCGTGGGCCGTGAAGCAGTTGGGAGATGTCCTGCTCGAGCGTGGCCTGGCCACGCCCGAACAGGTCTATGAAGCCGGACAGGAGCAGCGCCGGGTCGGGCGCAGCATGGGCCGGGTCCTGGTCGACCAGGGCGTGATCAGCGAGGCCGACCTCGTGCGGGCGCTCGCCGCCCAGATCGGCCTGGACTACGTCGACCTCGGCGACGCCCTGATCGACCCCTCGGCCACGGCGCTGGTCCCGGGTGCGGTGTGCCGGCGGCACATGCTCGTCCCGGTGCGCTTCGTCGAGGGCAAGCTCGTCATCGCGATGGCCGACCCGGCGAACGTCATCGCGCTGGACGACGTCCGCTCGATCGCCAAGGTCGACCTCAAGCCCGGTCGTGTCGACCCGCGGCGACGTCATGGCGGCGATCGCGCGCGCCTACCGCGCCGGCGACGAGCTCGACAGCCTGAGCACGGCCATCGAGGTCCGCAACACCGACGAGGAGGACCTCACCCGGATCAAGGAGGTCGTCGAGGAAGCCCCGATCGTCAAGTTCGTGAACCTGCTGATCACCCAGGGGATCCAGGACGGCGCCTCGGACATCCACATCGAGCCGACCGAGCACGACCTGCGCGTGCGCTTCCGGATCGACGGCGTGCTGCACGAGATGATGCGCTCGCCGAAGTCGATCCAGTCCGGGGTCACCAGCCGCCTGAAGATCATGGCCGACATCAACATCGCCGAGCGACGGATCCCGCAGGACGGGCGGCTGTCGGTGAACGCCTACGGCCGCAAGGTGGACCTGCGCGTGGCCACCCTGCCCACGGTGTGGGGCGAGAAGGTCGTCATGCGCATCCTGGACAACTCCACCGCCATGCTGGACCTCAAGGACCTCGGGTTCACCGGCGGCAACTTCGACCGCTACCAGACCAGCTACCTCAAGCCGTACGGGATGATCCTGGTGACCGGGCCCGACCGGGTCCGGGCAAGTCGACGACGCTCTACTCGACGCTGCACCAGATCAACAAGCCCGAGGTGAACATCATCACCGTCGAGGACCCGGTCGAGTACCGACTCCCGGGGATCAACCAGGTGCAGACCAACGCGAAGGCCGGGCTGACGTTCGCCGCCGCGCTGCGGTCCATCCTGCGTGCGGACCCCGACGTGGTCCTGATCGGCGAGATCCGCGACCACGAGACCGCCCAGATCGCGATCGAGGCCTCCCTGACCGGCCACCTCGTGCTGGCCACGCTGCACACCAACGACGCCCCGTCGGCGGTGACCCGCCTGATCGAGATGGGGATCGAGCCGTTCCTGGTCGGGTCGGCGCTGGACTGCGTGCTGGCCCAGCGGCTGGCGCGGCGGCTGTGCAGCAAGTGCAAGGAGCCCTACACGCCGACGCCGGAGACGCTGGTCGCGGCCCGGTACCCGTGGAACCCCGAGGAGCCGGTGCCGACGCTGTACCGGGCCGTGGGGTGCGGTGCGTGCGCGCAAGACCGGGTACAAGGGCCGCCTGGCGCTGCACGAGGTGATGAGCGTGAGCGAGGCCGTCGAGCAGCTGACGGTCGAGCGGGCGTCCTCGGCGGCGATCGAGCACGTCGCGCACTGCCGAGGGCATGGTCTCGCTGCGCCTGGACGGGATGCACAAGGTGAGCATGGGGATCACGTCGCTGGACGAGATCCTGCGCGTCGTGGTGTGACGCTCGGGCGTGTCGCTCAAGTCACCCGGTCCCTCGCTCCGATGCAGCACGCAGAGGGCGTATGCCCTCACAGCGTCGACGCGCGGAGGGATCATGGACGAGCTCATCCCCGGGGTGGCCCCAGCGGCTGGTGGCCCTCAGAGTGGTCCGCTGGCAGGCGACCTGCGGTGGGCGAGTGCGCCAGTCGCGCCGCCGGCGTGCGCCCTCGGTCCGCCGCCGGCTGCACCGGCGGCCGTCTCGCCTGCGCCGGCTGCCCGCCAGGCTGCCCCGCGGCGCCGGCCGCCCCCGCGTCCATGGGGATCCCGCCCGTCGCCCCGACGATGGCAGCGCCCACCGCCGCTCCACCGATGGAGTACGGCCCGCCGCTGGTCACGTCGCCGGCCGTCCCCGCACCGCCGTCGGCGTACGGCGCCCCAGCCGGGCACGTTCGCCCCTCCGATGCCGCCGGCCCCGACCCACCAGCCGGTCCCCGGGCTGGCGCCGGACCTGCGCGGCGCCGACGTCGGCCTGGCCCCCGAGAACCCGGGCCTGATGCCCATCCCCGAGGTGCGGATCGCCGAGTCGGAGTCCGCCGCCTACGCGCGCATCTCCACCGAGGACGAGATCCGCCACGATGACTTCTCCCTGGCCGAGGCCCTGATGACCATGCTCGAGATGCGCGGCTCCGACCTGCACCTGACCGCCGGAGCCCCGCCCACCGTCCGTGTGGACGGCAGCCTGCGTCCGATCCCGGACACCGAGGAGCTCACCCCCGAGACGATCCAGCGGATCATGTACTCGATCGTCACCCAGCAGCAGCGGGAGCGCTTCGAGGAGACCCTCGAGCTGGACTTCTCCTACGCCCTGCCCGAGGTGGCCCGGTTCCGGGTCAACCTCTACAAGCAGCGCGACTCGCTCGGGGCGGCCTTCCGCGTGATCCCGTTCGAGATCAAGAGCCTCGAGTCGCTGGGCATGCCCCCGGCGATGGGCAACTTCGCGCAACTGCCCCGCGGCTTCGTCCTCGTGACCGGGCCGACCGGTTCGGGCAAGTCGACGACGCTGGCCGCGCTGGTCGACCTGGCCAACCGGACGCGCAACGAGCACATCATGACCGTCGAGGACCCCATCGAGTTCCTCCACCAGCACAAGAGCTGCCTGGTGAACCAGCGCGAGGTGGGGGAGGACACGTACTCCTTCGCCAACGCCCTCAAGCACGTGCTGCGCCAGGACCCCGACATCATCCTGGTCGGCGAGATGCGCGACCTCGAGACCATCCAGGTCGCGCTGACCGCGGCCGAGACCGGCCACCTCGTCTTCGCGACCCTGCACACCCAGGACGCCGCCCAGACGATCGACCGCGTCATCGACGTGTTCCCGCCGAGCCAGCAGCAGCAGATCCGCCAGCAGCTGGCCGGCACGCTGCAGGGGATCGTCTGCCAGACGCTGTGCAAGACGGCCGACGGTCGCGGCCGCGTCGCCGCCACCGAGGTCCTGATGGCCACGCCGGCCATCCGCAACCTGATCCGCGAGGGCAAGACCCACCAGATCTACTCCGCCCTCCAGGCCGGCGCCCAGCACGGGATGCACACCCTCGACCAGAACCTCGCCGAGCTGGTGAAGTCCGGTCGGATCACCTACGACACCGCCTTCGAGAAGTGCCACCACGTGGAGGACTTCACGCGCATGGCCGGACGGCACTGAGGGGAGCGGGCATGACCAAGACGATGGAGTACGACTACGCGGTCCGTGATCGCGCGCGGCAAGATGGTCAAGGGCCGGCTGAAGGCCGACTCGCCGGCCATGGTGGCCACGAAGCTCAAGAGCATGGGCTACGCGCCGGTCTCGATCACCGAGGCCAACGCGGGGATGAAGCGCGACATCAACATCCCCGGGTTCGGCAACAAGATCGGGCTCAAGGACCTCGCGATCATGTCGCGGCAGTTCGCCACGATGATCAACGCGGGGCTGTCGCTGCTGCGGGCCCTGACCATCCTCGAGGAGCAGACCGAGTGCAAGCCGCTGGCCAAGGTGCTCGCGCAGGTCCGCAGCCGAGGTCGAGGGCGGCAAGGCGCTCAGCGAGGCCATGGCTGCGCACCCGAAGGTCTTCCCGCCGCTGATGGTCAACATGTGCCGGGCGGGCGAGGTCGGCGGCTTCCTGGACCAGTCGCTGCTGCAGATCGCGTCCAACTACGAGGCCGAGGTCAGGCTGCGCGGCAAGGTCAAGTCGGCGATGACCTACCCGGTCGTGGTCGCGGTGATGGCGGTGCTGGGCGTCACCGGCATGCTGCTGTTCATCGTGCCCGACCTTCAAGGAGATGTTCGCCTCGCTGGGCGGGACCCTGCCGGCGCCGACCCGGTTCCTGGTGTTCCTGTCGGAGCTGCTGAAGAACTCGATCCTCTTCATCATCGCATTCCTCGTGGTCCTTCGGCGTGCTGTGGAAGAAGTTCAAGCGCACCGCCCGGGTGCGCAACGTGGTCGATCCGCTGAAGCTGAAGGCGCCCGTCTTCGGCGCCGCTGTTCCAGAAGATCGCGATCGCGCGATTCACGCGCAACCTCGGGCACGATGATCCACTCCGGGCGTGCCGATCCTGCAGGCCCTGGACATCGTGGCCGACACGACCGGCAACGTGGTGGTGGGGCGGGCGGTGCGCGACGTGCAGGAGAGCGTGCGCCAGGGTGAGTCACTGGCCCGGCCGCTGAACAACCACCCGGTGTTCCCGCCGATGGTCGTGCAGATGCTGTCCGTCGGTGAGGACACCGGCGCCCTCGACGAGATGCTGCACAAGATCAGCGAGTTCTACGACCAGGAGGTCGAGGCCACCACCGAGGCCCTGACCTCGCTCATCGAGCCGATCATGATCGCCGTCATGGGCGTGGTGATCGGCGGCGATGATCATCGCCCTCTACATGCCGATCTTCAAGGTGTTCGACCTGATCCAGTAGTCAGTCGACGTCTCGAGCGACGGCGCGGCGGCATGCGCCGGCGGCGGTGACGCTGACGCCGGGCTGTGAGGACGCGAGCCCAGGCAGGGAGTGGCGATGAACGCGGAGCGGAGCAGGCGGGCGGACAGGGGGATTCACCCTGATCGAGCTGCTGGTGGTGGTGATCGTGATCGGGATCCTGGCCTCCATCGCCGTGCCCGTGTTCTACAAGCAGCGCGAGCGGGGTGGGATGCCGCCGTTCGAGCTGACGTGCGCAACGCGGCCACGGCCCAGGAGACCTTCCTCAGCGAGGCGAACCCAGGCCCATTCGCGACCACCGTGGCGGAGCTGAGGGCTGTCGGCTTCCGGCCCTCCTCCGGGGCCAACTACTACGGGGGCAGCTTCGCCATGACCGTCTCGGCGGTGGCATCGAACAGCTACTGCCTGACCGCCCGGTCCGGCCACGGGAACGTACATCGGGCTGAGCAGCAACCTGGGCTGGGTGATCAGGACGACGCCGATCGACCCCGTGACCTGCACCTGAATCTCGCCGACCCCGATGCGTGATGCCGGGCACGCCCCTCGGCGTCGGACGCGGTCTGGGCACCGTCCCATGCGTCATCCGTCGACTCGCAGGCGATACTGGGCTGATTCACCCATTCGGTGACCCCCAATCCGCGATTCAAGACCCGACGTGGCGGCTCCGATGAACCTGCTGTCCGGACCCAACCGGGCCTCACGTCACACACACAAGGAGCAATCAATGTTGGAGAAGCTGCGCAAGGATCGGGGCGAGGAGGGCTTCACCCTCATCGAGCTCCTGGTCGTCATCATCATCATCGGCATCCTGGCCGCGATCGCGATCCCGGTCTTCCTGAACCAGCGGTCGAAGGGCTGGGATGCCGCTGTGCAGAGCGACCTGCGCAACGCCGCCACCGCCCAGGAGACCTGGCTGACCGAGGGCAACCCCGGCACCTACACGAGCAACGTGGCCGAACCTGCAGACCTCGGGCTTCAAGTACTCGGCCGGCGGGAACTACGTCGGCGGCACCGCGGTGATGACCGCGATCGCCAACGGCGGGCATCGGCTACTGCATGCACGCCCAGTCGCAGTCGGGCAAGTACTTCTTCTACGACAGCGTCAGCGGCCCGGGCAAGAAGACGACCGCCGTGACCGTCAGCAGCACCCCCGGCACCGGAGCGATCTGCAGCTGAGGGATTCGACGGCACAGGCACGCGTGATGGCCCCGGGCCCCGAGGCCCGGGGCCATCATGCTTGCGTGGCCGCGCGACTGCGCCCGTTCGGGTGACATTCCGGCCCGCGCTCAAGAGCGCGTCGGTCGTGGCGCCGATAGAGTCTGCGTACGGACCCACAGGGGCTCCGGCCGAGAAGGAGCATACACAATGTTGGAGAAGCTGCGCAAGGATCGGGGCGAGGAGGGCTTCACCCTCATTGAGCTCCTGGTCGTCATCATCATCATCGGTATCCTGGCCGCGATCGCGATCCCGGTCTTCCTCAACCAGCGGTCGAAGGGCTGGGATGCCGCTGTGCAGAGCGACCTGCGCAACGCCGCCACCGCCCAGGAGACCTGGCTGACCGAGGGCAACCCCGGCACCTACACGAGCAACGTGGCGAACCTGCAGTCCTCGGGCTTCAAGTACTCGGCGGGCGGGAACTACGCCGGTGGCACTGCGGTGATGACCGCGATCGCCAACGGCGGGCTCGGCTACTGCATGCACGCCCAGTCGCAGTCGGGCAAGTACTTCTTCTACGACAGCGTCAGCGGCCCGGGCAAGAAGACCGCCGCCGTGACCGTCAGCAGCACCCCCGGCACCGGAGCGATCTGCAGCTGAGGGATTCGACGGCATAGGCAGCGCAGGCCCCGGGCCGAGGCCCGGGGCCAGCACGCGTGCCGGGCCGGCGGCGACGCCCGGCGGGTGACATTCGCGGCCCCCCGCGGCTAAAGAGCGCTTCGGTCGGCGGCCGATAGAGCTACTGCGTCCGGACCCACAGGGGGTCCGGCCGACTAAGGAGCATAAGCAATGTTGGAGAAGCTGCGCAAGGATCGGGGCGAGGAGGGCTTCACCCTCATTGAGCTCCTGGTCGTCATCATCATCATCGGTATCCTGGCCGCGATCGCGATCCCGGTCTTCCTCAACCAGCGGTCGAAGGGCTGGGATGCCGCGGTGCAGAGCGACCTGCGCAACGCGGCCACCGCCCAGGAGACGTGGCTGACCGAGGGCAACCCGGGCCAGTACACGAGCAACGTGGCGGACCTGCAGTCCTCGGGCTTCAAGTACTCGGCCGGCGGCAACTACGTCGGTGGCACTGCGGTGATGACCGCGATCGCCAACGGCGGGCTCGGCTACTGCATGCACGCCCAGTCGCAGTCGAGCAAGTACTTCTACTACGACAGCGTCAGCGGCCCGGGCAAGAAGACCGCCGCCGTGACCATGAGCAGCACCCCCGGCACCGGAGCGATCTGCAGCTGAATCGACAAGTTCAGTGAGGAGGCCCTGGGTGCGGAACCCGGGGCCTCCGCTCATGTTCGCCCGCCGTCGGCAACTCTTCACCGGCGGCACGGTCGAGCCGATAGGACTCTCATGACATTGAGCAGTGGGATCCTCGATGGCGCGGCGCGCGGAGTCAGCTGCTCCGGGCACGTTGCCCGCCCGAGCTGGCTCGAGGTGCAGGCAGACCCATCGGCCGTACGTGCCCGTCGAGCGGGCCTCCGGTGTCCGAGGTTCGTGTGGTGTGGTCGTGCTGCGTGGCCAGCGCGCTGCTGCTGATCCTCTGGGGGCAGCCGCTCGCCCTTGCCGGCCTCTGCCTTGCCCTGGCGGCATGGCTGCCGCCGCCATCGCCTCCGCCGCTCGGCACGGGGCGCATTGGGCCTGGCCAGTGCGTGCCGGCGGGCTTCCTGCTGCTCGTCGCGTGGGGGATGGCGTGGGGCTCTGCGCTGCGGTGCGGTCGGGGTCGGGGCGTGGTCCAGCAGGACCGCAGCCCTGGTCGGCAGTCGTGCCTGCTCTGCTGTCACCGGGTGCGACGGTCGTCCGCCGGGGAGGGCGTGTCAGGCCGATCGGCCGAGACGGGGCCGGCGCCCTCGGATTCCTCGGGCTCGGGGCGTTCTTCATGCTGGGTCGTTGCGACCCAGCCGTTGGCGTGGTGGTCCCGGGTCAACGGCACGGGGACTGACTTCCTGCGGCACCTGCGGTTCCTGCGTGAGGTTCGGACTGCGGGCGTCCCTGCCCCCGGGGAGTTGACCTACCCCAGAGCTCTCCACGCACTGGGAGCATGGCTGTCCGGTGCGATCGGCTCCGCCCACCGATGCCGACGCCCTGTGGCGGGCCGATCGCGCCGGTCGGGTTCCTCATGCTGTGCCTGATGCTGATGTCGTCATGATGATCTGCGCCACCCCTGACCGATCTCCTCGAAGGGCCGTCATGGCTGGGCCCGGTTGCGGCCGTGGCTCGCGGGGGCAGTGTTCCTCCAGACGGCGTGGTTCGACACCTTCCTCGCCCTCGGCAGCATCATGAACATGCTGGTGGGGGTCGCACTGCTCGCACTGCTCGTGTTCGGGCTGGACGCGGCAGCTTCACGGCCGACCGCCGGGGCCGTCGTCTGCGCCAGCGCACTGGCCGTGGTCGCCAACGGCTGGCAGCTGCTCGCTGCCCGTGCGCTGGGCATGGCCTGCGCTCCCGTGGATCGTCCAGTTCCTCAGGCATGGTCGCCGGACGGCCGGCGCGTGGGTCGCCTGGGTCGGTGTCCGCGGTCCTGGTCCTCCACGGCACTGGGCTTGCTGTCAGTCCGGGAGGCACTGGGGTCGGCAGCCGTCGTGGTCGACAAGCTCCATGGTGTCTGTCTCGCTGCTCTCCCGCCCCGACTGGTGGTGGTGGGTGGGGCTCGGCGACGGCCGGCGTGACCTGCGTCTGGTGTTCGCCCGGGGGTGGCGCGTGGTGGGCCGCCTCGTTCGCCGGGATGCTCGTCGGGGCGCGTGGCGACCGTCGGCGTTCCTCATGCGACTCACCGGGTCGAGCTGGGACCTGATGCTGTACTACCCGGTCAAGGCGCTCTGGACGGCCCTGGTGGTCGTGATCCCGGTGGCGGCCGCCGGGGCCGTCTTCCTCGCCGGTGCTGGATGGCGATCCGTGGGGAGCGGCATCGGCGCTCGTGCGCACGACTGCCCGAGGCGGGATCGCCGTGGCTGCTGCTCGTGATCCTCGTCGGCGTCCTGGGGCGTGGGTTCGCCTTCCCGCCGCATGTCGCGCAGATCGCCCAGGGCCGGTCGGGCCTGCCGAACTGGTCCCTGGCGGTCATCGGAGGCGCTCGGCAGTCGGTCCGTCGAGGACGGCAGCGGGGACGGTGCGCTGGTGTTCGGCGTCGTGCCCGGTGCCGAATGTCCCCCTCGCGCAGGGGCTACTTGGGCGTCGTGGACTCATGGCCATGGAGGCCATCGGCGCATGTCGGGTGTCGCGGAGCGCTCACGACGATCCGATCAAGGGGGCCCTTATGCAGCGGGACATGGCCGAGATCTGTCGGCTACCTGACCGGGAGCATCCCGACGCCCTGCGCATCACCGGCCCGAACCCCAAGGCCGGACCCCAGTGGATCCTCGACTCCGGGTGCCCGCGGGAGGTCGTGGTCAGCCCGAGAGCTGGATCAGCCTGGACATCGACCCAGCGAATGGCTCGAGCAGGTCGCCGTGGGAGGGCGGGGAGTGGGTCTTCCCGGACGTTCGCCGAGGTGGCCGCCGCAACGACCAGGGCATGAGGCGCTACACCTGGCCGCTCGCGGCGGCCGATAACACTGCCATGGGACTGCCCCGGACCACTCGCGCGCGCGTGGGCGCCAAGGACGACTCCGGCTTCACGCTGGTCGAGGCCGTCGTTGCGCTGTTCGTCCTGGGCATCATCTTCACAGCCATGGCCATCGCCTCCATGGGCAGCATCCGTGCATCGATGAACAGCCGCGCCGAGCAGCAGGCCATCGACTTCGCCACGGAGGCGCTGGAGCAGGCCCGGCAGGCGGACTACTACTCGTTGAGTCATGATGCGACCGAGATCGCGTCCGACACCGCGAAGGTCAGCGCCTGTGGGCACGACGTGGTGCTTCAATCCCGGTGACGGTGCCGAGCCGCTCGTCATCGAGGCGGGGGGCGGCGTCAACCCGCACACGACCGTGGTCGACTCAAGCGTGAACAACGGCGTCAACTTCCAGGTGTCCACCTATGTGACGAAGCCGGCGGGGACCAGCGCGGACTACAAGCGTGTCACCGTCGTGACCCGGTGGACGATCGGCGCGAAGTCCCGCGAACGCATGACCTCGAGCATCGTGACCGCCACCAGCAGGGGGCTTCCCATCCCGCAGTTCACGTTCAAGACGGCCGGCGCCACGCATACGGTCAACCGAGAAGCCGACTCCGTGTTCAAGATCGAGATGACGAACCAGGGGGCGCCTGACCGGTGGGACCTCACCACCAGCTCGGGCACCTGGTCCTTCTGGCAGGACAACGGAGACAGCATCCTGTGCATGGTTGCCGCCGATTGCGGGGCGGGCGTGTCGCTGGACACGCAGATGGTCGACGGCGACGACGCGGGGAGCATCGTGGACACCGGGCGCCTGGACCCGACGAGCAGCATCGTGTTCTGGGCGGTCCGTGACGGCTCCAGCAACGGGACGGTGGGCGACTTCTGGACCACCCTCACGGCCACCGCGGTCTCCGTCGACCACGCCGGGGTCACCGCCGGGGTCGGTGTCAAGACCATCCAGCTCCTCACGCGCGTGACCGACCAGGTCGTGACGCAGTCGCCCGGACCGGTGACCCCCACCCCCGTGGCTCCCTCGGCGCCTCAGGGCCTCTCGGTGACAGTCGGCGACGGCCAGCTGACGGCCAACTGGCTGACGCCGGCCCAGGCCGGAACCGCGGCGATCACGGACTACAAGATCGAGTACCGGCTGGCCACCCAGCAGTCCTGGACCACGGAGAGCGACACATCGACGGCACTGACGCGCACGCTGACTGGACTGACCAACGGTGTCGCAGTACGACGTGCGCGTCGCTGCGGTCAGCACAGCGGGAACGAGCGCCTACGTCTCCCAGTTGGCCACCCCTACGGCGGCGACGACCTACGCCGCCCCCAGCATCTGCGCCACCTCATCGCCCTCGTCGCTCCCGGCCGCCCAGGCGGCGAGCAGCTACACACTGACGAACTACACCCTTCACAACAGGTCGGGGGCCAACCCGGGCTGGCCCGGCACCAGCGCCCCGAGCCCGACCTCGACGCTGACTCAGGGCGTGCCTCTGGCGATGGCGATGGACGCACCGCAGTTCGCGTCGGGGACCACGCTGCCGGTCTACTCGTCGGACATCGTCAGCGATGCCGGCCGGGTCATCGTCAGCGGTGGCTCGTTCACGAGCGCGAACAGCGCGACGACGCAGTTCGTCGACTGGCGGACGAGCGTAGGGGCAAAGAACTACAAGGGCGACGCCCTGCTGACCTTCTGGGTCGCACCCGGGACCGGTGCGACCGGCACGGGCTTCAACCTCGGAGCCCAGCTGTACCGCTCAACCGCGTCGGACACGTCGATGGGCAGCGACAACACCGCGGACCTGGACAAGAACCAGCCCAACAGCCCCGTCTACTGGGCGTCAGCATCCTGGTGCGGCGGACCCGACGACTGGCAGAAGGTGGGCATCAAGCTCCCCGTCGAGACCAAGAACGCGCTCTCGGCGAACGAGTTCCTCGGGGTTCGCGTATGGAACGCGGCCGGCGGATCGTATGCGACACGAGTGCGGATCGGCTACGACGTCGCGAACGACGCCCAGGGCAAGGGCTTCCCCGCAACCCTGATCCTGCCGGAGAAGTGACATGGACACCCGGACGCCCCGAGCCCAGGCCGGCATGACCCTCATCGAGCTGCTGGTCGCCATCACCCTGCTCGGCGTCGTCTCCTCGCTGGTCCTCGTCGGGGTCCAGAACTCGCTGCGCACGCTGACGCTCTCCGATGATCAGAACCGTGGTCTCCAGGACGCCAAGGTGATCCTCGACCGGCTCTCACGGGACATCCGGCAGGCTCGTGGGGTGGTGTGCGATGCCCCGGCGCCCACTTCCGGAGCGGCCGTCGTCGACGCACAGGGGCTCCCGACGCGCTGCCCTGACCACGTCCAGCTCTGGGTGGACGACGACTCCGACTACCTGCTGGATGCGTCGGAGGTGATCACCTGGCAGCTGGCGCCCAACCCCGACAACGTCCACTTCGACGTCTGGCGGTGCAAGGGCGCGCTGACCCTGGGGGATGCGTGCGACGGGAACGCCGTCGGTGTCCAGCGCAAGCTGCAGGCGTCGGCGCTGATCGTGCGGACGCTGTTCAACTACGAGAACGGGCGCGGTGCGGCGGTCCAGCCGGAGGACGCCTCGCTCGTCAGGCTCAGGCTGGACTACGACGCGATCGTCGGCCGCGGCGTGGACGAGAAGCAGGCGACGGTCTCGGCGCGTCTCCGGAACAAGGGGTGAGGGCATGGTCACGTGGCTGGGCAGGCGGCTCCATGGCAGAGACAGCGAGTCCGGCATCGGGATGCTCCTGGTCATCGGGATCGTGGTGTTCGTTGCCGGGATCACCGCAACGGCGGGCACGATCGCCATGAACGGGCTCGCGCAGAGCCGGCACCGGATCTACTTCGAGCAGGCCCTGGGTGCCGCGGAGTCTGGGATCGACTACGCCCTGGGTGAGCTGCAGTGGGCCTTCGACTCCGCGTACGCGGACTTCCCCGTGCCCAAGCCCAACGTGGCCCCGACCTCGGCCTGCTCGGCGCAAGCGGTGCAGCTGCCCACGGCTGCCAACACACCGACGACGTGGAACGAGCGGGCATGGGTCGACGGGCAGCTGAGCGCCCTTGAGGCTGCGCCCGTCTCCGGGGGCAAGCCTGCCTGCCTGATGCGCACCCCGATGGGCGATGTGCTCGTCCTCAAGCCGACGAACGCCACCGGTGGCCCGGGCCTGAAGTACGGGCGCGTGTATGCCCGCGGCTGGTCCCCGCGGTGGGGCCACCCGAAGGCGGTGGAGCGGACGGTGAAGGTCGAGTACGTGTTCATGCCGTACCAGCCGCAGCACGCGGTGCTGACCGGATCGAACCTGGAGCTGCAGGGGTCGTACCTCGTCGACGAGGCCCAGGGGGTCCCGGCGGCGACGGCGGGGGTCCACACCAATGGCAGCCTGACCATCACCGGCAACGGCGGCGACGTCTCCGGCCCGGTCTCCTTCAGCGAGGGCAGCCAGCCCTCCGAGGTGTTCTCCTCGGGGCAGGCGACCAAGTCCGACAGCAAGATACGCATCCCTCCGGTGAGTGCACGGAGCCTGTACGTCCAGGCCTCGACGAGAGGATCCGTGGACCCATCCCGTTGGCGTGACCTGTGCCCGGACGGCACCGTCCACGAGTACAACTCGGCAGATCCCACGCGACCGTGCGAGGGACCCCTGCACTCCCTGACCGCATCGGCGCTCGGCTGGTCGTTCAGCGGGTCCTCACCGGCCGACTACCTGTGGACGGCCAGGACGCGACGCCCTGGACGGCACCTACTTCGTCTGGAAGGCGAACGCGACGAACGGCACGGGCAACAAGACGTTCGGTTCGGCAACCGTGATCGCTGCGGCGTCCGAGCCCGCCTCGAGGGGCAACTGCCCCACACCGCGGTACGGCGGAAGCATCATCTGGGATCACTACGACGTCGGGATCCCGAACTTCAGCGACCTCTGGTTCCTGGCCGATCAGGACCTCGAGGTGCACGCGAACTTCGACGCCGGCTCGAACGGAAGCCCTCCGATCGCCGGGACGTACATCGCGGGCGAGGAGATCGACCTGTGGACGTCCTCGAGCATGCTGGTCGGGTCGGTCCTCGCCGCCAACCAGTGCCCGAACGACAGCGGACCGCTGACCTCGGATGCGCAATGCCATCCAGGGGCAGGAGATCTGGTTCCAGCCGAACTCGGACACGCCGTTCTCGAGCATCGTCTCCACGACCCTCTGGCTCGAATACTGAGCCTGAGCCCGAACCACTGACAGAATCGCCGATCGTGGATCCCGTCGAGGTCGTGGCTGTCGTCTTCATCACCCTCGCCGGGCTGGCGATCGGGTCGTTCCTGAACGTCGTGATCTGGCGCGTGCCACGAGGGGAGTCGATCGTCTCCCCGCCGTCGCACTGCCCGCAGTGCGACGCCGAGATCCGCGGCCGCGACAACATCCCCGTGCTGTCCTGGCTGATCCTGCGGGGCAGGTGCCGGGACTGCGGGGCGCACATCAGCGCCCGGTACCCGGGGGTCGAGCTGCTCACCGGTGCGCTGTTCCTGCTCATCACGCTCACCTTCGGGCTCACGTGGGAGCTGCCCGCCTACCTCTACCTGACGGCCGTCGGGGTGGCGCTGGCCTTCATCGACCTGGACACCAAGCGCCTGCCGAACGTCCTGACCCTGCCGTCCTACCCGATCGTGGCCGGGCTGCTGCTCATCCCCGCCGTGGTCTACGGCCAGTGGGGCGACTTCGGTCGCGCGATGCTGGGGGGCCTCGGCGCTCTTCGCCTTCTACCTCGTGCTGGCCCTGGTGTACCCGGCCGGGATGGGCATGGGCGACGTGAAGCTCGCCGGCCCCCTGGGCATGGCGCCTGGCCTGGCTCGGCTGGGGGGAGTGGCTGGTCGGCAGCTTCATGGCGTTCCTGCTCGGGGCGTTCGTCGGCCTGGGCATGATGCTGTTCCGCGGCGCCGGGCGGAAGTCCGCGATCCCGTTCGGCCCGTTCATGCTCGGCGGGGCCCTGCTGGGCATCCTCGTGGGCCCGGCGATCGCCGACTGGTACGTGGGCCAGCTCGGGCGTCTGACCCGATCCCGGGACCTCGCCGGCGCATGCCTCGGGCGATTCGGCGCGGGTCTGTGGGTGTCACCCGTTCAAGTGACCCCCTCGAACGGCCGATTCCCTCCTCAGCGCCACACTGAGGAGGCACCATCGTGGGTCGACGAACCGCCATCGGGCTGGACATCGGGACGTCCAGCGTCCGGGCCGCAGAGCTCGCCCTGCGCTCGTCCGGTCCCGAGCTCGTGCACTTCGGCCAGATCGCCCTTCCCGAGGGCGCCCTGCGCGACGGCGAGGTCGTCGACCAGGCCGCCGTCACCGAGGCCATCAAGGAGCTGTGGGCCGCGGTGAAGTTCTCCCACAAGAAGGTGACGGTGGGGGTGGCCAACCCCCGGGTGGTCGTGCGCCAGGTCGAGGTGCCGTACCTGACCGGTGATGAGCTGCGCAAGGCCCTGCCGCTGCTCGTGGGCGACCAGGTGCCGATCGACACCGACCAGGCCGTGCTGGACTTCGCGCCCGCTCGAGGAGATCCGCACCAGCGACGGGGCACGCTCGCTCAGCGGCCTGCTCGTCGCCGGCGTCGAGGAGATGATCGTCCGGTCCGTGGACGCGGTGATCGCCGCCGGACTCAACCCGACGGTGGTGGACCTCAACTCGTTCGCCGTGCTGCGGGCGATCGCCAGGACACCGGGGCTCGGCCTGAACGCCCGGCCCGAGGCGGTGGTCGACATCGGCGCGGACCTCACCAACATCATCGTCCACGAGAACGGCATCCCACGGTTCGTGCGCATCCTGCTCTCGGGGGGCACGCCAGGTGACCCAGGCCCTCGTCAACGACCTGGGGATGTCGCTCATCGACGCCGAGCAGACCAAGCGCGAGGTCGGGCTCGCCGAGGAGACGGGGCCGATGGCGCCGGCGATCCGCATCATGAGCCGGTGCGGCGCTCGAGCTCATCGAGGAGATCCGCGGATCCCTGGACTACTACTCGGCGACGTCGACCAACGGGTCGGTCACGCGGGTGGTCCTCACCGGGGGCGGCGCCCGGCTGCACGGCTTCCCCGAGCGGCTCGCCGATCGCCTGCGGGTGCCGGTCGAGGTCGGCTCGACGCTGTCCGGCCTGTCAGTCGGCGGAACGGGGCTCTCGCCGGCCCAGCTGAACTTCGTCGACCCGATCGCGGCCGTGCCCGTCGGACTGGCCCTCGGGGGGGTGTCATGAGGCTGTCGCGTGGCCGCGGGGGAACCCCGAGGCGAACGAGCCGATCGATGTCGGGGACGTGAGCACCCTCGGATGCCCCGCCCGGTGATCTGCTGGTCGAGGAGGTGCCGACCTCCGACACCGTCACCGTGCTGGCCGCGGTCAACCTGCTGCCCCGACCTACGCGCAGCGGGCAGCCGTGAAGCGGGCCAAGGTCTTCGCGGCCTCGGCCGTCGTGGTCGCGCTGCTCCTCGGCCTGCTCGGCTGGCTGGTCGCCTGGCAGAAGCAGACCGCGGCCCAGGAGGCACTCGACGCGGCGACCGCACAGCGCGCGGTGCTCCAGGCCGAGGCGGTGAAGTACTCCGATGTGCCGCGCGTCTTCGCTGCGGTTGCCGATGCTCAGGCCCAGCTCGAGCTGGCCATGGGCAACGAGGTCCGGTGGTCGTTCTTCCTCAATGACCTGGCCCTCACCATGCCGAGCGGCGTCTCGCTGGAGACCCTGGCCGCTGACGTCGCCCGGGCCAGGGGCCCCGGCACAGGCGGCGGCCCCGTCGTCGGTCGGTGCCGCCACCGCCGGGGACGCCGACGTCAGGGGCGGGCGTCCCCGCACTCGGGACGATGAACGTCTCGGCCAAGGCCTTCACCTACAACACCGTGGCCAACTGGCTGGATTCGCTGGCGAAGCTGCCCACCGTCGCCGACCCGTACGTGGGCAGCATCTCGGCGGGCACTGAGGAGGGGACGAAGATCGTCACCTTCACCTCGGACGGCAGCGTGACGGCTGAGGCGCTCTCGAAGCGCTACATGACCCAGGAGGTCGCGCCATGAGCCAGCCCGCGATGTGGAGGCTCGGTGGGATCGCCGCAGCCGTGCTCGTCCTGCTCGGCCGCGTGGTTCGCTCGCGATCAGCCCGACGCTGAGCAAGGCCGCGGCGCTGGACGTCGAGACCGCGGGCCAGGAGCAGGCCGTCGGAGCAGCTGCGGTCACGGATCTCCCTGCTCAAGAAGCAGAGCGAGGAGCTGCCTGCCCAGGAGGCGATCCTCGCCGAGATCGGGCAGCGGATGCCCGCCACCGTGGCCCTGCCGACCCTGATCCGCAACCTGACCGACGGTCGCCAAGAGGCCAACGTGATGGTGGCATCCGTCACGCCCGGACGGCCCACCCCGGTCGCGCAGCCCGTCGCGCCCGCGCCGCCGCCCCGGACGAGGACGCTGAGTCCGACGAGTCCAAGGGCTCAGGCGACGCGGATGCCCCCGCCGAGCCCGAGTCGGAGCGCCGGGCCCCAGCACCTCCAAGCCCGCAGGACCCAAGGTCCAGTCCGTGAGCCTGAACATCTCCGCCTGCGGGACGCTTCGCCCAGCTGCGCAACTACCTGCGCGAGCTGGAGTCGATGAAGCGGGTCGTCCTCGGTGTCGAACGTGTCGATCGGCGCGGGTTCGTGCGCGGAGGGGGCTGTCCGAGGACGACCTGACGGCCACGATCGGCGCCAACGTCTTCACGCTGCCCAATGCGAACGCCTGACTCGACCGGGACCAGCTCGGACTCGACCGAGGCCACGAAGGGTGAGTCCAATGAGTGAGCAGATCCTCGAGCGGACGGCCACGAGCCCCGGGTCGTCGATGCCGCTCGCCCGGGAGTCGCCCCAGGAGGCTGCGCCCAAGCGGAACCGGACCTTCCTGGTCGTGGCGCTGGCGATCGTGGCGGGCCTGGTGGCTGGGGGGCATGGCGCTGTTCTTCATGAAGCCGGCGGCGCAGGACGAGCTGCTCGGTCCGGCCCCTCGCGCGCAGCGGGCGGGCGCAGCAGCTGCCGAGCAGGCGGCCCAGGCCGAGCAGGAGGCGGCTGCCGAGCAGGTGGCCGCGCAGAAGACGAAGGTGCGGATCACCAGCCGCGACCCGTTCGCCCCGCTGGTCGCCAAGCCGGCTCCCGCGCCGCCCCAGCCCCGGCGGCCGCGACGCCAGCTGCTGCGGCCCCGGACGCAGCCTCCTCGTCGTCCTCGTCCTCCACCTCCGGCGCCAAGGGCGGCACCATCTCCGCCCTGTCGATCTCGCCCCTGGGCAACTCCGTGAAGCTCAAGCTCGACGGGAAGAAGTACACGGTCGACGAGGGCGAGCAGTTCGCCAAGTCCTACCGGCTCTACGACATCTTCAACGCCAACTGCGCGGGCTTCCTCTACGGCGACCAGAACGCGGTCGTCTGCGAGGGCGACTCGGTCTCGATCGGCTGAGCTGCCGGCGGGGTGACCGCCCGCGTGCGCGCAGCCCAGCCCATCCGACGCACTGGCGCGGAGCGGACGTCTGTGTCCGATCCGCGCCGGTCGATGTCCGGATCGGACCGATCCACCTGAGGCGCAGGCTCCGGGCGCTCAGCCACGGGACGTTCCTCATGGCGTCCGGTGGGCATCGGGCCGGCATGACAGAATCGGGCAATGCTTCGATGGTTGACCGCCGGCGAGTCGCACGGCCAGGCCCTCGTCGGCGTGCTCGAGGGCATGCCGGCCGATGTCGCGATCACGACCGCCGACATCGCCCGCGAGCTGCAGCGCCGCCGTCTCGGCGTGGGCCGCGGCGCCCGGATGAAGTTCGAGGCCGACGAGATCCGCGTGATCGGCGGCGTGCGGCACGGGCGCACGATGGGCGGCCCGGTCGCGATCGAGGTGGGCAACAGCGAGTGGCCCAAGTGGGTCGAGGTGATGTCCTCGGACCCCGTGGACGCCGACGTCCTGGACGCGCAGGCGCGCAACGCGCCCCTGACCCGCCCCCGCCCCGGGCACGCCGACCTCGCGGGGATGCAGAAGTACGGCTTCGACGAGTCCCGCCCGATCCTCGAGCGCGCCTCGGCCCGGGAGACCGCGGCGCGGGTGGCGCTCGGGGCAGTGGCGAAGGCGTTCCTGCACGACGTGCTCGGGCGCGAGCGTCATCAGCCACGTGGTGGAGATCGGGCACCGTGGCCGTGCCGTCGGGCACGCCCCTGCCCACCCCGGCCGACCTCGACGCGATCGACGCCGACCCGCCCGGTGCGCCGACCCGGCCACCGCCGCCCTCATGGCCGAGGAGGTCGAGGCTGCTCGGCGCGACGGCGACACCCTCGGGGGCATCGTCGAGGTGCTCGTCGACAACCTGCCGCCCGGACTCGGCTCGCACGTGCACTGGGACCGCCGCCTCGACTCGCGGCTCGCCGGCGCGCTCATGGGCATCCAGGCGATCAAGGGCGTGGAGGTCGGCGACGGCTTCGAGCTCGCCCGCACCCGCGGCTCCCTGGCCCACGACGAGATCCTGCCGGACGGGCCGGGCAAGGTGCGCCGTGCCTCGGGTCGCGCCGGTGGCACCGAGGGCGGCATGAGCACCGGCGAGCTGCTGCGGGTGCGTGCCGCCATGAAGCCCATCGCGACCGTCCCGCGAGCCCTGCGCACCGTGGATGTCGCCACAGGCGAGGAGGCGCGCGCCAACAACCAGCGCTCCGATGTGTGCGCGGTGCCCGCGGCCGGCGTCGTTGCTGAGGCGATGGTGGCCCTCGTCGTTGCCGACGCCGTGCTGGAGAAGTTCGGCGGCGACAGCGTGACCGAGACCCGCCGCAACGTCGAGGGGTACCTGGCGGGGCTGGCGATCCGATGAGCGGACCGGTCCATCCGAGCCGTGTGAACGATATCGACGATCAGAGGGTCGGAATCGTTCACAGCGATCGGCTGCCCGATGCCGCGAGGGACCCCATCGTCGTGCTCGTCGGGGTGCCGGGCGCGGGGAAGTCGACCGTGGGCCGGGCGCTGGCCGAGCGGCTCGGGGTCGGCTTCCGCGACACCGACGCGGACGTGGAATCGACCAGCGGACGGGCGATCGCCGACATCTTCATCGACTCCGGGGAGCCGGAGTTCCGCCGGCTCGAGGCCGCTGCGGTCGCCACCGCGATGGCCGAGCACGAGGGGGTCCTCGCCCTCGGTGGGGGAGCGGTGATCGACGCCGGGACCCGGGCGCTGCTGGCCGGCGGCCGCGTGGTGTGGCTGCGCGTCGGGCTCGCGGCGGCCTCCCAGCGCGCGGGACTCTCGGGCGCCCGGCCGGTGCTCCTGGGCAACGTCCGTGCGCAGATGAAGGCCCTGATGGACGCGCGCGCCCCCCTCTACACCGAGGTCGCCCGGCTGGTCGTGGACACCGACGCGCTCTCGGTGGACGAGGCGGTGGAGGCGATCCTCCAGGGGCTCGGCCTGCGTGCGGCCACCGATGCAGCTCCAGATGGCGGACTCCGTCGGCACCCTCGGTGGTGCAGCCACGCCCCGGCGATGCGTCACACCGTCGCGCTGCCCGCGACCACCCACACCCCGGATCCGGAGGCCCAGGGATGACCGACGCCACCCGGATCACCGTCAGCACCGAGCGCCCCTACGAGGTGGTCGTCGGCCGTGGGCTGCTCGGCGAGCTGCCGGCCATGCTCGGTACCTCGGTGCAGCGAGTCGCGATCATCCACCCGGCCGCCCTGCGCACGTCCGCCGAGGCCGTCCGCGAGGACCTCCTGGCCGCCGGGTACACCGCGATCCTGCTCGAGACGCCCGACGCCGAGGAGGCGAAGACCGCCCAGGTGGCCGCCTTCTGCTGGGGCGTCCTGGGCCAGGCCGGGTTCACGCGCTCGGACGCCATCGTCAGCGTCGGCGGCGGGGCCACCACGGACCTCGCCGGCTTCGTCGCCGCCACCTGGCTGCGGGGCGTGCGCGTGGTCCACGTCCCCACGACGCTGCTGGGGATGGTCGACGCCGCCGTCGGCGGCAAGACCGGGATCAACACCGCCGAGGGCAAGAACCTCGTCGGCGCGATCCACGAGCCCTCCGGCGTCCTGTGCGACCTGAACTCGCTGGAGACCCTGCCCCGCAACGACCTCGTCGCCGGCATGGCCGAGGTCGTCAAGGCCGGGTTCATCCGCGACACCGCCATCCTCGACCTCGTCCGGGCCGACCCCGCGGCCGCCACCGATCCGTCGAGCCCGGTCCTGCGCGAGCTCATCGAGCGTGCGATCCAGGTCAAGGCCGACGTCGTCGCCGGGGACCTCCACGAGACCTCCCGCGCGCTCGGCGGTCGCGAGATCCTCAACTACGGCCACACCCTCGGCCACGCGATCGAGCGCGCCGAGCGCTACCGATGGCGGCACGGTGCCGCGGTGTCGGTCGGCATGATGTTCGTCGCCGAGCTGGCCTTCCTCTCCGGTCGGCTCAGCGAGGCCGACGTGGACCTGCACCGCGAGATCCTGGAGTCCATCGGGCTCCCGGTCTCCTACCGCGGAGCCTCGTGGCCCCAGCTGTCCGAGGCGATGCTGGTCGACAAGAAGGCCCGCGGCAGCAGCCTGCGCTTCGTGATCCTCGACGGCATCGGATCGCCGATCTTCCTCGACGGCCCCGATCCGACGCTGCTGCTGGCCGCCTACGGCCAGATCGCCGAGTAGACCGAGGCCTCGCGCCGCCTCCCGCCATCGCGCTCGTCTCGGCCGTCTCGCCGTCGGAGCCGCAGCTCAGGTGCCCGCGGCCGAGATGCAGCGCCCCGTGGCGCGTGCGGCTGGCGGCCGCCGTCGCACGTGCAGCACACGTCGGTTCCGCCGTCCGGTGCAGCGCCGTCGTGACGTGACGGCGCTCGGTAGAGTCCGGGTATGCGCAGCGTCCTGGTGCTCAACGGTCCCAACCTCGGTCGGCTCGGCTCGCGCGAGCCCGAGGTGTACGGCTCGGTGACCTTCGCCGACCTCGCCGACCAGTGCCGGGACCGGGGTGCTGAGCGAGGGCTCCTCGTCGACGTCCGCCAGACCGACTCCGAGTCCGAGCTGATCGGCTGGCTGCACGAGGCCGCCGACGAGCGGATCCCGGTCGTCCTGAACCCGGCGGCGTTCACGCACTACTCCTACGCACTGCGCGACGCGGTGGCGATGCGCACCGCGCCGCTGATCGAGGTGCACATCAGCAACCCGCACGCCCGCGAGGAGTTCCGCCACAACTCGGTGATCTCCGCGGTCGCCACCGGCGTGATCGCCGGCTTCGGCGTCGAGTCCTACCTGCTGGCCCTGGACGCGATCGCCGCGGAGCCCGCCACCTGACCGGAGCGCCCCCTCCCCAGCCAAACCCTCCCGCTTGGGTCAGAGCCTCCCGGTCGGCGTGGAGGGTCTGGACATCTCCGGCGGAGGAGTCTGCGCGACTGGTGGGGGCCGCCGACGCGCCGACCCGAGTCGGCGATTCGGGGGAGCCTGCCCCCAGCCGGTACCCTTGGGGTCTTGGGCCTCGCCCGACCCCGATCACCACCTCTACCTGGGAGAACCATGGCCACGACCAACGACCTCAAGAACGGCCTCGTGCTCAACATCGACGGCCAGCTCTGGACCGTGGTCGAGTTCCAGCACGTCAAGCCCGGCAAGGGTCCGGCGTTCGTGCGCACCAAGCTCAAGAACGTGCTGTCGGGCAAGGTGGTCGACAAGACGTTCAACGCCGGCGTGAAGGTCGAGACCGCCAACGTCGACAAGCGCGACATGACCTACCTGTACAAGGACGGCACGGACTTCGTCTTCATGGACCTGCAGTCCTACGACCAGCTGCACATCGGCGGCGACGTCGTCGGCGACGCGGAGAAGTACCTGCTCGAGAACCAGAACGCGCTCGTGGCCACCCACGACGGGGTCCCGCTGTACGTCGAGCTCCCGGCCTCCGTCGAGCTCGAGATCACCTACACCGAGCCCGGCCTGCAGGGCGACCGGTCCACCGGCGGCACCAAGCCCGCCACCCTCGAGACGGGCGCGGAGATCCAGGTGCCGCTGTTCGTCGAGCAGGGCACCAAGGTCAAGGTCGACACCCGCGACGGCTCGTACCTCGGCCGCGTGAACTGACCCGTGACCGCACGTGGCAAGGCGCGCAAGCGCGCCCTCGACATCCTCTACGCCGCCGAGCTGCGCGGGGTGTCGCCGATGATCGTGCTGGGGGAGAAGCCGCTGGCCGAGGGCTCGGCGCAGTCCCAGCCGACGCCCAACCCCTACGTGGCCACCCTCGTCGAGGGCGTCGTGGCCCACCAGGCGCGGATCGACGAGCTGCTCGGCACGTACTCCTCGGGGTGGGCGCTGGACCGGATGCCCGCGGTCGACCGCAACATCCTGCGCATCGGTGTCTTCGAGCTGCTCTGGTGCGACGACGTGCCCGACGCCGTCGTGATCGACGAGGCCGTGAACCGCGCCCGCGAGCTGTCGACCGACGAGTCCCCGGCGTTCGTCAACGGCGTCCTTGCCCGGATCCTCGACCTGCGCCCCCGCCTGGCCGTCTGAGCCCGCACCTCCTCCGACGCGAGCCGGGCACCCGCCGGCGCCGGATTCGTCCCTTCGCGCGGACCGGCCGGTCGTCGTCCGGAGCGGAGCGTGGACCGTCGGGCGAGTCGGGTGCGTCGGTGGCGAGCCTCTACTTCGGGGCGAAGAACTCCACGGGGATGCTGTCCGGGTCGCGGCCGGTGACCGCCCAGCCGTAGGGCACGTCCTCGACCGACCCCCGGATCGCGCCGATCTGGTCGAGGCGACGTGCCCACCGGCGCACCTCGGCCTCGTCTCGACATCCCAGGCCGACATGGTCGAGCCCGACGCGCTCATGGTCGAAGGCGTCGCCCTCGGCTGTCGCGTCGTGCGCGGTGACGCCGATGACCAGCCCGCAGGACCACTGCATCCGGACCCGCTGCCACCCCGGACCGGTGCGCCGGATGGCCACGGCAGGCCCGAGCAGCGCCTGGTACCACGCGGCGCTGCGGTCCACATCGGTGACGGTGAGGGTCAGGTGATGGACCGTCGGCGGTTGTGGCGGCTGCGGCGGCTGCGGGTGCGGCCCGGGCTGCGGGAGTTGCGCGTGCCGCGCAGGTGCTGGGTGGTGGGACGGTGGGGTCTCCGGAGCCCCTGGCGAGTGGGGATTCTGTGGGGGCGGGGGCGGGGGCGGCGCGGGCTCCTGGTCCGCCGGGGCGGCCCCCACCTTCCCGGCGGCGAGCGCGAGAGCGAGATCGACGGCCTCACCCGCCGTGGCCGCCGCGACCGGACCCTCCAGGGGGAGCGCCCACCCACCGACCGCGACGACGGGCACGCCAGTGCGCACGGCCAGGGCCACTTCGCTGAGCGTTCCCCAGCTCACGGCCACGCAGATGACGGCATCGGCGGCCCGCACCAGCAGCCCGTTGCGCAGCTCGCCCATCCCGGTCGGGATCGCGTCGACGCCCGGATACCGACGCGGCGACGGCGTGCCCCGGGTGGGATTCGAACCCACACTGGACGGTTTTTGAGACCGCTTCCTCTGCCGGTTGGGATACCGGGGCGCCGCGCACATGGTAGTCCAGCCCCTCGGTCGCTGATTCAACTCACGGCACGCGGACTCGCCGCTACGGGTTCCCCGATCGTGTCCGCCACGCGTCGTCGTCGTCGAGGACGAGTCCCTGATCCGGCTCGACCTCGTCGAGATGCTCACCGAGGCCGGCTACGAGGTCGTCGGCCAGGCCGGGGACGGGGAGTCCGGCGTGCGGCTGGTCCGCGAGCTGCGCCCGGATGTCGTCCTCATGGACGTCAAGATGCCGGTGCTCGACGGGGTCTCGGCCGCCGAGGCCCTGGCCGCGGACGGCATCGCCCCGATCGTGCTGCTGACGGCGTTCAGCCAGTCCGACCTCGTCGAGCGAGCCCTGGCCGCGGGCGTCCAGGGATACGTCGTCAAGCCGTTCACGCTCGCCGAGCTGCGCCCAGCCATCGAGATCGCCCGCGCCCGGTTCGCCGAGGTGCACGTGCTGCGCAACGGCGTGGCCGACCTCGAGGAGCGTCTGGAGGCCCGCAAGGTCATCGAACGGGCCAAGTCCGCGCTCCAGGCCCAGTTCGGCTGGGATGAGCAGACCGCGTTCGCGTGGATGCAGCGCGCGGCGATGGACGCCCGGGTGCCGATGGCCGACGTCGCCCGGCGGGTGCTCGAACAGGGTCCGCCGGTCCCGCCTGACGGCGGCCATCGAAGGCCCTCGCCTGCACGCTGGGGCCTGTCGCCCGCCGCGCGGCAGACTGCGCCCAGGCACGGGAATACGTACCCAAACCACCAGACACGCGGGCAATTCACGCGCTGGCGGACAAGGCGTTACCAATCCGTTACCGTCCCAGCGCCGGGGTTTGTTACACGCCGGACACAGACGTGATGTAGTTTCCGCCCCACGATGCTCGCTCCCGCGGGCACGGATCACGACTCCCCAAAGGACACACATGCGTACAACGATCAAGATCGGGGCGGCGGCAGTGGCCGCTGCCCTGGCTCTGACCGCCTGCAGCGGCTCCTCGGACTCCGCGTCCGACGGCGCCAGCGGCGGCGCTGCAGGCGACACGCTCGTCGTCTCGTCCGACCTGCCCCTGCAGGGGGCGGCGACTGACGCCAACGTGTCGACCAACAACATGATCAAGCTCTACCTCGAGCAGATCGGCAACAAGGTCGGCGACAAGACGATCGAGTTCAAGGAGTACGACAACGCCACCGCGGCCAAGGGCTCGTGGGACGACGCGACCTGCGCCAAGAACGCCCAGGACCACGTGGCGAACACCAACGAGGTCGCCGTCATGGGCACCTACAACTCCGGTTGCGCCAAGATCATCGTGCCGGTCCTCAACCAGGACCCCGACGGCCCGATGCTGATGGTGTCGCACGCCAACACCAACCCCGGCCTGACCAAGACGTGGGATCCGGGCGAGCCCGAGATCTTCTACCCCACGGGCAAGCGCAACTACGCCCGCGTCGTCACCACCGACGAGTACCAGGGTGCCGCCGCGGCGCAGTTCGTCGCCAAGGAGCTGGGCCTGAAGAAGTGCTTCGTCATCAACGACAACCAGACCTACGGCCAGGGCGTGGCCAAGGCGTTCGCCGATGAGGCCGCCACGCAGGGCATCGAGATCCTGGGCAACGAGGCGTGGGACGCCAAGCAGCCCAACTACTCGGCGTTCTTCGAGCAGATCAAGGCCACGGATCCCGACTGCCTGTATGTCGGCGGGATCTACGACAACAACGGTGGCCAGCTGGTCAAGGACAAGGTCAAGGTCCTCGGCGACAACGCGGCCGTCCCCATGATGGGCCCGGACGGCTTCACCGGCTACACCGACCTGCAGGCCCAGCCTGAGGCCGAGGGGATGTACCTGTCGTTCGCTGGCTTGGACCAGAGCTCACTACTGGCCGCCGGCGGCGCCGGTGCGGACCTGGTGAACGCGTACAAGGAGAAGTACGGCGAGGACCCGGTCGGCAGCTACCCGCTGTACGGCGTGGCCGCGATGCAGGTCATCCTCGAGGCGATCGCGAAGTCGGATGGCACCCGCAAGGGCATCACTGACGCCGTGTTCTCCGGTGAGGGCATCACGATCCCCGCGGACAAGTCCGTCATCGGCAAGGAGATCAAGATCGACACCGCCAGCGGCGACAGCGGCAACAAGGACATCAGCATCCTGCAGATGACCAGTGGCCAGGAGAAGCTGGTCATGCCCTGGGTCATCAACTGATCCGCTGACATGGGAGGGACGGCCGAGCCCGGTCGTCCCTCCCATTCGGGTGTCGAGGCTCTAAGGTGCAGCACTAAGTCCTGTCGACCGTGAGGAAGAGGCGCAATGACCACTGCGACTGCCATCGAATCCGCGGAGATGCGGATCGCCATGACGCGCAAGCAGGCCGTCGGGCGCGTGCTGGGCATCCTCCTGCTCGTGGCCGTGGGCGTGTGGTGCGTCCTGAGCTTCCTGTCCTCGCCCGACCAGTTCGTGAACAGCCTGCTCTACGGTGTCGGCAACGGGGCCCTCTACGCCCTGATCGCCCTGGGGTACACCCTCGTGTACGGCATCATCGAGCTCATCAACTTCGCCCACGGCGACCTGTTCATGCTCGCCTCGGTCTTTTCCGGGTTCATGATGGTCCACTGGCTCGGCGCCGTGGAGCCCAGTGCGGCGAGCTGGGCGATGATGCTGCTGACCCTCATCGCAGCGATGGCGTTCGGTGCCACGACCAACGTCGTGATCGAACGGGTCGCCTATCGACGGCTGCGACGGGCGCCCAAGCTGGCCGCCCTGATCACCGCCGTGGGCATGAGCTTCATCCTGCAGTGGGTGGGCCTGAAGTGGAACGGCTCGGCGCCGCAACAGTGGCCCACAGTGATCCCGGAGGGTGGCATCCCGATCGGCGGCGCCACGCTGCAGTACTCCACGATCGTGGTGGTGGCGTTCACCATCCCCGTCCTGCTCCTTCTGACCTACGTGGTGCAGCGGACCAAGCAGGGCAAGGCGATGCGCGCCACCGCGCAGGACCAGGACGCTGCCCGCCTGATGGGGATCAACGTCGACCGCACGATCGCCTTCACGTTCGCCCTCGGCGGCGCGATGGCTGGTGCGGCCGGCCTGCTGTTCCTCGAGTCGGTGGGCACGACACGGTACGACGCCGGCTTCCAGCTCGGCCTGATCGCCTTCACCGCCGCCGTCCTCGGCGGCATCGGCAACCTCGCCGGTGCCGTGCTGGGAGGCTTCCTCATCGGGGTCATCCAGGGCCTCAACGACGGCGCGGCCTACGGCCTCGGGCAGAAGTGGTCCCAGACGGTCGTCTTCACGATCCTCATCCTGGTCATGGTGTTCCGACCTACGGGCATCCTCGGCCAGCCGACGGTGGAGAAGGTGTAGCGAGATGGCGACTCCCACGATCGACGCGAGCCCCTCGACCCCGTCGTCGGCCCACGTTGCCGACCACACGAACCGCCGGTGGGCCATCGGCTGGATCATCGCGGCCATCAGCTTCTGGGCGTTCTACGAGTTCGCCCTCGACAGCCTGCCGACCCAGGCCCAGGACCTGATCAAGCAGTGGCTTCCCCTCACCGGGGTCAACGAAGCCCTCGTGTGGGTCATCTGCGCTGTTGGTCTCAACATCGTGGTCGGGTACGCGGGCCTGCTCGACCTCGGCTTCGTGGCCTTCTGGGCCATCGGCGGCTACTGCGCCGGGTGGTTCATGAGCAACTTCTTCTACCAGGTCAACATCCACTTCCTGAGCGCAGCGAACCCAGATGCGGCGGGTATCCACATCAACTGGTGGCTGGTCCTGATCATGGCCGGATCGATCTGCGCCTTCTTCGGCATCCTGATCGGTGCGCCGACCCTGCGGCTCAAGAGCGACTACCTGGCCATCGTGACCCTGGGGTTCGGCGAGATCATCCCGCAGATCTTCACCAACGGTGAGGACATCAACGGGTTCAACCTGTCGAACGGGACCAAGGGCATCACGCCGCTCGACCCGATCAGCGTGGTCCCCGGCTCGGCCGCTCTCGGTCCCTTCGACCTCGGCACGAAGTTCCTTCTGTTCTCGCTGGTGGTGGCGTTCGCGGTGTTCGTGTCGTTGCGGATCCGCGAGGGGCGGTTGGGCCGCGCGTGGCTGGCCATCCGCGAGGACGAGCTCGCCGCCTCGATGATGGGCGTGCCGCTGATGCCCTCGAAGCTGGCTGCGTACGCCGTAGGCGCGTTCATGGGTGGCCTCGGTGGCGTGGTGTTCGCGATCCACGTCAACGGTGTGTTCGCCGACCGGTTCAACTTCTCGATCTCGATCATCCTCCTGGCCATGGTGGTCCTCGGCGGCATGGGCAACGTCTGGGGCGTGATGATCGGCGCCCTCGCACTTGCGTGGATCAACTCCACGTTCATGCCGGAGCTCGGGGAGACGATCAACGACCAGTTCGGGACGGAGATCAACTTCCCGTCCTACAACTACCTGATCTTCGGCAGCATCCTCGTGCTGATGATGCTCTTCCGGCGCGAGGGCCTGTTCCCGGAGACCCGGAACCGCCAGATCCTGCACGAGCAGGAGCGCACGGAGGTCGAGGACCTGCACGAGGATCTCGAGGGGAAGGCATAGTGAGCACTGCACAGGCGGGTCAAGCCGCCCTCTCAACGACCAACGCTCTCCTGGCCGAGAAGATCACAGTCCGTTTCGGCGGCCTGATCGCCGTGCGGGACGTGGACTTCACGATCCCCGAGGGCGGAATCGTCTCCCTCATCGGACCCAACGGTGCAGGGAAGACCACCTTCTTCAACGTCCTGACCGGCCTGTACAAGCCGTCCTCGGGGCACGTGATGCTCGGCGATGAGGACATCACGGGGCAGGCGCCGCACTCGATCGCCGCCCGCGGGATGGGCCGGACCTTCCAGAACATCCGGCTGTTCGGGCTCATGACGGCGTCCGAGAACGTCATGGTGGCCATGCACTCCCACCTGAAGTCGGGCCTCTTCGGCACGATAATCAAGGGACCCAAGCAGCGTCGTGAGGAGCGGGAGAGCCGTCAGGCTGGCCCACGAACTGCTCGAGTTCGTCGGGATCACCGGCAAGGACGACGAGTACGCCAAGAACATGTCCTACGGCGACCAGCGTCGGCTCGAGGTGGCTCGTGCGCTGGCCCTGCGACCCGCGCGTCCTGCTGCTCGATGAGCCCACAGCGGGGATGAACCCGCAGGAGTCGGCGCGGTTCGTCGACTTCGTCCACCGGGTCCGCGACGAGCGCGGTGTGTCCATCCTGCTGATCGAGCACGACATGAGCGTGGTCATGAAGGTCAGCGAGCGGGTCACGGTGCTTGATCGCGGCGAGAAGATCGCCGAGGGGAGCCCCGCGGAGATCAAGGCCAACACCCGGGTGATCGAGGCCTACCTGGGCAAGACCGGGACGGAAGGCAGCGCTCGATGAGCCAGGCCACGGCAGGCACAGCCCCTGCTCGCATTGGAGAACGTCAGCGTCTACTACGGCAACATCGCGGCCGTGAAGGGCCTGACGATGCAGGTTCCCGAGGGATCCATCGTCACCTTGATCGGCTCGAACGGCGCGGGCAAGTCGACGACCCTGCGCACGATCTCGGGGCTGATGCATGCGAAGTCCGGGTCCATCACCTTCGACGGCAAGGACATCAGCCGCGCCCAGGGCCACGAGGTCGTCGGCGAGGGGATCGCGCACAGCCCCGAGGGCCGGCGGATCTTCTCCCGGATGACCGTCGATGAGAACCTCGACATGGGGGCCTTCTCCCGGGCGGACAAGGACGGGATCGCCGCCGACCGCGAGCACGTGCTCGAGCTGTTCCCCCGCCTGGCCGAGCGCATCAACCAGAAGGCCGGCACGATGTCCGGCGGCGAGCAGCAGATGCTGGCCGTGGCCCGGGCGATGATGGCCAAGCCGAAGCTGCTCATGCTCGACGAGCCGTCGATGGGCCTGGCCCCGGTGCTGGTGGACCTCATCTTCGACACGATCGAGAAGATCCGCGACTCCGGCGTGACGATCCTCCTCGTGGAGCAGAACGCCCTGGCGGCGCTGCGGGTGGCCGACTACGCGTACGTGATGGAGTCCGGCGCCCTCAAGCTCGAGGGCCCGGCACCGGCACTGGCCGAGGACGACGAGGTCATCCGCGCCTACCTCGGCGGCTGACCGCGCACGAATTGC
>CAVSQK010000043.1:0-18675 GCA_963729885.1 uncultured Actinomycetes bacterium
GGTGCGCGATGCTGTTGAGGTGACCCAGGACGACGCGATGGCCGAGCTGAGCATCCAGGAGCGCCTGTACCCGCAGCTGACGTGCTTCGGGTGCGGGCATGCCAACGCCAAGGGCCTCAAGCTGCGCAGCTACCCGCGCGACGACATCGTGGTCGCGGCCTTCCGTCCATGGCCCGAGCACGACAACGGGTTCGGGTTCCTCAACGGAGGCATCATCGCCACAGTGCTGGACTGCCACAGCGGGGCGGCGGTATTCCACCGGGCCGACCTGATCGGGATGGGCCCCCGCCGGGTGCGCCGCTGCTCTACGTGACCGCGGGACTCGACCTGCGCTACTTGCGTCCCGTCCCCCTGGGCCATGAGCTGGAGCTCCGGGCGGTGGTGGCCGATGGCGGACGCCGACCAGGTGACCGTCGAGGCGGAGCTCGTGTGGGACGGGAAGCCCCGGGCCGCCGCGACCACGCTGTGGAAGCGCTGGCGCCCCCGCTGAGCCGATCACGCCCGCGCGAGGGCCTGCTCCAGGTCGTCTGCGAGGTCGTCCAGGGACTCGAGCCCCACGGAGATGCGCAGCAGCCCGGCGCTGGGGCGCGCCTCCGGCGGGACCGGGCGATGCGTCAGCGCGGCCGGGTGCTGGATCAGCGTGTCCACCCCACCGAGGGAGACCGCGTGGGTGATGAGCTGCAGGGCCTCGACCACCCGGCTGGCGGCAGCGAACCCGCCGCGCATCTCGATGGCCAGGATCGACCCGGGTCCGGCCATCTGCGTGCCGAGCAGGCCGAGCGGGTCGGCACCCGGCAGGCAGGGGTGCATCACACGGGCGAGCAGGGGGTGACCTGACAGGCGTTCGGCCAGCCCGGTGGCGGTGGCCTGCTGGGCCCGGACCCGGACCGGGAGCGTCGGCAGGCCACGGTGCAGGAGGTAGGCGGCCATCGGGTTGAGGATCGCCCCGGTGATCGCCCGGACGCGGCGCAGGGCCTCGGCGAGGGAGGCGTCCGCGGCGACGATGCCGCCGAGGGCGTCTGAGTGCCCACCGATGAACTTCGTCGCCGAGTGCAGGACCAGGCCGGCCCCGAGGTCGTGGGGCTGCTGCAGGACGGGCGTGGCGAACGTGTTGTCCACGAGCACCGGGACGTCGCCGGCCGCGGCCACGACCGCGCGGATGTCGACCAGGTCCAGCGACGGGTTCCCCGGGGTCTCGACGATCACCAGGCCGGTGTCGGGCCGGATCGCCGAGGCGATCTCCCCTGCGGCGGCGAAGGTCACCTCGGTGCCCAGCAGGCCCATCCCCAGGAGGTGGTCGGTGCCCCCGTACAGCGGGCGCACGGCCACCACGTGCGGCGTGCCGCGCTGCACGGTCGCCAGCAGGACGGCGCTCAGTGCGGCCATCCCGGAGGCGAAGGCCACGGCATCCTCGGTGTGCTCGAGCGCGGCGACGGCGGACTCCAGGCGCGCGACCGTGGGGTTCCACAGCCGCTGGTAGACCGGGGACTGCCCGGGCTCCAGCCGGCCCCCGGTCGCGAGGTTCTCGTAGGAGTCACCGCCCGCGACGATCGAGGGCAGCGGGTTCGTGCTCGACAGGTCGATCGGGAGGGCATGCACGCCCAGGGCGGTGAGGTCATCCCGGCCGGCGTGGACTGCGGTGGTGTCCAGGGAGTGCGCCATGGCACGATGATGGGCTGATCCTTCGGCACTGTTCAAGATCCACCGAGATGGGCGCCGAAGATCACGGTCCGTCCCGAAGGATCTTCGATCCGTGACCACCTGGAGGCGTTCGTGCCGAACGTTGTTCGATCGCTGGATCGCACCGACCTCGCGCTTGTCAGCGCGCTGCTCCGGGATGCCCGGATGCCCAACGCGCGGCTGGCCGAGCAGGCGGGGGTGGCCCCGTCCACGGCGCTGGTGCGCCTGCGGGTCCTCCTGCGCTCGGGAGTCATCCGCGGCTTCCGGGCCGACGTCGACCCGGCGTCGGTCGGTCGGCCGGTCCAGGCCCTGATCGCCGTGCGGCTGCGGGCCCATGACCGGGCGGTCATCGACTCGTTCGCGCGCCGGCTGCCCACGCTGCCCGAAGTGGTCCAGACGTTCCACGTCGCCGGCTCCGACGACTACGTGCTGCACGTGGCCGTGCCCGACGCGGAACGCCTGCGGGACTTCGTGCTCGACCACCTGACCACGCACCCGGCGGTGGGGCACACCGAGACCAACCTCGTGTTCACCCACTCCGAGGGCTACCGCGGCCCGCTGCCGACCTGAGGCACCTGGCGGTCGTCAGCGCAGGGTGATCGTGGGCATGCGCAGCTCCGCGGCTGCGGTGAGCCCGAGCCCGGCAGTGAGGTCCGTCAGCCCGGGCAGGGTCGAGCCGAGTGCTGCGCGCGGGTCGTCGGTGTTGCGTGGCCTGCCCAGCCGGGCCAGCGCAGGCACGTGCAGTGCGCCCAGGACCGGGGCGTCACTGGGCAGCCCCGCGCGGGACCGGGCGATCCGCAGCGCGTCACGGATCCCGCCGAGCTCGTCGACGAGGCCGATGCGCTGCGCATCGGTCCCCGTCCACACCCGGCCCCGGGCGATCGCCTCGATCTCGTCGACGGACCGCCGCCGCCCCTGGGCGACCTTGGCGACGAAGTCGGAGTAGATCGCATCGAGGGTGGCGTCCAGCTGCCCGCGCTCGTCGTCGCTGAACCCCTGCCGCGGGGAGTACATCAGCGACCGCGCGCCGTGTGAGACCGTCCCGGTGGTCAGCCCGAGCCGGTCCATCAGGTCGCGGACCACGACCTTGCCGCCGAAGACCCCGATGGAGCCGGTGAGGGTGGCAGGCAGCGCGACGATCACGTCGGCCGGGCAGGCGATGTAGTACCCGCCGGAGGCTGCCACGGAGCCCATGGCCACGACGACGGGCTTGCCGGCCTCACGGACGAGGCACACCTCCCTCCAGATCGTGTCCGAGGCGACCGCGGAGCCTCCGGGGGAGTCGATCTGCAGGACCACGGCGCGGACCTTCTCGTCGCTGGTGGCTGCGCGCAGCGCGGCCCCGATCGAGTCGCTGCCCACCTGGCGGCCCATCGGACCCCGGGTCGAGCGCCCGGACCCGATCGAGCCATTCACCTCGATGAGGGCGACGTGTCCTGTGCGCCGCGCGGGGACGTGCGGGCGTCGGGGCGGCGCCCAGCGATCGGCGAACAGCAGCTGCGCGTCCGGTCCCACCCGTGACCTCATGGCCGCGTAGGCCTGGTCGCGGTACCCCAGGTGGTCGACGAGCCCGGCGTCGTGGGCCTGGGGGGCGGTCCGGGGCCCCGTGTCGACCAGATGGCGCACCTGCTCGGCCGGCATCCCGCGGCCCTCGGCGATCATGTCCACCGCGTCGGCGTAGACCGACTCGGCCAGCCGGTCGAGGGCCTCGCGGTGGGCCTCGGTGAACTGCGTGCGCATGATCGTGTCCGCCGCGTTCTTGTACTCGTGGCGCTGCGCGATCTGCGGCTCGACGCCCATCTTGTCCAGGGCCCCGCGGACGAAGGTCGTCTCGACCCCGACCCCCAGGACCCCCACCTCGCCACCGGGCTGGAGCCAGATCTCGTCGAAGGCGCTGGCCAGGACGAACGCCGTCATCGATCCGGAGCCCTCACCGAAGGTCTCGGCCCACGTGAGCGTCGGCTTGCCGTGCCCGGCGAACGCCCGGACCGCCAGGCGCAGTTCCTGCATGACCGCCCAGGGCAGCTCCCCGCCGACCTTGGCGATGAGCCCCCGGACGCGGTCGTCCTGCGCGCCCTCGTGGAGGGCCCGCAGGATGGGACGCAGCTGCGGACGGCCCCGCAGGCGCAGGCGGGTGATCGGGTCGTCGGCGTCGTGCGCGACCGGGGGCCGCGTGAGGTCCAGCTCGAGGAGCAGGTCCGGGCGTCGACCGGGGAGGGCGGGCAGGGCGGGCAGGGCGGGCAGCGCGGGCAGGGCGGGCATGGAGCCAGCCTAGGAGCCGGCAGCCGGTCGTGCGGCCGCCGTGACGGTGCCAGTCCCTGCTCCTGACCTGCCGGGCAGCGCAACCTCGGCCGCGGCCGGATAGCCTGTCCGAGCCGACCGGCGATCCCTGTTTGGAGACCACTGATGACCACTGAGACCCCGATGAACTCCCCGGCCACCGCATGGCCCCCGCACGACCCGGCCACGCGCAGGACCCTGCCGGCGTCCTCGACGCCGCTGGACCCGGCTCGTGTCGAGGCGCTCACGGCGGCCGAGTGGCAGCGGTTCACGACCAGCACCGCGGGCTCGGGGGAGCACAACAAGCGGGCGATGGGCTCGCTGCCCCTGGGCGTGACCTCGTCGTTCCAGCACTGGGACCCGTACCCGATCTCGATCACCTCGGCCAAGGGGGCCTGGCTCACCGACGTCGACGGCCGCCAGCTGCTCGACCTGTCGATGGGTTTCGGGGCGATGCTCGTCGGTCACCTGAACCCCGCGGTCGTGGCCGCCGTGATCGGCGCGATGGAGACCGGGACCCTGTTCGTCACCCCCTCGCCCTCGGCCACGGACGTCGCCGAGCGCTTCCAGCGCAGGTTCGGGCTCGACCAGCTGCGGTTCACCAACTCCGGCACCGAGGCGACGATGTACGCGGTGCGCACCGCGCGGGCCTACACCGAGCGCCACGCCATCATCAAGATCGAGGGTGGCTACCACGGGGGCTACGACGCCCTGGCCGTGTCCGTGAAGCCCGACGTGGCGGAGTCGGGGCCTGAGGACGCGCCGATCCCGGTCACCCCGTTCGATGTCGAGGCCGGCACGGTGCACGTCGTGCCCTACAACGACCTCGATCGGCTCGAGGCGATCCTCGCCGAGCACGCCTCGGAGATCGCCGCTGTCGTGATGGAGCCGGTGCTGGAGAACATCTCCATCGTGGTCCCGGATGCCGGCTACCTGGCCGGCGTGCGCGAGGCGTGCGACCGCCACGGCGTCCTGCTGGTGTTCGACGAGGTGAAGACCGGCCTGACCGCCGGGTACGGCGGTGCGTCGCAGCGACTCGGGGTGACCCCCGACCTCGTGTGCCTGGCCAAGAGCGTCGGTGGCGGCCTTCCGCTGGCCGTGTTCGGGGGGCGTGCCGAGGTGATGGCCGCCGTCTCGGACCACCGGATGCCGCACTTCGGGACCTACAACGGCAACCCGCTGGTGATGGCTGCCGCGGTGGCCGTCGACGAGGTCTGCACGCACGAGGCGCTGGCCGCCGCCGAGAAGCTCAACGACGACGCACTGGACGCCATCGACGGCATCATCGCCCGCTACGACCTGCCTGCCCAGACGGTCGGCTTCGGCGTCAAGGGAGCCGTCACCTGGGCCACCGCCCCGGTGCGCAACTACCGCGACTACAAGCGCACGGACTTCGGCATCGCCGAGCTCAGCTGGTTGTGGGGCGTCAACCGGGGCATCCTCACCCCGCCCGGGCTCGACGAGCAGTGGCTGGTCTCGCTGGCGCACACCAGCGACGACATGGGCCTGCTGGTCGGAGAGTTCAGCGACCTCGCGGAGGCGCTGCGCGCCTGAGCGGACGCACAGGAACGGCCCCCACCTGCATCGCTGCAGGTGGGGGCCGTTGCCGTGGGGGTAGCTACTCGGCCAGGATGCGGTGCAGGGCCCGGCGGGTCTCGTCGAGCTGCGCGGCGGCTGCCTGGCGCTGCTCGTCGGTGGCGAAGCGGAACTGCTGGACGACGCCCATCAGGGCGGTGATGCTGTCGCGCATCGCCGCGCGCGTCGGCGCCCCCTGCGTGCTCCCGGCCCAGATGGCCTCGAGGGAGTCGGCGTTCTGCTCGACGTACTCGCGGCCCTGCGCCGTGAGGGCGAAGTCGGTGCCCTTGCCCTCGCCGGTGGCTTCGATGAGGCCCTCGTCGACGAGCTGGGCGAGCGTCGGGTAGACCGACCCCGGGCTGGGGCTCCATTCGCCCTCAGCCCGTTCGGCGATCTGCTTCATCAGGCTGTAGCCGTTGGCGGGGCCGTCGGCCAGCAGGGACAGGATGGCCTCGCGGACGGCCCCCTTGGGGCGCCGGCGACGGCCACGGGGTCCGAAGCCTCCGGGACCGGGGCCCCCGAAGCCGGGGCCGAATCCGGGACCGCCGAAGCCGGGGCCGCGGCCGCCCCCATGGCGGTGACCGCGTCCGCGACCCCGGCCCGGGCCGGGCTCGTTGGGGACGCCGTCACCGAACGGCTCGGACTGGGAAGCGGGGTCGTCATGGTGACGATGGTGGCGCGGGTGGTGGTGGGTGTGGGATTCGCGGGTCATCAGCGAGTCCTCCTTCGTTGTCAGGTGTCGGGCGATGTGCTCAACGACAGGTACAACGATATATCGCTATGATCCATTCCCGCAAGTGGCACTCAGCCGGCGATCGCGTCGCCGAACCGGACCACGGTGTCGAGGAACTCGTCGACGTGCGCGGTGGTGGTCCGGGCGTTGATGAAGCACGGCCGCAGGACGAAGCAGCCATCGACGAAGGTGGAGCTCACGACGATCGACGTCTCCCGCGCGAGGCGCCGCAGGATCCGTGAGTTCACCGAGTCCCAGTCGAGGTCCGCCCCGGTGCGGTACCGGAACCCGCAGATCGACAGAACCGGCTCGGCGAGCACCTCGAGGCGGTCGTGCTCGTGTGCGCGGGCAGCCAGGTACCGGGCGAAGTCGTTGTCGGACACGATCCGGGCGCGCACGCCCTCGACGCCCAGCTCGCGCAGGATCGCCCACACCATCACCCCACGGGGGGAGCGGACAGCTCGACACCGAAGTCGAAGTAGGGGACGCCCATGCTGTCGAGGGAGGACTGGACGTCGTCGGAGGAGAAGGCTCCCTCGAGGTAGTCAGCTGGCTCCTGGGTGAACGCCCGGTGCAGGATCGACCGATCGCGCACGAATGTGGCGGCGATGCCCACCGGGGCTCCGAGCCACTTGTGGGGGTCGGTGATCGCGGAGTCGGCCAGCTCGAGCCCGTCGTACAGGGGAGCCACGCGCTCATCGAGGATCCCCGGGAGCCCGTAGGCGCCATCGACGTGGAACCACGCGCCATGGGAATGGGCAAGGTCCCCGGCCCCCCTCAGGGGGTCGATCGCGCCGGTGTTCGTGGTCCCGGCCGCCGCGACGACAGCCACAGGCAGGATCCCTGTGCGCCGGTCCCGGTCCAGGGCAGCGGCCAGCGCGCCCAGGTCCATCCGACGATCGGCATCCACGGCGATCGAGCGGACCGACGATCGCCCGATCCCCAGCACGCCTGCAGCGCGCTGCACCGTGTTGTGTGCCTGGGAGGACGTGTAGATGGCCAGACGTCGACCGTCGAGGCCCAGGTCCGACGCGTCAAACCCTGCCTGCTCGAGGGCGTGCTGGCGTGCGGCCCCGAGGGCCACGAGGTTCGCAGTCGACCCACCGCTGGAGTACACGCCGCGCATGTGCGGGGCCAGCCCGCACATCGCGCCGAGCCATTCCAGGGACAGCTCCTCCGCCTGGTGGTAGGCCGACAGGGTCTGCCGCTGCGGGGCCACCGCCATTGCCCCCGCAGCCACGACGGAGGGGACGGTGGTCGGACCGCAGGTGATCCAGCCCCACGACGTCGGCGAGGTCAGCCGCTGCCCGTGGGGGACGATGAGGCGCACGTACTCCTCGATCGTGGCATCGGCACCGATCCCCTGCCGGGGAGCCGGCCCGGACAGGGCTGCCTGCCAGTCGATCTCCGACGACAGCGAATCGGGCATGGTGGAGGCCAGCCAGTCGTCGACGGCCCGGCCCACGGTGCCCAGGTGCTCGGCGAATCGACCTACCTCAGGATGCTGCAGCGACATGCTCTGGCACGCTACCGGTCCCTCGACTCGGGGGCAGCCCGGCAGGAGGGGTCGTCCGCCCTGCCCACCGCGGCCAGGATCCGTTGGCCGTAGCGCTCGGCCTTGGCCGTGCCGATCCCCGGGACGGCGAGCAGCTGCTGGGTGGTGCCGGGACGCCGGGTGGCGATCTCGCGCAGCGTGGCGTCGTGGAACACGACGTAGGCGGGCACTGCCTGCTCGTCGGCGATGGCCTTGCGCTCGGCACGCAGGAGCTCGAACAGGTCCGCATCCGGACCGGCGAGGGTCTCGGCCGCGCCGGGACCGGACGCGGCGGATCCAGTTCGGCGCCGCGCGGCCCGGGACGGGGGCTTCGCGGTGGTGCGCCGCAGGTCGAGGCGGGCCTGGCCGCGCAGGACCGGCTCCGCGGCGTCGGTGACGCGCAGGGCCCCGTAGGCCTGCGCGTCGGCGCTGAGCAGGCCCTGGGCCACCAGCTGGCGGGCCACACCGCGCCAGGCGGTGGCATCGAGGTCGGCGCCCACCCCGAAGGTCGGCAGCTGGTCGTGTCCGAGCTCGGTCATGCGCGGCGAGGGCTTGCCGACGAGCAGGTCGATGATGTGCCCGGCGCCGAAGCGCTGGCCGGTGCGGATCACCCCGGACAGGAACTTCTGGGCCGCGACCGTCCCGTCCCAGAGCTCGGGCGGGGTCAGGCAGGTGTCGCAGTTCCCGCACGGTGCGGTGCGCTCGCCGAAGTAGTCCAGCAGGACCGCCCGTCGGCAGGTCGCCGCCTCGCAGTACCCGAGCAGGGCATCGAGCTTCGCGGCCTCCACCCGTCGGATCTCCGCGGGTGCGTCCGAGGCGTCGATCCACGACTTCTGCAGCACGACGTCGGCCAGGCCGTAGGCCATCCACGCCTGGGCCGGGTCGCCGTCGCGGCCGGCTCGACCGGTCTCCTGGTAGTACGCCTCGATGCTCTTGGGCAGGTCCAGGTGGGCGACGAACCGGACGTCGGGCTTGTCGATGCCCATCCCGAATGCGATCGTGGCGACGACCACGATCCCGTCCTCGCGCTGGAACCGGTCCTGCGCCGAGCGACGCGCCGCCGGGTCCAGGCCCGCGTGGTAGGCCAGCGCGGTGATGCCCTGCTCGTTGAGCCACGCGGCGGTCTGGTCCACCTTCTTGCGTGACGAGCAGTAGACGATCCCCGAGGACCCGATCAGGCTCGGGTGCGGCCCGTCCCCGGCCAGGAATGCGAGCAGCTGCTCGCGGGCGTTGGACTTCTCCACGACCGTGTAGCGGATGTTGGGGCGGTCGAAGGAGGAGAGGAACTCCGGCGCCTCCCCGAGCGCGAGGCGCTGGCGGATCTCGGCGCGGGTGATCATGTCGGCGGTGGCTGTCAGGGCCAGCCGGGGGACATCCGGGAAGCGCTCGGCGAGCACCGACAGGCCGAGGTACTCCGGGCGGAAGTCGTGCCCCCACTGGGAGACGCAGTGGGCCTCGTCGATCGCGAACAGCGCGAGGCCGTGGGCCGCGTGGATCCGGTCGAGCTGGGCAAGGAAGCCACCGGTGACCAGGCGCTCGGGTGCGACGTAGAGCAGGTCGAGCTCGCCGGCCCCCATGGCCCGGATGACAGCCGAGGCGCTGGCCGCGTCGAGGCTGGAGTTCAGGAAGGCGGCGCGCACCCCGAGCAGCCGCATCGCGTCGACCTGGTCCTGCATCAGGGCGATCAGCGGGGACACCACGACGCCGAGCCCGGGACGGACGATGGCCGGCACCTGGTAGCACACCGACTTCCCGCCACCGGTCGGCATCAGGACCAGGGCGTCCCCGCCGGAGACCACCTGCTCGATGATCTCAGCCTGCGCGCCGCGGAACCGGTCGTAGCCGAAGACCTCGCGCAGCACGCGCAGCGCAGCGGTGTCGGCCTCGTCGGCGAGGGTCGCTGCGGGGTGGGTCATGGTGGGATTCTCCCCCGGAGGACTGACATCCGCGGTCGGTGGCGCGCGCGGGTGCGTGCGTCGCATCTCCCGGCCCCTGCGGGGTACTGTCTGGCTCCTTGTGGATGCGGGTCCCTGACCTGCCGCACGTCGGAGGAGACCAGCATGAGCAAGCCCACGATCCTGACGGTCGACGACGACCCCCAGGTCTCGCAGGCGATCACCCGGGACCTCCGGTCGCGCTACGGCTCGGCCTACCGGATCGTCCGGGCGAACTCGGGGGCCGAGGCCCTCGACGTGCTGGCCGAGCTCGCCCTGCGGGATCGTCCGGTGGCCCTGATCGTCTCCGACCAGAAGATGCCGGGGATGACCGGCATCGAGCTGCTGGAGCGCTCGCGCTCCCACTGCCCGGCCGCGAAGCTCCTGCTGCTCACGGCCTACGCGGACACCGACGTGGCCATCAGGGCGATCAACGAGATCGGCCTGGACTACTACCTGCTCAAGCCCTGGGACCCTCCCGAGGAGCGGCTCTACCCGGTCATCGACGACCTGCTCGAGGACTGGGGGCACGCCAACCCGTCCCGGGACTCCGAGGTGCGCGTGGTCGGCGACCGCTGGTCGGAGCGCAGCCACGAGATCAAGACGTTCCTGGCCCGCAACCATGTGCCCTACGCGTGGTACGACATCGAGCGGGATCCCGAGGGCGTCCGCCTGGTGCAGCTGGCCCAGGCCTCGAAGGCCGAGCTCCCGCTGGTCCTGATCCCCGAGTCCTCCACCCTCCGGTGCCCGACGACGCTGGACCTGGCTGCGGCGCTGGGGCTGCGCACGCACGCCGAGCAGCCCCTGTACGACCTGTGCATCGTCGGCGGCGGGCCCGCCGGCCTGGCTGCCGCCGTCTACGCGGCGTCTGAGGGACTGTCGACCGTGATCGTCGAGCGCCAGGCCCCGGGTGGCCAGGCGGGCCAGAGCGCGTCGATCGAGAACTACCTCGGCTTCCCCAAGGGCCTGTCCGGCTCGGACCTCACGCAGCGGGCCGTCGCCCAGGCCTCGCGCTTCGGGGCGGAGATGGTCCTGGCCCGTGACGTCGTCGGGTTCGAGCAGCGCGGGCCGGTGCGCGCCGTGCTCCTGGGCGATGCCGGCGAGATCGAGGCGCGCGCGGTGCTGGTCGCCACCGGGGTCTCCTACCGGATGCTCGAGGGCCCGGGGCTGCAGGAGCTCACCGGACGGGGCGTGTACTACGGCGCGACCGCCAGCGAGGCGGTGCAGTGCGCAGGTGACGAGGTGTACGTCGTGGGCGCGGCCAACTCGGCGGGACAGGCCACGCTCAACCTGGCCAAGCACGCCAGCCGGGTCGTGATGCTCGTCCGTGGGGGCAGCCTCGAGGAGGGCATGTCGCAGTACCTCGTGGATCGCATCACCGAGGCGCCGAACGTCGAGGTCCGCCTGCACTGCGAGGTGTCCAGCGCCCGGGGCGAGGGCCACCTCGAGCACATCACGATCAGGGATCGCCTGACCGGCGCCGAGCAGGAGGTGGCCACGACGTGGCTGTTCGTGTTCATCGGGGCGGCGCCGAGGACCGAGTGGCTCGGCGCGGGGATCGCCCGCAGCCGGCACGGGTTCGTGATCACAGGCAACGACCTGCTCGCCCCGGACGTGGAGCCGCGGTGGCCACTGGAGCGGGCCCCCTTCGGGCTGGAGACCAGCGTGCCCGGCGTGTTCGCTGCCGGCGACGTCCGCCTGGACTCGATGAAGCGTGTCGCCTCCGCGGTGGGGGAGGGCGCGATGTCGGTGTCCAACGTCCACGGATACCTGGCGACGACGTGATCACCGCCGCCGAGCTCAGCGGCCTGGTCCTCTTCGAGAGCCTGACGCCGACCCAGATCGACGAGCTGCTCGCGGTGGGCCACGAGGTCGCCTTCGTCCCGGGGCTCGACCTGTGGCACGAGGGTGAGCACGCCGACGACTGGTGGGTTCTGCTCGAGGGCCGCATCGACCTGGTGCGGCACGTGGGTCGGGAGGACGTCGTGTTCGCCCGCCTGGACGCCCCCGGGCGCTGGGGCGGAGGGTTCCGCGCCTGGGACGAGGGCGGGGTCTATCTCACCACCGGGCGCACAGCCACGGACGGCCGTGTGATGCGGGTGCCGGCGAGCGCGCTGCGGGGTCTGGCGGTCGCCTGGTTCCCGTTCGGGGTGCACATCATCGACGGGGTCTTCTACACGGTGCGCAACATCGAGGAGGGTGCCCGCCAGCGCGGTGCCCTGGTCACGCTGGGGACCCTGGCGGCGGGCCTGGCCCACGAGTTGAACAACCCGGCAGCCGCCTCTGCCCGCGCCGTCGACGCGCTCGAGGCGGCCAACGAGGGTCTGCTCTCGGCGCTGCGCGAGCTCGCCCTGGCCGGGCTGTCCGCCCAGCAGTACAACGACCTGGACGCGCTGCGCAGGGCGATCCCGGTCCCCGACGGCCCGGTGGATGCCCTGACGGTCGCCGACCTCGAGGACGAGCTCCTGGGATGGCTCGAGGATCGCGACGTGGAGCGCGCCTGGGAGGTCGCCCCTGCCCTGGCGTCAGCCGGTCTGGGCACGGGCTGGTGCCAGGAGGTCCTCGACGCAGTGGGGGTTGAGGCGCTGGACCCGTCGATGGACTGGGTGACCCGGACGTTGACCGTCAGCGCCCTCCAGGGCCAGATCAAGGAGTCCACACGGCGGATCTCCGAGCTGGTGACCGCCGTCAAGTCCTACTCCCAGATGGACCGGGGCTCGATGCAGCGCATCGACGTCACCGAGGGGCTGGAGAGCACCCTGGTGATGCTCGGCCACCGGTTGCGCGAGGGTGGGATCACGGTCGTGCGGGACTACGGTGCAGGTCTGCCGGAGGTCGAGGCGTTCCCCGGTGAGCTGAACCAGGTGTGGACCAACCTGATCGACAACGCGGCCGATGCCATGGCTGGCGGGGGGACGCTGCGGGTCAGCACCCGCGTGGAGGCTGACTCGGTCGTCGTGGAGATCGCCGACACGGGGCCCGGGATGCCTGCCGAGGTCGCCCAGCGCGCGTTCGAGGCCTTCTTCACGACCAAGGAGGTCGGCAAGGGCACGGGCCTGGGCCTGGACATCGCCCGGCGCATCGTGGTCCAGCGCCACGGGGGCGCCATCGACATCGACAGCGAACCGGGCAGCACGGTCTATGCGGGTCACGCTGCCGACCCGGCACGTGGAGCCCTGAGCGGCCCAGGCCGCCCGCGCGGAGCGATGTCGATGGACACCACGGCGATCACCAGGGACACGCAGCTGTGCATCTCGCTGTCCGGGCGGCCGAGCAACCTCGGCACACGGTTCCACAACCACCTGTACGCCGAGCTCGGGCTGGACTACCTCTACAAGGCGTTCACCACGACGGACCTGCCGGCGGCCGTCGGCGGGATCCGGGCCCTCGGGATCCGCGGGTGCGGGGTGTCCATGCCCTTCAAGGAGGACGTGATCGCCCTGGTCGACTCGATGGACGACTCGGCCCTGGCGATCAGCTCGGTCAACACCATCGTCAACACCGACGGCCACCTGCGGGCGTACAACACCGACTACGTGGCGGTGGTGAGCCTGCTGCGCGAGCACGGGGTTGACCGTGACTCCCCGTTCGCCGTCCTCGGCAGCGGGGGGATGGCCCGCGCGGTGGTGGCCGCGCTGCGGGACTCGGGCTTCGCCGAGGGCGTGGTGGTGGCCCGGAACGAGGCCACGGGTCGTCCGCTGGCCCTGGAGTACGGCTATCCGTGGCGCCCGGAGGTGGGCAGGGACCGCCCCGCCCTGGTGATCAACGCGACGCCGGTCGGCATGGCCGGCGGGCCGGCCGCGGAGGACCTCCCCGTCGAGGCGTCGGTCGTCGACTCAGCCGGGACCGTGTTCGAGGTGGTGGCCATGCCGATCGAGACGCCCCTGGTCCGCCGCGCCCGCGCCAACGGCGCGACGGTGATCACCGGGGCCGAGGTGCAGGCCCTGCAGGCCGCCGAGCAGTTCGTCCTCTACACCGGCATCCGGCCGACGGACGAGCAGCTGGCGCGTGCTGCGGCGTTCTCCCGCGCGGGGTAGGGCTATCCCTGGCCCTGGGGGAAGTGCCCGAGGAAGAACATGCCCCCCGTCGGGTCGATGACCCCGCCGAACCGGCCGGGGCCCATGTCCATCGCGGGGAGGAACACCGACCCTCCCAGGGACTGCGCCAGGGCCAGGGAGGTGTCGCAGTCCTCGACGGCGAAGTACACGGCCCAGAAGCTCGGGACCTCGGCGGGGACCCCGGGCGGCATGGTCATCGCCCCGCAGTTCATCCTCGGCTCAGCGTCGGGCAGCGGGACCGAGGCCATCTGGTACCCGGAGCCGTCGGGTCCCTCGGACCAGGTCCATCCGAACACCTGGGAGTAGAACGCCATCGCGGACTCCAGGTCGCGCGTCTGCAGCTCGTTCCAGGTCAGGGAGCCGGGTGCGTTGAACAGCTCGGCACCCTGGTGCTCCTGCGGCTCCCACACCCCGACGACGGCTCCCGAGGGGTCGGCGAGCATCGCCATCCGGCCCTGGCTCATGATCTCCATGACCGGGGAGATGACCTGGCCGCCGGCGTCCGGCACGGCGGCAAGGATCGCGTCAGCGTCCTCGACGATGACGTACGAGCTCCAGGCCACGGGCATCTCCGGGCCGCCGGGGGGCATCGGCCCCAGGCCGGCGACGAGCGCTCCGTCCTTGTGGAACTGGGTGTAGGCGTAGTCCGGCCCCATCGGCATGTCCACGCTGGTCCAGCCGAACAGCTCGCCGTAGAAGGCCTTGCAGGCGGGCACGTCGGTGGTCATGAGGTCGACCCATCCGAACAATCCATGTGGCAGATGCATGGGGGAACGCTAGACCCGCGTGGCCCCGCGCGGAAGCCCCCGTCAGATCGTGATGACGACCTTGCCCCGGGCCCTCCCGGCCTCGATGTGCCGGATCGCGTCGGGCACCTCGGCCAGGGTGTAGCTGCGCTCGATCACGGGGGTGACCTGGCCGGCCTCGATCATGTCCTTCAGGATCACCATGTCCGCGGAGTTCTCCGAGGCGGTCACGGCCCGAAGGTCCTGGCTGACGAAGGGCGAGAGCAACGGCGCGCGCAGCATCCGGTCGAAGCCGCCGAGCCAGCGCCCGCCCGTCTCCCCACCCACGATCGCGACCGTGCCGGTCGGGGTCAGGGCGCGGCGCAGGCGCGCCAGCGAGGCGTTGCCGCCGATGTCCACGATCACGTCGTAGCGGGGCTCTCCCGCGGCGAAGTCCTCGACCGTGTAGTCGATGACCTCGTCGGCGCCGATCGCCCGCACCAGGTCGAGCTTGGCTGTGCTTGCGACGCCGGTCACGTGCGCGCCGAACGCCTTGGCCACCTGGACCGCGTAGGTGCCCACGCCGCCCGAGGCGCCGATGACCAGCACCCGCTGCCCGGCCTGCACCGCGGCGACGTCGCGCAGCGCCTGCAGGGCCGTCAGGCCGGAGATCGCGATGGCGGCCGCCTGCTCGAAGGTGAGGTTCGCCGGCTTCGGGGCGAGCTTGCCCTCCGGGGCGACGGCGTACTCGGCGAAGGTCCCCTTGCCGATGCCGAACACCTCGTCGCCGGGGGAGAAGCGGGTCACATCCCTGCCCACCGCCTCCACGACCCCGGCGAGGTCCATCCCCGGGACCGGGTGCTTGGGCGCCCGGACGCCGTACCCCGCGAGGCGGATCGGGTAGGGCAGCCCCGCCATCAGGTGCCAGACGCCGCGGTCCACCCCCGCGGCGTGGACGCGCACCAGGACCTGGTCGTCGTCGATCTGCGGTGGGTCGATGTCCCTGAGCTCGAGGACGTCGGCCGAGCCGTAGGTGTCCTGGACGATCGCCTTCATGAGGTGCTCCTTGCGGTGGGGGGCCGTCCGGCCCGCGGGAACTCGTACTTACGTTGTACGCTTACGTCGTAAGTTACAGGACGCGCCGAGATGTGTCCACTCCGGCTGCTTACGTTGTATGTTCAGCGCGGACACCAGGAGGAGCACGATGCCGGCAGCCAGCACGCAGGCCCGCGCGAAGCGGGCCCCCCTGACTCGGGAGCGGGTGCTGCGCGCCGCCATCGCCCTGGCCGACGAGGCCGGGATCGACTCGCTGACGATGCGGGGCCTGGGCCAGGCGCTCGGCGTCGAGGCGATGTCGCTGTACAACCACGTGGCGAACAAGGACGACCTCCTCGACGGCATGGTCGACGTGGTCGTCGGGGACATCGTGGTTCCGCCGGCCGGGACGGACTGGCGCAGCGCCATGCGCGCACGGTGCATCTCGGCCCACCAGACCCTCCTGGCCCACCCGTGGGCGGCGCTGCAGATCACCTCACGCCTCACCATCGGCCCGGGGATGACCCGCTACCTGGACGCCACCCTCGGCCGGCTGCGGGAGGGGGGCTTCTCGATCGACGGCGCCCTGGACGCGTGGAACGCCCTCGACAGCCACCTGTACGGGTTCACCCTCCAGGAGCTGAACCTGCCGTTCGCGGTCGAGGAGTCCTCCACCGTCTCGGCCTCGGTCCTGCCGCAGATCCCCGCCGACGAGTACCCGTACGTGGTGGAGGTCCTCGGCCACGTGATGGCCCAGGGCCGCCGGGAGGACTTCGAGCTCGGCCTCGACCTGATCCTCGACGGCCTGGAGCGGAGGCTGGCCGGGGGATGAGGTGAGGCTATTGACGTTAGCCAAAGGGCTAAGTACAGTAGCCACATGGAGACCCCCACGAACGTCCAGTACCTTGTCCGCCCTGACGGCCGCGTCGCCTATGACGTGGACGGCGCTGGCCCCCTCGTCGTCCTCGTCCCCGGGATGGGCGACCTGCGCAGCACCTATCGGCACCTCGCCCCGACGCTGCGGGCGGCCGGCTACCGGGTCGCGGTCACGGACCTGCGCGGTCACGGTGACAGCGACGCCACGTTCAGCGTCTTCGGGGACGAGGCGACCGCGGGGGACCTCATCGCGCTGGTCGAGCACCTCGGCGGCCCCGCCCTGCTGGTCGGCAACTCGTTGGGGGCCGGTGCGGCCGCCCTCGTCGCCGCACTCCGGCCGGAGCTGGTCAGCGGCCTGGTCCTGGTCGGGCCGTTCGTGCGCGACCCCAGGCAGAGCCTGGCGTCGCGCATCATGCTGCGGGTGGCGATGGCCCGCCCCTGGGGGGCGCGGGCCTGGGTCGCCTACCTCCCGAAGCTCAACGCGGGCGAGCGACCTGCGGACTTCGACGCCCACCTGGCGGCGATCGCGCACAGCCTGTCGCGCCCCGGATACGCCCGCGCGTTCCGGCGGACCACCCGCCAGACGACGCACGCACCGGTTGCGTCCCGCCTGGGCGACGTGACCGCCCCGACGCTGGTGATCATGGGGGAGCTGGACCCCGACTGGGCCGATCCGGCCGCGGAGGCGCAGTGGATCGCCACGACCCTCGGGGGCGACGTCGTGATGGTGCCCGATGCGGGCCACTACCCGCAGTCCCAGCAGCCCGGGATCACCTCCGAGGCGATCCTGGCCCTCCTGGCCCGGGTGGCCTCCCGTGCCTAGGGCCGGGCTCACCGCGGACAGGGTGATCGAGCAGGCCCAGGCCCTCAGCGACGAGGTCGGCCTGGACGCCCTGACCCTGGCCGCGCTGGCGGGTCGGCTCGGGGTTCGCCAGCCCTCGTTGTACAAGCACATCGACGGCAGCCAGGCCCTGCGCCGCGCCCTGGCCGTGCGTGCCAAGCAGGAGCTGGCCGACGTGCTCGCCCGCGCCGCCGTCGGACGGTCCGGGGCCGAGGCGATCGGCGCTCTGGCGCTGGCCTACCGGAGCTGGGCGCACGCGCATCCTGGCCGCTACCAGTCGACCGTGGCAGCGCCCGTGGCCGGGGATCGGGACGACGAGGCGGCCAGCCTGGCCGTCGTGTCGGTCCTGCTCGACATCCTTGCGGGGTACGGCCTGTCCGGTGAGGATGCGATCCACGCGACGCGGGCCATTCGTGCCGCGCTGCACGGCTTCGTGAGCCTCGAGGCGGCCGGGGGCTTCGGGATGCCGATCGACGTCGACGAGAGCTTCGCTCGTCTCGTGACCGGTGTCACCCAGGGCGTGACTCGCCCGGGGTGATACCCCCACGGGTCTTCCTCCGGCCGGCGGATGTGGCTAGCCTTCCCTGATCCGGGGGGGAGTCCCGGGTGGAGCAGGAGGCGCATGGCGCTGTTGACTGTCTCGTTGGCAGCCGTCGGTCTTGCGGGATCGACGTTGCTGGTCACCGGGTCCTCGCGGATCGAACCCGCGGAGCCCGAGCCTGCGGCGATCGTGTGCCAGAACTTCGAGTTCGGCTACCAGCGCACGCTGCCCGCCGGATCCCGCTGCATCGCCAGGACCGAGGTCGAGGTCACCCCAAGCCCCTGAGCGGGCCGGGGTCAGTCGTCCCGGGCCGCGGCCGGCTCACTGCGCGGGATGCAGGCTCATCGGGCCGTAGACCACTCGGCCGTCCTCGAACAGGCTGACCGCGTCGATGCCCTCGCCGAGCAGGTCGCGCCACACCTCGCCGACCCAGGTCTCGGCGTCGGCCTGCGTCGGGAAGCCCTCGGCCGGCTGGGTGGCGGACTCCGGGATGGGCGCCCCGTGCGCGGCGTGGTACTGCCAGGTCCAGCTCATCGGACTCCTCCTTCGGATGGGGTCAGGGTCGCTCGGCCGGGGACTCGGTCCGGGCCGGGTCGCGCACGATCGCCTCGCCGAGGACCTCGTCGATGGCTGCCCGCAGGTCGGCGTCGAGCACGACCCCGCTGGCACGCACCGAGTCGGCGAGCTGCTCGGGACGGGAGGCCCCGACGATGGCGGTCGAGACGTTCGGGTTGCCCAGCACCCAGGCCACGGCCATCTGGGCCATCGACAGCCCGGCCTGGTCGGCCAGCGGGCGCAGGCCCTGCACCCGCTCGAGCACGTCGTCGCGCAACCAGCGCGACAGGAACCCCGCGCCGGTCGGG
>CAVSQK010000044.1:0-25138 GCA_963729885.1 uncultured Actinomycetes bacterium
CAACCCCGACCCCGACCCCGACCCGACGTCAGCCCCACCGACGCTCGAGCCCTCTCCGCCACCCACGCCGACCCCGACCGAGCCCCCTGCGCAACCCACCCCGGAACCGCCGACCGAGGCGCCGACGGACGTGCCGCCCTCGGCTCCGCCCGCGGACGTCGCGGCATCCGCGGCGGCTCCCTGACCGGACCCGTACCCTGTCGGGCGTGAACCGCACCGAGCCGCGCCCGTACGTGGTTCCCACGCAGGCCGACCCGGTGGCGCGCGCCGCCGTGCCCCTGCTCGGCGGGCCCGTCGGCCGGTACGCGGGCCTGGGGCGCTCCTGGTGGACCCCGATCCGGGTGTCGATCGTGGTCGGGCTGCTCGTGTACGCGGTGGGGTGGCTGTCCAAGGGGTACTGCCTGGCCAACGGCTGGGGGGCGCCCCAGCGCTACATGTACCTCTGCTACTCCGACATCCCGATCCTGTACTCCGCCCGAGGGTTGGCCGACGGGGCGTTCCCCTACCTGCTGGAGCCGGGCCGGGGCAGCAGGTGCTGGAGTACCCGGTCCTGACCGGGGTGTTCATGTACGTGGCCGCGTGGGTGACCCGGCTGCTCGGCGGTGGCGGCCCGACGTTCTTCGGCGTCAACGTGGTGGGCATGTCCGCCCTGCTGGCCTGGACCATCGCGAGCACCGGGCTCACGGTGCGCCGCCGGCCGTGGGACGCGCTCATGGTGGCCCTGGCGCCGGTGGTCGCCCTGGCCGGGTTCGTCAACTGGGACCTGCTCGCGATCGCCCTGACCTCGGCCTCGCTGGCCGCCTGGTCACGCCGGCATCCGGCGGTGGCCGGGATGTGGCTGGGGCTGGCTGTGGCGGCCAAGTTCTACCCGCTGGTCATCGTCGGCCCGATCGTGCTGCTGTGCGCACGGCGTGGGACGTGGCGGGCGCTGGGGGCGTTCCTCGCGGGCGGGCTCGGCGCGTGGCTGGTGGTCAACGTGCCGGTCATGCTGGCCAACGTCGAGGGATGGGCGCGGTTCTACTCGTTCTCCCGGGAGCGGGGCATGGACTTCGGGTCCCCCTGGTACGCCCTCACGCTGGTGGGCCTGGACATCCCGGCCGGCGCGGTGAACTCCCTGGCCTCGGGCTCGTTCCTGCTGGCGTGCGCCGGCATCGCGTGGCTGGTCCTGCGCGCCCCGCAGCCCCCGCGACTGGCCGCCCTGGCCTTCCTGACCGTCGGCGCGTTCGTGCTGACCAACAAGGTGTACTCGCCGCAGTACGTGCTCTGGGTGCTGCCCCTGGCGGTGCTGGCCCGGCCCCGGTGGCGCGACCTGCTGATCTGGCAGGCCGCCGAGTCGGCGTACTTCGTGGGGATCTGGTGGTTCCTGGTGGGCTACGGCACCCAGGACAAGGGCCTGCACGAGGGCTGGTACGTGGCTGCGACGGCCGCCCACTGGGTGGCGACCGCCTGGCTGATGGCGCTGGTCGTGCGCGACGCGTGGTCGCCCCGGCACGACCCGGTGCGCTCCGACGGCGTCCCCGAGCACGCCGACGACCCGGGGGGCGGGGTGCTCGACTCGTTCCCCGCGCAGCCCGTGCCGCCGCCCGTGCCCGAGCCCGTCGCGGAGCCGCTCAGCCGATGATCGCGTCGGGGGCGACGGTGGTGAACCGGACGTCGCACTCCAGCAGCTCCCCCACCGGCGGGGGGATGGTGCCCTTGGGGATCCGCAGCATCGAGACGTGCATGTGGGGCGGCTCGAGGAACCAGGCCTGACCGCCCGAGGGCAGCCGGAACGGGGAGCGGAACCGACCGGCCGCCTCCAGCGCCCCGGACCCGGCCGCGGCCGCCCGCTGGCGGGCGTTGCGCGCCGGTCGGGGGGCGGACAGGGCCACGCCGTGCGAGGTCCCGCCGCCGATCACCACGACGTACCCGTCGCGCGGCCCGCGGCGCTGGTGGTAGCCGGCCGACTGGCCCTGGGGCGTGGCATGCACGGCCAGCACCGTGCCCCCGGCGCGAAGCGCCGCGCGGTCGCCGAGCCACAGCCGGGTGCCCAGCCGCAGCCGCAGCGGGAGGTCGGGCAGGGCCTGGCGGACCTGGGTGCACTCGCGGTCGTCGAGGTGGCTGACCCACAGCGACCCGGCGTCGGTCAGGCCCGCGAGGTTGGCCAGCAGGGTCGGCCACAGCAGGCCCCAGGCGACGACCTCGTGCACGCGGGCCGACCCGACCACGACCGGCTGCGGGACGGAGTCGTCCGAGGTGAGCATCGCCATCGACCCGATCCGCGGCTGCTCCGGGGTCGCGATCGGCAGGTGCAGGGCCAGCCCCTCGAGCCGGATCGCGCCGGAGGCGATGTGCGGGGCGAGCGTGGTGATCGCGGCGGCCACCTCGTCCTCGGTCATGCCGAACCGGCGCATGGAGGTCAGCCCTTCGAGGACAACCCGGCGCGGCGCCTGGGGCGACGCCAGCGCCACGACGTCCGCGGCCGACTCGGGGCTGGCCACGGTGTGGATGACGCGCGCGGCCTCGGGATGCTCGGCCAGGGCCCGCCACGCATCGGCGACCACCACGCCCCGCAGGGTCAGCGGCTCGAGGACCAGCACGTCGAGCCCGGACTCGGCGGCCAGCACCGCCGGCGCCTCGTGGACGGTGCCCACGGCGACGCACCCGGCGCCGAGCCGGCGCGCCTCGGCCGCCAGGCGGACGTTGCCGACGCCGTAGCCGTTGCCCTTGGCGACCGGGACCAGCGTGGCGCCGGTGGCCGTGATGGCGTCGCGGACCGTGTCCTGGTGGGCCCGCCAGCGCGGGGTGTCGATGGTGATGACGAAGCTCATGTGCCCTCATGTCCTGCGCGTGCGATGGGTCGTGCTCCTGCGGTCGTGCTCATGCCCTGGGATCGGTCCCGGTGGTGGCGCCTCAGCGCCGGCGCATGTAGGCCTCGAAGGCCCGGGTGAGCCCCGGGCGGATCGCGTAGTCCCATTCCCCGACGTACTCCTGGGCAAACCCACCGGTGCCGACCTTGAACTGCAGCAGGCCGAACAGGTGGTCCTCGGGGTCGAGTGTGTCGGTGATGCCGCGCATGTCGTAGATGTCGGCCCCCGTGTCGCGCGCGTCGCGGATCATCTGCCACTGGATGGCGTTGCTGGGGCGCAGGTCGCGGCCCTCGGTGGTCGAGGCGCCGTAGGAGTACCACGCGTGCCGGTTGACCCGCACGGCGATCGTTGCGGCGTGGCAGGTTCCCTCGTGCTCGGCGAGGTACAGCGAGATCCGGGACGGGTCCTCCGCGCGCAGCGAGGTCCACATCCGCTGGAAGTAGGGCAGGCCCCGGGGGGTGAACCGGTCGCGGGCCGCCGTCTCGACGTACACCCGGTGGAACGTCGGCAGGTCGGCGGCATCCCCCTGGCGGACCGTGACCCCGGCCTTGGCGGCCTTCTTGATGTTGCGCCGCCACAGCTGGTTGAACCCGGTGAGCAGGTCGGCCTCCGTGCGCCCCGCCAGGGGGACCTGGAACACGTAGCGCGGCTGCACGTCGCCGAAGCCGGCGCCCGTGGCGGGCTTCTGGGTCCACCCGACCGCCTCGAGGACGTCCGCGACGGCCAGCGCCCGGCCGTCGGTCTCGTCGGCGGGGATGTCGCGCAGGGCGCGGGCCTCGCCGGCGGCGATGGCGTCCTTGAGGGTGGCCGCCGCCCAGCGTCGGGTCCAGATGGGGGGACCGATCTTGGCGGCGAAGGCCCCCGCGGACCTCAGGTGGGCCAGCATCGGGTCCAGCCAGTCGGCAAGGGGATGGACCTGCTCCGGCGCCCCGAGGAGCCCGCGGGCGGCCGGTCCCTCACCGAGCCAGTCGATGTCCGGGCCCTCGGGCATGTAGGCCAGGTAGCGCGGCAGCCGGGGGACCTGGCGGTAGAGCACCAGGCCGGCGCCGACCAGGGCCGGGCCGTCGAACCACCCGAGGGACTCGTGGCGCCAGTCGGACTTGACCGCGGCCCAGCCGGGGACCTGCAGCACGCTGACCAGGCCGCTGCCCTGGGCGCGGGCGGCGATGTGGGCCAGGTGCTGCTCGGTGGTGAGGGGCCGGACCGTCAGGGACATGGCGCTGAGGCTACCGACCTGCCTGCGCCCAGCCCGGCCCGGTGGGGCGGTCCGGCGACGATTTCGCCCCGATGGGCGCCGCCGGGATACCCTGTGGGCCTCTGGGCACGTCGGTGGCTGTGGACAGCCGCTGGCGGATGTCGGACCTCCACGTCACCATTCGTGACCGGGGGGACGACCGCGCCCGGGGCGCTGCAACCCTCCTGTCACGGATGGACCGTGACCGCTTGAGTCCGAAGGAGGTGGGTTCGTGAGCACGCGCCACTACGAGATCATGGTGATTCTCGACCCCGAGCTGGATGAGCGCACTGTCTCGCCCAGCTTGGACACGTTCCTCAACGTCATCCGTCAGGATGGTGGCACCGTCACGTCCGTCGACGTGTGGGGCCGCCGCCGCCTGGCCTATGACATCAAGAAGAAGTCCGAGGGCATCTACGCGATCCTCGACATCAACGCCACGCCCGCCTCGGTGAGCGAGCTCGACCGTCAGCTGGGGCTGAACGAGTCGGTGCTGCGCACCAAGGTCATGCGACCCGAGATCAGGTAGGCGCACCCATGGCTGCTGGGGACATCCCGATCACCGTCGTGGGCAACCTCACGGGAGATCCTGAGCTTCGGTTCACGCCCTCCGGGCAGGCCGTCGCCAACTTCACCGTGGCGTCCACCAACCGGATGCTGGACAAGGCCACCGGCGAGTGGAAGGACGGCGACACCGTCTTCATCCGCTGCAGCGTCTGGCGCCAGTACGCGGAGAACGTCGCCGAGTCGCTCACGAAGGGCACCCGCGTGGTCGTCACCGGGCGGCTCAAGGTGCGCCAGTACGACACCCGCGAGGGCGGCAAGGGCACGAGCGTCGAGTGCGATGTCGACGAGGTCGGCCCCGCGCTGCGCTACGCGACCGCCAAGGTCAACCGCGTGGCCCGCTCCGACGGGTTCGGCGGCAACCAGGGCGCCGGCTTCGGCGGCTCCCAGGCTCCGCAGTCCGGCGGCTTCGCCGCTCGGTCCGACGACCCGTGGGCCAGCCAGTCCGGCGGCGGCTTCGCCGACGAGCAGCCCCCGCCCTTCTGATCGACCCACCGATCGCAGCCTGCTGCTGATCGACCCACCGCGGGTGGGGTCGGCCCCGCCGACCTGCCCGCACACCACCACCGACCATCCCGGCCCACGCGCCGGGCATCCGTAGAAACGGAGCACCACGATGGCAAAGCCCGTTGTCAAGAAGTTCAAGAAGAAGGCCTGTGCGTTCTGCAAGGAGGGCGCGGCGCCCGTCGACTACAAGGACGTGCCGACCCTGCGCAAGTACATCTCCGACCGCGGCAAGATCCGCGCTCGGCGGGTGTCCGGCAACTGCACGCGCCACCAGCGCGACATCGCGATGGCCGTGAAGAACGCCCGCGAGGTCGCCCTTCTGCCCTACACCTCGACCGCTCGCTGATCCCGGAAGGAGACACGACGATGAAGCTCATCCTCACGTCCGACGTCCTGGGCCTCGGCGCGCCAGGCGACGTGGTCGAGGTCAAGGACGGCTACGGCCGCAACTACCTGCTCCCCCGTGGCCTGGCTGTCGCCTGGACCAAGGGCGGCGAGAAGCAGGTCACGCAGATCAAGCGGGCGCGGTCGTCCCGCGAGGTCCGTGACCTCGACCACGCCAAGGAGATCAAGGCCGCCCTGGAGGCCAAGCCGATCCGGCTGGTGTCCAAGGCCGGCGGCGGGGGCCGCCTGTTCGGCTCGATCGGCGGCGCTGACGTCGCTGAGGCCGTCTCGGCGGCCGGTGGCCCGGCGCTGGACAAGCGCAAGGTCACCCTGCCGGCCCCGATCAAGTCGGTCGGCACGCACACGGCGACGGTCGCGCTGACCCCCGAGGTCTCGGCCACGGTCACCCTCGAGGTGGTCGCCGCCAGCTGATCGCGGCCCTCGAGCACACCAGGAGCGGGTCCCCGGGACATCCCGGTGGCCCGCTCCTGCTGCGTCCGGGGACGGGCCGGACCGTGGGCAGTCAACGGTTGCGCTGTGTGGTTGAGTCGTCATTGACGGTTCTGCAACCACCTGCCTACGCTGGAGTCATGGGGCTGCGCACGCGGTGGACCACCGCTGTGGCGGCGGTGATGGTGACGGGGATGATCGGTGCCGCGCCTGCGCACGCTGGCCCCAACAGCGCCCCGGTCGCGGTCCCCGACACGGCCAGTGCCGTCGTCGGCTCGACAGTCCGGATCAACCCGGTGGGGAACGACACGGATGCCGATGTCGGCGACGTGCTCGTGCTGTCGGGTGTCCCGGTGGTGACGGCGGGGTCCGCGACCGTCACAGTTGAGGGGGCCGAGGTCCTCATCACCCCCACCCCCGGCACCAGCAGTCCGCTCGTGCTGACCTACTCGGTCACCGACGGCAGCGTCCGAGACCCCCGGCACGATCACCGTGGATGTGCTGCCCCCGCCCAACCAGGCCCCGCTGGCCGCGCCCGACGTCGCCCAGATGTACTCCGGCGGGCAGCTGCAGGTCGACCCGCGTGCCAACGACTCGGATCCCGATGGTGAGGCGCTGGCGCTCACGTCGGCCGTCGTGAGCGCGGGCGCCGGAACGGTGACCACCGACGGTCAGGTCCTGGTCATCGGCGCTGCTGAGGGCTTCCTGGGCCCCCTGGTGGTCACCTACGTCGTGTCCGACCCCCGGGGCGGGCAGGCGCAGTCGACCGTGACGGTCGACGTGATCAGGGTGCCCAACCGGCCCCCCGTGGCCGCGGACGACGCTGTCAGCGTGAAGGTCGGGCGCACCTACCGGATCCCGGTGCTGGCCAACGACTCGGACCCCGACGGCGACCGCCTCACGCTGGTGAAGGTGGGCAAGGCCAAGCACGGCACCGCCCGGCGGTCGGGGGGCAAGGTCGTCTACCGCGCACCGGCATCGTGGACCGGGACGACCAAGGTCGCCTACACGGTGCGCGACTCCGCCGGTGCGACTGCCACCGGGACGCTGTCGATCACCGTCCAGCGCCGCACCCCGGCTGCGAAGCCGAAGCCGAAGCCACCGGCTGCGGGGAAGGGACCCTCCAGGGCAGCGGTCGAGTCGGCGCTGGCCCGCCTGGGCCTGCCGACAGGCAGCGCCGACGGCCGCTACGACGCACGCACCCGGCGCGCGGTGTGCGCGTGGCGCACGGTCACCGGTCGTCGCGTGAACCGCTCGACGCCGTCCCCGGCGGAGGCAGAGGCCATCGTGGCCATGGGAGGGCTGCCGACCGCCCTGGGCTCGATGGTGACCGGCGTGAACGTGTCCGTCACCTGCCAGGCGGCGTTCTGGGTGGGTGCCAACCGGGAGTACCGCCGGGTCATGGCCGCCAGCTCGGGCAAGCCCGGGTACCGCACCCGCGTGGGCACCCACCGCGTCTTCCGCACGCACACCGTCTGGCGGTACTCGACGATCTACCCGGAGGCGCGCATGTACAAGCCGATGCAGTTCTCCGGGGGGCAGGCCCTGCACGGGTCGGCCACCGACAGCCTGGTCAAGACCTACCCGGCGTCCCATGGGTGCGTCCGGATGCTGCACCGGGACATCGACGCCATGCAGGCCGGTGGGGTCGGCAACGGCACACTCGTCAGGGTGTTCGGGGCCTGGTGACCGAGCGGGCCGTGTGACGGGCCCTGAGGGGCAGCCACGCGCTCAGGTGGCCCGGCGCTCGGTGTCCATCGTGCGCAGGTGAGTCATGAGGGCGGGCATCGAGCGCTCCACCATCGTGCGCACCAGTCGGTAGGCGTCCAACGTCTCGTAGTACGGGTCCGGGACGTCCCCCGGACCCTCGGGGTCGAAGGTGCGGAACGCCACGACGGCCTCGTCGGAGGATCCGTGCCGCGCGGCCAGGGATCGCAGCTCGCGCAGGTGCCCGGCATCCATCGCGAGGATGAGGTCGCGGTCGCCGAACCACGCGGGATCGAAGCGGCGCGCCCGATGGCTGATCGCGTAGCCGCCCTCGGCCAGGATCTGGCGGGCGCGACCGTCGGCGTCGTCGCCCACGTGGTAGTTGTGGGTCCCGGCCGAGTCGACGACCACGCGGCCGTCGAGGTCGCTTCCCCGCAGGGTCTCGCGCAGGATCGCCTCGGCCATGGGCGACCGGCAGATGTTGCCCGTGCAGACCATGGTGACGCGGATCGGATCTGCTGTGGAAAACTGCGGTCCCGGCATGCTCACGACCCCCATTGTGGTGTAAAGGGACCGTCAACGCCTGGGACCGGTGACCACCATGCGTAACCGCGAAGAAACTTCCCAACTTTCTCCCACACACAGGCTGGGGATCGTATCGTCGCAGGTCAGAGGGCAGTGGGATGGCAGAGAGCCTTCTCCATACCCACGTTGTCCACACCTCCGACCGGCGTGTGTGCCGTGTGTCACACACGTTGTCCACATAGTTATCCACAGGGGGGGCTTCCGGGGGTGGGGACGAGGGCCTAGGTTCACCCGGGGCACCAGTCGCGGATCGACCATCCTGCGATGTCGGACCCCCGGTGTAGACCGATGTCCAGGAGGGGTGGGATGAGCGTCGCTGAGCTGGAGCTGTCGGTCTCGGACGGAGGGGCACCGTTCGATCGCACGCCCCCGGCTGACATGGCTGCGGAGGCGGCGGTGCTCGGGGCGATGCTGCTGAGCAAGGACGCGATCGCCGACGTCGTGGAGTCCCTCAAGGTCGAGGACTTCTACCGCCCCGCGCACGCGACGGTGTACTCGGCGATCCTGGACCTCTACGCCCGGGGTGAGCCGGCGGACGCGGTCATGGTGGCCGGGGAGCTGACCAAGTCCGGGGAGATCGCGCGGATCGGTGGGGCGTCCTACCTGCACACGCTGGTGTCGATGGTGCCGACGGCCGCGAACGCCTCGTACTACGCGGAGATCGTCTCGGAGCGGGCGGTGCTGCGCCGGATGGTCACGGCGGGCACCCGGATCGTGCAGATGGGGTACGCGGCCGAGGGCGACGTGCACGACCTCGTGGACCGGGCCCAGGCCGAGGTGTACGACCTGACCAGCGGGCGCACCAGCGAGGACTACTCCCCGCTTCGCGACATCTTCGACGGAACGCTGAACGAGATCGAGGCGATCGCCTCCCACGGCGGGCAGATGGTCGGGGTGCCCACGGGGTTCGCGGACCTGGATGCGCTGACCAACGGGCTGCACGGCGGGCAGCTGGTCATCATCGCGGCGCGTCCGGCGATCGGCAAGTCGACGCTGGGCCTGGACCTGGCCCGGTCGGCGAGCATCAAGCACGGCCTGACGAGTGTGATCTTCTCCCTGGAGATGGCGCGCAACGAGATCGTGATGCGCCTGATGAGCGCCGAGGCGCAGGTGCCGCTGGCGCACATGCGCTCGGGCACGATGTCGGATGCGGACTGGCAGAAGCTGGCGCGCAAGTCCGGCGCGATCGTCGAGGCGCCGATGTTCATCGACGACTCGCCGAACATGTCGATGATGGAGATCCGCGCCAAGTGCCGGCGCCTGAAGCAGAAGCACGACCTGCGGCTGGTGATCGTGGACTACCTGCAGCTGATGAGCTCCGGCAAGAAGGTCGAGTCCCGCCAGCAGGAGGTGGCGGAGTTCTCCCGGGCGCTGAAGCTGCTGGCCAAGGAGCTCGAGGTCCCGGTGATCGCGATCGCCCAGCTGAACCGTGGCCCGGAGCAGCGCCAGGACAAGAAGCCGATGATGAGCGACCTGCGCGAGTCCGGCTCCCTGGAGCAGGACGCCGACGTGGTGATCCTGCTCAACCGCGAGGACGCCTACGAGAAGGAGTCCCCCCGCGCCGGCGAGGCCGACTTCATCGTCGCCAAGCACCGCAACGGCCCCACCGCCACCATCACGGTCGCCTTCCAGGGGCACTACTCGAGGTTCGTCGACATGGCCGCCATGTAGCCGGTGGGTGTGTCCGCCGCCCAGTCCGAGGTCTGCCCCCAGCGATCGCCCACACTGCGGGTATGACAACGGTGACCTCCCGCCCTCAGCCCGTCCCGGGCGCCGACCGTGCGGCAGGTGCGCCGCTGGGGGCTGCTGCTGGGTTCGTTCGCGGTGGCGTGCCTGGTCATCCTCGCCCTGCCGGTTCCCTCCCTGGGGATGCAGGTCCTCGTCCTGGTGGTCGGGTTCAGCGTCGCGACGGTGGCTGTGGCCCGGCATTCCGGCGACGACATGCTCCTTCGGGCGTGGGGGATCCTCGCGGCGATGAGCGTGCTCATGGTGCTTCCGGACTGGTTCCTGGCAGACGTCCTCGGGAGCATCAGGTTCCCTGACACGGGTGCCCCCTTCATCGGTGCCATCCCGCTGTTCATGGCGGGGATGTGGACCATCGCGCTGATGCCCGTGGTCCTGGCAGGGTTGGCGGCAGGGATGCGCTGGGGCCTTGCCGCCTCCACCCTGGTCGCGGTCGTGGTCGGTGGCGGGATCTTCGCCGCCGCCGAGCGCCTGGCGCCCGGGATCCCCCTGTGGGAGGCGCGTGACGTCAGCGTGGTCGCGGGAGTCGCCACCTACGTGGTGATCCCCGAGCTGGTCCTGTGCGCCGCGGCCTTCCTCCTGGTGCGCAGCAGTCCGGTCATGCCACGCTGGTCGGTGATCCTGTGCACGGTCCTGCTGCCGTTCACCTACACGGGGATGCTGGCCGTCTCCTACCAGTTCACGGGGGACCTGTGATCGTCGAGCCCCGGGTGCGCCCCGACGTCCCGGGACGGGTCCTGGTCACCGGGGCGAGCGGCTTCATCGGCCGTGCCCTGACAGGGCGACTGCGCGAGCTGGGCGCCGATGTCGTCGGGATCGACCTGGTCGCCGACCCCCGTTCCGGGGTGCTGGCCGGCGACACCGTCCACCCCGAGTCCTGGGCGCAGGCCCTGACCGGAGTCGAGGCCGTCGTGCACACCGCGGCGATCGTGTCGAACGCGGCCCGCCTCGACGACGCGTGGCGGGTCAACGTCCTGGGCACGCGCCGGGTGATCGAGGCCAGTGGGGCAGCCGGGGTGCGTCGGTTCCTCCACCTGTCGTCGATCATGGCGTTCGGCTTCGACTTCCCCGACGGCGTCGACGAGACCTACCCGGTCCGTGTCTGCGGGCACAGCTACCCGGACACCCGGGTGAACTCGGAGGCCGTCGTGCTGGCTGCCCATGCGGCGGGCGAGATCGATGCCACGATCGTGCGGCCCGGTGACGTCTTCGGCCCCGGGTCGGTGTGGGTCCGGGAGCCACTGGCCCGGGCACGTGCCCGCCAGGTGGTCCTGCCCGCCGGGGGACGCGGCCTGCTGTCCCTGATCCACGTCGACAACCTGGTCGACGGGATCCTCCTCGCGCTGGCCAGCCCTGCGGCCAGCGGGCGGGTCTTCACCCTCACCGACGGGTACACCGTCACCTGCCGGGAGTACTTCGGGCGGCTCGCCGCGCTCGTGGGCGCAGGGGTCCACACACTGCCGACCTCAGTGGCAACGCCGCTCACGGCGACCGCCGGGGTCCTGCTCCGCAGGGCGGGGCGGCCCAACGAGCTGTCGCGTGCCAGCATGCTGATGCTGTCGCGCACCGGTACGTACTCGAACCTGCGTGCCCGGACCGAGCTCGGCTTCCGGCCGCGGGTCGGGTACGACCAGGGCATGGCGCAGGTCGAGGCGTGGGCTCGCTCCGAAGGGCTGGTGTGAGTGCCGGCCGAGCCGGGCGCCAGCGGCCACCCGTCGCTCTCGGGGACCGTCACACCTCCCCGAGGCGTCCGCGGAGGAGCAGCACGACCACGGACCCGATGAGCGCAGCGCTGGCAGCCAGCCACCAGGCTGCCTGCCAGCCGACTGCCCCGATCACCAGTCCGAGGACCGGTGGTCCGATGAGCAGCCCCGCGGAGACGCCGGTCTGCGTGACTCCGCTGGCCGCTGCTGTCGCGGTCGGGAACTGCCGGGCCACGGCCAGGTGCAGCAGCCCCGGCCAGCCCCAGCCGAAGGCGTTGGCGACCAGCAGGCCGACCACGTAGGGCGCTGTGGCGTCGATGCTGAAGGCCCAGGCCATCATCGCCCACCCCACCGCCCCGATGGCCACGAGCGCTGCCACCGCGCTCAGGGCCCCGATGGCCACCCGGTCGGCGAGCAGCCCGGCGGTGATCCGGATGGTCAGTCCGGCGAGGCCGCCTGCGGCCACGAGCAGCCCCGCGGTGCCCTCGGGCAGCCCGATCGCCACCCCACCCGAGGCCCCGAACACGCCGACGGAGGTCGCCGCCACGACGGCGAAGGCCAACCCGCCGGCCAGGCCCCACAGGGGCGGCTTCTGCCTCTGCGGGACCCCGCCCTCCTGCCGTCGCAGGGTGGGCGGGCGATCCTGCGGGGGGAGGGCGGCCGCCACCGCGGCCAGCAGGGCGGCCAGGGCGAACGCCCAGCGCCACCCGATCGTGAGCGCCACCGCCGGGACGGCAAGGCCGGCAAGGAGGGTGGCCAGGGGGATGGCCGACTGCTTGACGGCGAACGCGATCCCGAACCGGTCCGACGCCACGTGCTGGGCCAGCGTCGCGTTGCCTGCCGGCTGGCCGAGGGCATTCGCCAGACCGGCGACCACCAGCGCGACGGCCAGCCACCGGGGGCTCGGGGCCACGGAGGCGCCGAGCAGCGCAGCGGCGGTGATGAGTGCCGCACGTCGCAGCGAGCGCCGCACACCGACCACCCCGACCCTGCCACCCAGAGGCGCCGATCCGACCATCGTGGTCAGGGCGTAGGAGGCGCTGAGCAGCCCGACGCCGGCAGGCCCGAAGCCGAGGTCCCGCCCGATCTGCACGGCCATCCCGCCCGTCAGGAACAGCGGCAGCACCCCGGCCAGGTTGATGCTCAGCGCAGCGAGGATGGCCTGGCCCGGTCGTGCGGCCCCCGGCCCCCGCGGTGGGGCGTGGGGCTCGCGCCGACGGCTCATGGCCCCAGCCTGCCCGCACCGGCGAACCTGATCCCCGGCGGGCTGGGGACGAGGATTGGACCGGCGCGGCGCGGGGTATGAATCCGATGCCCCCGGGGGTTGTGCTCCGTGGGACTGGAACTCGCTCGAGGAGGAGCCCGTGTCACGTCGTAGTCGCAAGGCCGCCTACACCGTGGCGGCAACGGCCGCCATGTCCGAGGGGCCGCTGAGCTTCGGCCAGCGGGTTGCCTGCCTTCCCGGCCTGGTCCGGGACACCGTGAACGGCCAGTACGACGGACTGGGTCGCGGGCGCCTGGCGATGATGGTGGTGGCGCTGGTCTACATCGTCTCGCCCGTCGACCTCCTCCCCGAGGCCCTGCTGACCCTGCCGGGGATGATGGATGACGCCGCCGTCGCCGCGTGGCTGATCGCCTCACTCATGGGCGCCACGACGGCCTACCAGGTCCGGAGCGGCTCGGGTGCCGCGCCCACGATGGCCACCGATGGGATCGGTGATCCGGGGGCCGCTGGGGGGCCGTCGGCGACGGATCCCCGTGCGAACCGGATCGTGGTGGGCGAGGTCGTCACCCCCTGACAGCCCGCAACGGCCGCTACTGGCCGCTCCGGCGCCCGCCCGGGCCGGTTGCCAGCTCGTCCAGCGTCGCGGCACGGCGCTGCGCGGCCGGCAACGAGTGCTGCTCCATCCATTCGGCGGTCTGCACCGCAGCCTCATCCGAGCCCTCGGCGCGCAGGCCCTGGATGATTCCAGCCACGTCCGCCGGCGACTTGTTCTGACTCATCTTGGCCTTCGCCTCGATCCGGGTGAGCAGGAGCTCGATCCCGACGATGGCGCGCAGCTGGCGGGCGAGGTAGTCCTCGGGCACCCGGTCGACGGAGTACAGCTGCTCGTGCAGGGCCGTCGTGCGGCTCACCACGTCACGGGTCCAGTCCGGGTCGTCGTGCACCACGAGCGACCCGTATGCGTGCACGGTCAGGTAGTTCCACGTGGGCACGACCTGTCCGTCCGCGGCGTGGCTGGGCAGCCACCCGGGCGCGATGTAGTGGTCAGGGCCGTGGGCGATCACGAGCGCCTCGCCCAGGACCGGATCGCGCCCCTGGCTGTTGTTGCGGGCGACGTGAGTGAGCAGGGCACCGTGCTCACCGACCTCCGGATCGAACACGAAGGGCAGGTAGGTGGCCACCGGCCCGGACGCGTGGACGGTCACCAGGTCGGCGGCACCCACCTGGGACAGCACCTGGCGGGCCTGGTCGTCGGGGAGGGAGAAGTGCTGGGCCACGTACATGGGGCGCATCGTACGGCCGGGACCCCGGACCCGGGACCCGGGATCGGCCCATGCGTCCCCACCCGGACTGCCTCCCGTCAGACCCCCCGCGCCGCCGGGAAGTCGGGCGCGCGCTTGTCCAGGAACGCCGCGACCCCCTCGGCGTACTCAGCACTTGCCCACGAGTGCTCGTAGATCGCGCGGACCTCGTCGTCCTCGTCGAGCTGGCCCGTGACGACCCGATGCACCATCGCCTTGCCACCCCGCAGCGACACCTGCGCCCGCGAGGCCACCGTGCGCGCGACCGCGTGGGCGCGCTCGACCACCTGGTCGTCCGGGACGACCTCGTGGACCAGGCCGATCCGCAGCGCCGTGGCCGCGTCGAGCAGGTCCCCGGTGAGCAGGATCCAGCGCGCCCACGCCGCCCCGACCGTCTCGACCAGCCGCTCGGTCGAGGGCAGCGCGTACACGATCCCGAGCTTGGCCGGGGTGACCCCGAACCGGGATCCCTCCCCGCAGACCCGCAGGTCGCAGGCCACCGCGATCTGCGTGCCGCCACCGATCGCGAAGCCCTCGATGAGCGCGATGGTCGGCTTGGGGAACGCGATGATCGCCTGCTCCCCGGCCTCGACGGCCTCGCCGTAGCGGCGGGCGCCCTCGGGATCGGCGCGCAGGGTGCGGAACTCGGCGATGTCCGCCCCGGCGCTGAACGGTCCGCCGGGCGTGCCCCGCAGGAGCACCACCTCGACGGCGTCGTCGGCGGCCAGCAGCGGCATCAGCCGGGCGAACGCCTGCCACATCGCGTACGAGATCGCGTTGTGCTTGTCCGGGCGGCGCAGCTCGACGGTCGCCACGCCGTCGTCGAGGGTGACCGCCAGCTGCTCGGCGGCCTCGCCCAGCGCGGCGGCCAGGGCATCGGCGGACGCGGTGGGGGCCGCTGCTGATCCGGGGGGCATGGGCTCGTTCATGGAGTCATCGAACCACGGGCGCCGGCGACCCGGATCGGGCGGTCGTCCCGCGGGTCCCGGGGTCGGTCCGGCCGCCGCAGCTGGCCGGCTGGAGGTCGACCGCTCAGGCCCCGGTCGGGGTGGTCGCGTCCATCAGGTCGAGCAGCCAGCGCGGTCCCGCCGGCGCAAGGCGTCCGGCTGCGTCGGGTCCGGCCAGCGCAGCCCACCGTGCCTGGAGGCCGCGGTCGGCCGAGACGCCGATGACGTCGTGCCCATCGGCCAGGAGCTGGCCGGCGACCTCGACCAGGACGTCGTCACCGGCGGCTCCGCGCGGGGTCCGGTGCACCACCACCCAGTCGGGGTCGCCGGCCGTCACCGCGGCGCCCTCCAGCACGGCAACGACCGCCGCGACCACCCGGGGCTCCCCGTCGGGCGCGCGCATCGCGGTGGCCCGCAGCGTGGCCAGGGCGTCGAGCACCCGTGAGGCGGCACCCTCGCGGTCCCGCCACCATCCGTCGGGCCGGGTGCCGACCACGTTGGCGGTGTCCACGAGCAGGACGGCGGCGCAGGGCCGCACCTGGGGCCACGTCCGCGCGAACCCGGGGTGCAGCGGGAGCGCGTCGACCTCGCCGACGGGCACCCACCGCAGGGCGACGCTCTCGTGGTTGGCCACGGTGGGCAGGGGACGGGGCACGTCGGCGTGGACCGTGGTGTACGACCAGCCCCCGTGGTCGTCGACGAACACGTGCCGCGTGCGCACGCAGGCAGGCTCGAGCCCTGCCTCCTCGGCGGCCTCGCGCAGTGCGGCGTCGACCCCGTCCTCATGGCTGTCGCGCGCCCCGCCGGGCAGGCCCCACGTGTCGCCGTGGTGGCTCCAGGCGGCCCGGTGCTGCAGCAGGACGCGCACCACGCCCGCGTCGTCGACGGCATGCAGCAGCAGCCCGGCCGCGCCGTACCGCCCCCAGTGCCGGTGGCCCCGGGAGCACCGCGCCCACCCGTTGCCGTCGCGATCCACCCCTGGTGGGTATCACGTCCCGGGGCCATCCGCACCCGGGCACGGCCCGCCGCACGGCGCAGCACCGGCCGCCCCCGGTTCAGGCGCGCAGGACCTTGTCCATCGACCGCCCGCGGGCGAGCTCGTCGACCAGCTTGTCGAGGTAGCGGATCCTCTGCATGAGGGGGTCCTCGACGTCCTCGACCCGCACCCCGCACACCACCCCGGTGATCAGCGACGCGTGGGGGTTCAGCCGGGCGTCGGCGAAGAAGTCCTCGAAGGTCGTGCCCTGCGCGAGGTGGGTGCGCAGCTGCGACTCGTCGAACCCGGTGAGCCACCGGATCACCTCGTCGAGCTCGTCCTGGGTGCGCCCCTTCCGCTCCAGCTTGGTCACGTAGAGGGGGTACACCGAGGCGACGCTGACGGTGAAGATCCGGTGCACGTCGGCAAGCCTAGCCGGGCCGGCCGACGGCTGGCCGCGGTCCGGACGGGGCGGCGGCGGTAGCCTGCCCTGCATGGCGACACTCGTGCTCACGGTGATCGGCGACGACCGATCAGGTCTCGTCTCGGCCCTCTCCGGCATCATCGCCGACCATGGGGGGAGCTGGGAGCGCAGCCAGATGGCCCGGCTGGCCGGCAAGTTCGCGGGCATCGTCCTGGTGGCCGTGCCGGATGAGAGCGCCGAGGCCCTCATCGCCGAGCTGGGCCCGCTGGGATCGCAGGGGCTGCTCGACGTCACCGTCGAGCGGGGCGCCGACGAGGCCCCCGCCAGCAGCGACCTGACCCGACTGACCCTCGAGCTGGTCGGCGCCGACCGGCCGGGGATCGTCCACGACATCTCCGCGGCCCTGGCTGCGCGGGCGGTCAGCATCGAGGAGCTGCACACCGCGACCCGTGAGGCGCCGATGGTCGGCGGGATGCTGTTCGAAGCGACCGCGATCCTGCTGGCCCCGCCCAGCGTCCCGATCGCCGAGCTCCAGACCGTCCTCGAGGAGCTGGCCAACGAGCTGATGGTGGACATCGCCCTCTCCGCGCAGTGAGCAGTCGGGTCCCCGCCGCGCGCCGGTGGGGACCCGCACGCGGTCCCGGATCCGACAGGATGGGGCCATGCGCATCAGGGACGTGGAGGCTCGCCACGTGGGCGCCATCCCGCTGGCTGAGGTCTCCGGCCTGGCCATCGGCCGCGACCGCGAGGACCGGGTGACCGTGGCGGCGATCGGGGACCGGGCGGCGACCATCGCGTGGGCGCAGGTCGGCGACGACATCGAGGACCTCGACTGGCAGACCCTGAGCCTCAGGCAGGCCGAGGGGACGCGGATCCCCGGGACCGACCCGCAGCTGGAGGCCATCGCCGTGGATGGTGCCCTGGGCATCCTGCTGGTCCAGGAGACCCCGTGCCGCGCCGAGTACATCGACGCCCGCCACCGGCGCGTGCTGGCGCACGTCACCCTCGACATCCCCGCCGGCTGCGGGTCCGAGGCGCTGAGGCGCTCATGGGAGGACCCGGACGGGTCGCACGCCGAGGGCGTGGTCATGCTCAGGGACGGGCACCTGCTCGTCGTCAAGGAGAAGGACCCGGCGGCCCTGCTCGAGTTCGGACCCGCGGGGGACGCACCCCTGGGCTTCGGCGCCGGCACCTGGCTCGAGGCCGGCGAGCCCTGGTGGGAGGGCGTCGCCGCGCCCCCGGCGCAGGAGGTGTCCCTGGTCCTCCTGGCGGCGTGGGAGCCCACGGCCGAGATGCGTGAGAGCTGTCCGGACCTCAGCGACGCCACGGTCGGTCCTGCGGGCAACCTCGTCCTGCTCAGCGACCAGGGCCGCTGCATCGCCGTGGTGCCGGCCGCAGGCCCCGGCCCCGACGCCTTCGCCGGGTCCTTCGAGGCGATCGCGGCGTGGCGCATGTCGGGGATCGAGGACAAGCCCGAGGGGATCGTCATGCTGCCCACCCTCGACGTCCTGGTGGCCTGCGACCGGCGCAAGCCGAAGAGGAACCTGTTCGTGGTCCCCCGCGCGCAGTGGGAGGACGCCTGAGGGACGCCGCCGGCAGCCGGATCGGTCAGGTCGGATCCGGCGAGCCCGGGACAGGGACTCCTCGATGAGGTCGGCGACCACGGCCGCTGCCCTGTCGTTGAGGTGGATGTGGTCGGTCAGCACCGCCAGGCCGTTGCGGCCGGAGATGTCGTCCCAGCTGCGGCGCAGGACGTGGTGGCTGAGGATGGCGCGGACCATGAGGACCCGATCACCGGTGTAGGGCGGGGGCCGATGGCCCACGGGGAGCAGGTCTGCCAGCCGGTCGTGCAGCGGCAGGCACTCCACGGCGCGCTCGGCGCAGATCGCCCTCAGGGCCGTGTTGTAGGTGTCCACACGCCGGTTCAGCTCGCTGGACAGGTCCTCGCCGAGCATGGGGATGTCCAGGACGAGCACCCGCGCATCGGTCTGCGCTGCCAGTCGATCGAGGATGGCGGCAACGTTCGCCTCGTACCAGGGCAGGCGTCGCGCGCACGGGCAGGCGCTGGCCCCGGCGGTAGCTGCGCTGGGACCTCTCGTCGAGTGTCGGCGTTGACGTCGTTGGTGCCGACGAGCAGCGTGACCACGTCCGGGCGGCGCGCGATGACCTCATCCAGGCGCTGGCCGACGTTCCACGCCAGGTTGCCGTTGACGCCCTCGTTGAGGAGCTCGACGCCGCCGGTCCGCAGCCGATCGCGGAGCAGCCCGACCCAGTCGGCGCTCACGGATCCCCGGGTGATGCTGTCGCCCACGCACGCCACGAGCGTGGGGGCAGGCCGCTGGGTGTCGCGGGGGCCCGGCGTCACCCCGGGTGAGGCGCGGCGCAGGTGCCCGGACATGTCACGCAGGCGCTGGAGCATCGACGCCCCTCCCTCCTCGACGGTCCGGTCCCGGCCGGCACGGCGACCTGGACCTGATGGTCCCAGCCGGCCACGGGCGTGGCCTGTCGGGCGCCCCCGGGCGCGGCGCCCCCGGGCGCCCGGATCGGGAGGGGCGCCTGCCGATCCTCCCCACGACGAGCGCTGACGGCCCCCGGGCGCGATGCTGGATCCGTGACAGAGCGAAACGTCCTCGGGGGCGAGCTGGAGCCGTGCGGCACCGACCCCATGACCGGGTTCTTCCGCGACGGGAGCTGCTGCACCGGGCCGGAGGACCTCGGCAGCCACACCATCTGCGCGGTCGTCACCAGCGAGTTCCTCGCCCATCAGCGCAGGATCGGCAACGACCTGTCCACCCCGCGCCCGGAGTACCGCTTCCCCGGCCTGGTCCCGGGGGATCGGTGGTGCGTGACGGCGGTGAACTGGGCGCGGGCGTACAACGAGGGCGTGGCGGCGCCGGTCGTGCTGGCCGCGACGAACGAGGCGGTCCTGCAGATCGTCCCACTGGAGGCGCTGCAGGAGCACGCCGTCGACGTCCCGGGCGACCTCAGCTCGTGGGAACCCTGAGCAGGAGGACTCCCGCGGGCCGCGGCTGCGGCCGGTCGGGGTCACGCAGGAGCGGGCTTCGGCGCCCCGGCGGGCGGACACTGGCACGATGCACTCGCGACGCGTGGCCCTGCTCACGGTTGTCGCGCTGGCGGCATTCGCCGGCAACTCGCTGCTGTGCCGAGCGGCCCTGCGTGACACCGGGATCGACGCCGCGAGCTTCACGGCGATCCGCATCGCCAGCGGGGCGATCGCCCTGTGGCTGATCGTCCGGGTGCGCGGGGGTCGGGGTGCCTCCACGGGGGCGGGCAGCTGGCGTTCGGCACTGGCCCTCTTCGCGTATGCGGCGGCGTTCTCGTTGGCCTACCTGTCGCTGACGGCGGCCACAGGCGCCCTCCTGCTGTTCGGCGCCGTGCAGGTCACGATGATCGGATCCGGGCTGGCCCACGGGGAGCGCCTGCACGGGGTCCAGGGGCCCGGCCTGCTGCTCGCCGTCGGGGGTCTGGTGGTCCTGCTGCTCCCCGGCCTGAGCGCCCCTCCCCTCGGTGGGGCGCTGCTGATGATCGTCGCCGGCTTCTCGTGGGGTGTCTACTCGTTGCGGGGCGCGGCGGGTCGCCGCTCGGGGCCTTGACCCCACCGTCGAGACGGGCGGGAACTTCGCCCGAGCGGTGCCCATGGCCGTGCTCCTGCTCGGCATCGCCTGGTTCCTGCCCGCCGGCCTGACCATCGATGCAGCGGGCGCGACCCTCGCTGTGACGTCAGGCGCGATCACCTCCGGCCTGGGCTATGCCGTCTGGTACGCGGCGCTGAGGGGCCTGGCAGCAGCAACGGCGGCCAGCGTGCAGCTGAGCGTGCCAGTGCTCACTGCAGGCGCGGGCGTGGCGCTGCTCTCCGAACCGCTGACGCCGCGGATCGTCCTGGCCTCGGCGGCCGTGCTGGGCGGCATCGCGATGGTGATCCTGGCCACGCGCCCCGGGTGACCGTCGCACGCCCGCGGCCCGGGTGTGGGTCAGGTGGCCGACCCGCGGGGACCGACCTGGACCTCGGTATCCACCATCTGGAAGCCCATCCGGGAGTAGAGGGCCGCCCCCTCGGTCGTGGCATGCATCCAGACCAGGTCCGGACCGGCGGCACCGTCCGGCCCTGCCGCAGCCAGGAGGGCGGCAGCTGCGGTCAACGCCCGCCCGTAGCCACGCCCGCGCAGCTCGGGCAGCACCCCGATGCCGGAGAGGTAGCCGGTGCTGCTCGACCACCAGACGAACGCACACCCGATGGGGCGGCCCTGCACCCACCCGACGATGAACCGGCGGCCAGGGCGGTGGAGATCCTCGGGCACGACCAGACGCCGGGCCAGGGCTCATCGGCCATCCACCCCCCGTACGCCGCGACGACCGACTCGTACGACGGGTCCTCGTCCAGGGTCAGGCCCGGGACCCGGGGGAGGACCGGGTGCGTGACGGCGGAGGACTCGGCGGCGAACATCGGGATCTGGTCCTGGCGAACGAGGCCGTCCCAGGGCGCGCGCCCAACGCGGCTCGCGGGGAGGCAGGCCCGCCATCCGTGCTCCCCTGCCCGCGCCGCGCGCACCACGCCATCGCCGCGCGGGCATCCTCGGGGGCCACGTCGGTCAAGCCGGAGCTGATCTGGATGCCCCAGGGCTGGGGAACGCCCATGTCGATCGCCACGATCGGGCCGAACCGGGCGACCGTTCGGTGCGCGGCCCCTGTGCCGTGCATGAGGCGCACCTCGGCGTCTGCGGCCCAGCACCGAGTCCGGGTGCCCGGGTCACCGCGCTGGTGCGGCCATGTGGTCAGGCTACGACCGCGTCGGGACCTCCGTACCTGCCGCGCCGGCACCAGCGCGTGGTTGGCTGGTGGCGACGGTCCGTGTCACCACCTCGGCGCGGGACAGGAGTGGGAGATGACCTGCTACCAACGGCACCTGACCGGGTTGTTCGACCGGCTCGACCTGGCCTACGACCGAGCCGGTCGGGCGCGGTGCACCGGGCCCTCATCGACGTCCTGGGCATGGCTGAGGATGCGCACTGCCCTGAGGTGTGGCAGGCGGTGAAGGCCGAGTACTCCCCGGTCGAGCAGAACCTCGATGCCATGGCCCGCGACGTGGCTGACCGCTCTGCTGACCGACGCGGCCGCAGCCGATCCCCGGGGGCCGCCCGGGACCTACCCTTGGCCGGTGATCGCCTGGACTCCGTTCGCTGCCGGCCTCGCCGCGGGCCTGGGGATCGCCCTGCCCCTCGGGGCGATCGGCGTGCTCATCCTGCGCGAGGGCGTGGAGCGGGGGATCCGGGCGGCTGGGGTCGCCGCCCTGGCGGTCGCGACCGTGGACTTCGCCTACGCGCTGGTCGCCGTGGTGGTCGGCGAGCGGATCGCCGACGCGCTGTCGGGCGTCGAGCGCCTGGTCCAGCTGGTCGGGGCCCTGGCCCTCACGGTCGTGGTCGCTCGGCGTCCGCGACCTCCTGCGCAGTGTGCGCGCCGCCCCCGGCGACACCGAGGCATCCCCGCACCCCGAGCTCCCCGTCGGGTACGGCAGCACGTTCCTGAGGTTCGTCGGGCTGACGGCCATCAACCCCATGACGGCCGTGTACTTCGTCGCCCTGACCGCCGGGCTCTCACAGCGACTGTCCGGGCCCGGGCGCGGCGCGGCGTTCGCCGTCGGGGTGTTCCTCGGGTCGCTGTCCTGGCAGATGGTCCTGGCGATCGGCGGGGGGACGGCTGGCTCGCGGATGTCCGAGCGGGTGCGGATCGGGGTGTCGCTGGCGGGGTACGCGATCGTCGCCGGGTACGCCGTGAAGCTCGCCCTCGGCGGCTGAACGCGCACCCGAGATCGCGCTGCACGTCCGCCGGGGCCGAGCGGACTCCGCGAGGCGGGTTGACATTGACGTGGCGTCAACTTCTACGCTGGAGCATGAGATCGAGGGCGGGCGACACAGCCAGCGAGGAGGGTGATGACGTGCGGAGCACGGGAGCGCTGAACGGTGCTGGGAGGCCGGCGTCACGGCGGTCGAGGCGGGACGCGGCGGGAACGTGGACGCAGCGAGGGCGAGGCGGAGAACGCCGAGGCGCCGAGTACGGGATCGCCGAGGTCGCCCGGCTTGCGGGGACCACCAGCCGGACCCTGCGCCACTACGGCGACGTCGGCCTGCTGGCGCCGTCGCGGGTCGGGGCCAACGGCTACCGCTACTACGACCCCGCGGCCCTGACCCGGCTGCAGCGGATCCTCATGCTGCGCCAGCTCGGGCTGGGCGTGGCCGCCATCGCCGAGGTGCTCGACGCCACCGATGACACGTCCGCGCTGCGGGCCCACCTCGAGTGGCTGCGCGCGGAGTCCGAACGGCTCGACCGGCAGATCGCCAGCGTCGAGCGCACGATCGCGAGCATCGAGAAGGAGGTACCGATCATGGCCAGAGAGATGTTCGACGGGTTCGACCACACCCAGTACAAGGAGGAGGTCGAGCAGCGCTGGGGCGCCCAGGCCTATGCCGACAGTGACCGGTGGTGGCGCGGGCTGGGTCCCGAGGGCCAGCAGGCCTTCAAGGACGAGCACGCCGCGATCGCCGCGACCTGGGCTGAGCTGCAGGCAGCGGGAGCCCCGGCAGAGGGCGAGGAGGCGCAGGCACTGGCCCGCCGGCACCACGCCTGGATCGCTGCAGGCTGGGGCAACAAGCCACCGAACGCCGACCAGCTGGCCGGACTGGCCGACATGTACGTCGCCGACGAGAGGTTCGCCGCCAACTACGGCGGCATCGAGGGGGCGACCTACGTGCGCGATGCGCTGACGCACTACGCGATCACCGAGCTGACCTGACCGGATCGTCCTGATCTGAGGGCTTCGTAGGGGTTCTCACCCGGGCTGAACGGGGCTACTCTCACCCGTGTGGACGCGGCGCGGTTTGCCCGCCGGGGGGTGGGAGGCGTCTTCCCCCCGGCGCGCTCGTATGCGCGATGGTGGGCCACTTCCCGGGGGGCCCTGGCGCTCGTGGTAGCGGTGGCGCTGCTGGCGGCCGGCCCGCTCGTCGCCGGGACCTCGAGCGCTGCGCGCCTGCCCGCCGACCCTGGCGTCCTGGCCGTCGCCACGGTGGGCGCCGGGCCGGCCGACAGCATGACAAGGCAGGTTGCGACCGCCAAGCTCGCAACGACCAGGAGCAGGCTGTCGCCCGCCCAGCGGCTCGATGCGCTCCTGGTGCGGATCGCAGAGACCCAGGCCCGACTCGATGCCGCTGAGGCAGAGGTGCTCTCGCTCACCGCACGACGAAGCCAGGTGGGTCCCGAGATCACGGCTGCCATCGCCAGGCGCTCGGCCGCCTCGGCTGCCCGGAAGGCGGCGGCAGCGGAGGTGTCCTCCGCCGGCAAGGAGAAGGCCCAGGCGAAGGCAGCCCAGGACACCGCGGTGGCGGCACACACGGCCGCGACAGCCGAGCTCGACATGGCACGGCAGGTGGATGAGGCCACCCGCACACGTCGTGAGCAGGTCACCGGCCACGCCGACGAGGCGCGCTCCGCCGTGAAGCGGGCCGCCGCGAAGGTGGACAAGGCCCGGGGCAAGGCCTACGCGCCGGCGTTCACCGCCTGGCAGATGGCAGCGGTCGCCGACCGCGTGGGCCAGGCGCGCTTGGTGCGTGCCAAGCAGCAGGCGTCCGACGCGGCCCGACGTCTGAAGGCGGCAGACGCGGCGCTGTCCGCTGCATCGGCCGACCGCACCCAAGCCGAGGATCGGATGGCCCGCGCAGCCGCGCAGTCCAAGGACGCTGACGAGCGACTCGCGGCAGCCAGGACGGAGCTGGCCGCGGCCAGGAAGCAGCTCGCGGCCCTCAGGGCGGAGAAGCCCCGCGTCCTCGTGGCGTTGGCCAAGGCGACGTCACAGGCCAAGGGCTCCGTGGCGAGCTGGCCGTGCTCATCAAGCGCGAGGCCAAGGCCCGGGCCGCGGCAGCCCGGGCAGGGGCCCTCACCCCGAAGGTGACACCGTGAGGCGCGTGCTCGCGGCTGCCGCCGCCGCGCTCCTCGTGGTCGTGACGGTCCCCTCGGCGCAGGCGCGCCCCGCCAAGGAGCAGTGGCGTGAGTCCGGCGTGGTCTCCGTGGTGATTGACGGGGACACGTTCGACATGACGACCGAGACGAGCCTGGTGCGCGTCCGGGTGATCGGGATACAGGCTCCGGAGTCCTCCTGGTGCGGAGGGCAGGAGGCGAAGGCCGCCCTCCGGGAGATCCTCCCCGAGGGAACAGAGGTCCGCCTGACCAGCCGCAAGGAGACCTCGGGCAATGCCCCGACCGGGGTCTGGCGGATCAAGCGGACGGTCCACATCGAGGTCGACGGTGAGTGGGTCGACATCGCCCCTGGCCTGCTCTCCCGCGGAGTGGTCTTCCCCTTCCCGTTCATCGGCGAGGACCTCCACAACGAGGAGTACCTGGCCCTGGCCCTGGCGGCGTCGGCGAAGCAGGTCGGCGTGTACGACCCGACCGCGTGCGGCTCGAGCGGCTCAGCAGCGGACGAGGAGCACCTGTCCCTTGAGGTGCTCCCGGACGGGCCCGGCCACGGCGC
>CAVSQK010000045.1:0-97653 GCA_963729885.1 uncultured Actinomycetes bacterium
TCTTGGTTCCAAGACCTTCGCCACACTGCAGCGGGTGGGCAAGAGCCTCATGCTGCCCATCGCAGTCCTGCCTGCGGCCGGCCTGCTGCTGCGCCTCGGCCAGGATGACCTGCTCGGCGGGGTCTGGGCGCCGTTCCAGATCCTGAGCCTGGCCGGTGGGGCGATCTTCGACAACCTCGCGATGCTCTTCGCCCTCGGCGTCGCCATCGGCTTCGCGAAGAAGTCCGACGGGTCCACCGCGCTTGCGGGGCTTGTCGGCTATCTGGTGTTCAAGCGCGTCTGACCTACTACGCGACACCGGATTTCGAGCTGCAGGCCGCCGTCGCCAACACGGACTTCGCCGACAAGGTGAAGATCCCGCCGGCGGACACTGTCGATCCCGGGGTCTTCGGCGGCATCGTCATCGGCATCACCTCGGCCCTCTTGTGGCAGCGGTACCACCGCACGAAGCTGCCCGCCGCGCTGGCCTTCTTCAGCGGCCGTCGCCTGGTCCCGATGCTCACCGCCGTGGCGGGCATCGTCTGGGCCATCATCTTCGGCAACCTCTGGCCGCCGATCGGAGATGCCCTGGACAGCATGGCGTCGTGGATGTACGACAACGGCCCGGTGGGTGCGTTCGCCTACGGCATCGCGAACCGCCTGCTCATCCCGTTCGGCCTGCACCACATCATCAACTCGTTCGTGTGGTTCCAGACCCCGCAGTGCCCGACGGCAACGGGCAGCACGGCAGGTGACCTGAACTGCTTCTTCAACGCGACTGAGGGTCGTGAGAAGTACGGCCTGTTCATGACCGGCTTCTTCCCGATCATGATGTTCGCGCTTCCCGCTGCTGCGTTCGCGATGGTCCACGAGGCCAAGGACAAGGTCGCCGCGAGCGTCCTGCCCGCGGCCGCGCTCACCGCGTTCCTCACCGGTGTCACCGAGCCGCTGGAGTTCTCCTTCATGTTCGTGGCTCCGGTGCTGTACGCCGTCCACGCGGTGTTCACCGGCCTGTCGATGGCCATCAGCTACGGGATCGGGGCACGGGCGGGCTTCACCTTCTCCGCCGGTGCGTTCGACTACGTGCTGAACTTCGGCAAGGCGACGAAGCCACTGCTGCTGATCGTCATGGGTGCGGTGCTGGCCGTCGTGTACTACTTCCTGTTCCGGTTCGCCATCCGGAAGTGGAACCTGCGCACGCCGGGCAACGAGCCCGACGACGCCGAAGTGGACGAGGCGATGACCGCCGCATAGGAGTCACCGCCACACAACTGAACACGCACCACCGCGGAGGCCGTCCCGATCTGGGGCGGCCTCCGCCGTGACGGTGTTCCAGACATTCCGACGCGCTGGGGGTGGTCGGATGGCGCGGAACGCGCGGGTTGGCCACTCGGGGTGTGCGGGCGTTGGCTGGGTGGTCAGGTCCAGTTCCGGCCGGTGAGGCGCTCGAAGGCCTCGACGTAGAGCGCGCGGGTGCGCTCGACGACCTCGTCGGGCAGAGGCGGGGGCGGCTGGTCGCCGGTCCGGTCCCAGCCGGATGCCGGCGAGGCCAGCCAGTTGCGCACGTACTGCTTGTCGAACGACGGCTGCCCACCCGGGCGGCCGGGCTGCCAGGCATCGGCGGGCCAGAAGCGCGACGAGTCGGGGGTGAGCACCTCGTCGGCGAGCAGGATCGAGGCACCGGGGTCCTCGGCGGGCCGCCCGAACTCGAACTTCGTGTCGGCCAGGATCAGCCCGCGTTCACGGGCGATCTCCTCGGCGCGCCGGTAGACCGCGAGGGTGAGCCGCCGCAGCTCCTGGGCGTCGTGGGCGCCGACCGTGGTCACCACGGTCTGGAAGTCCACGTTCTCGTCATGGGTGCCGAGATCGGCCTTCGTCGCTGGGGTGAAGATCGGCTCGGGGAGCCGCGAGCCGTCCACGAGGCCGGCCGGGAGCGGGACGCCGCACACCTCACCGGAGGCGGAGTACTCGACCAGGCCCGAGCCCGTGAGGTAGCCACGGGCCACGCACTCCACGGGGAACATGGCCAGGGGCTGGCACAGCATCGCCCGCCCGGCCACCTTGTTCGGGACCTCGCCGGGCAGCACGTGGTTGCCCACGATGTCGGCGACCCGTTCGAACCACCACAGGCTGAGCTGGGTGAGGATCGCGCCCTTGTCGGGGATCGTCGAGGGCAGCACCCAGTCGTACGCCGAGATCCGGTCCGAGGCGACGAACAGCAGGGCGCCCTCAGGCGAGCGGTACAGGTCGCGGACCTTGCCCGAGTAGACGGCCGTGAACCCGGGGATCTCCGGCGCCGGCGGGATGTTGGGCAGCGGCGCTGCGGCGCCGCCGACCGGCGTACCGTCCGCGATCGACTCGGGACCGGGCGCGGTCAGGTCCCCGTCGGGTCCCCCCAACCGCCCCGCATCGGGCCCGGTGTCGGGCTGTATGCCTGCCGAGCCGTCGCTCGCGGTGCTCACAGGATCGCCCCCGGGGCGTAGGTGGCGGCACCCGGATGCTGGGCGGCGATCACCTCGACCCGGTCGACGACGCGCGCCACCTGGTCGCGCGCGGCGCCGGTGAACTCGATCGGCTCGGCGACGAGGGCCTCCAACGCAGCGCGGTCGAGCCCCAGCCGTCCATCTGCGGCCAGCCGGTCGAACAGGTCGTTCTCGGCCTGGCCCCGACGCATGTCCAGGGCGACGGCCACCGCGTGGGTCTTGATGACCTCGTGCGCCGTCTCCCGGCCGACTCCGGAACGCACCGCGGCCATCAGGATCTTGGTGGTGGCCAGGAACGGGAGGTACCGGCGCAGCTCGGCCTCGATCACCGCGGGGAAGGCGCCGAACTCGTCGAGCACCGTGAGGAAGGTCTCGAACAGGCCGTCGATCGCGAAGAAGGCATCGGGAAGTGCCACCCGGCGAACGACAGAGCAGAAGACGTCGCCCTCGTTCCACTGGGCACCGGCCAGCTCCGCGCCCATCGAGGCGTAGCCGCGCAGGATCACCGTCAGGCCGTTGACCCGCTCGCAGGAGCGCGAGTTCATCTTGTGCGGCATCGCCGAGGACCCGACCTGGCCCTCCTTGAACCCCTCGGTCACCAGCTCGTTGCCGGCCATCAGCCGGATCGTCGTGGCCAGGCTCGAGGGTCCCGCGGCGACCTGGACGAGTGCGGAGAGCACATCGTGGTCCAGGGAGCGGGGGTAGATCTGGCCGACCGAGTCCAGCACCTCGGTGAAGCCCAGGTGTGCTGCGACTCGCTGCTCGAGCTCGGCCAGCCGGCTCGCGTCGCCGTCGAGGAGGTCGAGCATGTCCTGGGCGGTGCCCACGGGGCCCTTGATCCCACGCAGTGGATAGCGCTCGATCAGGTCCTCGAGCCGGGCGTAGGCGACGATCAGCTCCTCGGCCGCAGAGGCGAACCGCTTGCCCAGCGTGGTCGTCTGGGCAGCGACGTTGTGGCTGCGCCCGGTCAGCGGCTGGTCGGCGTACTGGGCGGCCAGGGCGCCAAGGCGGGCGAGGGTGGCAACCACCCGGTCGCGAACGAGCAGCAGAGACAGGCGCACCTGCATCTGCTCGACGTTCTCGGTCAGGTCCCGGCTGGTCATCCCCTTGTGGATGTGCTCGGTGCCCGCGAGGTCGGCGAACTCCTCGATGCGCGCCTTGACATCGTGACGCGTGACCTTCTCGCGCGCCGAGATCGACGCGAGGTCGACCTGGTCCCGCACCGCCTCGTACGCCTCGATCGTCCCGTCGGGCACGGGAATGCCGAGGTCGGCCTGCGCTCGTAGCACCGCGATCCACAGGTCGCGCTCGAGGCGGACCTTGTGCTCCGGGGACCACAGCGCGACCATCTCTGCTGAGGCGTACCGCTGGGCCAGGACGTTGGGGATCGTGGTCACGGCGCCATTGTCGCAGCCGCCTCCGGGGCCCGGCAGCACAGTCCGGTGGCAGCGCACCCGATACCGATGTTTCACGCCAGGGTGGGGAGGAGGCGGGCGGTCATCGCACCCGATTCTGCTGTCGGGGCGCGCCCGCCAGTGGGTCGTGACAGCAGATTCGGGTGCGAACCCGTTCGCGGGGCGAGGCGCCGCCGCGTGAAACATCGGAATCGGGTGCGTTCTCAACCCGCCGCGACTGCTGACAGGGGTGCAGCGCGGCTCGCCTCAGGGCGTGTGGAGCAGCCCCTCGGCGGCCGCCTGCGCGATGTCGCGGCGGTAATGGCCACCCTGCAGGGAGATCCCGTCGAGCAGCTCGTAGGCGCGCTCGCGCGCTCCTGCCAGGTCGGCCGCCCGAGCGGTGGCGCACAGCACCCGGCCCCCGGTCGCGACGAGGTCACCATCCGTCCGTGCGGTCCCGGAGTGCACGACCCACGCTGCGTCCCATCCCGACTCCGAGTCGGCACTGACGGGCACACCGGTGAGGATTCCGCCGGTCGTGGGGGCCTCGGGATAGCCCGGGGCAGCCAGCACGACGGTGACCGCCGAGCCCGGGTGCCACTGGAGGTCACCGACCTCGTCCAGGGTCCCGCGGGCCGATGCGTTCAGCACGCCCGCCAGCGGGGTGCGCAACAGGGCGAGGACGACCTGGGTCTCCGGGTCGCCGAAGCGGGCGTTGAACTCGACCACTCGCAGTCCGCGCGACGTGAGGGCCAGGCCCGCGTAGAGCAGCCCGCTGAAGGGGGTGCCGCGCTCGGCCATCAGGTCGATCGTGGGTCGGACGACCCGCGCCATGATCTCGTCGACGAGTCCCGCAGGGGCCCAGGGCAGCGGCGCGTAGGCGCCCATGCCCCCGGTGTTGGGCCCGGCGTCGCCCTCGCCGACCCGCTTGAAGTCCTGGGCGGGCACGAGCGGGACCGCGGTGTACCCGTCGGTGATGGCGAACAGCGAGACCTCGGGGCCGTCGAGGTACTCCTCGACCACCACGGCACCACCGGGGCGGGCCAGGCATGCGGCGGCGTGGTCGAGGGCGGCCTGCCGGTCGTCGGTGACGACCACGCCCTTGCCTCCCGCGAGCCCGTCGTCCTTGACCACGTGGGGGGCGCCGAACTGGTCGAGCGCGTGCGCGACCTCGTCGATGGTCGTGCACACATGGGCCATGGCCGTCGGAACCCCGGCCTCGGCCATGACCTGCTTGGCGAAGGCCTTCGACCCCTCGAGCTGCGCGGCGGCCTCCGAGGGCCCGAACGTCGCGAACCCGGCCTCGCGCAGGGCATCCGCGACGCCGGCGACCAGTGGGGCCTCGGGGCCGATCACGACCAGGTCCACGCCGAGTTCGCGGGCCAGGCGGACGACGTCGGCGGGGTCCGTGGCAGCGACCGCATGGTTCGTGCCGACCTCGGCCGTGCCTGCGTTCCCGGGGGCGATGTGCAGGGCCGCCACCGCGGGGTCGGCGGCCAGCGCCAGGGCCAGGGCGTGCTCACGTCCGCCGGAGCCGATCACGAGGATGTCCACGCCCCGCAGGTTACCCGTCGACGGTATGGGCCCCGGTCGAGGCATCCCGCAGGTGGCGCCCCACGACGGCCACGACGTACCACAGCCACAGGATCATCCCGATGTGCAGGACGTCGTTCTCCGAGAAGTAGAAGCCGTCGCCGTCGTCCCAGAGGACGGCCGTGATGCCGGCGGCGTAGTAGGCGAAGTACGCGATCTGGACCAGGACGAGGAACACCGCGGCGATCACGAGCGAGCGGTCCATCGGGTCCCGCGTCGAGCGATAGCGACGACCGGCCACGATGATCACGATGAGGATGACGGGGACGGCGAACAGCATCAGCACCGGGAATGACAGCAGGACCGCGCTGGGTGCCAGCACGCCGACGACCGTGACGAAGACGTAGGCCACGGCGTCGAGGACGGCGAAGATGATCAGCCCGCGGCGCAGGCGATCGGTGGTGCACGCGTAGGCGACGGCGATCAGCAGCGCGCTGACGCTGAACGCCTGCGTGACGCTGTACCCCACCTCCCAGCCGTTCGTGAGGCGGCACAGCTCCAGGCCCGCGCACTTCAGTTCGTAGCTGAAGGCCTGGTAGCTGACCCCCGCGAGCGCCGCGCCGATCCCAGCGAGGATGAGGGCTACCCCGAGCCATCCGCGCGAGCGTTGGCCACGGCGCGTGCGCAGGAAGTAGATGCCGGACACCACCCACAGCGCGGCGAGAAGCACTATGAGGAATGTTCCGAGGGGCTCGTTGAGAACCGTGTCGCCGACCTGGACGCAGGGGCGCTGGTCGCACCACTGCTCGGGGGTGGTCTCGGGCTGGTAGGTCAGCTCGTCGAGCCGGCCGCACGCACTGAGCAGGAGCGCTCCACCAGCCGTCGTCAGACCTCGGGCGGTCACGCTCAGGGCGCGGCGCGGTCCTCGTGTGCGGCTCACAGGGCCAGCGTGGCGATGTCGCCCTCGACGACGGCCCGGTCCTCGGCGTCGTCGAGGGCGGCGGCCAGCTCGGTGGCGATGTCGCGCTCGATCCGTGCGGCGTTGAGGTCGCCGTCGACCATGTATGCCCGCGCGAGGGCCTCATGGGCGGAGGCCACGATGAAGCCGTCGAGCTGGTGCTCCTGGCACAGGTCCAGGCACCGCTGCGCGTGCACCATCGCGGGCTCAGGGCGGCCCAGGACGGCGTACGTCCGGGCGCACTGCCACTCGCCGATGGCCCACTCCTGCGGCCCGCCCGCCAGCCCCCAGTGCCAGCGGGATGCGTGTGTGCAGTGGATCAGGTCGAAGTCCTCGGCCGCGGTCCGCTCGGGCAGCTCCAGCAGGCTCCAGGCATGGTTGAACAGGGCCACGGCCTGAGCGCGGTCGGCAGCACGGTCCTGCTGCACGTCGAGGGCTGCGGCGTCGGTGTCGTCGGAGGGCATGGCCCACAGGCTAGGGGCTGGGCGTGGGCCACGGGGGGTTCAGGACGCAGGGCCGGCTGGGGTGTCACTGGACGCGCCCGGCCGGAGGGGACCGACGGTGCGCCGGTGGCGCTCAGCCCTCGTAGTAGCGGTCGACCTCCGTGAGCACCTCATCGAGGATCGCCAGGCCCGTGCGGGCCTCCTCGTCGGAGACCGTGCACGGGGGCACGACATGCAGGCGGTTGAAGTTCGTGAAGGGCAGCAGGCCGCGCTTCTTCGCCTCATTCACCAGGACGGTCATCGCCTCGGAGGTGCCGCCGTAGGGCGCCAGCATCGTCCGGGTCTCGCGGTTGCTCACGAGGTCAAGGGCCCAGAACACGCCCAGTCCGCGGACCTCGCCGATCACCGGGTGCTTCGCGGCGAGCTCCGCCAGGCCCGGGCCCAGCACGTCGCTGCCGATCCGGGCGGCGTTCTCGACGATGCCCTCCTCGCGCATGGCCGTGATGCTGGCCACGATCGAGGCGGCGGCGAGCGGGTGTCCGGAGTAGGTCAGGCCGCCGGGGAACACACGGTTGTCGAAGGTGGCGGCGATCTCGTCGGAGATGATCACCCCGCCGACAGGCACGTACCCCGAGTTCGAGCCCTTGGCGAAGGTCACCAGGTCGGGGCGGACATCGAAGTGGTCGAACGCGAACCACCTGCCGGTGCGGCCGAACCCGGACATGACCTCGTCGAGGATCAGCATGATCCCGTGCTCGTCGCACAGCGCGCGGACGCCCGCGAGGTAGCCCGGCGGTGGGATGAGGACTCCCGCGGTGCCCACGATGGTCTCCATCAGGATGGCCGCGATCGTGCCGGGACCCTCGAACCGGATGACATCGGCGAGGTGCTCCAGCGCCCGCTGCGACTCCTGCTCGGGGCTTGTCGCCCAGAAGTGCGACCGGTAGGGGTAGGGACCGAAGAAGTGCACGTGGTCGTCGGCGAACTCGTTGGGCCAGCGCCGCGGGTCGCCGGTCGCGACGATGGCTGACCCGGTGTTGCCGTGGTACGAGCGGTAGAAGCTCAGGACCTTGCGTCGGCCGGTGTGCAGGCGGGCCATCCGGATGGCGTTCTCATTGGCGTCCGCACCGCCGTTGGTGAAGAACACCTTGTTCATGCTCGCGGGGGCCAGCTCGCAGATCAGCCGGGCGGCCTCGCTGCGGGCGGCGTTGGCGTGCTGGGGGGCGATGGTGGCGAGGATCCCGGCCTGCTCCTGGATCGCGGCGATCACCTTGGGGTGCTGGTGGCCGATGTTGGTGTTGACCAGCTGGCTGGAGAAGTCCAGGTACCGGTTGCCCTCGTAGTCCCAGACCCAGGAGCCCGAGCCGCCCGCGAAGGTCATCGGGGCCAGGGGCGCCTGCGCCGACCACGAGTGGAAGACGTGTGCCCGGTCGAGCTCGTAGGCACGGGCTCCCGCTGCGGGATCCGTGGTGGGGGTGGGCTCAGACATGCGTTCTCCTTGATCGGCCAGCGCGTGATCCACGATTTTAGTACCCGGCAGGGGGGTGCTGGCCAGTCCGTGACCGGGCGGGAACGCGGGCACCCGCCCGGGAGACCCTCCCCGAATGCACAGATCCTCCCGGCGTTCCGGGAGGATCTGTGCAATTGCGGAGGATCTCGACCGACGAGCCGCGCTACAGGGCCTTGATGATGTCCTCGACCCGGTCCTTCGCGTCGCCGAACAGCATCTGGGTGTTCTCCTTGAAGAACAGCGGGTTCTGCACGCCCGCGTAACCGGTGGCCATCGAGCGCTTGAAGACGATCACGTCCTTGGCCTGCCAGACGGTGAGCACGGGCATTCCCGCGATCGGGCTGCCCGGGTCGTCCATGGCCGCGGGGTTGACCGTGTCGTTGGCCCCAATCACCAGCACGACGTCGGTGTCGGGCATGTCCGGGTTGACCTCGTCCATCTCCAGGACGATGTCGTAGGGGACCTTGGCCTCGGCGAGCAGGACGTTCATGTGCCCGGGCAGGCGGCCGGCCACCGGGTGGATGCCGAAGCGGACGTCCACCCCGCGCTCGCGCAGCTTGCGGGTCAGCTCGGCGACCGGGTACTGCGCCTGTGCGACGGCCATCCCGTAGCCGGGCGTGATGATCACCGAGTGCGCCTCGGTGAGCAGCTCCGCGGCACCTTCGGCATTGATCTCCCGGTGCTCGCCGTAGTCGACGTCGGAGGCCACCGTGCCCGCCTCCACGCCGAACCCGCCGGCGATGACCGAGATGAACGAGCGGTTCATGGCCCGGCACATGATGTAGGACAGGTAGGCACCTGACGACCCGACCAGGGCGCCGGTGATGATCAGCAGGTCGTTGTTGAGCAGGAAGCCCGCCGCCGCCGCCGCCCAACCGGAGTAGCTGTTGAGCATGGACACGACCACAGGCATGTCGCCGCCGCCGATGGAGGCCACCAGGTGCCAGCCGAGGAACAGGGCGAGCAGGGTCATCGCGCCCAGCAACGACTGGCGCAGGACCATGTCGTCGGCCGGGACCATCACGTAGGCAGCGGTCATCACGAAGAACGCGACGATGATGCCCAGGTTGATGGCGTTGTGGGCCGGCAGCATGAGCGGGGCGGACTTGATCTTCGCCGACAGCTTCAGGTACGCGACGATCGAGCCGGTGAATGTCACGGCACCGATGAAGACCCCGACGAACACCTCGACGTCGTGGATGCTCGGGTACAGGACATCGGTCTCGTACGAGCTGTTCCAGCCGACGAGGACTGCGGCGAGGCCGACGAAGCTGTGCAGCATGGCGATCAGCTCGGGCATGCCGGTCATCTCGACCACACGCGCCCGCCAGATGCCGATCGCACCACCGATGGCCATGGCCGCGAGGATCAGCCCGAGGCCGGTCCAGCCGGTCCCCTCGGTCTCGACCGCCCCATTGGCCACCTCGACGCCGAGCACCGCGGCGGTGACCGTGATGACCAGGGCGATGGTCATCCCGATGATGCCGTAGCGGTTGCCCATCGGGGCACTCTCATGCTTGGACAGCCCGGCGAGCGCCAGGATGAACATCAACCCGGCGACGATGTAGGCGCCCTGGGTGAGGCTGTAGGGGATTGTCATCGGACCGCATCCTCACGCTTGAACATCTGCAGCATCCGGCCCGTGACGGTGAACCCGCCGAAGACGTTGATGCTGGCCACCAGGATCCCGATGAAGGCCAGGACCGACACCCAGACCTCGCCGTGGCCCACCTGGAGCAGCGCGCCGACGAGGATGATGCCGCTGATGGCGTTGGTCACCGACATCAGCGGGGTGTGCAGGGCATGGTGCACGTTTCCGATCACGTAGAACCCGATGACGACCGAGAGCATGAAGACCATGAAGTGACCGAGGAACGGCTCGGGCGAGAAGGCCGACATCAGCAGGAACAGGGCCGCTGCGACCCCCATCCACCCCAGCTTCGTGCCGGCGCTCATCTTCTTCTTGGGTGGTGCAGGTTCCGGCGGTATGGCCACGGCTGCCGCGGGTGCGGCCGAGACCTGGACCGGGGGCGGGGGCCAGAGGATCTCCCCCTGCTTCACGACGGTCATGCCGCGCTGGACGACGTCGTCGAGGTCGAGCACGGCCTGCCCGTCCTTCTCCGGGGTCATCAGCTTGAGCAGGTTGACGAGGTTGGTGCCGAAGAGCTGCGAGGCCTGGGTGGGCAGGCGACCGGGGAGGTCGGTGTAGCCGAGGATGACCACACCGTTCTCTGTGACCACGCGCTCGTCGGGCCGGCTTCCGGCGACGTTGCCACCGTTGGCGGCGGCCATGTCGACGACCACGCTGCCGGACTTCATCGAGGCGACCATCTCCTCGGTCAGCAGGCGGGGAGCCGGCCGTCCGGGGATGAGTGCGGTGGTGATGACGATGTCGACGTCCTTGGCCTGCTCGGCGTACAGCTCCGCGGCCTTGCGGTTGAAGTCCTCGCCCATCTCCTTTGCGTAGCCCGTCGCGCTCGGCCCGGTGTCCTCAACCTCGATCCGCAGGAACTCCGCGCCCATCGACTCGACCTGCTCGCCGACCTCGGAACGGGCGTCGAAGGCGCGCACGATCGCGCCCAGGCTGCTCGCCGTACCGATCGCCGCCAGGCCCGCCACACCTGCTCCGACGACCAGGACCTTGGCCGGCGGGACCTTCCCCGCCGCCGTCACCTGGCCGGTGAAGAACGACCCGAACTCGTTGGCCGCCTCGATCACCGCGCGGTAGCCGCCGATGTTGGCCATCGAGCTCAGCACGTCCAGGGACTGCGCGCGCGAGATGCGTGGGACGGCGTCCATGGCCAGTGCCGTGACCCCGCGGGCCGACAGCGCCCCGACGAGGTCGGGGTCCAGCGCGGGGGCCAGCAGGCTGACCAGGGTCTGGCCGCTCTGGAGTCGCTGCACCTCGTCGGACGAGGGCGCGTTGATCTTCAGGACGAGGTCGGCGGTCCACACCTCATCGCCGACGATCTCGGCTCCGGCTGCCCGATAGGCAGCGTCGTCGAACGAGGCCCCGACGCCGGCGCCGGACTCGATGGATACGTCATAGCCGAGCTTGATGATCTGCTCGACGGTCTTGGGGGTGGCTGCCACCCGGCGTTCGCCGGGCTTGGACTCCTTGGGCACACCGATGCGCACGACTCTTCCTCTCGCCGAAGCGGTCGCTGCCGAACCTACCTCCTCTGGTGCGGGGGTCCGCAGGTGGGTGAGGCCCCGGGACCGAGGTCAGGACGTAGGTCCCGGGTGGGGCGTGGACACAGGTCCCGAGGGGCCCGGGCCGAGCGGCAACCAGCGGGCTCCGTTCGACGTGGTCGTCGATTCCGTCGATCGAAACCACCGAATCGACCACCAGCGACCGGGGTGGCAGCGGCGACTCAGGTGAACCGGCCGCGCAGGAGCTGGGGTGGCCACGGGGCCGCCGCGCCGAGCTCATGCGCGGCGCGAAGCGGCCACTGCGGGTCGCGCAGCAGGACCCGGGCGAGGGCGACCATGTCGGCCGCGCCCTCGGCCAGGATCGCCTCGGCCTGGGCCGGGTCGGTGATCATCCCGACGGCGGCGGTGGGAATCCCAGCCTCGTGACGGATCCGCGCGGCCAGGTGGACCTGGTAGCCGGGGCCGGGGGCGATGTCCTGATGTGGGCTCACGCCCCCGCTGGACACGTCGATGAGGTCCACGCCGAGCTCGCGCAACCATCCGGCCACCACGACGCTGTCGTCGATCGTGTGCCCACCGACGACCCAGTCGGTCGCGCTGATTCGCACCAGCAGCGCACGATCCTCGGGCCAGGCCGCCCGGACCGCAGCCACGACCTCGCGCAGGAGGCGGGCACGGCCAGCGAGATCGCCGCCGTACTCGTCGGTCCGGTCGTTGGACAGCGGGGAGAGGAACTGGTGCAGCAGGTACCCGTGGGCAGCATGGATCTCCACGGTGTCGAACCCGGCTTCCAGCGCGCGCTGCGTCGCGGCCACGAAGGCGGCCACCACCGTGGGCAGCTCGTCGGTGGACAGGGCCCGGGGTGCTGCGTAGCCCGGGTAACCGGTTGCGCTCGGGCCGACGGTCACCCAGCCGCCCTCAGCGACCGGGACGCTGCCCTTGCCGCTCCACGGCCGGTAGGTCGACGCCTTGTTGCCCGCGTGCGCAAGCTGGATCCCCGCCACCGCACCCTGGCCATGGATGAACGACACGATCGGGGCCCAGGCGTGCATCTGGTCGTCGGACCACAGCCCGGTGTCCTGTGGGCTGATGCGTCCCTCGGGCACCACGGAGGTCGCCTCCGCCATCACCAACGCTGCGCCCCCGCGGGCCAGGCCGCCGAGGTGGACCAGGTGCCAGGGCGTCGGCACCCCGTCCTGGGCCTCCACGGAGTACTGGCACATCGGCGAGACCATGATCCGGTTGCGCAGGTGGGTCCCCCGCAGGTCGAGCGGCGAGAACAGGTGCGTCATGGCGGCCACGCTACCGGGGTTCATGGGGGTCCGCCCGGGCGTGGACGGCCCGCGGCGCACGCCCTCGGGTGGCCCTGGCGCCCATGCCCGCCGAGGGGTCAGAAGCCGGAGAACGGCACGAACGTCGCCGCGTTGAAGACCCGGAACTCGGGGTTGATGATCGCCTCGGGGCGCTGCAGGCCCGGCCCGGCGACGTTGGACCTGAGGTCGAGCAGGTTGTTCTCCGTCAGGGCGTTGTAGGTCACGCCATAGGCCGCGGCCCTCCCGTCGTTCGCCCACGGCATGAACTGCATCGCACGGGCCATGTTCGCGAAGACGTTGCCCCGCACCGTCAGGTTCTCCGCGCCGCTGGCCAGGATCCCGCGGCAGTCGTTGCCGTGCCCCGGGCACCAGACGCCGTCGAACGTGTTGCCGATGATCGCCGAGTCGCGCCAGTTCATCACCCGGATGGCGTCGTTGCGCATGCCGGTGAACGTGTTGCCGACGACGGCGATCCGCGTGTGGTAGCGCCCGCCGGAGAAGTTGTGCGTGCCCAGGCCGCGCACCATGTTCGCGAAGACATTGCCCTCCACGAGGATGTCGACGTTGGCGGTGGCGTCCAGGTTGCTCCACGGCGAGCCGAACCCCTGCGTCAGCGCGTCGGGGGTGTCGAGGTTGACGGCCTCGGCCGACATCCGGGTGTTGCCTGTGGCGCCGAGGAACTCGTTGTTGCGGATCACCGAGTTGGCGTTGGCGTCCATCTCGACGAAGTGGTTGTTGTTCATGTTCGTGAAGCGGATGCCCTCGATGCGCACGTTCTGGTTGTGCCCGGCGATGATGCCCAGCGCGTTGCGGATGCCTGCCAGGTCGATCACCGACTGGCCGCCCCCGGCGCCCAGGATGGCGATGTTCGAGGCGCCGCCGTACCCGCCCACGGCCCCGCGCCGCTTGCCCAGCGACGGGGGCACCAGCATGAACATCGAGGACGCGGCCTTGAACTTCTTGGTGCACGTGCGGTTCGTCTTGACCAGGGTCGTGCCGGCCGACAGCTGGATCGTCGTGTTGGACGGGACGTAGATGGTGCTGGGGATCCGGTAGGTGCCGGGAGCGAGCGTGAGCGTGCCGCCTCCGGCAGCCTCGAAGTTCTCCATCCATGATCGGATCATGTAGTAGTCGCGGGTGCAGCTGTTGACCGTCTTGAACCGCGCCACGCGCGCCCCCGGGGCGAACGCCGCACCACTGGACAGGGCGATCTGGGGGCCCTCAGCCCGCACGACGCTCGGCGTTGCGACCCCGGCAGGGGTCACCGCGGCCCGCGGGGCGGCCTGGGCGAGGGCGGGGGTGGCCGCAGCGGCGACGACCGTCGCGGCGATCAGGGCATGGGTGGCAAGGCGAACCGTACGCATGCCCCCGTTATCGGCTCAGATCAGCAGGTCGTTGAGCACGAGCGTCGCATCGCGGTCAGGTCCCACCCCGATGGCCGACACCCGGCACCCCGACTGCTCCTCCAGGAAGCGGACATACGTGCGGCAGTTGGCGGGCAGGTCGGCGAACTCACGGACGTCGGAGATGTCGGTCCCCCAGCCCGGAAGTGCCTCGTAGATGGGCGTTGCGTGGTGGAACTCGGTCTGCGTCGTGGGCACCTCGTCCACGCGCGTTCCGTCCACGTCGTAGCCGACGCACACCGGGATCTCGTCGAACGTGCTCAGAACGTCGAGCTTGGTCAGGAAGTAGTCGGTCATGCCGTTCACCCGAGTGGCGTAACGGGCGATCGGCGCGTCGAACCAGCCGCAGCGGCGGTTGCGCCCGGTCGTGACGCCGACCTCCCCGCCGATCGTGCGCAGCTTCTCGCCGTCGTCGTCGAACAGCTCGGTCGGGAACGGCCCCTCGCCCACGCGGGTCGTGTAGGCCTTGAGGATGCCCAGCACGCGGTCGATCCGGGTTGGCCCGATGCCCGAGCCGGTGCAGGCGCCCCCTGCCGTGGGGTTGGAGGAGGTGACGTAGGGGTAGGTGCCGTGGTCGACGTCGAGCAGCGTCCCCTGGCCACCCTCGAGGACGACCATCTCGCCCCGGTCCAGGGCGTCGTTGAGCAGCAGGCCGGTGTCGACCACGTGCGGCCGGAGGCGCTCGGCGTACGAGAGCAGGTACTCCACGGTCTGGTCGACCTCCACGGCCCGGCGGTTGAACACCTTGACCAGCGCCTGGTTCTTGTTGACCAGGGCTCCCTCGACCTTTCGGTGCAGGATCGAGGGGTCCATCAGGTCCTGGATCCGCACCCCCACCCTGGCCATCTTGTCGCCGTAGGTCGGGCCGATGCCGCGCCCGGTGGTCCCGATCTTCGCCTTGCCCAGGAAGCGCTCGGTGACCTTGTCCAGGGTCACGTTGTAGGGCGTGATGATGTGGGCGTTCGCACTGATGACCAGGCGCGACGGGTCGACTCCGCGGGCGATCAGGCCGTCCATCTCGCGGAACAGCACCTCGAGGTCGACCACGACGCCGTTGCCGATCACGGGCACGCACGTGGGCGACAGGATCCCGCTGGGAAGCAGGTGCAGGGCGAACTTCGCGTCGCCGATCACCACCGTGTGCCCGGCGTTGTTGCCCCCCTGGTAGCGCACGACGTAGTCCGCGCGCCCGCCGAGGAGATCGGTCGCCTTGCCCTTGCCCTCGTCGCCCCACTGGGCTCCCACGATCACGATCGCCGGCATAGGTGCCTCCACCCTCAGCCGTGCGCCCAGCAGGGCGCACGGGATCTCGCCCCCGCACCGGAGGCGCCGCAACAACCCTAGCGCCGGGCGAGGATGGCACGTCCCCTTCTGGTGGTCGATTCGGTCGATTGAATCGGTGGGACCGACTACCAGCTGCTGGTGCCTGCGGGGCGGGCCGGTGCCGCAGACGAACGCGGCGCCCCCGGTGTGGGAGCGCCGCGTTCGTGCCGTGTCCGGGCTGGTTACAGCTTCGTACCGGTGGCCCGCAGGTCCTCGGCGGCCTTCACCACGCGCGCAGCCATGCCGGCCTCAGCCGACTTGCCGTACGAGCGCGGGTCATAGACCTTCTTGTTGCCGACCTCACCCTCGACCTTGAGCACGCCGTCGTAGTTCTTGAACATGTGGTCAACGATCGGGCGGGTGAAGGCATACTGGGTGTCGGTGTCGATGTTCATCTTCACGACGCCGTAGTCCAGCGACTCGTGGATCTCGCTGAGCAACGAACCGGAACCGCCGTGGAACACCAGGTCCAGCGGCTTGGATCCGGCCTCGAGGCCGCGCATCTCGATGACCTTGTCCTGCAGCGTCCGCAGGATCGACGGCGTGAGGACGACGTTGCCGGGCTTGTACACACCGTGCACGTTGCCGAAGGTGGCCGCGACCAGGTAACGGGCGCGCTCGGTCAAGCCGAGCTTGTTGATCATCGCCTCGACGTCCTCAGGCGTGGAGAACAGGTGGGCGTCGTGGCTGGCCTCGACCCCGTCCTCCTCGCCGCCCACGGCACCGATCTCGATCTCCATGATGGTGTTGGCGGCCATCGACATGTCCAGCAGCTCGTCGGCGATGTCGATGTTGCGGTTGAGCTCGATCGCCGAGCCGTCCCACATGTGTGAGTTGAACAGCGGCTTCTTGCCGGCCTTGACGCGCTCGGCGCCCATCACCAGCAGCGGGCGCATGTAGGCGTCGAGGTTGTTCTCGGGGCAGTGATCGGTGTGCAGGGCGATGTTGGTCGGGTACTGGTCGGCGATCGAGTGCGCGAACTCAGCGAGGGCGACAGCCCCGGCGACCATGTTCTTGGCGTACTGACCGGACGCGAACTCCGCGCCGCCGGTCGAGAACTGCACGATGCCATCGCACTCAGCCTCGGCGAAGCCGCGCATGGTGGCGATGATCGTCTGCGATGAGGTGCAGTTCACGGCCGGGTAGGCGAATCCGCCCGCCTTGGCCTTGTTCAGCATCTCCTCATAGACCTCACGTGACGCGATGGGCATTGAAGGGCTCCTCCTCGTTCGACAGCACGACGAGTCCCGCCGTGCATGAGAGCCATCCTGACATCACGCTGCAGCCGACGCGCGGTGGCGCCGACCGCCCTGGTGGACGTTCCCCCAGCGTTCACCGGAAGGTGCGCAGCAGGCCCCGCGAGGTCCCGCCGCGTGCGCCCCCGACGACCTGTCGGTGCGGCGAGCAACCCTGCGCGGGGCGCTCGGCGGGGCCTCGGGGATGGTGTCTGGGCAGGATGTCCCCGTGACCACGTCCTCCGATCCGCCGAGCGACGTGCGGCCGGCTGGCCCCGACCGGGCCAAGGGGAGTGCGAGCGGCGTCCCCGCCACCCTGCCGGCACGCGTGTACGACGCGCTGGTCGCCGCTGGGATCGCGGTCACGACGGACCCCGATCTCCTGGCTGGGCACTGCATCGACTGGACGGGGCGTTGGAGCGGAATGGCCCTCGCAGCCGTCCACCCGAGAACGACCGAGCAGGTCACGGCGGCGCTGGTGGCGGCGCGGTCGGCTGGAGTGCCCGTGCAGGTCCAGGGCGGCAACACCGGGCTGGTCGGCGGGTCCGTGCCCGATCGGCCATCCCTGCTGCTGGTCACGACGGGGCTGGACCGGATGGATCCGGTGGACCTCCTCGAGCGGACGGTCGTGGTCGGCGCCGGGGTCACGGCCGCCCGGCTGGCTGCGCACGCTCGCGAGGCGGGGCTGCACTTCGGGGTCGACCTCGCCGCCCGGGACTCGGCCACCATCGGCGGCATGGTCGCCACGAACGCCGGCGGGATGGGCGTGTGCGCGTTCGGGATGATGCGCGAGCAGGTCCGAGGGCTGAAGGCGGTGCTTGCCGATGGTCGGGTCGTCACCACGATGGGCCGGCCCCGCAAGGACAACTGCGGCTACGACCTCACGGCCCTGATCGCCGGGAGCGAGGGCACGCTCGGAGTCATCACGGAGGTCGAGATCGCGCTGCACCCGCAGCCTCGGGAGTCCTCGGTCGCACTGCTCGCGGTGCCCGACCTGGCCGAGGCAGTGGCCCTGTCCAGGAGGGTCCAGTCGGGTCAGGCGATGCTGCTGGCCGCGGAGGTGGTGGATGCGGCTGGGGTGGCGCGTGCGGCCCGGGCGCTCGGGCAGCCCGACCCGCTCCCAGAGGGCGCGCCCTGGTTGCTGCTCCTCGAGGTCGCCGACGGCGGGACCGGCGGGGGCTTCGAGTCAGTGGCCGATCAGGTGGTCGCGGTGGCCACGGACCCCGCGGGCCGGCAGCGGCTGTGGGCCCTGCGCGAGCGCCAGACCGAGCTGTACGCGACCCTTCCGGGGCTGCAGAAGCTTGACGTGAGCGTCCGGTTGGCCGACCTGGATGCCGTGGCGGTGATCCGGCGAGGTCCGAGCGGCCGCGAGCGCCGCGCTGGTCCGGAGCCCGACGGTGGGGCGGCGACCGTCGACCGCGGGGGCGCAGTCGCTGGCGCAGCGGAGCCGCCGCGGCCAGTGTCGGGGACCAGCACCCTGGGTCGGGATCTTCGGCCACGCCCTCGACGGCAACCTGCACGTCCAGCTGGTCGCAGCGGACGGGGCAACAGCGGACCGGATCCTGCGGGCGGTGGCCGAGCTCGGAGGCAGCATCAGCGCCGAGCACGGAATCGGCCGGCTGAAGGTGGACCAGCTGCACCTGGCCCGGTCCGCGGAGCAGATCGACTGGATGCGCCGGATCAAGGCCACGGTCGACCCCGACGGGCTGCTCAACCCGCGGCGTGCTGGCGTCGACCCTGACCCGCCCTGGCCCTCGGCGACCGCTCGGCCACTGGTCCAGCGACCCCCTGCCCGGGCGCGGTGACCACCGAGCCGCGCGACCTGGCGATCGGCCACCCCGAACCGCGGCGGGACACGCCGCTTTCGACGCCGCACAGCGCGCGGCCGGCCGGGCGAGCGGGCATGCTGGGGCCCGTGTCCGGCCATCCCCTGGTGATCGCCCACCGGGGCGCGAGCGCGGAGCGAGCCGAGCACACCCTGGCGGCCTACGAGTTGGCCATCGAGCAGGGCGCCGACGGACTGGAGTGCGACGTCCGGCTGACCGCCGATGGGCACCTCGTCTGCGTGCACGACCGGCGGATCGACCGGACCAGCGACGGCTGGGGCGTGGTCTCCACCAAGACCCTGGCCGACCTGCGCCGCCACGACTTCGGGTCGTGGGCCGGTCAGGAGGGCCCGCGTCCGACGCGGCGGCCACTGCGGGAGCGCCGGCTGGCCGACCGCCGGCTGGAGTCGTGGCCCGGTGAGGACGTGCTCTCCGATCCCGTCGGGTGGGATCCTGACCCTGCCCACGCTTCTCGATCTCGTCACCAGCAGCCCGCGGCCGATCCTGCTCGCGATCGAGACCAAGCACCCGACCCGCTACGCGGGCTGGGTCGAGCAGGCGGTCGTGGCGCAGCTGCGCAGGTTCGGCCTGGCCAACCCGGCGCGCCAGGGCCCCACCCGGTTCGCGTGATGTCGTTCTCCGCCCAGGCCGTGCGCCGGTTCCGGGGCGTTGGCCCCGGGCGTGCCCCGCGTGTTCCTGATGGACCGGGTACCGCTGCGGATGCGCGCCGGTGACCTGCCGTTCGGGGCGACGATCGCCGGGCCGGACATCGCCATCCTCCGGGCGCACCCGAGCTATGCCGCGCGCGTGCTCCGCCTCGGGGGGCAGCTCTACGTCTGGACCGTCGACGAGCCCGAGGATGTCGAGCTCTGCCGCGAGCTGGGGGTCGCTGCGGTCATCACCAACCGGCCGGGCGACGTGTCCGCGGCCCTGCGGCGGACGACGTAGCCGGCCATCCAGCGGCCCAGCGGTGGCGCCGGATCCTCCTGCGATCGCCGGGTCCGGCCGCAAGGATCGCACCGATGTCGGCGAGATCACGCAGGAGCGTCGGCCTGCGGCTTGTTCTGCCCCGGTGGGTGGCGTAGGGTTCAACCAGTTCGGACGTCACTGCATCCCCCGTCGGTGACGTCCGAACCCATGTCTCCTCCGGTCCCGAGGCGCCTGCCCGGGTCGCGTGGCGGCGGCGACTACCCTGTCGATCCATGTCCCCGGCCGTGAACGCAGCCCTGTCGCTCCTGGCGCTCGCGCTGGCGGTGGCCGCGATCGTGCTGGCCACCATCGCGAACCGCCGCTGGGCCCGGCGGCCCCGCGCCGAGTCCCCGGTGCGGCCCTCGGCGCCGAGCTCCGCGCCCCCGCCCGCGGAGTCCGCGACCCTGCGGTCGGAGGTCGAGGCCCTGCGCAGCGCAGGTCGAGGACCTGGCTGCGCGCGGTGACGAGGTGGGGGATCCGACCGCGCTGCGGCACGTCGCGCTGGTCCGCTACGACGCCTTCGCCGACGTCGGCGGCCGGCTGTCGTACAGCGTGGCGCTGCTCGACGACACCGGCTCCGGGCTGGTCCTGACGACGCTGGCCGGCAAGGCCGACGTCCGCACCTACGTGCGGACGATCTCGGCCGGGACGCCCGACGGTAGCCTGACCGCCGAGGAGCAACAGGCGATCGATGCAGCAGTGGGGAGTCGACAGTGACCGTCGTGGCCTTCCAGGGCGAGATGGGCGCGAACTCGCACATCGCCATCAACGAGGTGTACCCGAGCGCGACGCCGCTGCCCTGCGCGACGTTCGAGGACGTCTTCGCCGCGGTCGCCGACGGCAGCGCCCCCCTGGCGATGATCCCGATCGAGAACTCGCTGGCCGGCCGGGTCTCGGACATCTACCACCTGCTGCCGGTGGCCGGGCTGTCGATCGTCGGCGAGCACTTCCTGCCGATCCGCCACCAGCTGCTCGGCGTCCCGGGGGCGCGCATCGAGGACCTGCGCACCGTCGAGAGCCACGTGATGGCCCTGGGCCAGTGCCGCGACGCGATCCGGCGCCTCGGCCTGACGCCGATCGTCGCCGCGGACACGGCCGGCTCGGCGCGCGAGGTGGCCGAGGTGGCCGACCCGACGCGCGCGGCCATCGCCTCGGCCCTCGCGGCGCGCACCTACGGCCTGGAGATCCTGGCCGAGAACATCGAGGACGCCGACCACAACACGACGCGCTTCCTGGTGCTCGCCCGCGAGCCGGAGGACACCGACCCCAGTGAGGGGCCGCTGATCACGACCCTGGTGTTCCGGGTGCGCAACGTGCCGGCCGCGCTCTACAAGGCGCTCGGCGGGTTCGCGACGAACGGCGTCAACATGACCAAGCTCGAGAGCTACATGCTCGACGGGCACTTCTCCGCGACGCAGTTCTACGCCGACGTCGACGGCCATCCGGCCGACCGTGGGCTCGCGTTCGCCCTCGAGGAGCTCGAGTTCTTCTCCCACGAGGTCAGCATCCTGGGCACCTACCCGGCCCACCCGTTCCGCGAGTCCCTGGACTGAGTCGCGAGGCGCCCCGAGCGCGCAGCGGGTGACGTCCCAGCGCGCGAGGGACGCCGGCCGGGTGCGGCTGTCCCTGGTTCGCGCTCGGAACCGATGTTTCACGCGGCGACGGATCGCCGGGCCGACGGGTTCGCGCTCGATGTCGTCGCTCTGCCCTGGGCCAGGGCCCCGGCGAACGACAGGATCGGGTGCGAACCACGGGGCTCGGGTCGATCAGCGGGCGTGAAACATCGGAATCGAGGGCGATCCCACGGGCCAGCGCGGCTGTCGGCCACCTGTCGAGGGCTGGGCGTGCGTCCCCGCCGAGAGTGGCTCGGCGACGGTCAGGGACGAACCCGTCGTGCGGGGCGGGGGCGAACCACCACGCGGCCAGGCCGCCGGCGAGCGCACCGGTCAGGTGCGCCTGCCACGAGACGTTGTCGGCCACCGTCCAGGGCAGTGCCCCGAGCAGCAGGGTCCCGTAGACGACCAGCACCGCGGCCCCGATGAGCAGGTCGCGCCAGTGCCGGGTCCGGATCCCCGCGACGAGCAGGTAGCCCAGGTAGCCGAACACGAGGCCGCTGGCCCCGATGGTGACGGTGTTGGCCGGGGCGATCAGCCACGTGCCCAGGCCGCCGAGCACGACCACGACGGCCGTGACCCGCCAGAAGACCCCCCGCCCGCCGCCGGCCGCCACGAGGGTTCCCAGGACGAGCAGCGGGATCGTGTTGGACAGCAGGTGGCTGTACCCGCCGTGCAGCAGGGGCGCGAACAGGATCCCGATCAGGCCGTCGGACTCGCGGGGCTCGATCCCGGCGTTGTCCAGCCACCCGCGCAGCACCACGTCGACGGTCTCGAGGACCCACATGGCCGCCAGCAGGAGCAGAGGGGGGCCGGCCGGCCCGAGGCGCGCGAATCCCCGACGCCGCGCGGGTGCGGGTTGGACGGTCATCGGCCGGCCGCCAGGATCGCCTCCAGCAGCCGCCCGACGCCGTCGTCGGAGTTGCTGGGGATGACGTGGTCGGCCGCCGCGCGGGCCGCCGGATGGGCGTTGGCGACCGCGTACCCCGTCCCGGCGGCGCGGATCAGCGCGATGTCGTTGGGCATGTCGCCGACCGCCACCGTGTGCCGCGCATCGATGCCCCGCAGGGCGGCGACCTCCAGGAAGCCGATCCCCTTGTCGATCTCGCCGGACATGATCTCGATCAGCACGTCCTTGGTCCCCGAGTGGGTGATGTGCAGGGCGCCGGCGAACTCCGCCTCGGCCAGGGCGAGCAGGGAGTCCGAGTCGTGGCCCGTCCCGGCGGGCGGCGCGGCCAGGATCTTCACCGGCTCGCCGCGCATGATCAGGTCGAGGATGTCGCCGCTCTCCACGCCGGGCATCCGCGCCCAGGGCGGGTCGTACGCGGGCTCGAAGCCGACGACCGTGAGCTGGTCGAGGTCCCGGGCGTCGTCGGCGCCGTCGATGAGGCGCTCGAGGGCGAACGTGATGCCGGGGACGAGCTCGCGCAGGCGCAGCGCCACCGTGGAGGCCAGGGCGTGCTCGATCGCGGTGCGGCGCACCAGTCGCTCCTCGGCGAGGTCCACGACGAGGGCGCCGTTGGCGCAGACGGCCATGCCGGCGTGGCCCGTCTGGCCGATGATCGGCCGCAGCCAGCGCGGGGGGCGGCCGGTGACGTAGACGAACTCCACGCCCGCCGCGGCCAGTCGGGGGATCGCCGCGAGGCTGCGCGGACCGACCGCGAGGGTCGGGCCCAGCAGGGTCCCGTCGAGGTCGGAGCCCACCATCGCGACGTCCTCGGGCACCGGGATCGGGGCGTCGGGGTCCACGTCGACGTGGCCGCCCGCGCGGACGCCGATGTCATCGGGCAGGATCTCGCCGGCCGCGGGCAGGTCGTCCTCCGGGCTGGGCCGGTCCGGCGGCGGGGGGCTGACTGCCATGCGTCCGATCCTTCCACGACCGGCCGTCCGCGCCCCCGCTCACCCGGTGCCCGGGCCGGACCGCGCGCCGCGCCGACCCGGCCGTGCCGCGCACGACCGGCCGGGCGTCCGACCCGGTGGGTCAGGCGGGGGGCTCGAGGGTCGTGATCCCGCCCAGGAACGGCCGCAGCGCGGCGGGCACGCGCACGGATCCGTCGGCCTGCTGGTGGTTCTCCAGGATCGCGATGATCGTGCGCGGGATGGCCACGAGCGTCCCGTTGAGCGTGGCCAGCGGGCGGACCGTCCCGTCGGCCATCCGCTCGCGCACGCGCAGCCGCCGGGCCTGGAACGTGGTGCAGTTCGACGTGGACGTCAGCTCCCGGTAGCGGCCCTGCGAGGGGATCCACGCCTCGCAGTCGAACTTGCGCGTCGCGCTGGAGCCGAGGTCGCCGGTGGCGACGTCGATCACCCGGTACGGGAGCTCGAGGCTGTCGAGGAACTGCTTCTCGAACTCCAGCAGGCGCGCGTGCTCGGCCTCGGCCTCGTCGGGGCGGCGAAGGTGAACATCTCCACCTTGTCGAACCAGTGGACGCGGAAGATGCCGCGGGTGTCCTTGCCGTAGGTCCCGGCCTCGCGCCGGAAGCACGGGGAGTAGCCGGCGAACCGCCGCGGCAGGGTGTCGACGGGGAGGATCTCGTCGGAGTGGTAGGCCGCGAGCGGGACCTCCGCGGTGCCGACGAGGTACATGTCGTCGGCCTCGAGGCGGTAGACGTTCTCGGCGGCCTGGCCGAGGAACCCGGTGCCCTCCATGGCGGCGGGCTTGACCAGCGCCGGCGGGATGATCGGCGTGAGCCCGTTGGCCGTGGCCTGGGCCATCGCCATGTTGATCAGGGCGAGCTCGAGCAGCGCCCCGATGCCGGTCAGGTAGTAGAAGCGCGACCCGGACACCTTCGCGCCGCGCTCGACGTCGATCGCGCGCAGGGCCTCGCCGATCTCGAGGTGGTCGCGGACCGTGATGCCCTCGCCCGTGAAGTCCCGGATCGTCCCGCGCTCCTCGAGGACGACGAAGTCCTCCTCGCCGCCGCGGGGGGACGCCGGGTGCACCAGGTTGGAGATCGCCAGGACGAGCTCGTCGGCGCGGGCGGTGGCCTCAGCGCGCTCGGCGTCGGCGGCCTTGACCTCCTCGGCCAGGTCCTTGGCCCGGGCCAGCAGCCCCGGCTTGTCCTCGGCGGAGGCCCTGGCGACCTCCTTGCCCAGGGTCTTCTGCTCGTTGCGCAGGGCGTCGAAGCGGGTGCCTGCCGTGCGCCGGGCCTCGTCGGCGGCGAGCAGCTCGTCGACCAGGCCCGGGTCCTCGCCCCGGGCGGTCTGGGAGGCGCGGAACAGGTCGGGGTCCTCACGGAGCAGGCGCAGGTCGATCACGAGCGCACAGCCTACGCGCCCCACGCCGCGGTCACGGGTGGACGACGAGGGCGCCCCAGCGGGCAGATGGGGCGCAACCGGGAACCTCGCACCAGCTCCGGTGGAAAGGCCCCGTCTGACCGGTCCTGGGAAGGACCATGCACCCGAAGCGGTGGTTCCCGCCCATGCCCGTGGGGTGTCCTTCCACCGCTTCTGCTGCGAGGTTCTCACCCAGCGGCGGGCTGGGGGACGGTAACCACCGCAACGGGTGCGAGGACAGCCCGAGACGGGTTGAGCTGCCCGGCCCTACAGGTAGGGGCCGCTCGTGCCGCCGCGGCGGTGCCCGTCGGGTCCGGGTTGGTGGGCCGGCTCGGGCTCGGCGGTGATCGCCGCCCGGCGCATCTGCTCGAACTGCGCGCGCGCGGCCATCTGCTGGGCGAACAGGGCGGTCTGGATGCCGTGGAACAGGCCCTCGAGCCAGCCCACGAGCTGCGCCTGGGCGATCCGCAGCTCGGCGTCGGTCGGGACGCTCTCGGAGCTGAACGGCAGCGACAGCCGGTCGAGCTCCTCGACGAGCTCCGGGGCCAGGCCGGACTCCAGCTCCGTGATCGACCGCTGGTGGATGTCGCGCAGGCGCGCCCGCGAGGCGTCGTCCAGAGGCGCGGAGCGGACCTCCTCGAGCAGCTGCTTGATCATGGAGCCCACCCGCATCACCTTGGCCGGCTGCTCGATGAGGTCGGCCACGGACGGCTCGTTCGACTCCTCCGCGGTCGCGATCGGCTGGCCGTCGGGGCCGACGATGACGATCTGCCCCACGGCCTGGTCGTCGCCTGCTGTTTCGTCGGGCTGCTCAGTCATGGAACCATTGTCGCCCCCGCACCTCGCGACCCGCGCCCCAGGAGGCTGGATGCTGCACAGCTGGCTGACGCCCAAGGCCGCGGTCCGCGACGTGGGGGAGCACGGTCACGGCTCGTTCGCGCTCGAGCCGATCACGGCCGGCGAGGTCGTCGCGGCCTTCGGTGGGTACGTGGTCACCGGCGGCCAGCTGCCCGACTTCGAGGAGGGCCGGGTGTCGCGCTCGATCCAGATCGCCGACGACCTGTACCTGCTGGCCGCGCCCGAGGTGGAGGACGGGGACCTGGTCAACCACTCGTGCGACCCCACGTGCGGCCTGCTGGGTGAGACCGTCCTCGTCGCCAAGTACGACCTGGCCGTCGGGGAGGAGCTGACCTTCGACTACGGCACCTGCGACGCCAGCCCCTACGACGAGTTCGACTGCGCCTGCGGGGTGCCGCGCTGCCGCGGTCGGGTCACCGGTGACGACTGGCGCGACCGGGACTTCCAGATGCGCAACAACGGCTGGTTCTCGCCGTACATCGCCCGCCGGATCGCCGCGCAGCACGGGCGCACCGGGTCCGCCCCGCTGTAGGGCGCGCGACGGCGTCGGCGGCCCGGGCGCGGCTCGGTGCCGGCCGCGCTCGCCGCATGGGCGTACATTTCCCCCGTGGCCGAGCTGGGCAACCTCTTCGATGAGGAGACGAGCGCGCAGTCGCGCGTCGTCCTCCCGAGCCGACGGCTCAGCGCCCGGCGATCGCTGGGGGTGCGGATCCTGATCGCCGTCAGCTGCCTGGTGTTCACGGCCGGCCTGGTCTACCTCGAGCGGGACGGGTACAGGGACGCGGCGGACGGCTCGATATCGATCCTGGATGCGTTCTACTACGCCACTGTCAGCCTGTCCACGACCGGCTACGGGGACATCACCCCGGTCTCGGACGAGGCCCGCCTGACCAACATCCTCGTCATCACGCCCCTGAGGTTCATCTTCCTGATCGTCCTGGTCAGCACGACCGTCGAGGTGCTCACCCAGGCCGCCCGGGAGCGTTCGCGGGTCAACCGCTGGAGGAAGCGCATGAAGGACCAGACCGTGATCGTCGGCTTCGGGGTCAAGGGGCAGGCCGCCCTGCGCTCGCTGATCGCCCACGGCCTGGACCCGCGCACGATCGTGGTGATCGCCTCCGACCGCTATGCGGTGGCCGAGGCCACGCGCCAGGGCGTGACCGGCGTGGTCGGCGATGCGCGCAGCGAGCAGGTCCTGCGCGACGCGGGCGTGCCGGAGTCCAGCAGGGTGATCGTCGCCGCCGACCAGGACGACACCGCGATCATGGTGACCCTGCGCGTGCGGGCGATGGCACCGACGGCCACGATCGTGGCGGCCGCCCGGGAGGCCTCGGCCGCGGAGCTGCTGCGGCAGAGCGGAGCCGACCGGGTCATCACCCACGCCGAGTCCGCGGGCAACCTGATGGGCCTGTCGCATGCTCTCGGCGAACGTCGGGGAGATGCTCGAGGACCTCATGGACACCGGCCGGGGCCTGGAGGTCGTGGAGCGCGAGATCACCCGGGCCGAGCTCGGGCTGGCTCCGGCCGACATCCAGGCCGGCGGGGACCTGGTGCTGGCGGTCGTGCGCGGGGACAGGTCATCCGGTTCGACCAGGGTGCGGTGCGGGTGTTCCAGCCCGGTGACCGCGTCGTGGTCATCCGCAAGGCCCATGACGGTGTCGCCCCGCCCTCTGCGGGAACCACACCCGCCTCGCCCGCGTCCCGCTAGCCGCCGCAGGTCCGATCGGGGCGCCGGCCTCGCTGCCCGCGGGGGCTCAGTAGCGGGGCAGCGGCCCGGCGGCCAGGACCTCGAACAGCTCGCGCTCGTTGAGGCTGGACAGGTCGTAGGTCATCTCGAACCCCTCGGAGAGGTCCAGGTGCGCCGCGCGTGCGCCACCAGGCGCGGGTGACCGAGTCGTCGGCGACGCAGGTGATGTCCGCGGCATCGTCGAGCTGACCCAGGTAGCACGGTGCCGGCCGGGGGCTGCTGGCCGGCCTTGAGGACCGCGGCGCCCTGCTCGGTCAGCAGCACCGTGATGTCGCCACGGGCCTCGGCCAGGGTGCGCAGGTGGGCCTGGGCCGCGGGGGTCGCCACGACGTGGGCGGGGGTCTCGTCAACGGTGAACATGTGCCTGTCTTCCATGTGAGGGAACGTTCATGTAAGGCAAGCATTGCCACGCCGCGGGCCCGCGATCCAGTTACCCGCGGGTTCTACCGATGGGTAGTGTCGGCGGGCTCCCGCCGGGCTCGGGACCCCGGGCGGCGGGATCGCCCCGAGGGTGGGCGGAACGGCGCGCGGACCGCCCTCCCGGGGCTCCTCGCGAACTTGACGCTGGTGTCAACTTGACGCTAACGTCAAGTTCGTGAAACCGGTGATGCGCACGTCGGTGGACCCCCGCTCCGAGGCCTTCCGGGCCAATCGTGAGGCGATGCTGGAGTCCCTGTCCGAGATCGAGGAGCTCAACGCGACCGTGGTCGCCGGCGGGGGGTCCTCGAACCCCGAGAAGGCCGCCAAGGCGGTCGCCCGGCACCGCGACCGCGGCAAGCTGCTGCCCCGGGAGCGGATCGCCGCCCTGCTCGACGCGGACAGCCCGTTCCTCGAGCTGTCCCCGCTGGCGGGCTGGGGGTCCAAGGACGAGCTGGGCGTCGGCCTGGTGACCGGCATCGGCTGGGTGAACGGCGTCGAGTGCCTGGTCAGCGCCAACGACCCCACCGTCAAGGGCGGTGCCCAGAGCCCGATGACCATGCACAAGGCCCTGCGCGCGATGGACATCGCCGAGCGCAACCGCCTGCCGCTGGTCAACCTCACCGAGTCCGGGGGCGCGGACCTGCCCAACCAGGCCGAGGTGTTCGTCCCCGGCGGGGCGAGCTTCCGCAACCTCACCCAGATGTCGGCGGCCAACATCCCGACGATCACCCTGGTGTTCGGCTCGTCGACCGCCGGTGGGGCGTACGTGCCGGGCATGAGCGACTACATCGTGATGCAGAAGCAGTCGGCCAAGGTGTTCCTCGCCGGGCCGCCGCTGGTGAAGATGGCGATCAACGAGGACGCCGTCGAGGAGGACCTGGGCGGCGCGGAGATGCACGCGCGGGTCTCGGGCCTGTCGGACTACCTCGCCGAGGACGAGCTCGACGCCCTGCGGATCGGGCGCGGGATCGTCGGCCACCTCAACTGGCGCAAGCTGGGCCCGGCGCCGCGCGTGGCCGCCCCGGAGGCCCCGGTGCTCGACCCGGAGGAGCTGCTCGGGATCGCCAGCGCGGACGTGCGGGTGCCCTTCGACACCCGCGAGATCATCGCCCGGATCGTCGACGGCTCGCGGTTCGAGGAGTTCAAGGCCCTCTACGGCTCGCAGCTGGTCACCGGCTGGGCGGAGCTCGCCGGCTACCCGGTCGGGATCATCGCCAACAACGGGATCCTGTTCAGCGAGGAGTCGCAGAAGTCCGCGCAGTTCATCCAGCTGTGCAACCGCCACGACACCCCGATCATCTTCCTGCAGAACACCACGGGCTTCATGGTCGGCACCCGCTACGAGCAGCGCGGCATCATCAAGGACGGCGCCAAGCTCATCAACGCGGTCTCCAACTCGACGGTCCCGCACATCACGCTGATGGTCGGCGCCTCGTACGGTGCCGGCAACTACGGCATGGCCGGGCGGGCGTTCAACCCGAGGTTCGTCTTCACGTGGCCGAACCACCGGATCGCCGTGATGGGCCCCAAGCAGCTCGGCGGCGTCATGGAGATCGTCGCCAAGCAGAAGGCGGCGAAGCTGGGCATCCCGTGGAGCGACGAGCAGTTCGCCCCGATGCGCCAGGGCCTGGAGAACCAGGTGGAGCGCGAGTCCACCGCGCTGTTCGCCACCGGCCGGGTCTGGGACGACGGGATCATCGACCCGCGCGACTCCCGGACCGTCCTGGGCTTCGCCCTGTCGGCGATCCACTCCAACGAGGTCAAGGGGACGTCGAACTTCGGCGTCTTCCGGATGTGAGGCGCGAGATGTCCCCCGAGAGCACCCCCACCGCCGAGCTGGTAGTCGATCCGGTCGATCAGAACGTCGGAATCGACTACCAGACGCGAGGTCCGACCGATCCGGCGGATCCTGGTCGCCAACCGTGGCGAGATCGCCCGCCGGGTGATCCGCACCGCCCACCGGATGGGCCTGCAGGCCGTCGCGATCCACTCCGACCCGGACGCCGGCGCCCCGTTCGTGCGCGACGCCGACCTCGCCGTGGCGATCGGCGGGCGGACGTCCGCGGAGTCCTACCTGGTCGCCGAGAAGGTCCTCGACGCAGCGCGTCGGTCCGGGGCCGATGCCATCCACCCCGGCTACGGCTTCCTGTCGGAGAACCCGGAGTTCGCCCGCGCTGTCGCCGATGCCGGGCTGGCCTGGATCGGCCCGACCCCCGAGTCGATGAACGCCATGGCGCTCAAGGTCGAGGCCAAGCGACTCGTGGCCGCGGCCGGGGTGCCCCTGGTGCCCGGGGCCGAGCTCGAGTCCGACGCCAGCGACGCGGACATCACCGCGGCGGGCGCCGCCGTGGGGCTCCCCCTGCTCGTGAAGGCCTCGGCGGGCGGCGGCGGCAAGGGGATGCGCCTGGTCCGCGAGCCCGAGGAGCTGCTCGAGGCGGTCTCCGCCGCGCGCAACGAGGCGGCCTCGGCCTTCGGCGACCCGACGGTGTTCCTGGAGCGCTACCTGGAGCGTGGCAGGCACGTCGAGGTGCAGGTGTTCGGCGACACCCACGGCAACGTCGTGCATGCCTTCGAGCGCGAGTGCTCGATCCAGCGCCGCCACCAGAAGGTCGTGGAGGAGTCCCCGTCGCCTGGGGCGACGCCCGCCACGCTGGAGCGGATGTACGCCGCGGCCGTGGCCGCTGCGAGGGCGATCGACTACGTCGGGGCCGGGACCGTGGAGTTCATGGTCGCCGGCGAGGCAGAGGCGCAGGAGTTCTTCTTCCTGGAGATGAACACCCGCCTGCAGGTCGAGCACCCGGTGACCGAGGAGGTCACCGGGCCTCGACCTCGTCGAGTGGCAGGTCCGGGTCGCCGGCGGCGAGCCGCTGCCCCTGGCCCAGGAGCAGATCACCCGCTCGGGCCATGCCATCGAGGTGCGGCTCTACGCCGAGGACCCGGCCCGTGGCTACCTGCCGGGCATGGGCCGCATCGAGTGCTTCGAGGCCGACCCGGCGCCGGGCATCCGCGTCGAGTCCGGGGTCGAGAGCGGGTCGGAGGTCAGCGCGTTCTACGACCCGATGCTGGCCAAGGTCATCGCCCACGGGCCCACCCGGGAGGTCGCGGCGGCCACGCTGGCGACCAGCCTCGAGGGGCTGCGGGTGGCCGGGGTGCCGACCAACCGGGAGTCGCTGGCGGCGATCCTGCGCTCGCCCGGGTTCCTCTCCGGGGACACGACGACGGCCTTCCTGGACGAGAACCCGCAGGTCGCGGTTCCCGTCCTCGAGCGCCGGGAGCTCGCGCTGCATCTGGCGGCGGCCGCGCTGGGCCTGGCCGAGCAGGAGCGCGTGGGCCAGCCGTGGGCAGCACTGGCGCCGGCGGGTTGGCGCAACATCCCCGCCGTGCCCGAGGTGCGCCGGTTCGGCTACTCCGAGTTCGGGGCCGACCTGTCGGTCGAGGTGCACTACACCCGCGACCGCGCCGGCGGAGTGGACATCACCCTCGCCGGTGACGGGGTCGGGACCGGGGTCGGGTCGGTCGTGGACGTGGCGCCCGAGGCGGCCGCGCGCGCCGCCGGAGGCTGCGCTCCTCGACGAGGGCCCCGAGGCCACCGGGTCCACGTTCCAGGTCGGGCTGCCCCCGTTGCCCGCCGCACCTGCGAGTCGACCGGACCCGGGCGGAGGGCAGCACGGTGATGGTCGAGGTCGACGGGGTCGGCGGCTGGTTCACCGTGCGCCGCGCCGGTGACTGGGTGCTGGTCACGGGCCTCGGGCGGACGACCGTCCTGCGGGTGCTCCCGCGCCACCCGGACGCCTCGGACCACGCCCACGACCACGGCCTGGTCACTCCCGTGCCCGGGACGGTCACAGCCGTCCTGGTCGAGCCGGGCGCCCACGTGGTGGCCGGCGACACCCTGGTGATCCTCGAGGCGATGAAGATGGAGCACCGGATCAAGGCCGACGAGGACGGCGTCGTGGCCGAGGTCCGGGTCGCCGTCGGTGACTCCGTGGACGCCCACCACGTCGTGGCGGTCCTCGAGGGGGAGTAGGGGAGCTGCGGGGGGCGGTGTCGGCAGGCCCCGTGCCGCAGCGCCGGTGCCGCCATGGTCCGCGGGGCGGTTGGCGACGGTCGGGCGCAGGGCCATCGGGGGTGGCGTGCGGAGGCCCGGCGGAGGATGCTGGACTCATGGGCACGCGAGCCCTGCGGCGCAGCGATCCCCCGGCCACCTGGCCCGGGCGATGGTGGCACGCGCTCGACGACGGACGGGTCCAGTGCGACCTGTGCCCGCGCGAGTGCCGGCTCCACGAGGGTCAGCGCGGGCTGTGCTTCGTGCGCGCCCGGGAGGGTGACGCGATCGTCTCGACCACGTACGGCCGATCCTCGGGGTACTGCGTGGACCCGATCGAGAAGAAGCCGTTGAACCACTTCCTCCCCGGCTCCTCCGTCCTGTCGTTCGGCACCGCCGGCTGCAACCTGACCTGCAAGTTCTGCCAGAACTGGGACATCTCCAAGTCGCGCGACGTCGACACGCTCGCCGATTCCGCCATGCCCGAGGACATCGCGCTCGCCGCGGAGCGCCTGGGCTGCGCCAGCGTCGCGTTCACCTACAACGACCCGGTGATCTTCGCCGAGTACGCGATCGACACCGCCGTGGCCTGCCGGGCCCGGGGGATCCGCACCGTCGCGGTGAGCGCCGGGCTACATGAAGCCGGAGCCGCGTGCGGAGTTCTACGCGGCGATGGACGCGGTCAACATCGACCTCAAGGGCTTCACGGCCGAGTTCTACCACCGGGTGTGCGGTGCGGACCTGGCCGCCGTCCTGGACACCATCGAGTACGTCGCCACCCGCACCGACACCTGGCTGGAGCTCACGACGCTGGTGATCCCCGGGCACAACGACTCCGAGGACGAGCTGGACGCCATGACGCGGTGGGTCGTGGAGCACTGCGGGCCCGACGTCCCGATGCACTTCAGCGCCTTCCACCCGGACTGGAAGATGCGCGACGTCCCGGCCACGCCGCCCGCGACCCTGACCCGGGCCCGGGCCATCGCGATGGCCAACGGGGTCCGCTACGCCTACACCGGCAACGTCCATGACCGGCAGGGCGACACGACGATCTGCCCCGGCTGCCACCGGCCGGTCATCGAGCGCGACTGGTACGAGATCCGGGCCTACCGGCTCCACGACGACGGCCGCTGCTCCGGCTGCGGGACCCCCATCGCCGGGGTCTTCGACGGCCCGGCGGGGAGGTGGGGGCGCACGCGCCTGCCCGTGCGGATCGCCGAGGTCATCGGGACGGGCTGATGAGGTCGCGGGCCGGGCGGAGCGCGCAGGTCCTGAGGTGCGGGGCCAGTTCGACGCGCTGCCGGGTCGGGGTCGACGGGAGGAGGGCGCTGACATGAGGTTCTGGGGGCAGGCTCCGGTCCAGGCCGGGGGCATCCGTGAGCCGGCGGTCGCCGGGACGTTCTACCCCGGCCGGCCCGACCGGCTGGCCGACGGGGTGGACCGGTACGTCGCCGAGGCGCGCCAGGAGCTGGCCGACCGTGCCGCCGCGGCGTCCCCGCGCGGCCCCGGGGGTGCGGGGCCGGTGCCCGTCGGGCGGCTCGTGGCGGTGGTCGTCCCGCACGCCGGGCACGTCTACTCCGGGCCGACGGCCGGCTTCGCGTTCGCCTCCATCGATCCGGCGCTCGTCGACCGGGTCGTCCTGCTCGGCCCTGCGCACTACGTCCCCGTCGACGGGATCGGCCTGAGCACCGCCACGGCGTGGCGGACCCCGTTGGGCGACGTCCCGCTGGACGCCGACCTGGCCGAGGACCTCCGTGCCCGGATCGAGACGGTGATCCCCGCCGACGAGGCCCATGCCCCCGAGCACAGCCTCGAGGTGCAGGTGCCGTTCCTCCAGCGCGTCCTGCCCGAGGGGTGGCGGCTGGTCCCGCTGATCGTCGGCGCCGACCTGCCCGGGGACGTGGCGGCCGTGATCACGCTGTGCGCCGCCCTCCCGCGCACGCTGGTCGTGGTCTCCACCGACCTGTCGCACTACCTGGACTACTCCTCGGCGGTCGCCCAGGACGCCCGGACCATCCGGTCGATCGTGCACCGGCGCCCCGACTCGATCGGCACCTCCGACGCGTGCGGGCGCCATCCCCTGCGCGGGCTGCTCACGGCTGCCGCCGCCCGGGACTGGTCGGTCCGGCTGCTCGACGCCCGCAACTCCGGGGACACCGCCGGGGACCGCGGCCGGGTCGTCGGCTACGCGTCGTTCGCCGTCACGGCCGATGGTGTGCCCGCCCCGGCGCCCGAGGAGGACACGCGCGACCGGCAGGATACGGACACTGGTGTCCGCCTCCTGCCCGACGCTGTCCGGATCGAGCCGGAGTCCGAGACCGGCCCGGAGTCGCGGATCGGCCCGGAGTCGCGGGCGATGCTGCTGAGGCTCGCCCGGGCGACCATCGAGGAGGCGCTGTCCACCCAGCGACGGCCACGGTTCGACGCCGATGCGTGGCCCTCCCCGGACCCGGTCCTGGGCGAGCCGGGGGCGTCCTTCGTCACCCTGCGGTCGGCATCCGGTGACCTCCTGGGCTGCATCGGATCGCTGTCGGCACGCCAACCGCTCATCGCCGACGTCGCCGAGCACGCGTTCGACGCGGCGTTCCGCGATCCCCGGTTCCCGCCCATGAGCCGGGACCGTGCCCGCGGGATGGTCATCGACATCTCGGTCCTGTCCCCGACACGCCCCTTCCCGTGCGCCGGGTACGACGACCTGCTGCACCGCGTCCCGGTCGGCAGTGGGGTCGTCGTCGAGGCGGGTCGACGACGGGCGACGTTCCTGCCCGCCGTCTGGGAGCAGCTGCCCGAGCCGCGCGCGTTCCTGTCCGCGTTGTGGCGCAAGGCGGGGCTCTCGCCCGGGGAGTGGCCCGCGGGCACCGCGATCGAGGTGTACGACTCCGAGGAGTTCGCCGAGGCCTGAGCCTCTCGCCCGACCCCCTGCCGGGATCGCCCATGGGCTGGGCCATACTGCCCGGATGATCGACTCAGCTGCACGTGGACCGGTTCGGATCGGCAACTGCTCGGGGTTCCTCGGCGACCGGATGTCGGCCGCCGCGGAGCTGGTCGAGTCCGGGGAGATCGACGTCCTCACCGGCGACTGGCTGGCCGAGCTGACCATGCTCATCCTGGCCCGGCAGCGGATGAAGCACGGCGCAGGCTCGGGGTACGCCCGGACCTTCCTGACGCAGATGGAGCAGGTCCTCGGCACGTGCCTGGAGCGGGGGATCCGCGTGGTCAGCAATGCCGGTGGTCTGGATCCGCAGGGGTGCGCCGACGCCCTGGGCGAGCTCGCCGCCACGCTCGGGCTGTCCCCGCGGATCGGCGTGGTCACAGGCGACAATGTGCTGCCGATCGTGGGCTCCCGACCGGAGGAATTCCCCCACCTCGACACCGGCGAGCCGCTCGGTCGCCGGGCGCCGATCACCGCGAACGCCTACCTCGGCGGGGAGCCGGTCACCGCCGCGCTGGCCGCCGGCGCCGACGTCGTGATCACCGGTCGGATCACCGACGCCGCCCTCGTGATCGGGCCGGCCGCATGGTGGCACGGCTGGTCGTACGCGGACGCAGCAGCCGGGGACCCGATCGCCCTCGACCGGCTCGCCGGCGCCGTGGCGGCCGGTCACGTCATCGAGTGCGGCGCCCAGGCCACGGGCGGCAACTACTCGTTCTTCACCGAGGTCCCCTCCTGGCCGGCCGGATTCCCGATCGCCGAGGTGGCCGCCGACGGGTCCAGCGTCATCACCAAGCCGACCGGGTCCGGCGGGCTGGTGTCGGTGGGGACGGTGACCTCCCAGCTGGTCTACGAGATCGCCGGGCCGGAGTACGCCAACCCGGATGTGACCGCGCTGTTCGACACCATCACCCTGACCCCATCGGGCCCGGACCGGGTGACGATCAGCGGCGTGCGTGGTGCGCCTGCCCCCGAGAAGCTGAAGGTCGCGGTCAACCTGTTCGCCGGGTTCCGCAACACGATGTCCCTGGTGCTGACCGGCCGTGACGCGGCCGCCAAGGCCGATCTGGCGCTGCGCATGGTCGCCGGCGTCGGGCTGGCCGAGGCGCTGGGCGATCCGGCCGACGGCCGGCCGGCCCCCAGCCCGCGCGAGCTCGCCCGCGCCAGCACCCTGGACGTCAGCGCCCTGCACGTGGCGTTCGAGGACGTCGCGGCCGAGGACCCGGCCACGACCGCTGCTGCCCAGGGCCACCTGCGGATCACCGTCAAGGACCTCGAGCAGCGCAAGGTCGGCAAGCCCTTCACGACGGCCGTCGTGGAGTCCGCGCTCGGCTGCTACCCCGGGATGTTCCCGACCGCTCCCCCGGCCGAGGGCAGCGCGTACGGGATCTACTGGCCGACGCTGATCGACCGGTCCGAGGTGCCGGTCCAGGTGACGGTGAACGGCGAGCCGGTGGATCTGGGGGCCGCCGGCCCGGGCCAGGGTGCCCCGGCGGTGGGGGCGAGCCCGCAGGCAGCGGGGGTGGCTGCCCGGGGCCAGCAGGCGTCCGGGGACCAGGCCGCCGCAGGCACTGCCACGGGCTTCGGGTATGTCGAGGGCACCGTGCTCGGCGACCTCGTCGGGGCGCGGTCGGGCGACAAGGGCGGCAACGCCAACGTGGGCGTGTGGATCCCCGAACCGGGAGTCGGACCGAGCGCCGGACTCGACGCCGACGACGTTGCCGCGCGCTACGCGTGGCTGGAGGGGTGGCTGACCCCGGACAAGGTCCGCGAGCTCCTGCCCGAGGCTGCGGGGCTCGACGTCGATGTCCACCCCCTTGCGAACCTGCGGGCGGTCAACGTCGTCATCCGCGGGCTCCTGGGCAGTGGTGTGGCCGACTCCACCTCCCTGGATCCCCAGGCCAAGGGCCTCGCCGAGCACCTGCGCGCCCGTCGCATCCGCTGACGCGCTCGCCGGGCGAGCCCCCTCGCCATTCCTGTGGCGTGCTGGTGGTCCGTTGCCGCCGGAGGACCTCGCGACACTTCCGGTGCCATGGCCGGCCGGCGACCGCCGTGGCCGCCCACCTCGCGCCAGTTCCGGTGGCACGACCTTCGGCGAACCTGGTGGGAACCACCGCACCAGGTGCGAGGTGGATCAAGGGGGGTTTCCGGTGGCTCCGGAATCACCGGAATTGGCGCGAGGTGCGCCCCGGTCGCTGCGGGCGTGGTCAGGGCGGACGGCCCCCAGCCCGAACTTGACGCTGGTGTCAACTTGACGCTAGCGTCAGGTTCATGAGGCCGCTGACGGCCCGGGGGCAGGCGACCCGGGACAAGCTCGTCGCCGCCGCGCGCGAGGTGTTCGCCGAGCGGGGCTTCGCCGGCACCCGGATGGGCGACCTGGCCGACGCCGCCGGAGTCGCCCATGGGACGGTCTACACGTACTTCGACACCAAGGAGGACGTCCTGCTCGCGGTGCTGGCCGCCGTGCGCACCGACCTCCACGAGGCGATGACCGTGCCCCGCCTGCGCGACCCCATCGCCCGCGTGGACGCCGCGAACCGCGCCTACCTCGATGGCTACCGCAGCCATGCCCAGCTGCTCCAGGTGGCGCAGGAGGCCTCGGCCGGCGACTCCCGGTTCGCCGACGTCCTGCTGGACCTGCGCCGCACGCACGTCGCCCGCGTCGCGGCGGCCATCCGCAAGCTCCAGGAGGAGGGCCTGGCTGCCCCCGACCTGGACGCCCACACCTCGGCGGCAGCCCTGTGCGGGATGGTCGAGGGCTTCGCCGCCCACTGGCTGGGACGTGGCGAGGTCCATGACGAGGCGGTGGCCACCCGCACGCTGACCCAGCTGTGGGTGCGGGGGCTGGGCATGCCCGTCCGGATCGCCGTCGCCGAGGGCCAGATCCCCGCGGCCAGCAGGGCGCTGGCCGGTGCTCCCACACCCCGGCCGGGTCCCCGTCCCGCGCCCCGTCCCGCACCGCGCGCTTCCACTCGAACCGCCCCCCGGGCTGCCTCCCGACCCGCTGCACCCTCCGCATCCGCCGCACGCAAGGAGTCCTGAATGATCACCTTCACCCCCGAGCACCGCGAGTTCCGCGCCCTCGTCCGGCGCTTCGTGGAGACCGAGATCAACCCGAACGCCGACAAGTGGGAGGCCGATGCGATCTTCCCGGCCCACGAGGTGTTCGCCAAGGCCGGGGAGCTGGGCCTCTTCGGCCTCGAGGTCGACCCGGATTTCGGCGGGCAGGGTGCCGACCACATCTACAACATGATCCTTGGCGAGGAGCTCGGCAAGGCCGACGTGGCAGGGGTGCCGCTGGCGATCGCGGTGCAGGCGACCATGTCGACGCCGGCCCTGGCCAAGTACGGCACCGACGAGCTGAAGCTCAAGTACCTCGCCCCCGCCCTGCGCGGCGAGATGGTGACCTCGGTCGCGGTGAGCGAGCCGGATGCGGGCAGCGACGTGGCCGGGATCCGCACGAAGGCGGTCCGCGACGGCGACGAGTGGGTCATCACGGGCCGGAAGATGTGGATCACCAACGGCACCCAGGCCGACTGGCTCTGCCTGCTGGCGCGCACTGTGGAGCCGGGAGAGGAGCCGACCACCGGCTACCGCGGGATGAGCCAGATCATCGTGCCCACGGACACTCCCGGGTTCTCCGTGGGGCGCAAGATCGAGAAGATGGGCAACCACTCGTCGGACACCGCCGAGCTGGTCCTCGACGAGGTCCGGGTCCCGGTGGCCAACACCGTCGGGCGGGTCGGCAAGGGCTTCCAGCAGCAGATGTCGCAGTTCCAGGACGAGCGGCTGATGGGCGCCTACATGGCCACGGCCGCGATGCGCCGGGCGATCGTGCGCACCGGCGAGTACCTGAAGGTCCGCCACGCCTTCGGCGAGCCCCTGATCAACAACCAGTACCTGCGCTTCCGGCTCGCGGAGCTGGCCGCGGAGGTCGACATCCTCCAGGAGTACAACTACACGGCCGCCGAGCGGTACGCCGCCGGGCAGGACGTCACACGGATGGCCACGATGGCCAAGTTCAAGACCGGCCGGCTCGCCCGCGAGGTTGCCGACACGGCGGTCCAGTTCCACGGCGGCATGGGGTACGCCGAGGAGAACTGGCCCGCTCGCTACATGCGCGACTCCCGGCTCATCTCGATCGGGGGCGGCGCCGATGAGGTGATGCTGCGCGTGATCGCCATGCTGGAGGGGTGGGAGCGGCTGTGAGCCAGGCCCCAGCCGGTGCGGGGTCCGCCCCAGCCCCGGAGGTGCTCCTCGAGGTCGCCGGCCAGGTGGCCACCATCACGATGAACCGCCCCGAGGCCCGCAACATGCTCACGGCTTCCGGGATGGCCCTGCTGGCCGAGCACCTGCGCACTGCCGGCGCGGACCCGGCCGTTCGGGTCATCGTGCTCACCGGTTCGGGCAACACCTTCTGCTCGGGGGCGGACCTGCGCGGGGCGTCCGCGGCTGATGCCGAGTCGTTCACCGGCTCGGGCCCCGCGGCGCTGGTCGGGGTCCTCGAGGCGATCCTCGACAACCCCAAGCCGGTGATCGCCCGGGTGCAGGGCCACGTCGCCGGCGGGGGCAACGGGCTGGTGGCGGCCGCGGACCTGTCGGTGGCCGCGGAGTCCGCGAAGTTCGCCTTCTCCGAGGTGCGACTGGGCCTGGCGCCCGCGGTGATCAGCGTCGTCTGCCTGGCCCGGATGCACCGCGCCGACGCCCAGGAGCTCCTGCTCACCGGGGACCGTGTCCCGGCCGCGCGCATGGCCACTGCCGGGATGGTGAACCGCGTGGTCGCCGATGAGCAGCTCGACGGCGCCGTGGAGGCCTGGGTGACGTCCCTGGTGGCCGGTGGCCCCGAGGCCCTGACCCACACGAAGGACCTGCTGCGCGTCGTCCCGGGGATGACCCGGCAGGAGGGCTTCGCCCACACGGCCGCCCTCTCCGCGCGGCTGTTCGCCTCCCCGGAGGCAGCCGCGGGGATGATGGCGTTCCTCTCCCGCCAGCCCGCCCCCTGGGTCCCGCAGGCCTGAGCCGCTCGTTTGCCCGGCCGCAGCAGGCGTGCTCCAATGGGGGTAGTTGCCGGTTCAAGGAGCGCTCGTGCTGAAGGTTGATGTCTGGTCCGATGTGGCCTGTCCGTGGTGCTACATCGGCAAGCGCCGGTTCGCTGAGGGGGTTCGCCGCCACCGCGAGGCCGGCGGTGGTCCCGTCGAGGTCGAGTACCACTCCTTCGAGCTCTCCCCGGACCTGCCCGAGGACTTCAGCGGGTCCGTGATCGACTACCTGCACGGCCTGCGCGGGATCCCCGAGGCCCAGGTCCACCAGATGATCGAGCAGGTGACCGGCCTGGCGCAGGCGGAGGGCATCGAGGCCGACTTCCACGCCGTGCACCAGACCCGCACCGTCAAGGCCCATGAGCTGCTGCACCTGGCCAAGGCCCGGGGCCTGCAGGAGCCGATGAAGGAGCGGCTGCTGAGCGCGTACTTCTGCCAGGGCCGGAACGTCGGGGATGTCGAGCAGCTCGCTGACATGGCCGTCGAGGTGGGCCTGGACCGCGACGAGGTCGTCCAGGCCCTCGCCGCCGGCACGTTCGCGGTCGACGTCCAGGCCGACATGGACCAGGCGCGCGCCTACGGGATCTCCGGGGTGCCGTTCTACGTGATCGACGGGCGCTACGGGATCTCGGGGGCGCAGTCGGCCGAGACCTTCGCCCAAGCCCTCGCCCAGGCTGCCGGCGATCTGGCGGGGCAGCGATGATCGAGTCGATCACCCCACCGAGCCCGCCGCCCGCGCCCGCCACCGACGCCGCTGCGCCCCGGTGGACCCGGGCGCGCGCCTGGTCGCGAGGGCCCGACGCGGGCCAGCGCCGCGGCCGACTCAGTCCTGACGATGCTCGGCACGGCGGCCAGCGGCCCCGGATGTGCAGACGGCTCCTGCGCCCTCCCGACCGCAGACGGCCCCTGCTGACCCGCCCCTCCCGCAAACCCTCCGCGAAGGGTCAGACCCTCCGCATCAACCGGGAGGTTCTTGCCCTTCGCGGAGGGTTTGCGGGTTGTGCCGGGTCTGGGCGGCCGCGCCGGGCCCTCAGGCCATTGCGGCGAGGATCTGCTCCACCAGCTCGCGGGTCGTCCGGGGGTGCAGGAACACCAGGCGGCCGACCGTGCGGCCCTCCCACTTGGTGGAGGTCACCAGCGCGACCTGGTCGTCGAGCAGCTCCGCGGCCCAGCGGTCGTAGTCGGCGGGCTCCCAGCCGTGGCGCTCGAACAGGACGATCGACAGGGTCGGCTCGCGCAGCAGGGTCAGGTGGTCGCTGGCCTCGACCTGCCGCGCCGTCCAGCGCGCCAGGTCCAGCGACGCCTCGACGGCGCGGGTGTAGGCGTCTGTCCCGTTGACGGACAGGGAGAACCACAGCGGCAGGCCCCGGGCGCGACGCGTCAGGTGGTAGGCCAGGTCGCTGGGGTTCCACTCGTCCTCGTCGGTGTGGATCACGTCGAGGTAGCTGGCGTCCTGGGTGTGCACCGCCTTGGCCAGCCGCGGCTCGCGGTACAGCAGGGCGGCGCAGTCGTAGGGCGCGAACATCCACTTGTGCGGGTCGACGATGAACGAGTCGGCGTGCTCGAGCCCGGCGTACAGCGGTCGCACCGAGGGGGCGAACAGCCCGCCGCCGCCGTAGGCCCCGTCCACGTGGAACCACAGGTCGCGCGCACGGGCGACCTCGGCGATGGTCGCCAGCTCGTCGATGATCCCCGCGTTGGTCGTGCCCGAGGTGGCGACCACGCCGACGACGTTGCCTGCATCCGGGTCGGCGTCGAGGGCTGCGGCGAGCGCGGGACCGGTCAGGACGTGGTCGACCGTGGGCACGACCAGGGCGCCCATGTCCAGGATCGACAGGGCGTTCTTGATCGAGGAGTGCGCCTGGTCGCTGACGGCGACCCGCGTGAGGTCGCCGCGGCCCAGCCCCCGCGGCTGCGCCCCACGTCGCGCGCCACGGTCAGGGCCGACAGGTTGCCCGCCGAGCCTCCGGAGACGAACACCCCGCCGGCGCTGGCCGGCAGGCCCGCGAGGTCGGCGATGAGTCGCAGCACCTGGTTCTCGGCTGCGATCGCACCGGCGGCCTCCAGGGCCGAGATCCCCTGGATGCTCGACGCCGGAGACGAGCATGTCGAACAACAGGGAGGCCTTGGTCGGGGCAGCGGGGATGAAGGCGAGGAAGTTCACCGCATCCGAGCTCATCACGTGGGGGGCCAGGACGTCGGTCCACATCTCCATGACGCGGTGCGGGTCGGTGCCCTCGGCGGTGATGAGCCCGTCGAGGGCCGCGGTGAGTGCGGGCACGTCCCCGGGCCGGTCGAGGGGGACGGGGTCCATCGCCAGGCGGTCGTGCATGGCCGTGAGGACCATGCGGGTCAGCCGCTCGTCGTGGGTGTGCATGTCGCGGGCCATGGGTGCCCACCGTAGTGGGATCCCGGTGTGGTGCGAAGGCGCGGGCGTCCGCCGGGAGGGGATGGGCGACGCAGGTGCGGCGGGTTTCCCGTCCGGGCGGGCGGTGCGCGATGATGGTGCCCGGCTGGTGGTCCGCTCGCGGTCGCGCAGCCGAGGCGGGGTCGCCTAGTGGCCTAGGGCAGCGGTCTTGAAAACCGCCGTGGGGCAACCCACCGTGGGTTCAAATCCCACCCCCGCCGCCGCCCGCGCCGGGGTGGTTGCGGAACCTCCCCGCCAGTTGTCGGCGCCGGGCTGACCGCCCAGCTCAGGCAGACCACTCGCACCCACCACCTCCTCGACACGCCCGGAGGGGCGGTGCAGGTCGACATCGCCCTCCCTGCGGTCCGGGTATGTGTCGCAGTCGACCGGGCCGCGCATCACTCCGGTGCCCAGTCACGTGACCTCGAGGAAGCCGAGGCGCTGGCACAAGCCGGGTGGGTGATGGTGCGGGTCCGGGAAGTCCCCCTGCCGGCTCTGTTCGCCCACGACCGTGTCGTGCCCTCTGCCCCGGACCCGGCCCTGGTGGTCGCGGCAGCCCTGGCTGGGATCGCCCACGCCACAGCCGCCGCTGCCCCAGGGCAGCCCGCAGCGCGCCCTGGCCGGCCGGGCCCACGCCCAGAGCGCTGTGATGTTCGGTGTGTGGGACATCTTGACGACCCGGCTGCGCGTCGGGCACTATGTGCGACGGATCGACTACGCTGCGTGGTCGCCCCGAGGTTGCGTGACGGGTGGGTGGTCGGCCGTCGGTTGTGTGAGGAGGCGCGCGGATGCTGCAGTCCAGGCTGGCTACTGCCGAGTGGTATCCGCGGCGTGGCTCTTGTCCAGTTGGTGTCGGTGTCACCGCATGCCGTGTACGAGGCGAGGAGTGGTCATGAGTGATGTACGGGTTCCACGGTTCGTGCATCGGCACCGGTCAGGGTTGACGATCGGGGTGGCACTGGCGGTCGTGATGACCGTGTACGGGTCGGTCAACAGTGCGTTGCAGGTCGAGGCGATAAGTGTCGTCCCGACCGGGCGGCTCCTGGCGTCGAACTGCATGCAGTGCCACGGCACGAACGGCATGAACGGGTCGTTCAACCAGCTCGCTGGCATCCCGGTCGAGTCGATGATGGAGAAGATGCACGACCAGTCGACCCACTCGTCGATCATGGGCGCGCAGGCCCGCGGGTACACCGATGACGAGCTGCTGAAGATCGCCATCTACTTCGCGTCCCTGCCGAAGCCGTGAGGAGCTGCTCATGACCGAGTTGAGCCGTCGTCGCTTCCTCGGCCTGGCCGGCGCCGCTGCGGCTGCCGGTGTGGCCTTCCCCATCGCGGCTCGCGAGGTGACCTCGGCGGACGCCGCGGTCGCTCCCGTCGTCGTGGTCGGCGGCGGCATGGCCGGAGCGACCGTCGCGAAGTACGTGCGCCTGTGGAGCGCCAGGACGATCCCGGTCACGCTCATCGACGCGAACCCCGACTACACGTCCAGCATCATGAGCAATCTCGTCCTGAACGGGCAGCGGACGCTGTCCAGCCTGAAGTTCGGCTAGTCGACGCTGAAGTCCACGTACGGCGTGAACATCCTCCGGGGGCGGGTCACGGCCGTGGACCCGGTCAAGCGGACCGTCACGTACACGAACACGTCCGGACTGCCGATCACTATCGGGTACTCGCGGCTGGTGCTGGCGCCCGGCATCGACTTCCTCCCGATCCCCGGGCTGACCGGGACCGCCGCCAACCAGGCGAAGGTCGTGCACGCGTGGCAGGCCGGGCCCCAGACCCAGTCGCTGCGGGACCAGCTCGTCGCGATGCCGGTCGACGGGACGTTCCTCCTCACGATCCCCAAGGCGCCCTACCGGTGCCCGCCCGGGCCGTACGAGCGGGCCTGCGTCGTGGCCGACTGGATCAAGAAGAACCGTCGGTCGACCGGGTACAGCAAGCCGCAGGTGTACGTCCTGGACGCCAACGACCGCATCCTGGCGGAGCCGCACAACTTCTCGACCGCGTTCAACAACATCCACGCTGGCGTCGTCTCGTATGAGCCGAACGCGACCGTGCTGTCGGTGGACGCAGACGCGGGGAGGATCGTGACGGACAAAGGCATCTTCACGGGGAACGTCCTGAACGTGATCCCGAACCACACCGCCGGCAAGATCGCCCGGGACGCTGGCCTGGCGACGGCGCCCGCGGCCGGCGGTGGCGTGTTCTGCCCGGTGGATGTGCTCACGTATGAGTCGACGGTGGCGTCGGGGGTGCACGTGCTCGGGGATGCGTCCGCGACCACGCAGCCGAAGGCCGGGCACGTGGCGAACTCCGAGGCCAAGGTGTGCGCGGACGCGCTGGTGCGGCTGCTGTCGTCGCCGGCGCTCCCTGTGGACTCCGCGCCAGTGACGAACTCGGCCTGTTACTCACCGATCACCGCCACCACGGCGTCGTGGCTGTCGGTCGTCTACCACTACGACCCGGTGTCGAAGACGATGAAGGCGGCCCCGGGGCAACCGGTCGAGGCTCCCGCGATCACCACCAGCAACTACAGCCAGATGAACACCTGGTTTAAGGTGCTGATGTCCGACACGTTCGGCACCTGACTCGCTCGTCGACGGGTCCCCTCGACAGCGCTTCGAGGACATCCCCCCGATTCCGCGCGCCGCCCGGGCCAGCCTCGACCCCAGGCCGGTGGCCGATCGGGCTTCGCCGGCAGTGCACCCACGAACGCACTGACCTTCCGCTCCATCATCAACCCGTCCTGACGCCACCGACCTGGCGCCGCTCAGCGGCCCGGCGGCGGCGCGCGCGGCCCGGCCGGCTGCGGGCGCACCAACTCGCCCCGAGTCCCACCCTGCCCGCCCGACAGCCCTCCCCCCCGCCCTCGAAGGCCAGCGCGGACTCCCATCGCCTTCTCAGCGCCGCGCCGCCTTGCGTGCAGCCCCCTGCTCGGCCAGGTCGGCGCGGTTCCTGAGGACGGCCTGCCTCTCCGGCTCGGGAAGCAGGTGCAGCTTGAGACCGGGGGCCTCAGGCCCGTACTCGTCGATGTTCCTGCGGACATCGTCAGCGGTCTGTGACGACCGCACATCCAGCCACCCGCCCACATTCCAGTAGGCGGCCGTCTCGACGACAGCAACGAGGACCACCACGAGGATCGTGCCCAGACCGATCCAGAACTCCTCGCCCACGGCACACACCTCCTCCCTCACCACCGACGTTAGGCCGGCGCCGAAAGGCCTCCAAGGGCCAGAGGTCCCCGCTGGCGGTGCTGCGCGCGCTGAGGGGTCCTACCCGGCGGCGCGCAGGAACCCCTCGAGGATCGGACCCGCAGTCTGCGAGCCCGACTGCCCCTCCTCCACGAAGACGGCGACCGCCAGGTCGCCCTGCGTGGCGATCATCCAGGCGTGGGTGTCCGGCGGGGTGCCCGTGCCGAACTCCGCGGTGCCCGTCTTGGCGCCGACCGGGTCCCCGGGAACGTCCTCGAGGAACCTGGCCGTGCCCTCGGTGACGACCGCCCGCATCATGTCGCGCAGGGCGTCGGCCTCCTCCGGCGTGAGCGGGGCGGCGGGGTCGGCCTCGGGGGCGGGGAGGTCGGGCAGGAGCCGGGGCACCACCGCCCGGCCCTCGGCCACGGACGCGGCGACGGCCGCCATGGCCATCGGCGAGGCGAGCACCTTGCCCTGGCCGATCAGCGAGGCCGCCTGCTCCGTCGCGGACGCCGGTTCCGGGACCTGCCCGAAGAAGGCCGGGAAGCCGAGGTCGTGGTCGACGCCGAGCCCGAGGGCGGCGGCCGCCCCCGCCAGGTCCTCGCCGGTGAGCTCCTCCCGCTGGGAGATCATGGCCGTGTTGCAGGAGTTCGCCACCGCGGTGCGCAGCGGGATGTCCCCGATGCCGCTGGCGGGGTAGTCGTCGTAGTTGGTGAAGGTCTTGCCGTCGACGACGATCTCCCGCGTGCACGGCACCCGGTCCGTGGGCTGCACCCCGGCCCGCATCAGGGCCAGCGCCGTGACCACCTTCATCGTGGACCCCGGCGCGTACTGCCCGAAGGTCGCCGTGTTGTAGCCGTCGGATCCCGCCCCGCTCGCGGCGGCCAGGATCTCGCCGGTGGACGGACGCAGCGCCACCAACGCGCTCGCCGGCCCGACCCCGTCCAGCGCCTCCTCGGCCGCCTTCTGCAGGTCCTCGTCGAGGGTCGTGCGCAGCGGCTGACCGTCGGCGACCGCGGTGGTGAACAGCGTGCGCTCCTGGTCATCGGCCTTCGCCGTCACGACGACCCCGGGTGTCCCGGCGAGCGTCTCGTCGTACCGCGCCTGGAGTCCCGACAGGCCCGCCTGGTCGCCGGCCCGCACCCTTCCGCCTGACTTCTCGACGATCTCGGCGGTCGCCGGGCCCACCCGGCCCAGGATCTCGCTGGCGAAGTCGCGGGTCGGAGCCAGGGGCCGCTCGTCTGCGAGGCCGACGGCGCCGGGGATGGCCTCCACCTCCTCCTGCGACAGCTCCTCGGCGTCGTCGTCGCGCAGGACCAGGGCCTCGACGAAGGCCTTGGGACCCGCCGCCTTCACGGCCTTCGCGTAGGCCGTGGGGTCGATGTCGAGCAGCTCGGCCAGGTCGCGGGCGGAGTCCGCCGCCTCGTCCGCGGGGACCTTCGTCTTGTCGATGCCGATGCGCATCACCGGTCGCAGGGTGACCAGGGGCTCGTCCCCCGCGCCGAGGATGTCGCCCCGCACGGGCCTCTGGGTCCTCGCGTCCAGCGACTCGGCGGCGGTGAGCGAGGGCTCGACCAGGGTCGGCGCCCACTGGACCGCCCACTGGTCGTCGACCTTCGCCAGCTGCGCCGTCGTCGTGTAGCGCCAGGGCTCACCCCGCGTCTCCCACTGCCAGCCCAGGGTGGCTGTCGCGGGTCCCCGTCCACCTCGACCGCGTCGGCGGTCACCGTGGCGGGGATCCCATCCATGCCGGCCACGACCGCGTCCAGCTCCGCCTGGCCGCCGCCCCGCACCGGCACGTCGCCCAGCTGGCCGGCGGTCAGGGCTGTCGCGAGCTGGGATGCCAGTCCCTCCGCGGCCTCCTGGTCCGCCCCGGAGCCGCAGGCCGCGAGCACCATGATCAGCAGGCAGGTCAGGGTAGAGCGCAGCGTGCGGGCCACGATGCTCCTTGCAGGTCGGCGCGGGACGCCCCCATCCTCTCCCATCGCCTCACCCACCGAAACGCCCCGTGGCGCAGGCCGACCCCGTCCTCGACGACGCGCTCACGGGAGATCGCGTCGGGTCTCCTGGGCCAGGGGCCGATCGCGTCGGATCTCGACGAACGCGATCGGCTCAGACCCGACGCGATCGCGTCGGGGGGGCGCGGTAGCCTCCGGAGCGTGTTCGAGATGCACGGACCCCCGCCGCGCCCCGGCCAGCCCGCTGGTCGTGGTCGCGGTCCTCGAGGAGGCCCAGGCGTTCGCCCATCGGGTGCCCACGCTGGTGACCGGGGTGGGGAAGGTGCGCGCCGCCACCGCCACGACGTGGGCGGCGATGGCGCATCGCCCGAGCGTCATCCTCAACCTCGGCACGGCCGGCGCGCTGCGCCCCGGCGAGCTGGCCGCGGGCATCGTGCACGAGATCGGGGCCGTCCTGCAGCACGACGTGAACGGCCGGGCGATCGCGACGCTGGTCGGGTCGGACCCGTCCCCGCGGCTGGAGCTGGGCGACTCCGGGGTGGTGCTGGCCACCGGTGACCGGTTCATCTCCTCGCCGCAGGACCGCGACGCCCTGGCCGAGCACGCCCACCTGGTCGACATGGAGGGATACGCCGTCGCGGCCTCGGCCACCCGCCTGGGGATCCCCGTCCGGCTGGCCAAGACCATCAGCGACGATGCCGGGCACGGGGCCGCGATGACGTGGAGCCAGTCCCTGGCCGCGGCATCCGGCCGGCTGGCGGCCTGGCTCGACGAGATCCTCTGACCCGGGTGGCCCCGGACGCGCGGGGCGCCGGGACCGGATGGGTCAGCGCGACGCCCGGATGTGGGTCATCCTTCGTCCATGACCACCTGGCGAGTGCTCGCGTCCGTGGCAGCCGTGGCCCTCGTGGTCGTCTATGCGGTGGGGTCGGGGGTGTGGGTGTCGGCCAACCCCGGCTGGTACGCCGGGCTCACCCGGCCCAGCTGGCAGCCGCCGGACATCGTCTTCGGACTGATCTGGCCCTACAACTTCATCGCCCTGGCGGTGGTGGGCGTGATCGTCGCCCAGCGTGGCAGTCCCGGGATCGTGGGCGCGTGGCTGGCCGTGGGCGCGGCCAGCGTGGTCTGCGCGCTGTCGTGGGCCTACCTGTTCTACGTCCCGCACCAGCTGACCGCCTCGGCGATCGCCCTGGCCGGTGCTGCCGTGCTGACGCTGGTCCTGGTCATCCTGACCTGGACGGTCACGCGGGGTGGTGCCGTGGCGCTCCTGCCCTACCTGATCTGGGTGAGCCTGGCGACGTCGCTGGCCTTCGGGTATGCCCGGCTCAACGCCTGAGGCGTCCGGCTGGGCTCACAGGGCAGGGCGCACCGGCCACGGGGCTGCCTCCTCCAGCTCCAGGGCGACCTCCAGGAGCCGGCGCTCGTGCCCGAAGGGAGCAGCCAGGTGCACCCCGATGGGCAGTCCCTCGTCGGACCTGCCCAGCGGGAGGGACATCGCCGGGGCGCCGGAGACGTTCTGCACCGGCGTCATCGAGGCGAACCTGGAGCAGCCGCACGAGGTGCGTGCGGAACTCCACGTCGGGGCCGAGGTGGCCGATCCGGGGTGCGGGGTAGCCCGTGACCGGGGAGAGGAACAGGTCGTAGGCGTCGAACCCCGCGTCGGGGTTGCGCGACAGCCGGCGCAGCCGCACCAGCGACCCGGGGACGCGGTCCATCTGGCGGGTCAGCATCCCGCTCAGCCCCTTGGTCAGCTCCTCGACCTGCGTGCCGTCGAAACCCTCGCCATAGGCCAGCGACCCACTCCGGTGCAGCACGAAGGCCAGCAGGGCCCAGTAGCGCAGGAAGTCCGTCGCGAAGTCATCGCCGACGGGCGGCCCCACCTCCTCGACGTGGTGGCCCAGGCTCTCGAAGAGGGCTCCCGCGCCGCGGACAGCGGCCACGGTGTCGGGAGTCAGCGGGCAGGCCCCGCACCGTCGTCAGGCACATCCCGACCCGCAGCCGTTCGGCGCCCGGGCGGGTCACGTGGCCGATGGGCGGCAGCCCGGCGTCGGGTCGGGCCGGGTCGGCCAGCGCGAGGAACAGCGCGGTGTCGCGGACCGACCGGGTGACGACCCCCTGTGCGGCGATCCGGACCGGGATCCGCTCCTTCAGGGGGTTCATCGGCAGCCGTCCGCGCGAGGGCTTCAGCCCGACCAGCCCGCAGCAGGAGGAGGGGATCCGGATCGAGCCGCCCCCGTCGTTGGCATGCGCCATCGGGACGACCCCGGACGCCACCATGGCCGCCGAGCCGCCGCTGGACCCGCCGGCCGAACGGTCGGTGTCCCACGGGTTGCGGGTGGCGCCGTATCGGCTGGACTCCGTGCTCGCGGTCAGCCCGAACTCGGGCAGGGTCGTCGCGCCCAGCGGCTCGAGCCCGAGCCGCAGGAGGGCGCTGACGATCGGGGAGCAGGCCGGTGCCGGGGTGTCCGGAACGGCGCGCGAGCCCTGGGTCGTCGGGAAGCCGGCCACCTCCTCGTTGTCCTTGATGAACGTCGGGATCCCCGCCAGGGGGGCGTCGTCCGGGACGACCACCTCGGTGCGGACCGGATCGTCGAACCAGTGGGCGACGGCGTTCAGGTGCGGGTTCGCGGCCCGGGCGCGGGCCATCGCGGCCTCGCGCAGCTCGGCGGCCGACACCTCCCGCCGCGACAGCCGCGCGAGCAGGTCCGTGGTGTCGCTGGTGCCCAGGGCATCGTCGGTGGTGGTGTCGACGGTGCGGAGGCGCTCGGTCACGTCGGCGACAGTAGTGGCGGCTCCGGCGCTGCGCTCCCCCGGGGCGGCTCGGTGCCGCGCCCGAACCGATCAGACGTACTTCGCCGGGCGCACCACATTGGCGGGAGTCGTCCATGCCACCACGGCGTAGCGCGGGAAGTAGTCCCGGGCGAGCACTTCGAGGAGGCGGTCGGCGACCTCGGCGGACACCAGGGTCTCGAGCCGGATGTTCGCCCCCTCGAACTCGTCGGCGCGAACGCCGCGCGAGCCCTGGCCCCGGGCGTCGCAGATGGTCCAGCCGTGAGCGCCGCACGCGGTGACGTCCCTGACCAGGCGGTGCTCCACCACAGCCTCGGCGACCACGGTCACCAGGATCAGACTCTCGGTCTGCACTACGCGCTCCTCTCAGGTGCCAGGATCCGGTCGCTCGCCGGGCCACCGCTGGGATGGTGCTGCTCAGGTGGGACGGGAGCGTCCCGGTTCCGCCGGGTCCAACGGCGCATCACGAACACGCCGATGGCCAGGCCGGTGGCCAGGTAGATGATGTCGTTGACCACATCGACGTGCTGCTCGACCACTGTCCACTGGGTCCCCAGGGCCATTCCTGCGCCGAGCAGCAGGCTGTTCCACATGGCCGACCCGATCGCCGTCCAGAGCAGGAACCGGCCCAGCGGCATCCGCGCGGCACCCGCGGGCAACGAGACCAGGCTGCGGACGCCGGGGATCAGCCGACCGACCAGCACCGCGGCCTGCCCGCGGCGGGCGAACCAGGCATCGGCCCGGTCGACGTCGTCGGCCTCGACCAGCGGCACCGCCAACAGCACCCGCCGGGTGCGGGCCTCGCCGAACCCGCGGCCGGCGCCGTAGAGGACCAGCGCTCCGAGCACCGAGCCGACGGCTGCGGACAGCCACGTCAGCGGGCCGTTGAGCCGACCGAGCTCGATCAGGGCGCCGGCGGCCGGGAGCACTGCCTCGCTGGGGATCGGCGGGATCACCGACTCGAGCATGACGAGCAGCCCGACCCCGACCGGCCCCAGGGCCTCGATGGTGTCCATGACGAACCCCAGCAGGCCGAGGTCCTGCGCGGGGGCGGTGCCCTGGTGCATCATCGCCTGCTCCTCTCAGCTGCCCAGGGCCTGGGCGATCCCCAGGTACAGCGGGATCCCGATGATCAGGTTGAAGGGGAAGGTGATCCCCAGGCTGGCGGTCAGGTAGTAGCCGGGGTTCGCGTCGGGAAGGGCCAGGCGCACGGCAGCTGGGGCCGCGATGTACGACGCGCTGGCGGTCAGGACCCCGAGGATGGCGGCACCGCCGGTCGACAGGCCCACCGCGAGGCCGGCCACGATGCCCAGCGTGCCGGACACGATCGGGAACCCGATCGCGAACACCACCAGCCCGGGGCCCGCCTTGGGCAGGTCCCGCAGGCGCCTGGCGGCGATCACGCCCATCTCGAGCAGGAACAGCGTCAGCACGCCCACGAAGAGCCCGCCGAAGAACGGCTCGACCTTCTCGTAGCCGGCCTTCCCGGTGAGCACGCCCAGAAGGAGTCCGCCGACGAGCAGCAGGATGCTGCGCCCCGTCAGGATCTCGCGCAGGGACTCACCCCAGGACGCCGAACGGGTGACGTGCCGCCCGGCCAGCATCAGGCCGACGATGATCGCCGGCACCTCCAGGACCGCCAGGAGGGTGGTCACGTACCCCTCGTAGCTGATCCCCGCGCTGGTGAGGAACACCGCGGCCGCCGTGAACGTGACCAGCGAGGTCGAGCCGTAGTGGGCGGCCATCGCCCCTCGGTCGACGGGGCCGAGGCGGGTCGTCCAGCGCAGGACCACGAAGGCCAGCAGCGGGATCACGATGCCCAGGGCGAGGGTCACCAGGATGGGCGCGACGACCTCGCCGGCGGGGGCCTGCGACAGCGCCACGCCACCCTTGATGCCGATCCCCAGCAGCAGGTAGAAGCTCAGGAACTGGTAGATCGGCTCGGGCAGGCGCAGGTCTCCGCCGATCGAGGTGGCCAGCAGCCCGAGCAGGAACGCCAGGACCGGCGGCGACGTGAGGTTGGCGACCGCCAGCTGCCACGTGTCCATCAGGCGAACAGCGCCAGGAGATCCCCGACCTGGTGGTCGGACTCAGCGGGATGCCGGAACGGACGGCGCTCGTTGACCACGTAGTGCGTCCGCCTGCCCTGCGGGACCCGCGTGAGGTAGCCCTCGTCCTCGAGGTCACGCAGGATGTTCAGGGTCGCGCGCTCCGTGATCCCCACCGTGGCCGCGATGTCACGGACCCGGGCGTCGGGGTTGCGGTGGACGAAGACCAGGACGTGGCCGTGGTTGGTCAGCAGCGTCCACATGCGTGCCGGGGCGTGCTCAGCCATGCAGGGCCTCCTTGTGCGTCTGCTCCGCGGTGGTCCCCGCGTCGGAGTCCGGCGGGGAATCCGTTCCGGTGCCCGGGCCGCGTCCGTGCCGGGCACCGTGCCGTTGTCCGCCACGATGCCCCCGTCCACCTCCGCCTGCGTCCCTGTCCCCGGGGCGTGGGACGCGGCCGGCTGGCCGCGGGTGGCCCGGAGGCTGGCGACGATCGCCACCGTGATGATCGTGGCCACGACCCCCAGGCTCAGCCAGGTCGGCATCTTGTAGAGGTCGACCTGCAGGACCAGCTTGATCCCGACCCAGACGAGCACCAGGCCCAGGCCGAGCTTCAGGTAGACGAACCGGTGCATCAGGTCCGCCAGCAGGAAGTACATGGCGCGCAGGCCCAGGATCGCGAACGCGTTGGCCGTGAACACCAGGAACGTCTCCTGGGTGACCGCGAAGATGGCCGGGATCGAGTCGACGGCGAACACGAGGTCCGTGGTCTCCACGAGGATCAGCACCAGCAGCAGCGGGGTGGCCACCAGGGCGCCGTTGCGCCGGGTGAGGAACCTCTGGCCGTCGTACTCGTCGGTCATCGGCACGGTGCGCCGGAACAGGCGCACGACCCGGGAGCTCGAGGGGTCGAAGTGCGAGTTGCGGTGGCGCATCATCATCACGCCGGTGAACACCAGGAAGGCGCCGAAGATGTAGAGGATCCAGATGTACTCCTTGATCGCGGCTGAGCCGGCCCAGATCATCGCCCCACGCATCACGAGCGCGCCGACGACGCCGTAGAACAGCACCCGGTGCTGGTACTGCCGCGGCACCGCGAAGTAGCTGAAGATGATCGCCCAGACGAAGACGTTGTCCACCGCCAGGGACTTCTCGATGAGGTAGCCGGCGTAGTACTGCCCGGCGAACTCCGCACCTGCGGTGGCCCAGATGATCAGCCCGAAGCCGACGCCCATCGCGACCCAGACCGCCGACCAGATGGCGGCCTCCTTCGCCGAGATGACATGGGCATCCCGGTGGGCGAACAGGTCGATGGCCAGCATGACCACGATCACCCCCAGGACCGCCAGCCAGATGGTCAACGGCACGTCCATCACTTGCTCAACTCACTTCCGACTAGCAGATTCACGAATTGGGATGCACCTATCGTGTCGGGTTCTGCCATGAAGTGCAAGTCCGTGGGGCTGTTGCATGACGAGAAATACATGTTATCGTCTTCACCAAGAGGGGAGTACCCCACCTCCCAGCGGTCGTCAGCACGTCCGATCCACGTCGGACCGGCCGCGGGGGCCGCCACGGCGGCCGGGGGAGACCTCTGGCACCCCCGCCGGAGGAACCATGCCCGCATCCACCCTCGAGACCGCCCCCCTGCCCCAGCTGCGACTGCCCACCGCGGCCGACGTGGCCCGGTTGGCCGCGGAGCGGCACCCGATGTGCCTGTCGCTGCTGATGGCCACCACCCCCGCCGAGGTCATGCTGCCCGGTGACCGAGCCACGCTTCAGGGCTTGACCCTGGACGCACTGCGCCGACTGGACGAGGAGCCGGACCTGCGGGCCGTCGCCCAGACGCGGGCAGCCCTGGCGACCACGATCGCACGGGCCCAGGGCGGTCCGACGGATCGCGGGCTGGCGATCCTGGTCAGCCCGCAGGGGGCCCACCTGCTGCATCTGCGGGTGGCTCCGCGCGACCGGGTCGTCCTGGACCCGACCTTCGCCACCCGGGACCTCGTCCGGTCGGCCGCGGAGGACCCGGCGTTCCTGACCCTGGTCATCGACGGCCGGGCGGCGCGCCTGCTGCACTACGGGCAGCGCTACACCCGCCCGATCCTCGGTCACGACTTCCCCATGATCCGTCCTGCGGACAGCCACGGGGGCTCGGGGACGGACGGCGGGGCGCCGCGGGCGCAACGGGAGCGCCTGCGGTCCTTCCTGCGGGAGGTGGACGCCAGGCTGGCCGCGCGCATCGAGGAGTTCGGGCTCCCGGTGGTGCTCATCGCCAACGACCGGACGGCCGCCGAGTACCTGGGCCTGGCCCCCGGCCGGCGCATCGCCGCGGTGGTGCGCACGGGAAGCGCGAACGCCTCGCTGGCCGACCTGGAGCGGGCTGCGAGGGCCGCACTCGACGAGCACGTCCGCGACCGGGCCGCCGCGGCGCTGGACACCGTGCAGGTGCGCCTGGCCCACGGCCGGGCGGTCGCAGGGCTCGAGGCGGCATGGGAGGCGATCGACCACGCCGACCCCGACCTGCTGGTGGTGGAGCGCAGCCACGAGGCAGCAGCCCGCGTCTCGGAGCGACGGCTCGACCTGGTCGGGGACCCCGAGGAGCTCGGCGTCCTCGACGATGCGGTCGACGAGCTCATCGAGGCCGCCCTGGCCCGCGGCGCCGAGGTCGTCACCGTCCCCGACGGCGCGCTGGCACGCCATGGCCATCTGGTGCTCGCGCTGCGCGGGCCGGTCCCCGCCCTCGTGCCATGACCACCTCGACCCACGGAAGGGACCCCCATGACCGACCACGACACCCTCAGCGACTCGGACTGGGACGTCCTGGTCGCCGTTCCGTTCGCCGTCCTGCTCCTCGTCGGGTACGCCGACGGCGGGCTGGCCCCAGCCGAGCGTCGGGCGTTCGCCTCGATCGTCGACGAGATGGGCACCGGTGCCCGGCGCACGGACGATCCCCTGGTCCGGGAGGTGATGGGGCGGATCTCGCGTGACCCCGGCCAGATCATGGAGCGCCTGGACGGTCAGGTGGGGGCCGGGCTGCCCTTCTACGAGGTGCTCGCCGCGGCGCGGACCCTGCTGGACGACATGCCCCGGCAGGCGCGAGGCCCTGGCCTTCAAGGAGGCGATGGTCCACCTCGCGCGAGGGGGTTGCGCGTGCGTGGCCGATCCTGGGCCGACGGAGGAGCGCCGAGGAGGCGCGCAGCATCCGGTTCATCAGCGACCAGCTGGGTCTCGGGGAGCGCGTCGTCGTCGATGGCCGCCCGGCGCCCGGCCGGACGACGGCTGCTGCCTGAGTCAGTCCACCGGGTCGGCGAAGCCGGGCAGGTGCGCCTCGAGCTCCGCACGGACCGGCACCGTCGCGCCCAACCCGCAGAGCACGCCGACCAGCCCGAGCCAGAGGCGGTGGGTGAACAGCTGGTCGGCGGGGATCGTCAGCTGCAGGGCGACCGTGAAGTCCGGGTTCCGGGGGTCGTTGACCCGGCCGAACTCGGACTTCAGCCACTGCCGGCTGAACGTGAACACCTCATGGCGTGCCGGCTCGCTGAACGGCGAGAGGTAGTCGATGAGCTTCTCGACCTCGATGTGCTGGCCCGGCGCGACGAACCCGCCCTCGCGCAGTCGGCGCTCGACCGCCGCCGGGTCGGTGGCCGTCATGGCCCGGATGAGCCCACCGAAGGTCGGGGGCAGCCCCCCGGGCATGACCAGCACGGAGCCGAAGTCCAGGACGCCCATCCGGCCGTCGGGCAGGAGCCGGAAGTTGCCGGGGTGCGGGTCGGTGTGCAGCAGCCCGACGCGCGCCGGCGAGGTCAGGAAGAAGTGCTGGTAGGCCGCGCCGAGGTGGTCGCGCTGGGCAGCGGTGCCGTCGCGGGCCACCTGGGCCAGCCCCACCCCGCCCATCCAGTGGCTGACCAGCACGCCGCGGGTTGCGGCCAGCACGGGCGGCACGTAGTAGTGGGCGTCGCCGTCGTACGCCGCGGCGAAGGCGCGCTGGTGGTCGGCCTCGGTGCGGTAGTCCAGCTCCTCGCCGAGGCGGGTCCGCAGCTCGGCCACCAACGGGGGCATCGCCATCCCGCGCGCCACCAGCGAGGTCAACCGCAGCGTGACGGCCAGCGAGCGGACATCCCCGGCGACCGCATCGGCCACCCCCGGGTACTGGATCTTGACGGCCACGTCCGTGCCGTCGGACCACACGGCGCGATGCACCTGGCCGATCGACGCAGCGGCCGTCGGGTGCTCGTCGAACTCGCGGAACCGCGAGCGCCAGCCCGCACCCAGCTCGGCCTCGAGGACCGGGAGGACCTCGGCGAACGGCAGCCCCGGGTTGTCCTCCTGCAGGGCGCCCAGCGCGTGCTGCCACGAGTCGTCCGGGTCCGAGGGGAACAGGGCGTCGACGGTGGAGAGCAGCTGCCCGAGCTTGAGCGCCCCGCCCTTGAGGCTGCCCAGACGTCGCCCGGGTGTCGGCGGCGGTCTCGGTGCGGGCCCGCTCGCGCAGCGCCGCCCGGTCCTGGCCGAGGAGCCCCTTGGCCTGGATCGACACCGCCCGGCCGACGGCGCGGACCGGGAGCCCGGCGAGGGTGGCGCTGCGGCGGACGCGCGAGGTGGTGACGGGCATGGACCCAGTATCCGATGGGCGATGCGGGCGGGAGCGTGGCGGGAGCGGTGCCAGGCCGCGGATCCCGCTCAGCCCACCTGGTCGCGAACGCGGGCCAGGATCTCCTCGCACAGCAGGTGCGTGGCCAGGGCGTCGCCGGCGTCGAGCACCTCCCCGGCGCGCACGGAGTCCAGCAGCGAGCCGACCATCGCGGTGAACCCGCGCTGCTGTGCGACCGGGGCCCAGGTGTCGGGCTGGTGGTGCTGGGCCACCCCGCCGACGCGATCGACCACGTCCACGAGGTCCGTGACCAGCCGCGCCCGCCCCGGCGCCATGGCCTCGAGAGTCTCGATGGTCTGCCCGCTGTCGCGATCCATGATCCCCACACCGAGGCGCCCGCCCTGGCGCAGCGTGATGGCCACGCGCGCGAGGGTCCCGTCGGCGCCCGCGCGGGCCACGACCTGCAGGTCGTCGGGCTCAGGAGCCACCAGGAACCGAAGCGTGTCCACGACGTGGACGAAGTCGTCGAACACCACCACGCGCGGATCGTCCGGGAGCCCCAGGCGGTTCTTGGTGAGCACGACCGTGTCGAGGCCGGGCCATCGGCCGACCTCGGCGTACGCGGGGGCGAATCGCCGGTTGAAGCAGACCGCCAGCGAGACGCCGGCCGCCCGAGCCCGCGCGACGACGGCATCGGACTCCTGCGCCGAGAGTGCCAACGGCTTGTCGATGAAGGCGGGGACCCCTGCCTCGATCAGGGTCACGGCGATCGCGGGATGCGCCTCGGTGGCGGCATGCACGAAGGCGGCGTCCAGGGGCTCCGAGGAGGCCAGGGCGTCCTCGATCGTCGCGTGCCCCTCGGTGACGCGCCAGGCCGCCTGCAGGGCCGCCCGCCGTGCGGGGTCGCGGGTGATCAGCACCGGCTCGACGCCGGCATCGGCGGCAAGGACCGGCAGGTAGGCCTTCGCAGCGATGTCCCCGAGCCCGATCAGTCCCACGCGCAGCCGTCGTCCGTCCATCAGTCCATCCTGCCCGGACCTCTGGTGCTCTGGCCCTGTGGCGGAGCAGGATGGGACCGCGGCTCGGGGTCGCAGGGTCCCTGCGGGGTCCCGGGCGGCCCGGAGGACGGGTGCCGAGGAGGTCCGCATGGAGGCTGGAGGGGATCCGGGCGGGCAGGCGACCGACGGGCTGGGTGACCCGCTCGGGCTCCGGGGCGGCCTCGGGGACGGCCCCGGCTCCGCAGGCCCACGGGATCACGGTGGCCCCGGGCCAGCCGGTCGTCGGACTGGACTTCGACGGCGTGCTCAACATCACCGCCCGGGATGACCTCCCCGACGGCTACGAGCTGCACGTCGTCGAGCTCGACCGGGCCAACTGGCCGGACCACCCCTACATCCGCCCGCTGCCCGACGGTCCGGGGCCGTTCCTGCACGGGGTCGTCGTCAGCCGGGAGCACGGCCCGATGGTCCGGGCCTGGCTCGCTGCCGGGGCATGCGTCGTCTGGGCCACCACCTGGGAGCGCGCCGTCCTGCGCAACGCCCACCTCTGCGACATCCCCGAGCTGCCCGTGCTGGAGATCTCGAAGGTCCTGGCCGGCCAGCACCCGCGGCGCACCGCGGACTGGAAGGTGGCCGGGCTGCAGGCGGCGTTCCCGGGCCACCCGCTGGTGTGGGTCGACGACTTCGGCGCCGACCGGCGTGGCGAGTCGACCTACGGGGAGCCGCCCTCCCCGATCCTCGTGATCGCCCCCGACGAGGCCATCGGGCTCACCCGCGAGCAGTCCGCGGAGGTCCTGGGCTTCATCGAGCGCTGGCGCCCCGACGGCCGGGGGTGAACGTGTCGGCGCCCACGCCCCGGGCCGGTGATGTGGGGGACCCGTCGGGCTGACGGCCGGCACCCCGACGCCACTACGCTGCGGCGATGGCCCACATCAGCGCCGTGTGCGTGCTGCACTCCCTGCGTCCCGAGCCGGACAACCCCGACGGGACGACGGCGATCGACAAGCGCGCGGTCGCAGGTCCGGTCGCGGTGGGCCCCCTCGGGCTGGCCGGCGACCACCAGGCGGACGCAGAGCACCACGGGGGCGAGGACCAGGCCGTCTACCTCTACGCCGACGAGGATGCCGACTGGTGGGCTGCCGAGCTCGGTCGCGACATCCCACCGGGGTTGTTCGGTGAGAACCTGCGCACGGTGGGGATCGACCTGAGCGCCACCCGCATCGGACAGCGGTTCCGGGTCGGCGACGGGCCGGTCCTGGAGGTGACCGCCCCCCGGACGCCGTGCGTGACGTTCGCCCGCCGGATGGACGAGCCGCACTGGGTCAAGCGGTTCACCGACCGCCGCGCCCCCGGTGCCTACGCCCGGGTCGTGGAGCCCGGTGCGATCAGCGCCGGGGACCCGGTCGTCCCGCTGCCGTCCCCCGATCACGACGTGACCGTGGCCGCCCTGCTGCCGCCGGTCGAGCCCGGTGCCTTCCAGCGGCTGCTCGACGCCGAGCGCGCCGGTGCGGTGGAGCTCAGCGAGCGGCTGCGGCGCAAGGCGGTGACGGCCGTCGGCGGCTGACGACCCCGTATCCCCCGTCAGGAGCCTGCCGGGCCCCCGTGGCGCGACCACCAGAGCGCTGCCTGGACCCGGTCGGTGACCCCGATCTGGGCGAAGATGCTGGTCAGGTGCGCCTTCACGGTCTTCTCGGCGATCCCGAGCCGACGGGCGATGAGCCGGTTGCTCAAGCCCTCGCCGATGAGCCCGAGCACCTCCCACTCCCGGGCGGTCAGCGACGGCGTGCCCCCCGCGGGCGGGATCCGGTCCGCACCGGCGGTCGCACCGTCGGGCTCGGCGGGGCTGCGGCGGCGATCGATGAGGGCGAGCGCGGCACGAGGGTCCAGGGGGGCCTCGCCGCGGGCCGCCGAGCGCACCGCGTCGGCAAGGGCCCCGGGGTCGGCGTCCTTGAGCATGAACCCCACGGCCCCGGCGTCGATGGCCGCCGTGACGTGGTCGCGGTCGGCGAAGGTGGTCAGGACGACCACCCGGACCGATGGGTGCCCCTCGGTCAGCAGGGCCGTCGCCTGGACCCCGTCGATCCCCGGCATCGAGAGGTCCATGAGGACCACGTCAGGGGCCAGGGCCGCGACGGCCTCCACCGCCGCGCCGCCGTCGGCAGCCTCCCCGACGACCTCGATGCCGGTGGCTCGGCCCAACAGCATCCGCAGCCCCGCGCGGACCACCTCGTGGTCGTCGACCACCAGGACCCGGATGGGGTCGTCCTTGCCCACGCCGTCGGTCATTGCGGCACCACCATCCGCACGGTCGTGCCCGATCCCGGGGTCGAGTCGACCGTCAGGGTCCCGCCCCGCGAGTGCGCGAGGTCGGTCAGCAGGCGCAGGCCCACGTGCCCCGGCTCGACCGCAGCGGGATCGAACCCGGTCCCGTCGTCGGTGACCGTCAGCGCGAGGCGACCGGGCTCGGCGTGCGCCAGCTCGACCACCGCGTGCGTGGCCCGGGCGTGCCGCCGCACGTTCGACAGCGCCTCGCGGATGGCGCGGTACACGGCCTCCTGGGTGCCCTCGCTGAGGGTGATCGACGGGTCGATCCTGATCTCGACCTCGACGTCCGAGGGGCCGGCCGCGACCAGGTCGGCCACCGCTGCGGCCAGCCCGACCTGGCCCAGGTTCGGCGGGTAGATCTCGACCAGCAGCGAGCGCAGGCTGCGCACGCTGCGCCGCGTCGACGTCGCGGCGGCGGTCAGCTCGTGGGCGTGCCGGGTGTCGTCGGCGGCCAGTGCGTCCAGGGAGTACGTCACCCCGACGAGGTCCTGGACGACGCCGTCGTGCAGGTCGGCGGCGATGGTGCGTCGCTCGTGGTCGGAGGCGGCCAGGGACTGGGCCAGCAACCGTTCGCGCTCGTCCTGGCTGGCCTGCAGCCGCCGGGCCAGGCGCCAGCTGAGCAGGGCCTGCACCGCTCCGAAGAGCAGGAGCCCGCCGAGCACGACCGGGGCGAACGCGCGCAGGATCCGCTGCGTTGTCGCGTCGATCCCGTCGGTCGCCTGGTAGGTCTCGAACAGCAGCCGTCGTCCCTCGGGATCCTCGATGGCGACGTACACCTCGAGCAGCTGCTCGAAGTCCGACTGGTCGGCGTTCTCCTCCTCGGAGAGGTCGGAGAGCTCCGCGTGCGACGTCCCCGTCGAGAACACCTCCTGCTGGTCAGCGCCGAGGGCGAACTGGGTGCCCATCCCCTCGAGGTCGTCGGAGTACAGGACGGTCCCGTCATCGCGCCAGATCTTGACCGCGACGATCCGGTCGCTGAGCACCGAGGTCCCGACGACGGCATCCACCGCGTCGATGGCGGCGGGATCGCCGTCGATCAGGCCCGCGGGGAGGGCCGGCTCGATGACCGCTGCCGCCAGCAGCTCGGTGGCCTGCTCCGCCTGGTGGACTGCCTCCCCCGTGGCCACGGTCCGGGCTGCCCAGAAGCCGCCGAGGCCGATGGCCGCTGCGGCGATGGTGCTCAGCAGCGCGGAGACGGCCACCTCGCGTCGGACGGTCACGCGCCCATTGTGGGTGCGTGACCGTCCGTGCGGTGGAGCCACTCCTAGATCGTCAGCGACGCGCGGCACGACTCGCCCGTGCGCGCGTTGCGGGCCGTTGCCGAGATCCGCTGGCTGCCGCCGGCGTCCGCGGTCCGGCGCTCGACGCTGAAGGAGCCGCTGGGAGCCTGGGTCGTGCGCTTCCCGGACGCGAACACCGCTCCGTTGGAGCGCAGGGTCCAGGTCCAGGTCTGGCCGTTGCGGTTGGAGTCGACCTCGAACTCGACCTCCATCCGGCCATCGTCGGGCTTCGCCTTGAGCTTCCAGTCGGAGCGCGAGGAGCAGTCGCCACGGACGATGACCCGGCCGTCGCCGTCCTTGGCCGAGGCCGGCGACGTGGCGGTCAGCCCGCCGATCATGAGCAGGGCGAGGGCAGTGGACCCGAGGCGGCGGGTGGTGGTGTTCATGGGATGGACCTCCTGGTGTGGGTTGGTGCCCCGAGTCTGCGGCGGACGAGGTCGGGGGCACCATCGGACCTTGGTCGTAGGACCCTGGTCCGAGCGGGCGTGCAGGCGGTCGATCCGGTCAGTGCGGTCGCTCCCCTCGACCGAGAGGACCCCCCGCAGGTGATGGCGGGGCTCAGCCCTCGCTGGGGCGCTCGCGGAGGTCGTCCTCCGGGTGGCTGACCGTGCCGTGGCCGAGCTCCCAGAGCCGGATCCCGCCCGAGATGCCGGCCTCGTTGGGCACGATCGTCACGTCGTCGCCGAGGTCCAGGGTCAGGCGCTGGGCGTTGCCGCCGCCGACGTAGAGCCGGTCCCAGACGAACATCGGGCGCAGGCCGTCCACGGCCTTGCGGACCCGTCGCGACCAGCGCTTGGCCCCCAGCTCCCGGCGCGCGAGGTCGCCGATCCACTCGTCGTAGAGCACGCCCTTGCGGACCGGCGACCGGGAGAGCTCGATCTTGGGCACGAGGCTGCCCTCGTCGAAGACCGCGCAGCCCAGGCCGGTGCCCAGCGTGAACACCACCTCGAGGCCCTCGCCGGAGACGACCGCGGCGCCGTGGACCTCCGCGTCGTTGACCACGCGGGTCGGGATCCCCAGGCCCCGGGCCAGTGCGGTCTGGGCGTCGAAGTGGTCCCAGGCCCGTTCCAGGTCCGGGTCGACGGGGGAGAACGGACCGTTCGTCGTGATGTAGTGCGGGGTCGTGATGACCCGGCCGTGGCGGATCATCCCGGGGACGCCCACGGTGGCGCGGTCGGCGGCGGGCAGCGCCTCGGCCAGCTCGCAGAGCACCTCGACGAAGCGCTGGGGCGACATCGGGTACGGCGTCGGGATCCGCACCCTGTCGGCGACCATCGCCCCCTCGTGGTCCAGGACGGAGCCCTTCAGCCCGCTTCCGCCGCAGTCGATGGCCAGTGTCCGCTCGAGTTCCACGGGGACAGAGTGCCGCATCCGGCCCGGTCCGCGCCGCCCGGACAGCCCCCCGCCCCACTCCCGCCGCGCTCCGACTCGCCACCTCCGCCCCCTCCCCCGCCCCCCGGATCGCCTCCTCCCGCCCGACCCCCCGCCCCGACTCTCGCCGCCCCGCTCCCGCTTCCGCTACGGATCGCGTCGGGGTTGCTGGGGTTCGGCGTGATCGCGTCGGCTTTCAACGAACGCGATCGCCTCGAACCCGACACGATCCGCCGGAGCCGCCCACTCACGCCGCCGGACGACGGGGGGTGCGGGATCGGACGGCGAGGGTCTGGCGGATGCGCTCCCACACCTGCTCGGGGCGCGTGTCGAGGTCCTCCCAGGTGAAGCGGAGCACGACATGGCCGAGCGCGGCGAGCCGTTGGTCCCGGGTCCGGTCCGGTTGGTAGCGATCGGGTCCGTGGAAGGCGCGGCTGTCGAGCTCGGCGACCGTCCCCGTGGCCCGGTGGAAGGCATCCACCACCCCGACGAGGCCGTCGGAGTCGTGCAGCGGTGCATTGAACTCCCACTCGTCGCCGAGGGCCGCGATCCCCTGGTGGAACCGCCACTCGAGCACGGAGTGCGGCTCAGTGGCGCAGGTGCGTGCGATCCAGCGCACTCTCGTCGCCCCAGTCATGCCTCGGGCGAGGCTCGCCGCATCGACGAGGTCCGCCGCACCGATCAGCCCACGCTGCATCGCGTTGGTGACCAGGTGCACGGACTCGGCTGGGGGTTGCGTGCGGATCAGGTCGGCGATCGTCTGCAGGGCAGTGGTCATCGTCAGCCCCTCTGCTCCCAGTGTCGTGGGCGCTGTGAGCCGCGACCGGTGCACCTCGATCCCCGACGCGGCGACCGCGAACGAGGCGATTCCGTGCAGCCCGTCGCCGGTGCGCAGGCCCCACAGGCGACCGGCCGTCTCATGGCTGACCACCAGCCGTCCGGCGAGGGAGACCGCCCTGGCACGCTGCCACGGGCCAGGCTCCACCTCGCGGTTGCGCAGCACGCGCGGCGTGAGCGTCACCCAGGTGCCGGCCCTGATGAGCGCGCGCTGCCGGTCATCGCTCCAGCCCTCGGCGCGGGCCTGCGACCGGGTGAAGACGCCATCCTGATGGACGGCCACAACCGGCTGGAGCAGGTCAGGGGGGACCGGGGCGCGAGGTGCGAGTCGCATGCGTGCCACGCACCGATCCTCGGCCCGAACCCCCACCCGGAGAAGCCCCAGACGCCCCACCTGTGGACGACGCCCGCCCCGCCCGGCGCCCCGGCGCCCGGATCGCGTTCGGTCTGCTGGAGCCCTGGCGGATCGCGTCGGATCTCGACGAACGCGATCGGCGCGAACCCGACGCGATCTGCCGGAGGCGGCGGGGAAGGAGTGGTGGGCGGGGGGAATGGGCCAGAATCGTCGTCGTGACCTCCACTGCGCCGTCTGACCTGATGCCGGGATCCGGGGCGCCGGGGGGCGGTCGCGCGCCGGCTCGCCCGACGTCCGTCGCGGACGCCGTGCTCGACGCGCTGGAGGCCGAGGCGATCTGGGCGCTGCGCGAGACGGCGGCGGCGTTCCGCAACCCGGTGATGCTCTACAGCATCGGCAAGGACTCCGGGGTGATGCTGCACCTTGCGGCCAAGGCGTTCGCGCCGGGGCCGATCCCGTTCCCGGTGCTGCACGTGGACACCACCTGGAAGTTCCGCGACATGATCACCTTCCGCGGGCAGATGGTCGAGCAGTACGGCCTGGACCTGCGCGTGGCCACCAACACCGACGCGGTGGCCGAGGGGGTCACGCCCTTCAGCCACGGCGCCCAGGAGTACACGCGCCTGATGAAGACCGTGGCGCTGCGGGCGGCGCTCGACGAGGGCGGCTACGACGCCGCGATCGGGGGGTCGCGCCGCGACGAGGAGCGCAGCCGGGCCAAGGAGCGGATCTTCAGCCTGCGGATGCCGGGGCACCGGTGGGAGCCGCGCCGCCAGCGCCCGGAGCTGTGGCACACGGTCAACGCCCAGCTCGCCCCGGGCCAGACGATGCGCACGTTCCCGCTGTCGAACTGGACCGAGATCGACGTGTGGCACTACGTCCGACGCGAGGGGCTGCCCGTGGTCCCGCTGTACTTCGCCGCCATGCGACCGACGGTGGTGCGGGGCGGGCAGCTGATCGTGGTCGACGACGACCGGATGCAGCTGGACCCCGGAGAGGTCCCCGTCGAGCGGCTCGTCCGGTTCCGGTCCCTGGGCTGCTACCCGTTGAGCGCGGCGGTGGAGTCACCCGCGGCCACACTCGACGAGGTGATCGCCGAGATGGAGGGCTCGCGGCAGTCCGAGCGCGCCGGGCGGATGATCGACGGTGAGGGCGGGGCCTCGATGGAGGCCAAGAAGGTCGAGGGGTACTTCTGATGGGCCTGATCCGCCTGGTCGCCTGCGGCAGCGTCGACGACGGCAAGTCCACCCTGATCGGCCGGCTGCTGGCCGACACCGACTCCGTTCCCGAGGACACCCTCGAGCTGGCCCGCACGGTCCGCCGTGCAGGCTCGACGATCCCCGCCGGCGTGATCGACTACTCGCTGCTCACCGACGGGCTGGAGGCCGAGCGCGAGCAGGGGATCACGATCGACGTGGCCTACCGGCACATGTCGCTGCCCGACGGCCGACGGGTCGTGATCGCCGATGCCCCGGGCCACGAGCAGTACACCCGCAACATGGCCGTCGCGGCCTCCACCGCCGATGTGGCGCTGCTCCTGGTGGACGCCGCCCGCGGGGTGACCCGCCAGACCTACCGGCACCTGACGATCTGCGCGCTCATGGGCGTGCACCACGTGATCATCTCGGTCAACAAGCTCGACGCGGTCGGCTTCGACCACGCCCGGTTCTCCGAGCTGGCCGATGCTGTGGCCGGTGCGGCCGCCCGGCTGGACTTCTCGCGGGTGACGGTCATCCCGGTCAGCGCCCTGGACGGGGACAACGTGACGACCAAGCTCGGCGCGCACCGACTGGTACGCCGGGCCGACCGTCATCACCGCCATCGGCGAGACCCACGAGCTCGACGCCCCGCCGGCCACGGCGTCCCGGCCGGCGCGGCTGCCCGTGCAGACCGTGGTCCGCGCCGACGGGTTCCGCGGGGTGGCCGGGACACTGGTCACCGGGCATCTGGCCGTGGGCGACCAGGTGTCGGTGTCCGGCTCGGGCGTGACGGGTCGGGTCGGTCGGCTGCTGGTGGCCGGCGTCGACCGTGAGCGCGCCACGGCCGGGGACGCCGTGGCCGTCGAGCTGCTCCCCGACCTCGACGTCACCCGGGGCGACCTGCTCGAGTCGGCCTCCGGGGAGCCGGTGGTGCCCGCCGACCGGTTCTCCGCCGACGTCGTCTGGCTCGGCGAGGAGCCGCTGGCGCACGGGCGGTCCTACCTGCTGGTCTGCGGACCGATGGTCGTCCCCGCGGTGGTCACCAGCGTGCGCCACCGCCTCGACGTGACCACGGGCTCCGAGGAGGCCGCCCGGGTCCTGCGGCTCAACGACGTCGGTCGCGTGGAGGTGGCCACGGACCGCCCCGTGCCGATCGAGCCCTACCTGCACAGCCGCGACACCGGCGGGTTCGTCCTCGTCGACCGCCTGTCGGCGGACACCGTCGCCGCCGGCATGGTGCGCTACGCCCTGCGCCGGTCGGCGAACGTGCGCAGCCACGAGTTCGTCGTCGACCGAGCCGCCAGGGAGCGGCTCAACGGCCACCACGGACGGGTCCTGTGGCTCACCGGGCTGTCCGGATCGGGCAAGTCCACGATCGCCGACGCGGTCGAGCGCGATCTGCACGCCCAGGGGGTGCGCACGTTCGTCCTCGACGGCGACAACGTCCGGCACGGCCTGAACAAGGACCTCGGCTTCACCTCCGAGGATCGGGCCGAGAACGTCCGGCGGGTGGCCGAGGTCGCCCGGCTCATGGTCGAGTCCGGGACCGTCGTGATCGTCGCACTGGTGTCGCCGTTCCGGGGTGATCGGCGCGCGGCCCGGGACCTGTTCGATCCCGGCGACTTCGTCGAGGTGTTCGTCCGCACGCCCGTGGAGGTCTGCGCCGCCCGCGACCCCAAGGGCCTGTACGCGAAGGCGGCCTCCGGGGAGCTGCCCAACCTCACGGGAGTCGGCCAGGACTACGAGGAGCCGTTGTCCCCCGACCTGGTGGTTGCCGGGGACGGGGAATTGCAGCAGGCTGTGGCCGCGGTCGTCGCCGCAGCGGTGCGCGTGAGTGAGGGGGGTTGACCATGGAGGCTCGACGAGCGTGTGGCCGGCGTTCCTCTCGGGGCTGGCCGGCCTGGGACTGATCGTCGCGGGCATGGCCCTGCCGTGGGTCGATGACCGCAACGGGGCGACATTGCCGTGGCGCTCGTCCTCCGTGGGACCTGGCCCGTCCGGAGCGTCGTCGATGCTGACCTCGATCGCCTGCCGATCTGTGGTCGCCGGGTTCTGCCTGATCGCCATCTCGTGCGGGTGCGCGGCTGGCGATCACCCTGTCGTTCGTCGCCTGGGCTGGAGATCGCGTGGTTCGCCTCCGAGGCCTTCCGCGGTCACGGCGACCGTGGTCTCCGGCGGGCTGGAGGTGGTCCTGGCGCCGTGCTGCTCATGGTCGGGGCCTCCCCCCGCTGGGAGCCCGTGGTCCGCTGACGCGGTGGCCGCGTCCGACTATTCCCCACCATTCCGATCGGGTATGGTTGCACCCATGCTCCTCACGGTCCTCGTGTTCGCCCTCGTCGGCGCCGCTGCCCAGATGGTCGACGGCACCCTCGGCATGGGCTTCGGCGTCACCTCGGCGACCCTGTTGACGCTCCTGGGCTACTCGGCCGTGGCCGCGTCCGCGGGCACGCACGCGGCCAAGATGGGCACGACCTTCGTCTCGGGCATCAGCCACTGGCGTGAGGGCAACGTGGACTACCGCGTCCTCGTGGTGATCGCGCTGCCGGGGGTCGTCGGAGCCTTCGTCGGGGCTGTGATCCTCACGACAGTCGCGTCCAGCGCCGCGCGGCTCTGGATGGCCTGCATCCTCTTCGTCCTGGGGCTGGTGATCATCGCGCGCTTCGGGTTCGGCCGGAACCTGTTCCCCACCGTCAACGCGCGCACCCGCCACCTGTGGCCGGTGGGGCTGGTCGGAGGGTTCGTGGACGCCACGGGTGGCGGCGGCTGGGGGCCGGTGGCGACGCCATCGCTGCTCACGCTGACCCGGCATGAGCCGCACCGCGTGGTCGGGACGGTCAATGCTGCGGAGTTCTTCGTCGCCGTGGCGGCCTCAGCCGGCTTCGTCTTCGGGGCCGGCGACTCCGGGGTGCCGTGGCTGCCGGTCCTGGGCCTCGTCCTGGGGGGTGCGATCGTCGCCCCGTTCGCCGCCCGCCTGGCCCGGCGCGCGCCGACCGCGATCCTCGGCGTGTGCGTGGGTGGAATGGTCCTGGTCAGCAACACCGCGGTGATCTCGAAGGTGCTGGGAGTCCCCGGTGCGCGTGGCCGGCGTGCTGGTCCTGGGCATCGTGCTGGCCACGGCAGCGCTGGCGCTGCGGGTGCACCGCGCGGGTGCGCGTGCTGTCGCCGTCGTCCCCGAGGTGGACGAGCCGGCACCGCTGCACTGATCCCCGGGGCTGGCCGAGGGCGCGGCCTGCTGAGGGTTCGGATGCAGGGCCGGCGGACGAGCGTCCAGTGGGGCAATCGGCCGACCGGCATGCCACGATGGGTCGGTCAGCACCCACTCGCAGGAGGATTGCATGTCCGAGCTCGACGATCGATTCACCGCTGCCGCCGACGCATCGAAGACCCTGCCGGCGCGCCCGGACAACGACACGCTCCTTGCGATGTACGCCCTCTACAAGCAGGCCACGGTCGGCGATGTCGAGGGCAAGCGGCCGGGCTTCACGGATCCCGTCGGCAAGGCGAAGTACGACGCGTGGGCCAAGATCAAGGGAATGGGCGCCGACGACGCCAAGGCCGCCTACGCCGACCTCGTCGAGGGCCTGGCAGGCTGACCGGCGATTACCGCGCGCCACGACCGTTCGGGTACCCTGTGGGCGTCCGTCGGACGGGGAGGCGTCGCCTAGTCAGGTCTATGGCGCCCGCCTGCTAAGCGGGTTTGGGGTTTAGAGCCCCATCGAGGGTTCAAATCCCTCCGCCTCCGCCGAACGCACGCTGGTGGCTCCGGGTCAGCCCGGGGCCACCAGGGCGTTTCGGGCTGGGGGTCGTCTCGGCGGTCGGTGGGGATTTCCGCATCCCCACCCCGGTCGGGTAGCCTTGGCGGGCCCCTTGGGGCAGTGCGCCTGTAGCTCAGCGGATAGAGCATCTGACTACGGATCAGAAGGCCAGGGGTTCGAATCCCTTCAGGCGCGCCAGAGATTGAGCACGAACGAGGCCCTGGGCAGACGCCGGGGGCCTCAATCGTGTGCCTACCTCGTGCGCCTACGGGCCGAACGAGAGCGCCGCCGCCGCGATCTTCAGCTCCTCGATGTGGGCGTGTGAGTACGTCCAGCGCATCACGGTCTCGTCGTGACCGTGGAACTTGGCGACGATGTGATCGGGCACGCCCTGATTGCGCATGAGGGTGACCGTGGATCTCGCCGTCAACGTCGAGGACGATGCCCGGGACTGACTCACTCTGTTGCTGTGGGTAGAGGGCAGGGATCGCGGATGGGTCGACAGCGGCATCGTCCGAGTCCTTGTGCTCCATCTCGCCATGCGGAGGGTGTGCGGGCAGGGATGTCCAGGCAAGTGCCCTCTCGGCTCGCGCCAACTCGCGGAGCGCGTCGCAGCCGCGTGCCGTCCTGGTCAGCGGCGGGGCGCTTCCGTGCTCATCCGGCCGTGACGGCGAACCAGCGGCCCTCGGGGTCCGCGAATGCGAAGCTCCGCGTGCCCCCGTGCTCGCCTACCTCGCTCGCCTGCACGCCACGCTCCACGAGTCCGGTGCGCGCGGCATCGAGATCATCGACCGCGAAGGCGATCGAGGGTGTTGTGAGGTCGAGCCCGTCCGGGTTGTCCTTCATCAGCTCGAGCGGCACGAGCTCGAACGCGAACGGCTGGTCGGCGAACCCGACCTGCGCGATCGTGAACGTGCCCGCCTCGATCCGCCGCTTCTCGACCATCCCGATCCGGTCGACCCAGAACCTGCGACAGGCTTCCGCGTCGTTCACGTACAGGACGACGTATCCGACTCTCATCTGCGACCCCCTGGGCCTTCGAGGACGTGGACGCTGGTGCGCCCCGCGAGTCTAGCCGCGCGCAAGAGGCTGGCGGATCGACGGCGCCTGCTGCTCAGCTCTCTCGCGTTCGTCGTGTTGTTGTTGTCGGGGCCATGCTGCACTCTGAAGGCTCGACTGGGCGGAGGGCGCCATGGGCAAGCTGATCTACGCGGCGAACATCTCGCTCGACGGATTCCTGGAGGACGAGACGGGTTCGTTCGACTGGTCCGTGCCTGATGAGGAGGTGCACGCGTTCTGGAACGAGCACGAGCGGGGCATCGGCACCTCGCTCTACGGGCGACGCATGTACGAGACGATGCGCGTCTGGGAGAGCGACGACTGGTTGAGCGACGAGCCTGCGGTGGTCCGCGAGTACGCCACCATCTGGCGTGACACCGACAAGATCGTCTACTCCTGCTCGCTCAACGACGTCTCGACGGCGCGCACGACGATCGAGCGGACGTTCGACGCAGAAGCGGTGCGACAACTCAAGGAGACCTCCGGATCGGACCTGAGCATCGGAGGCGCAGGAATCGCGGCGGAAGCGTTCCGGCATGGTCTGGTCGACGAGTGTGTGCTGCTGCTCTGCCCGGTGCTCGTGGGCGGCGGGAAGCCGGCACTGCCTCGGGGAGTACGACTCAACCTCGAGCTGCTGGACCAGCGACGATTCGCCAACGACGTGGTCTACGTTCGCCACGCGGTCCGCAATCCCGCCTGACCTTGACCCTCGCCGAACGCGGATTCTCGAGGGACGGTCCACAGCGCGCGGTCAGCACCAGAACCAGCACGAAGGGCCGGCGTCACATCCGCCGCCTGTCGCGTACCTTGGGCACGATGCAGGCACGCCTCTCGGACCCAGTAGACCTGTCGCTACACGCAGTCCGGCTGCTTGGATTCGCCGGCGCGGACGCGATCGCCAGACGCTTCCATCAGGACTCGGAGCTGGTCACGGAGAACCTGCTGGACTTCGAGGCCGTCGGCTGGGTGACTCATTCCGAGTTCGCCGGCAGCGGCGGCTGGTCCTTGACCGACGCCGGGCGAGGTGAGGACCGGCGGCGCCTGGCTGCTGAGCTCGATGCCGCGGGAGCCCGACCTGTCGTGGTCGATGTCCACACGAGGTTCGTGCCTTTGAACGCGCGATTCCTGAACGCCGTGACCCGCTGGCAGTTGCGCCCGCTGCCTGGCCAGCCGATGGCATCCAACGACCACACCGATCACCGCTGGGACGACCGAGTCCTGGACGCCCTTGGATCAGTCGGCCGAGAGCTCGCGCCGCTGGACGTTGAGTTGGCGAACGAGCTGGTGCGCCTCGGGGGCTACGCCACGCGGTATCAGGACGCCTTCGTGCGGGCATCCCGTGGGGAGTACCGGTGGGTTGACGGCCTGGGTATCGACTCCTGCCACACGGTCTGGATGCAGCTTCATGAAGATCTGCTGGCGACCCTTGGCTTGGAGCGAGGTCCGGAGAACTGAACGCCGCAGGATCCCGACGCTGCTGATTCACGGCTGGCGTGCGGCACTCCGCCGCCCATCGCGCACCGGGGAAAGCATCAGAAGCACCCACACTGTGGCGCTTCAGTGCCGCATGGGGGCGGGGTGGGCACGCTCCCGGTGGGCTACAACGACCTGATCGAGATCATCGTGATGGCACTGGATGTACATCCCGGCACGGCCGGGCTGGGTCCTAGTGCCCTACCGCGTGGTCGAGCCGGGTGGGAGGGTCAAAGTGAAGGGGGAGCATCAGGAGAAGGGGTGTGTGATGAGCACGAGGTCCGTGGGGTCGGTGACACCGACCCGGTCGCATCGGGGCCGCAGCACTTTGCGCGATGCCTGGGTGGCGACCGGTGCCGGTCTCGGGGGGATCCTTGCTGGGATGCTGGTCGTCTCCACCTCCGAGGAGGGCTCGTTGCTCGCGCTCGTCGGGGCGCTGCTGCTGCTCGTCGCCGGGCTGGTGGGCCTGATCGTGGGGATCGTCTGGTCGGTCCGGGCGATCAGGCAGGGACGCGCGGTCGCGATTGCCCCGCTGCTGCTGGACGGGTTCCTCCTGTTCCACGGCCTGGTGGCCATGCTCGCGGCATTCAGCCTGTTCTACGGCTGGGACGCGTGAGGACCGGCCGGCGAGCCCGACAAGGTGCCGACCGCGTAGTAGCGGCCCGCATGATTCTGCGCCCTGCGCGGCCCCGGGTGAGGCTGGCATCCCCGACACCCCCTGATCGACTCCAGATGAACGGCCAAACGCGCCGCTCGACGTGCAGCGTTACGCCGCCTATCGCGCACCCGGGGGCAGGCGTCACAGCCGCCCGGGATGATGGGGAGTCGTGACTGGCTTCGCACGGTCGAAACCCGGTGAACGTCGCTCGGGGTCCCTGAACCAACGGTTGGGCACCCGCGACGATTCTGCGGGCTCGATCAAGTCGGGTCATTCGGCCGTGGGTGTCGACTGTTGGGGCAGTTGGCGAGCAGCGGTGAACAGGTCGCGGAGCGCTGCCAGTTGGTCCTCGACGGCCCATGCGAGTGTCGCGTCTCCCACGTGCAGCTCGGTCATGGCCCAGCCCGGCACATCGGCCGGGCGCCACCAGGACGCGAGCGCAACTTGGTCGGTCTCCATCACCCGAAGAGCGGCCTCCTCGAGCAGCTCGCCGGGCAGGTCCACGAAGATGCGGAACGCGTTGGTGTGCGGCGGGTTTGGGTGCACTCTGACGCCGCTCACGTGGTCCAGGCCCGCAGCCAGTTCCTGGGCCCGCGCGGCGTAGGAGGCCATGTTGGGCAGCCGCCGGCGCAGGCCGTCACGGGCGGCGGCGGCATAGGGAAGCAGGGAGAACAGCGTCCCCCCGTGCCGGGCCTGCCATTGCCGGGCCTGCGCGACAAGGTCGCTCCGACCGGCCAGGGCGGCACCTGCGATCCCACCGAGGCCCTTGTAGAACGACACGTACACGGAGTCGAACAGGGAGGCGATCTCGTCGTTCGGCCGGGAGTAGAAAGGCTGGGACTCCCACAGCCTGGCCCCGTCGAGGTGGACCGGGACGCCCCGCTCACGCGCCCGATCGGTGAATTCGACCAACTCTTCCCAGGTCGGCAGCAGGTATCCGGCGTCCCGCAGGGGCAGTTCGAGGCTGACGGCGGCCAACGGACCAGGGAGTGCGTCGAGGTCGGCCACGGTGGCGGGGCGGGCCTCATGTGTCAGATGCTGCACGCGCAGCTGGTGCAGCTGGGACAGGGCATCGCGCTCGTGCAGCACGAAGTGGGACAACCCATGCACGGCGACCGCGTCGGTGGGTGATCGCTCCACCCAGGACCTCAGCGCGGCCTGCTGGGCCATGACACCACTGGGCATGAACACCGCCGACTCGGTGCCCAACAGCTGCGCGACCTCACGCTCGAGCGCCGCGACCTCGCCGCCGGAGCCGTATCGGTCGACGTCCGGCTCCGTCGCGGCGTCGACCAGCTCCGTCAGCCAGGCCTTCGGGGTGATGTCGCCGTGGCCGATCAGCCATCGGGTACACCCCCGACGTGCCTCTTCCCGGCGATCGGGCGGCGACAGTTCCTCGGCCACCGGTCGATGCTAGCCGTCGTGGCGTCTGCACCCCAGCCGGAACCGATGGGTGGGTTCGCGGGTGATCGCCCTCGGATCTGCGTCACCTCGTGGGCCCGGCGCTGTTGTACGACCAGCATGCAGGCACAAGATCCTCCAGGCTCAGCCGCAGTGAGGTCGACGTTGATGGGCACGAGGTGGTCGACAGTGTCGGCCCAGCCTCGGCAGTAGACGCACTGGCGATCCCACGTGACAGAGCCGTTGGACTCTGACGAACGGGGGACCGGGCGGTGCAGTCTGGATGTGCAATCAGCGGCGGTTCCCACCACGTCCCCGCTGCTGGGGAGGTCGAGATGCACACCTTGGACGGCAAGCGCGTCCTGATCACCGGGGCAGCCGCCGGCATCGGCCGCAGCATGGCCCAACGTTTCGCCGCGGAGGGTTCGCACCTCCTGCTGACCGACATCGACGACGCCCGCCTCAGGGCAGCCGCCGACACGTTGCTCGCAGCCGGTCACCAGGCATGGGCCCACCCGCTGGACGTCACCGACCCCGACCAGATCCGCACCCTGGGCGACGCGGTCCACGAGCACGTCGGGCCGATCGACGTGCTCGTGAACAACGCGGGTGTCGTCTTCGGCGGGGCGTTCCTCGACGTCCCGATCGAGGCGCACATCACCACCCTGCGGGTCAACACGCTCGGGCCGATCATGCTCACCCACGCCTTCCTCCCCGACCTGATCAGCCGCGAGGACGCCCACCTGGTGAACGTCGCCAGCGCCGCCGGATACCTCGCCGTTCCACTGATGACGACCTACGCGGCCAGCAAATGGGCGACCCTCGGCTTCTCCGAGTCGATCCAGGCCGAGCTCGTGGAGCTCGGGCACCGGCATGTGCACGTCACCGCGGTGTGTCCGGGGTACGTGTCCACCGGAATGTTCGAGGGGGCCACAGCCCCCTTGCTGACCCCGTGGCTGACCCCGGACCAGATCGCCGACAAGGTCGTCGAGGCCGTGCTGCACAACCGGACGCACGTGCGCGAGCCGTTCATGGTCAAGACGATCCCCGCCCTGAGGGGGCTGCTGCCCGAGGCAGGCGTCAACGCCATCACGCAGATGCTCGGTCTCTCCTCGAGCATGCGCACGTGGCAGGGCCACATCGAGCCACTGGGTTGGGCCACGTCCCGACCGCACCCGGCCGCCGATCAGCCTCACGGTCCCGTGGGGGACTCCGGCAAGGTGCTCAGGTCGATGATCCACGCCCTGCCCTGCGGGGATCGTGGCACAAGGGAGACCGCCACGACGCGGGTGAGGTCGACGTCGGTCACCTCCTCGAGGCTCACGTTCATCTGCTGGCCCCAGCGCCTCGAGGGCAGCAGCTGGCCCTGGGGGAACGCCTCGATGGTGTCACCGGGCAGGGACGCAGTCCGTCCCGATGCATCCTGGATCGTCAGGTCGAACACGGCCGGGGAGCCCTCCGGGGCCACCGCGATCCTGGCCTGGATGCCGGCCGCAGCGCTGAGGTCCAGGGGCGGGTCGAGGTCCAGTCGGGCAGCACCGTCGGACTTCTGCCACGTCAACTCGAGGTAGGTGCGCACCACCGGATCTCGGGAGGCGGCCGGCCAGTGCACGGACACGCCCTCCCCGGTGAACGCACCGCAGTCACCTGGATCCTCGGTCTCCGAGATCCCGTCGCATCGCTCGACAGCCACGGCGCCCTCGCCGGTGCCGGTGAAGCCGTCACCGTCGGTCAGCGTCTGGCGACCCCGCCCGATGGCGGCAACTCGCACGCGGGTGCCGGCGGCCGTGGGCACCGCGACCCGGCCGTCAAGGACCTCGGCCGCGGCCTGCTCGTCACGCAGGAACGCAGCCGCCGCAAGGCCGACGATCCGCACGGCCACGTCCTGCTGCTCGCTGGCGGTGAGCCGCGTGGGGGAGTCGGGGGCGCAGAGCTCATCCACCTCGCCACCCTCGAGGTACGCGTCGTCGAAGGCCCCCGGAACCGCCGACTCCCCGGGCACCCACTCGGCGTTGAAGAAGTTGTGGTTGGCCCCCTCGACGATCACGGCCGACCGCAGCAGCGCGGGGTCCGCGGCCCGGTCCACGTACCGCTGGGCAGCTCCGGGGCCGACGTCGCCGTCGCAGTACCCGGTCATCGCCACGAGGGGCACCGACCCGCGCGTGCCCGGATCGAAGGCGGTCGGTGCCACGAGCACCTCACCGCGGATCGCCCAGGCAGCGTCACTCGGCCGTTCGCGGGTGGCGCGATCGATTCCCTCGCCGCCTCGACTGTGACCCACCAGGAGCACGTTCTGGACGTTCACGTCGGTCCACTGCCCCACGCCGGGGACCTCGCCGCCGGCCCACAGGTCGAGGTGGTGGCGCACGAGCTCGGAGCGTGCGGCGGCGCCCGCGTCATCGCCCATCTCGGTGGCCATCACGTTGACCCCGTTGGCGCTGAGCGAGACCGTGAGGATCCCCTGTGAGGCGAGGTGGCGCTGCAGGTAGTCGAACCCCCGCCAGTTCGGGATGGGCTGGTACCCATCACCGCAGGGCCACTGCGTCGTGGAACTGCCGTCTGCCGGGCTCCAGCACGAGGCCGTGTAGCCGTGGAGCAGGACAGCCATCGGCAGCGGACCGTCGGCTCCCACCGGCCCGACGACGTGACCCTCGACCTCGACCGGGGTGCGCAGCCCCGGGATCCGCAGGTCTGTGAGCCGGTAGGACGCCTCGACGGTGTCCAGCGGCCCGGGCGCGATGGCCGCAGCGACACATCGACGCCAACGGGCGGCGCGGACGCCGGGGTCCCCGAGCCACCGCCCGAGGGGGGTGCACTGCCCGTGCAGCCGGTGAGGGCCAGTCCCACGAGCAACAGGGCCAGGGCCGATCGCATGCGCCAGACACTAACGCCGGGCGCCCCTCTGGGCCGGCGCCAGCGCGGCCCGTGTCGGGCAGGACCGCGGGAGTCGCTGCGTCGACTCACGTCGGCGTACCTGGCCCGGCGTTGCCCCCCTGATGGGCTCGGAATCCATGCGGTCAGCGAGCACCGAGTGCGATGAGGCCGAGCGCGGCCTCCTCGCGCCCGTCGGCGCCGACGAGGTCGTTGACCATGCCGTCGAGGAACGCCCCCACCATGCACGCCCCCAGCCCCGCGGCCTCCGCCGCGAGGTAGACGTTCTGGGTGACATGTCCGCCCTCCCAGCAGACGTAGCGGTAGTGACGCTCGCGGTACTTCCAGCGCGACCGCTGGAACAGGCCCGTCAGGACGATCACGACGGGTGCTGAGCGCAGGAAGCCCTGGCCGAGGCCGGCGACCATGAGGTCGCCGGCCACCGAGCCGCTGCGCACGGGCTCGAGCGCCTGGGCCCGGACGTCGACGTGGTAGAGGCCCGGATCGATGCCGTCGACCCGGCTCACGGCCACGTAGGTCTCCAGCGGGTACAGGGCCCCGGCTGAGGGGGCGGTGCGCAGGCCCTGCGGCGAGGTGATCCCGGTCGCCGCGCGGACCACCCACGCCAGCTCCTCGGCGGTCAGTGCCCGGTCCGCGTACTCCCGCAGGGATCGCCTGTCCTCCAGTGCCTGTGCCACGCTCATCGCCGGAGCAGGCCCGACGGGGGGCAGCGTCACGACGGCCCCCTCGCCGACCCGCAGGTAGGGCGCGGGCCGGCGGCCCCAGTCGACGACGTTGCTCACCAGCCCGCGCAGCCCCAGCGAGCTCTCCCGGTGGTAGAACAGGCCGACGTCGCCCCCGGGGTAGGAGCTGGTCGACAGCCTCGAGTTGGCTGCCCAGCCCGCGACGGCGCCGACGGCGCCGGCGCCCATCGCGGTGATGGCCACACGGCGGGTCGGGTGGGCGCTCCCCGGGACCTCGGCGTGGGGTGTGGGGCCGGGGCTGCCCACCCCCTCGTCGAGCCGGGCGGTGTCGTCGACCCCGCGGGGCCGGGACGGGGGCCCCGGGTGGCGTGCCCGTGCGGTCCGCGATTCCTGCCCGGGCGTCGATCGGCGGTGCGGCGACGGGATCCGTGCGCTGCCGGAGGCCCCCGCGCGACGGCAGGAACCACCGCCAGCGCAGGCCCACATGGATGGCGACGAGCGCAGCGAGCACGTACCCGCCCCAGCGGTGCGGGGCGAAGTCGTTGAGATCCAGCTGGTCGACCACGATGCCCGTCAGGAGGGCGACGACCGCCGCCATCAGGAGGAGCACGTTCAGGAGGTACCTGACCCGTCTGCTGTGCATGTCACGCCTCCCGGATGCGGCGGTGTGCCGGACGATCGCCACGGCAGGGGCTGGGCAGCGGGCCGTGGTGCTCGCCCACCACCCAGTGTTGCGCGTCAGTCCCGGTCGCGCAGGAACGCCCGGTACCAGGCGTAGGAGGTCTTCGGGATGCGCCGCTGCGTGGGGTAGTCCAGGTGCACCAGCCCGAAGCGGGGGCGGTACCCCTCGGCCCACTCGAAGTTGTCCATCAGGGACCACACGAAGTAGCCGCGGACGTCGACGCCGGCGTCGATCGCCTCCCCGACGGCGGCCACGTGGCTGCGCAGGTACTCCACCCGCCGCGGGTCCTCGACATGCGGCTCGGGCTGCTCGACCAGCTCCTCGGGGAAGGCTGCGCCGCTCTCGGTCACCATGACCGGTGGCAGTGCGGCCGCATACCGCTCGTGGATGCCCACGAGGATGTCGCGCAGGCCGTGCGGGACGACCGGCCACCCCATGGCCGTCTGCTCGTAGCTCGTCCATCCCGACCAGCTCGAAGGGGAAGGGGTTGCCCGGACCGGGCGCCTTCACGCGAGTGGGGTTGTAGTAGTTCACGCCGAGCACGTCCAGCGGCTGGGCGATGACCTCCAGGTCCCCGTCCCGGATGCAGGAGCGGTCCATGGGGATCCGCACCTCCTCGGGGCTCGGGTAGCTGCCCAGCAGGCAGGGGTCCAGGTAGGTGCGGTTCTGGATGGCGTCGAAGGCGTCGGCAGCGGCGGCGTCCTCCGGGGAGTCGGTGGCCGCCACGATCGGGGAGAGGTTGTGGGAGATGCCCACCGACGCGCCGGCGACCGTCGCGCGGATGGCCTGGGTGGCCAGGCCGTGCGCGAGGAGGATGTGGTGGGTGGCCGGGAACGAGTCGAACAGCAGCGCCCGACCCGGGGCGTGGGCACCGAACGCGTAGCCGTGCGTCGAGACGACCACGGGCTCGTTGATGGTGATCCACGTGTGCACCCGGTCGCCGAGGCGCCCGGCCACGTGTCCGGCGAACTCGGCGAACCGCACGTGCGGTGTCGCGGTCCATCCAGCCGCCCCGATCCTCCAGCGCCTGGGGCAGGTCCCAGTGGTAGAGGGTGACCACAGGGGCGATCCCGTTGTCGAGCAGGCCGTCGACGAGCCGTTCGTAGAAGTCCAGCCCCCGCGGCTCGACGGCGCCCCCACCGGTGGGCACCACGCGCGGCCACGAGATGGAGAAGCGGTAGGCGTTCACGCCGAGGTCGGCCATCAGGGCGACGTCGTCGGCCCAGCGCACGTAGTGGTCGCAGGCGACGTCGCCCGTGGAGCCGTCGGCGATCCGGCCGGGGGTGTGGGCGAACGTGTCCCAGATCGACGGTCCCTTGCCGTCGGCGTCCGGGGACCCCTCGATCTGGTGGGCCGCCGTGGCGGTCCCCCACAGGAAGTCGGAACGGAAGGCCGCACGGGTGCGGCCGTCGGTCAGGGTGCCGGGCTCGCCCGGGCTCCACGTGGCGCTCATGGTCGCCCAGCCTGCCATGGCGGGGCCGGGACACGCGGTGGGGCCGCCCGGAGGGCACGCGGGCGGTCGACGGGACGCGCAGGCGGAGCGGCCGCCCGGCTCAGTCCGGGCGACCGCTCACAGCTCCCGGACCACCCGGGCCGGGTTGCCCACGGCGACGACCCGATCCGGGAGGTCCTTGACCACCACCGCCCCCGACCCGACGACCACGTCGTCGCCGATCGTCACACCCGGACCGACGATGACCCCGCCGCCGAGCCAGACCCGGCTGCCGATGGTGATCGGGAACCCCAGCTCGCGGCCGGAGATCCGCTCCTCGGCGTCCACCGGGTGCGTGGCCGTCAGCAGCTGCACACCCGGTGCCAGCATCGTGTCGTCACCGATCCGGATCTCGGCGACGTCGAGCAGGACGCAGTTGGCGTTGGCGTAGAAGCGCTCCCCGAGGTGGATGTTGAAGCCGTAGTCCACGTGCAGGTTCGGCTCGATCTCGAACGACTCCCCGGTGCTGCCGAGCAGGTCGCGCAGGATGGCCCTGCGCTGCTCGGAGGCCTCGGGGGGCGTGTGGTTGAACCGGAACTCCAGGGAGCGTGCCCGGGCGCGGGCCGCCACCAGCTCGGGGTCGTTGGACAGGTACGGCTTGCCGGAGACCATCAGCTGGAACTCGATCCCGGTCGGCAGGGGAGGGCGCATGGGTCAGTCCTACCAGCCGCGACGCCTATAGTCCGGCGGGTGGAGATCCTGGGGTGGCTGCGCCCGGCGCGCACCGTTCCGGTCACCCGGTGGCGGGCCGCGTCGCGCTGGTCGCCGACCCCGGCGAGCCTGGTGGTCCTGATCGTCGGCCTGTACGTCTTCGGGACCGGCGAGGCGCTGATGGTCCGGGCGGGATGGGCGTGAGCCCGTGGACCGTGCTGGCCCAGGGCCTGTCCACGAGCCTGCCCATCGTGGATCGGGAGGCGACCTTCCTGGTCAGCGCGCTCGTCCTGCTGCTGTGGATCCCGCTGCGCGAGCGCCCCGGCCTGGGCACCTGGCCAACGCGGTCGTCATCGCGGTGGCCCTCCAGGTCGGCGTGGACCTGATCCCGCGCTCCGGATGCCTGGCCCGCCCAGCTCGCTGCTCGTCCTGGCCGGGATCGCCGCTGATCGGCCTGGGCAGCGGCTTTACCTGACCACCAACCTCGGTCCCGGTCCCCGGGACGGCTGGATGACCGGGATCCACCTGCGCACCGGATGGCCGGTGGGGCGGGTCCGGCTGGGCATCGAGGTCGTGGTCCTGGCCGTCGGCTGGCTCCTGGGCGGCACCGTCGGGCTCGGCACGGTCCTGTTCGCGGTCCTCATCGGTCCCGCCGTGGCCCAGGGGCTGGCCCTCGCCGGGGCCATCGGCGCGGTGCCGGGGGCCGAGGGCGGGGGAGCCGTCGAGGAGGACTTCCCCGAGCTCGACGCGTGACCGGCGACCGGGAGGGGGTCGCCCCTCACGGAGGACACGTGCACGCGTGGTGCCGCAGACGCTGGCCGGGGGCCGCAGCGGGGCATAGCCTGCGCCCATGGCCGACGGGACGGCGGACTCCGGGCTGCGCGGCGGCGTGCGCCGCGCGGTCGGTGGTGCCCTGGATGCAACCGTCGGCCGCGTCAGCCACACGGTCACCGAGGCGGCGATCGACGTCACCGGCGCCACCGCCCAGCAGATCATCGAGGACCTCGAGCCGTACCTGATCCAGGAGGCGATCCCGAGGATCGTCGACGGGCTCACGCCCTACCTCACCGACACGGTCGTCCCGGAGGTGCTGGAGGGCATCACCGACCACCTCGTCGCCGACACCGTCCCGGACATCGTCGACGGCGTCACGGCACACCTGGTGGCCGTCACCGTGCCGCAGGTCGTCGACGGGGTGACCCCCCGGTTGGTCGCCGACCTCCTGCCGAGGCTGCTGGAGGACCTGCGCCCCTACCTCGAGGCCGAGCTCGTCCCTCGGATCGTCGAGGGACTGGTGCCCTACATCCAGGAGCAGGTGGCCCCGGAGCTCATCGACGGGCTGATGCCCAAGATCCGCGACGAGGTCGCCCCGGAACTCATCGAAGCCCTGATGCCCCGCATCGAGGAGCAGATCGCCCCGCAGCTCATCGATGCACTGATGCCGAAGATCCGCGACCAGATCGCCCCGGACCTGGTCGAGGCGCTCATGCCGCGCATCCGCGACGACATCGCCCCGCAGCTCGTGGACGCCCTCATGCCCAAGATCACCGACGAGGTGGCCCCGCAGCTGGTGGACTCGTTGATGCCGCGCATCCGCGACGACATGGCCCCGCAGCTCGTGGAGCCCTCATGCCCAAGATCACCGACGAGGTGGCCCCGCAGCTCGTCGACGCCCTGCTGCCCAAGATCAGGGCAGAGGTGGTACCGCTGATCCTCGATGACATCGTCGACGACCCGCGCGTGCGCGACCTGATCCGCGAGCAGAGCCAGGGACTGTTCCTCGATGCGTTGGAGTCACTGCGTGAGAACCTGGCCGACGCCGACGTCCTGGTGGAGCGGTTCGGGCGTCGCCTGGTGCGCCGCCCCGCACGGCCGCAGGCCGAATCGGCGGTCACCCTCATGCTCGACGCCGCCGGGGGTGAGGACACCACCCCGGCGCGGCTGACCCGTGACAACCTCGCCGCTCAGCGAACCGCCTGGCGGGCCATGCCCGTGCCGCCGGCCCCGCCCGGCCGGGAGTTCGCCCATGCCGGTGTCGTGACGCGCCTGGTCGCCTTCGCCCTGGACTCCACCGTGGTGGCGTGGCTGGTCAGCCAGGGCCTGTCCGCCCTCGTCAGCCTCCTCGACACGGTCCTCGACCCCGCTCCGCAATGGCTGGTCGCCGGGCTCACCGCGATGGCGGCGTCGCTGTTCCCGGTCTATCTCGGCGTGTGCTGGTGGCTGGCCGGGCGCACGATCGGCTCCTGGCTGGTGGGCACCCGTGTCTGCACGCCCGACGGGCGCAACCCGGGGTTGGTCAGGGCCCTGGTCCGGGCCTGGGTCGGTGTCCTGGGGATCATCGTGTGGCTCTGGACCGGGGTGTTCAGCCTCTTCGATGCCAAGCGGCGGTCCTGGCTGGACCGTCTGCTGCACACCGAGGTGCGCTACGTCGTGCCCCTCGACCAGCAGCGCCGGTACATCCGCGCCGCGCTCCAGGAGCGACAGGCGCAGCGCGACGCCGACCAGCAGGCGCGGGCCGCCGAGGCCCAGGTGCCCGCCGAGGTGCGGGAGGCCGGACCAGGGGTGAACACCGGAGGGTGAGGTGGGCGCAACGCTGCGCCTGCCGGTGTGACGCCAGCACGGCAGGTAGCCTGCCTACGACCGTGATCGACCGCCCCAGGAGGTTGCATGCCCCCCCGTCCCGAGCCCCTGCCGGACGGCGCGATCATGTTCCACGCGGGCTTCCACAAGACGGGGACGACCGCACTGCAGTCCGCGTTCGCCAGCAGCCGTCCCGAGCTGCTCGAGGCCGGCGTGCTCTACCCGGGCAACCGCCGCTCGCACCATCGGGCGGCCATGGTGGTCACCAGGCGCACCTGGGGCTGGGAGGAGCGTGGGGGACGTCGCACCGAGCCCAAGTACTGGGGGCGGGTGGCCCGTGCCGCCGCCGCGCACGAGGGCCGGGTGGTGATCTCCAGCGAGGGGTTCGCCCTGGCCGACGACGCGGCCCTGGACCGGATCGTGGATCGCCTGGGCGCCGAGCGCCTGCACGCCGTCTTCACGCTGCGCCCCATGTCGCGGCTGCTGGCCTCGTCCTGGCAGCAGTACCTGAAGTACGGCCTGGCCATGCGCTACGAGAACTGGTTGAAGAACGTCTTCGCCGCACCTCCCGAGTGCCCGCCGACCCCGAACTTCTGGCGGCGCAACGACCACGCCGGCATCATGGGGCGCTGGGCGCAGCGCCTCGGCCCGGACAGGGTGACCCTGGTCGTGCTCGACGAGCGGGACCGCGAGTACCTGTTCCGGACCTTCGAGCACCTCCTGGCCCTGCCGAGCGGGTTGCTCGTCCCGGACCCCGAGCTCAGTGCCAGCAACCGGTCGATGACCGCGGCTGAGGCCGAGATGCTCCGCCAGGTCAACGCCGGCGGGGCCAAGCGCTGGGACTGGCCGCAGTACGAGAAGCTCGTCCGCCGGGGCGCGATCCTGCGCATGGTCGAGTCGCGCACCCCGGAGCCCGACGAGGAGTCGTTGGGCACCCCGCAGTGGGCGATCCGGGCCGCCCAGGACGTCGGTCGGGCCACGGCCGAGCAGGTCGCCGACCTGGGCATCCGGGTCCACGGGGACCTCGCCAGCCTCGCCGATCCCATCCCGGCCGGCGATCCCCCGACCGACGCCCTGCGGCTGCCGGTCCACGCTGCGGCCGAGGCGGTTCTGGGCGCGATCTCCGGGGCGATGGCGGGCAAGCCCGTGGCTCCCGAGTCCGACCAGGCGATCAACAAGCTGGACCTCCCGGCCGTGCAGCGCCTGACGACGCGAGAGGCTGCGGACCTGCTCAAGCTGCGCCTCGGGGAGGCCCGGGAGTGGCGGATGGCCAAGCTGCGGCGCTCGACCCGGGCCGTGTTCCGGCGCTCGTAGGGCCAGGCCCCGGCCGGCTCACCGCGGCGGTGTGGGCCTGCCGTGCGGCGCGCTGGCTGGCTGCCCTGACTGATCGACGGCTGCGGTACATGGCGTCGTCGGCGCGCGCCACAAGGTCGGCCATCCGGTCCCCGCGGCGCATCTCGGCGACCCCGGTGCTGACCGAGATGCCCTCCGGCATGCCGGCCGCGAGGGGGTCGTCGCCCCGCACCGCCGCTGCCAGGCCGTCGGCGATCCGGGCTGCCGCGGTGGCATCGCAGGAGGGCAGGAGGAGCACGAACTCGTCCCCGCCCCAGCGGCCCACGACATCGGTGCGGCGCACGACGGTCGTGGCCACGCGCGCCACCTCCCGCAGGGCGGTATCCCCGGCGTTGTGCCCGTGGGTGTCGTTGTAGCGCTTGAAGTCATCGAGGTCGAACAGCACCACGGACAGCGGCTGGTCGCTGCGTGCGGCGAGGGTCATCGCATCCGTGGCCATCGACTCGAAGGCCTGACGGTTGTACGCCCCGGTCACGTGGTCGCGGGTGGCTGCCCGGATCAGGGTCCGGTGGTAGCGGTTGATGACGATGACCGCCAGAGCCACGATCGCCGCGCAGGACATGGCGCCGAAGGCGAGGCTGAAGCCGAACGTGCCCAGGTCGCTGGGTGCGGGGCACTCGTGCACCGCCCTGGTCGCCGCCAGCCAGGTGCCCGAGATGATCGGCAGGAACCCTGCCGTGAGCGCGGCGATGAGGGCCACCAGGATCCGCCGGCGCTCACGGGCGAAATCGGCGTCCACCTCGCGTTCCCCCTCGCTGCCGCACACGGGCGGCAGCTCAACGGTAGGCCCTGGCGGCGTGGAAGACATCCGACCTCCCCCATATGGCCGAAGGTCGCTCGGGGCGCATCAGGTGCACCCGCAGCGCCATACTCGCCGCAGCACACGACTCCCAGGAAGGGGAGATGCATGTCGGGCAAGTTCGAGCTCTACACGGACAACGCGGGCAAGTTCCGGTTCCGCCTCAAGGCCAGCAACGGCCAGACCATCGCCGCCAGCCAGGGGTACGCCTCCAAGAAGTCCGCCCTCGAGGGGATCGAGTCAGTGCGCAAGCACTCGGTGGACGCCCCCGTCGTCGAGGTCGAGGAGTAGACCCGACCTGACGCGGGCCAGCCATCGGGCACCTGCGGCGGCGACCCGGCTGCCGTGCCACACCGCGGCCGATGGCACCCGCCGGGCAGGTCCGGATGGCATCATGGCCCGGTGCGCCGGCATCGTGGGGTCGTCTTGGTGGCGGGCGCGACGTTGGCGCTCGCGGCCTGCGGAGCGGCCCCCGCTGCCGAGCCCCTCGAGCCCGCAGCACCCTCAGGCCCGACGTCCTCCGGCGCGGCGCCCTTCCTCCGGGGCCTCGGCCGACGTCGTCACCCGCCCCCCCGCAGGCCTCTGCCGACCCGGTCCTGGCGTGCGTCGCGCAGCTGCCCCAGGACGTGCGCATCGGCCAGACCATGCTGGTCACCACCACGGACATCAGCCGGGTCCAGGGCTGGCTCGACGACGGGCTGATCGCCGGGCATCCTGTCCAACGGGCGGCTGACGCCCGCGATCAGCCGGGGCCCTCGATGCGGCCACCACGGGCAACCCGTACGGGGCACTGCTCGCTGCCGACGAGGAGGGCGGGCAGGTCCAGCGCTACACCGATGTCATCGGCCCGATCCCGTCGGCCCGACAGCAGGCGGCCACGCTGACCCCGGCCGAGGTCCGCGCCCTGTACGCCGATCACGGGGCCGGCCCTGGCTGACTGGGGGGTCGACCTCGTGCTCGCGCCCGTCGTCGACGTCGGGCACGGCCCGGGCATCGGGTCGCGCTCCTACTCCGACGACCCGGCTGTCGTCACCGAGTACGGCACCGCGGCTGCCGAGGGCTACGCGCAGGCCGGGCTCCTCCCGGTGCTCAAGCACTTCCCCGGGCACGGGAGCTCGACCGGGGACACCCACTACGAGCTCGCCGTCGGCCCGCCCATCGACGAGCTGCGCGCGAACGACCTCCAGCCCTTCGAGGAGATCCCGCAGCAGGTGGACGTCGCGGTGATGGTGGGCCACACGACGATCCCGGGCTACTCGGAGCAGCCGAGCAGCCAGTCGCGGCGGGCGATCGAGGGGCTGCTGGTCGACGAGGTCGGCTTCGACGGTCTCATCGTCAGCGACGCCCTGGGCATGGCCGCCTCCGGGGCGCCGACCCAGGGCGACGCCCTGGTCGGGTTCATCGCGGCCGGGGGGGATCTCGGCATCGTCGGACCGGGAGGGTCGGTGGAGGGCCGCCGGGCCCTGCGCGCGGCGCTCGAGGACGGGACCGTGACCCAGGAGCGGCTCAACGACGCCGCTGCGGCGGTCCTGGGCGCCAAGGGGGTCGACCCGTGTGACGTGGCCGGGGCTCCGCCGCCGGAGGCCGACCACTCCGACGTCCCGAGCGACCCCGCGGTCATCAACCCCACCGAGGAGCCGTAGCCCGGTAGCGCGCTCGCGCGCCGGGCGATCTGCTCCCGTCCTGACCATCCGCTCCCGTTCAGAGGGGAGCAGATCGTCGAACCGGGAGCAGATCCCGCGCCCAGGGCGGGAAGCCCGTGGTCAGCAGGGAGTTTCGGTCGCCGCCAGTTCGGGCACAATGTCATCGTGTTCCTGCAGTCGCGCATCCCGCGGTTGGCAGAGCGCCGGTACCGCGTGACCTGGTGGCTCGTCACCCGCGGCTTCGTGCTGCTCATGGCCGTCGGCATGATGTTCCACCACGACTGGAAGCACATCTTCGACGACCTCAACGTCTACGCGCGCTGGGGAGAGGGGCTGGCCGAGGGTCGGGTCCCCTCGGTCGGACCCCATGTGGCAGTACCCGCCCCTGGCGGCGTTCGTGTTCGGTGGGATCGGACTGCTCGGATCCCAGCCGTGGATGTTCCTCCTGCTGTTCGTCGCCGTGGACATCGCGATCAGCCTGCTGCTCTCACGTGACGCGTCCCGGCGCGACAACTGGAACGGCTACGCGGTCTGGCTGGCCGCCCCCTCCTCCTCGGGCCCGATCATGTACGGGCGCTACGACTCGATCCCGACCCTGGCCGCGATGGCGGGGCTGCTGGCGCTCGCCGTGCCCGTGGCCGCAGGAGCGATCCTGGCCATCGGGGGCGGGCTGAAGGTGTGGCCGGCCGTGATGGCGCTCGCACTGAGCCAGCGGGACTGGCTCCGGGGGGCCTTCGGGGCCGTGGTGGCCACCGTGGTCGTGGTGGCGACCGCGGCGTGGGCGTATCCCGAGCGTCATCAGCGGCTTCCTCGGCAACGGGGAGGCCCGGGGCCTGCAGACCGAGTCCGTGGCCGCGCTGCCCTTCGTGTGGGCGCGCCTGTTCGTCGGCCGGGACGGGATCCCCGAGGCCTTCCGGTACGGATCCTCGGAGGTCGGCGTTCCGCTGGCCGACGCGATCGCCCCCTGGCTGATACCGCTCACGGGGATCGGACTGCTGCTGCTGGTCCTGGCGCGCGCCCTGGGCCGGCTGGACCACGCGCCCGTCGCCGACATCGCCTTCGTGGCCATCCTGTGGCTGACGGTGACCTCCCGGGTCCTCAGCCCCCAGTACAACGTCTGGCTGGTCGGGATGGCGGCGCTGGTCTGGGCCGCCGGCTCCCGGCGGATGCGGACCGCGACGATCCCGGTGGCGGTCACCGCGATCGCCGCCCAGGTGCTCTACCCGTTCTCCTACATCGACATCGTCGACGGCGGGTTCATCGGGGTCGCGGTGCAGACCGTGCGGATCGCTCGCGCTGCTCACGGCCATGGTGCTGGCGGTCCGCGCGCTCCTGCCCGAGAAGCGCGTCCCGGCAGATGCCGCGGGGGTCACCGCGCTCGAGTCGACCCCGGGCCTGGCCGGGATTCGGACCCCGGGCGCCTGAGCACGTATCCTCCTGCCAGAAACCCGATCCTGGAGGACCTCGTGAACCACACCCGTGCCCTTGCCGCCCTCGCCGTTGCCGGGCTGGCGCTGACCGCCTGCTCGCCCGCGTCCGACACCGCGACCGAGCCCTCGGCCTCCGCGTCGGGTGCCAGCTGCGACAAGGCGACGCTGCAGACCAAGACCCCCGGCAAGCTCGTGATCGCCACCGGCGAGCCCGCCTACGAGCCGTGGGTCGTGGACGACGCCCCCGAGTCCGGCGAGGGCTTCGAGGCCGCCGTGGCCTACGCCGCCGCCGAGAAGCTCGGCTACGACGCGGCGGACGTCCAGTGGGTCCGCAGCACCTTCGACAGCGCCATCGCCCCCGGCGCCAAGGACTTCGACTGGAACCTTCAGCAGTTCACCATCACCGAGGATCGCGAGAAGGCCGTCGACTTCTCCTCCCCGTACTACGAGGCACCGCAGGCCATCATCACCTACCCCGGCTCGCCGATCGCCGACGCGAAGTCGCTGGCCGACCTCGAGTCGGCCAAGCTCGGCGCCGCTGTCGGGTCGACGTCGCTGGACGCCGCCCAGGAGCTGGCCACCGGCGAGGAGGTCGCGGTGTTCAACGACAACGCGGCCGCGGTCAGCGCCCTGAAGAACGAGCAGATCGACGGGATCGTCGTCGACCTCCCGACGGCGTACTACCTGGTCGACGTCGAGATCGAGGATGGGGTGATCGTGGGCCAGCTGCCCGTCGGCCGAGGTGGATCCCTACGGCATCCTCATGGCCAAGGACAGCCCGCTGACGCGTGCACGACCCAGGCCGTCGACGCAGCTGCGCGCGGACGGGACGCTCGATGACGCTCGAGCCAGAAGTGGCTGCCGGACATCTTCGCGAGCACACCCACCCTCCAGTAGCGCTGGGTGAGCCAGACGGGGGGCGCCCACAGCCCCAGTGACGAGGAGCTGCGCCGGCGGGCTGTGCGTGCCCGGCAGGCGCGCCGCAGCACCACCATCGCGACCGTGTCCAGCGTCCTGGTCATCGGGGCGCTGGTGGTCGGTCGTGGTCACGCTCGCCCGGGCTGGGACGTCGTCCGCAGCACCTTCTTCGACCTGCAGTACGCCCTCGAGGTGCTGCCGGCTGTGCTCGCCGGCCTGCTGCTGAACATCCGGCTGACCATCGTGGCCACGGTGCTCATCGCGATCCTCGGCCTGGCCCTGGCCCTGGCCCGGACCTCGAAGGCCCCGGCGCTCGCCCCGTTCCGGATCCTGGCCACGGGCTACGTGGACCTGTTCCGGGGCGTGCCGCACACTGCTGGTGATCCTGCTGATCGGCTTCGGGGTCCCGGCGCTGGACCTCTCGGGAGTGACGTCCTCGGTGGTCGTCCTGGGCACGGCCGCGATCGTGCTGACCTACTCGGCCTACGTGGCCGAGGTCCTGCGCAGCGGGCATCCTGTCGGTGCACCCGAGCCAGAGCGCGGCGGCCCGCTCGCTCGGCCTGACCTCGGGGCAGGCGCTGCGCTACGTCGTCCTCCCGCAGGGCATCCGGCGGGTCATCCCTCCGCTGATGAACGACTTCGTCTCCCTGCTCAAGGACACCGGCCTGATCTCCGTGCTCGGGCGTGGTCGATGCGATCCGCGCGGCGCAGATCGAGTCGTCGCGGTCGTTCAACTACACCCCGTACGTCGTCGCGGCGGTCCTGTTCCTCATCCTGACCATCCCGCTCACGCGGGTCACCGACCGGTTCATGCACCGCTCGATCCAGCGCCAGAACGCCCAGGTCGGCGCATGACGGCCCCGGCGCCCACCCCGGTGCTCAGCGTCGAGGGCGTGTACAAGTCCTTCGGGGCCGAGCAGGTGCTCGAGGGCGTCTCGCTGGAGGTGCCCGAGCACACGGTCACCGTGCTGATCGGCGCGTCCGGGTCCGGCAAGTCCACGCTGCTGCGCTGCATCAACCTGCTCACGTCGGTCGACGACGGGGTGATCCGCCTCGACGGGTGGGACATCACCGATCCGCGAGGTCGAGCCCGACGAGGTCCGGCGCAAGGTCGGCATGGTCTTCCAGTCGTTCAACCTCTTCCCGCACCTGACGGTCCTGGACAACATCACACTCTCCCCGCGCAAGGTGCACAAGGTCGCCCGGGACAGGGCTGAGGCCGAGGGGCTGGCGCTCCTGGAGCGCTTCGGCCTCGCGGACAAGGCCCAGCAGTACCCCGACCGGCTGTCCGGCGGGCAGCAGCAGCGCGTGGCGATCGTGCGCTCCCTGGCGGTGTCCCCGCGGCTGATGCTGATGGATGAGGTGACCTCCGCCCTGGACCCGGTCCTGGTCAACGAGGTGCTGTCCACGGTGCGCGAGCTCAAGGCCGAGGGGATGACGATGGTCATCGCCACCCACGAGATGGGCTTCGCCGAGCAGGTGGCCGACGAGGTCTGCTTCCTGTCGGCCGGGACCATCGTCGAGCGCGGCACCCCCGAGTCGCTGCTGCACGACCCACGGGATCAGCGGACCCGCGACTTCCTGCGCCGGGTGCACGAGGCGGGGCGCATCTAGCCGGGATCGGCGGAGCACGCACCCGGTGCGCTGACGCGCTGTGCCTGGAGCCGTGGGCGCGCGCGCCGACTCGCGGGAACAGCACAGGGCACTCACAGGGTGCTCACAGGCTGCTCCGGTTGCATGCGATCCATGACCATCTCCCGCCCGATTGCCCGAGCCCACCTGGCTGTGGCCCCCGCCGCCCACCCGCCGCAGTCGTTGGTGGGCGCCCTCGCACCCGCCGTCGACGTCGTGATCCCGGTGCACAACGAGCAGGCGACCCTGGAGCGCAGCGTGCTGCGGCTGTACGCCCATCTGCGCTCGGTCCTGCCGTACACGTTCCGGATCACGATCGCCGACAACGCCAGCACGGACCTGACCTGGGAGATCGCCTGCCGGCTGGCGCGCGAGGTTCCCGAGGTGCGGGCCGTCCACCTGCGGCCGAAGGGCCGCGGCTGGGCCCTGAGCCAGGTGTGGGCGGGAAGCGATGCGGCCGTCCTGGCCTACATGGACGCCGACCTGTCCACCGACCTCGCTGCCGTCCTGCCGCTGCTGGCCCCCCTGCTCTCCGGGCACTCGGACCTTGCCATCGGGACCCGCCTGGGTCGCGGCTCGCGCGTCGTGCGCGGGCCGAAGCGCGAGTTCATCTCCCGGACGCTACAACCTGATCGTCCGCACCGCGCTGGGCGCGGGGTTCTCCGACGCCCAGTGCGGGTTCAAGGCGATCCGCGCCGACGCGGCAGCCGAGCTGCTGCCCCTGGTGGAGGACCGCGAGTGGTTCTTCGACACCGAGCTCCTGGTCCTCGCCGAGCGCTGCGGGATGCGCATCCACGAGGTTCCCGTGGACTGGGTCGACGACCCGAGCTCGACGGTCGACATCGTCGACACCGCGCGCAAGGACCTGGCCGGGATCTGGCGGCTCGCGCAGGGGCCTGAGCAGCGGCAGGATCCCCCTGAGCACGCTGCGCAGCGCCTCGACGGCTGAGGAGGCCAGCGGCTCCCCGAGGGGTCTCGTCGGCCAGCTCGGCCGCTTCGCCCTCATCGGCGTGGCCAGCACGATGGCCTACGCCGCACTGTTCTGGGTCCTGCGCGCGGGGACGTCGGCCCAGTGGGCCAACGCCGTCGCGCTCATGCTCACCGCCGTCGCCAACACGGCAGCCAACCGGGCGTTCACGTTCGGCGTGCGCGGCCGGCCCGATCGGCTGCGGCACCAGGCGCAGGGCCTTGTCGTGTTCGGCATCGGGCTGGCGGTCACCGCTGGGGCGCTCATGGCCCTGGATGCGCTGGCTCCCGACGCCAGCAGACCCGTGGAGCTGGTCGTGCTGACGGCCGCCAACGTCCTGGCCACCCTCATGCGGTTCCTGCTCTACCGGGCCTGGGTCTTCGGCGACCGTCTCGCCGTCGGCGCCCGCCCGGCTCCCCACGCGGCGCCCGCCGCCCTATCCCCGGAGGTCTCCCGATGACCACGTCCACGCAGAACCCCGCTGATGCCTGGTGGCAGCACGTGCCCGACCCCGACGCGGGGTCCTCGGCGCCGACGGACTCCGCTCCGCCTGGCCCGACCTGCTCCACAGCCGCACTGCCGCATGCCTCGGGTGCCCCGGATGTGCCCATCGCTCCGGCGGACGAGCGTCCGATTCCCGACCCGCGACCCACTCCCACGTGGGCGAGGTGGGCCCTGGCCGCTCTCCTCGCCGGCACGGCCCTGCTCTACCTGGGGGGGCTGAGCCGCAACGGATGGGCGAACGCCTACTACTCCGCCGCGGCCCAGGCGGCGGGGGAGAGCTGGAAGGCGTGGTTCTTCGGCAGCTTCGACGCCGCCAACGCCATCACCGTGGACAAGCCGCCGGCCTCGCTGTGGCTGATGGGGCTCAGCGTGCGCGTGTTCGGGCTGAGCTCCTGGTCGGTGCTCGTCCCCCAGGCGCTGCTCGGCGTGGCCTCGGTGGGGGTCCTGTACGCGACGGTGCGGCGCTGGTTCGGCCCGTCCGCAGGACTCATCGCCGGGACAGTGCTGGCGCTGACCCCCGTGGCGACGCTGATGTTCCGGTTCAACAACCCCGATGCGCTGCTCGTGTTCCTGCTGGTGTGCGCGGCGTGGGCGATGGGCCGGGCCACCGAGCGCGGCTCGATGCGCTGGATCGTGCTGGCCGGCGGGTTCGTCGGGTTCGCCTTCCTGGCCAAGATGATGCAGGCCTTCCTCGTCCTGCCCGGGTTCGTCGCGATGTACGCCGTCGCCGCGCCGATCCACCTGCGCCGCCGGATCGGCCACCTGCTGGCCGCGCTCGCCGCCATGGTCGTGGCCGGCGGCTGGTGGGTCGCCGTGGTCGAGCTCTGGCCGGCCGGGTCACGGCCCTACATCGGGGGGTCGCAGACCAACTCGATGGTGGAGCTGATCCTCGGCTACAACGGCTTCGGCCGCCTCACCGGCGACGAGACCGGCAGCGTCGTGCCCGGCGGCGGCCAGGGCGGCTCGATGTGGGGCGAGACCGGGTGGGACCGCCTGCTCAGCGCGTCGTACGGCGGACAGGTCGCCTGGCTGCTGCCCGCGGCGCTGGCGATGATCGTCGTCCTGCTCGTGACCTCCCGCCGGGGCGGTCGCACCGACCTGACCCGTGCTGCGGTGCTCGGCTGGGGTGGTTGGCTGGTCGTCACGGCTGCGGTCATCTCCTTCAGCGCCGGGATCATCCACGAGTACTACACGGTGGCCCTCGCCCCGGCGATCGGGGCGCTGGTGGGCATCGGCTCGGTCGCGCTCTGGGCACGGCGGCAGCACACGTGGGCGCGGGTGGTCGCCGCTGCGCTGTCGCCGGCACCGCGTGGTGGTCGACGGTCCTGCTCGCCCGGTCCACCGGGTTCGTGACCTGGCTGGGTCCGGTGGTCCTGGTCGGTGGGTTGGTCGCGGCCGGATCGATCCTGCTGGCCCCGTACCTGCCCGGTCCGGTCGGCCGCCGGGTCGCGCTCGGTGCCGCGCTCGCCGGCCTGGTGGTCGCGCTGGCCGGTCCGGCGGCCTACTCGCTGGAGACGGCGTCGAGCACGGCGTCGGGCTCCCTGCCCTCAGCCGGCCCCGCGGTGGCCGGAGGCCGGGGCCCGGGCGGCGCTGGTGGGCCTGGGATCCGGGGGCAGGGGATGCCTCCGGGCGTCGCCGGTGGTGTGCCCGGTGCCGGCCCGGGACAGCTCCCCCCGGCCAGTCGATGCAGGGCGGCGTTGCGGGCGGCTTCCCCATGCCTCCCGGTGCCACGGCCCAGGGCGGGACCCCCGGCGCGACCGGCCACGCCCCGGCGGCGGTGGCGCAGGTGGCCTGCTCGAGGGCAGCACCCCCAGCCAGGCCGTGACCGATGCCCTGCTCGCCGATGCCGACCAGTTCACCTGGGTTGCGGCAGCCGTCGGTGCGAACTCAGCCGCCGGGTACCAGCTGGCGACCGAGCGCCCGGTCATGGCGATCGGCGGGTTCAACGGCAGCGATCCGGCGCCCACCCTTGCCGAGTTCCAGGCACGCGTCGGGGCGGGTGGGATCCACTACTTCATCTCCGGCGGGCAGGGGTTCGGCGGCGGCCAGATGGGCGGGTCGCAGTCCGCCTCGGAGATCGCCGCCTGGGTGGCGCAGAACTTCGCCGCGAGCACGGTGGACTCCGTGACGCTCTACGACCTGACCGCTCCGACGACCGCGAGCGGCGCCGGTGCGGCCGTGCAGGGGGCTGTAGGCCGGGCCAGCAGTCCCCCGGACCGTCCGTCCAGGGGACTGCTGGCGCTGCCGGGGAGCGCTCACTGGATCGACGGTTACCGTGGTGAACGGCCTCCATGCAGTTGCTGATCTGGCGGCGCCTGCTGTCGCAGGTCGCGGATTTCGTCGTGTTCGATTTGGCTTCGGGGGTGCCGACCCCTAGAGTGCGCTGCGTCCAGTCGGGACCTAGGTCCCGGCGATTCGCACCCCAACGTCCCGAGGCGATCGAATGGAAGCAACGCCGAGCGTGGCGATCTCCCTGCGAGGGCTCCGCAAGGAGTTCGGGCCGGCGACCCGCGGTGGTCGCCGTCGACGGCGTCGACCTCGACATCGCGACGGCGAGTTCCTCACGCTGCTCGGCCCCTCGGGCTCGGGCAAGACCACCGTGCTGCGGATGATCGCCGGCTTCGAGCTGCCGACCGCCGGCACGATCGAGCTCGGCCGGCCAGGACGTCACCGCGCGCGGCCGCCGTTCGACCGCGACGTCAACACCGTCTTCCAGGACTACGCGCTGTTCCCGCACATGACCGTGCAGCAGAACGTCGAGTACGGGCTGCGGGTGAAGAAGGTGTCGCCAAGGCCGCAGCGCCGCGCGCGCGCGGCCGAGGCGCTCGAGGCCGTGCGCCTCGGCGGCTACGGCGACCGCAAGCCCGCGCCAGCTGTCCGGCGGCCAGCGCCAGCGCGTCGCGCTGGCCCGCGCCCTGGTCAACCGGCCCAAGGTGCTGCTGCTCGACGAGCCGCTCGGCGCGCTCGACCTCAAGCTGCGCGAGCAGATGCAGGTCGAGCTCAAGGCGATCCAGCGCGAGGTCGGCATCACCTTCGTCTTCGTCACGCACGACCAGGAGGAGGCGCTGACGATGAGCGACCGCATCGCCGTCTTCAACGAGGGCCGCATCGAGCAGGTCGGCACGCCCGCCGAGGTCTACGAGCAGCCCGCCACGCGGTTCGTCGCCGGCTTCGTCGGCACCTCGAACCTGCTGCGCGGCGAGGCCGCCGCGGCCGTGCTCGGGCGCGACGGGCGTGTTCAGCGTGCGGCCCGAGAAGATCCGCCTCGCCGACGCCGGGGACGCGGCCGCCGACGGCGAGGACACGCGCGCTCGGGCACGGTGCGCGAGGTCGTCTACGTCGGGCTCGGCCACCCGGTTCGTCGTCGACCTCGACGGCCGGCGGCGCGCTCGTGGCCTGCGAGCAGAACCAGCGACCGTCCTCGCATGGACGTCGCGGCCTGCGCGGACGCCGGTGCGCCTGCGTCTGGAGCACGAGTACCGCGTCGAGACCCGCGATCGGCGCGGATCGCCCGGCCACCACCGCACGTCCCGCGGTCAGGAGCCGTCGGGCACCAGAGAAAGGAGGAAGCAGTGCGCAGCAAGCGACTGCTCGCGACGGCGCCGGCATTGCCGCCGTCGGTCGCTCGCATCGCCTGCGGCGGCAGCTCGTCGTCGACGGCGCGGCTCGGCCGCTTCCACGGCGCCCGCCGCTACGCCGGCCCCGTCGGCGCCGGCGAGGGCACGGTCAACGTGCTGGCCTGGCCCGGCTACGTCGAGGACGGCTCCACCGACCCCGCCGTCGACTGGGTCACGACTTCGAGAAGGAGACCGGCTGCCAGGTCAACGTGAAGACGTTCGGCACCTCGGACGAGGCCGTGCAAGCTCATGCAGGGCGGCGGCTACGACGTGGTGTCGGCCTCCGGCGACGCGACGCTGCGCCTGATCGCGGCGGACAACGTGCAGCCGGTCAACACCGCGCTGGTGCCCAACTACGCCGACATCTTCCCGGGCCTGAAGAACCAGCCGTGGAACACCGTCGACGGCGTCAACTACGGCATCCCGCACGGCCGTGGCGCCAACCTGCTCATGTACAACACCGATAAGGTCAGCCGGCGCCCGACAGCTGGGCGATCACGTTCGACCCGGACTCGCCGACAAGGGCAAGATCACCGCGTACGACTCGCCGATCTTCATCGCCGACGCGGCGCGTGTACCTCATGGCCACCCAGCCCGACCTCGGGCATCACGGACCCGTACGCGCTCGACCAGACGCAGTTCGACGCCGCCGTCGACCTGCTCAGGCAGCAGAAGGAGCTCGTCGGCGAGTACTGGTCGGACTACCTCAAGCAGATGCAGTCCTTCAAGGCCGGCACCACCGTCGCGGGCACCACGTGGCAGGTCATCGCCAACCTGGCCCAGGCCGAAGGCCGCCGGTCGAGGCGTGAAGCCCAAGGAGGGCGCGACCGGCTGGTCGGACACCTGGATGGTCGCCAAGGACACCAAGAGCACAACTGCTCGTACCTGTGGCTGGACCACATCGTCTCGCCCGAAGACGAACGCGCAGGTCGCCGAGTGGTTCGGTGAGGCGCCGGCCAACAAGAAGTCCTGCGCGCGAGACCGCCGAACAAGGACCACTGCGCGATGTTCCACGCCGAGGACGAGGACTACTGGACCGACGTCTACTACTGGAACACGCCCGATCGACCAAGTGCCTCGACGGCCGCACCGACGTCAAGTGCGTGCCCTACGCCGAGTGGACGAAGGCCTGGAGCGCGCTGCGCAACAGCTGACCCTGCGCCCACCTGGTCGTCGGGCGGCCCGGCCGCCCGCGGCCGGCCACCCACCCCGCGGGACGCCGACGCCACGGACGCCGACCCGATGCAGCACCGCCATCCGGCGACGCGCGGCACCGGGCGACACGATGCGCCGCGTGCATGCACGGCACCCGGGCTGCGCCTCGCCGGCCTGCTGGCCGCGCCGCTGTCGTGGCTGGTCGTCGCCTACCTCGGGTCCTGCCGCTGCTCTTCGTCACCGCGTTCTGGACCATCGACGACTTCACCGGCCAGGTCGTGCGCGGCGTTCACCCTCGAGAACTTCCCGAGCTGCTCACCACCCGGCCTACCTCGGCGTCGTCGCTGCGCACGGTCGGCATCGCCGACGCCGGTGACGGTGCTCTGCGTCGCTCATCGCGGTGCCCATGGCCTTCTTCATGGCGCGCGTGGCGCCCGCCGCGCTGGCGGCCGCTGCTGGTCGCGCTCGTGCTCACGCCGCTGTGGGCGTCTACCTCGTCAAGGTCGTACGCCTGGCGCGCGATGGTGCAGCCGGAGACGGCGTATCGCGTGGATCCTGCAGCCGTTCGGCTCGAGCCCCGGGCTACGGCGCTGCCGCCATCGATCGTGACGCTGACCTACCTGTGGCTGCCGTACATGGTGCTGCCGCATGTACGCCGGCGCTGGAGCGGCTGCCGGACTCGCTCCTCGAGGCCTCGGCCGACCTCGGCGCCAAGGCCGGGACGACGTTCCGCCGGGTCGTGCTCCCGATGATCAACCCCGTCGCTCGCCGCGGGCACGATCTTCACCTTCTCCCTCTCGCTCGGTGACTACATCGCCGTGCAGATCGTCGGCGGCAAGCTGCAGATGCTCGGCAACGTCGTCTAGCAGAACAACAACGCTCGACCTGCCCTTCGCCGCAGCGCTGGCGCACGATCTCGGTGCTGATCATGGTCGTCTACCTGCTCGCCGTGCGCCGCACCGGCGCCCTGGACAACCTGTGGGGCCGCGTCGATGAGCAGCTCCCGCCGACCGCTCGGTGGCTCCTCGGGGCTGCATCGCCGCTCGTGCTGGCGTTCGTCTACATGCCGCTCGCCGTCATCGCGATCAACTCGTTCAACGCCGACAGGACCTTCGGCTGGCCGCCGCGCGGGTTCACCACGCAGTGGTGGTCGAACGCGTTCGCGGCCCCCGGCCCGCGCGACGCGCTGCTCACCTCGTCGTGGCCGGCCTCGGGGCCACCGCGCTGGCCCTCGTGCTGGGCACCCTGCCGTCGCTCGCGCTGGCCCGCTACGACTTCTTCGGCGAGACCGCGGTCAACCTGCTGGTCATCCTGCCCATCGCGCTGCCCGGCATCGTCACCGGTCTGGCGCTGAAGACGGTGTTCACCGGCTTCCTCACGCCGGTGCTCGGCGCCGGCCTGTTCACGATCATCGTCGGCCACGCGACGTTCTGCATCGTCGTCGTCTTCAACAACGCCATGGCCCGGCTGCGGCCGGCTCGGCGGCAACGTCGAGGAGGCCTCGATG